>NZ_JAQJDA010000001.1:0-579726 GCF_028617175.1 Halococcus sp. PRR34 | reverse complement strand
CTCGTGGGGTTGAAGCTACGGGATGGAAGGTAATGATGTAATGATGGCTGGGTTTCAGACGAACCCTCGTGGGGTTGAAGCTACGGGATGGAAGGTAATGATGTAATGATGGCTGGGTTTCAGACGAACCCTCGTGGGGTTGAAGCGTCTTCGATGCGATCATGGCCGCTGCCGAAGGGCTCGTTTCAGACGAACCCTCGTGGGGTTGAAGCCGTTAGCAGCGGGGCTTCCAGCCATGTACGCGTTAGTTTCAGACGAACCCTCGTGGGGTTGAAGCCCAAAGGCAGCCTGAGCAACACAGAGAGAGTATGTTTCAGACGAACCCTCGTGGGGTTGAAGCCGAAAGTCCTCGGCGTCCCACCTCGCCAGCCAGGGTTTCAGACGAACCCTCGTGGGGTTGAAGCGTCGGCCGACGCGGGCCTTGCCCCGTCATATATCAGTTTCAGACGAACCCTCGTGGGGTTGAAGCTCGCCCCCATCCCGCACCCCAGCCCCCGGATCGTCGTTTCAGACGAACCCTCGTGGGGTTGAAGCGTCTTACGCCGTATGGGACGAACCCCTACCGAAGCGTTTCAGACGAACCCTCGTGGGGTTGAAGCGTTCAAAGAGGCGTTTATCAACGGCAATCCAGTATCGTTTCAGACGAACCCTCGTGGGGTTGAAGCATCAGTCGTCGCTCTCGTCCTCGTCCTCGTGCACGGTTTCAGACGAACCCTCGTGGGGTTGAAGCCGCTCTTCGAGTCGGCGCTTGTCCTCTTCTCTGACGGTTTCAGACGAACCCTCGTGGGGTTGAAGCCACTTCCGAGTTGATGCGCCTGACCCGCCACCGTGTTTCAGACGAACCCTCGTGGGGTTGAAGCGGGTTAGAGCATGACACGATGGAGAACCGAATCGCGTTTCAGACGAACCCTCGTGGGGTTGAAGCGGCTGGCTCTCCACGCAGGCGTCAAATGCGTGGGCGTGTTTCAGACGAACCCTCGTGGGGTTGAAGCCAGCGAGACGGACACGAAGATTGGATGTCCCGTTGTGTTTCAGACGAACCCTCGTGGGGTTGAAGCCACACGAGCCAACAGCCGTCCGTGCCGCGCGGCGGTTTCAGACGAACCCTCGTGGGGTTGAAGCGTCACGTTCGCCAGCGAATCGTTGGGGACGGTCGAGTTTCAGACGAACCCTCGTGGGGTTGAAGCGGCCTGTGGAGTTCGACCATCGGCTCTAAACCTGGAGTTTCAGACGAACCCTCGTGGGGTTGAAGCGTTCGATGCCATCAACCTCTACGCTAAAGAGAGTTTCAGACGAACCCTCGTGGGGTTGAAGCGGTCGTATTCTCGGTGGGCCGATCAGCGTCACTCATGGTTTCAGACGAACCCTCGTGGGGTTGAAGCGCACCACGCGACGGCGCGAACACGGAGTGTCTGTTGTTTCAGACGAACCCTCGTGGGGTTGAAGCGCGTGGGGCGTGGCCGCGAACAACTCCGACAGCGTTTCAGACGAACCCTCGTGGGGTTGAAGCTGTGGTTCCGTGCATTGGTATCTTAGTCTGTGCTGTTTCAGACGAACCCTCGTGGGGTTGAAGCGGCCACTGCGCGAAGCACCGGGGGATCGTGGATGAGTTTCAGACGAACCCTCGTGGGGTTGAAGCGTCCCGTCAACCAGCGAGTCGTTACCGACGCGAAGTTTCAGACGAACCCTCGTGGGGTTGAAGCGTCCCGTCAACCAGCGAGTCGTTACCGACGCGAAGTTTCAGACGAACCCTCGTGGGGTTGAAGCATTCGCTCGCGGAAGTTCCAGTACCCTGAGCGCATAGTTTCAGACGAACCCTCGTGGGGTTGAAGCGGTTAATTCATAACCACTCATACTATGTCTGACGAGTTTCAGACGAACCCTCGTGGGGTTGAAGCTGCTGGCGCTTCTGAGCCTGCCCGAGTGATGTCGAATTACAGACGAACTCTCGTAGAGCTGGATCTCACCGACCACCATCACCGATCGGTTCGGCTCCAACGACGGTCTGGGACACGTCGTCCACGCCGTCTCGATCCAGAATCCGGTCGGCACAGGCGAAGCCAGCGACGATCCCGCCGTTGAGGCTGCGCTCGGGATACTGTGCTCGACTCGCCATCCCCGCGTAGTAGAGCCCCGCCGCGACCTCGCTTCCGAGATCGTAGGGGATCACCATGTCGAGATAGCCGCGTTCGTAGACCGGTGCAGTGCGGGGATTTCGCGCGGTTTCGATCCAGTTCACGCTCCCGCGATCGAAGTCGGGAAACAGGTCCTCGATCCCGGTGAGCCACGTCTCCTCGACACCCTCGTCGTCCATCCGCCAGAGCGCTTCGTCGGAATCCTGAACGTAGCTCACGGCGTAGAGGAGGTGCTCGCCGCCGTACCGTTCTGCTGGGACGAAGTTGGTGTGTTCGATCAGCGCGCCGAAGGGCGCGTCGTCGGCGATGTTGAGCCAGTAGGTGTCCATCACCGACTCCGAAAGGCTCAGCACCGAACAGACCGTCCCCTGGAAGTCGATCTCACAGGAATATCCCGTGAGATCCTCTAGTACAGTGGGCATCGCAGCGACCACGACCTCGTCGACGTCGTAGGTCTCGGTTCCGCTCTCGGTCTCGGCGGTGAGCGAATCGACCGCGCCGCCGGCGGTCTCGACGTCCATGACGCGGGCTCCCGTTTCGACGTGTTCGCGGCCGACCGCGGCCACGAGCGCGTCGATCAGGCGGTGGAACCCGCCGTCGAAGTAGCCGAGGAACTCGCCGCGGAGGAGGTCGCGCTCGCCCCGGAACTTGACCCGGCCGAGGAGCCACGCCGCGCTCACCTCGTCCTTTCGCGAGCCGAACTTCGCCTCCAGCAGGGGTTCGAAGAAGTTCTCGTACACGCCACGGGTGGTGTGATCGAGCAGGAACTCCTTGATGGGCACGTCCTCGAACTCCCGAAGATCGTCGTAGGTGTCGAATTTCGGGATCCCGCCGCGAACGTCGATATCGAGGGTCAACATGCCGAGCCGGAACGTATCGTAGAGGCTCAAATGGGGGTACGCGAGGATCTCCCACGGCTTGTCCATCGGGTGGACCACACCGTCGACGTAGTAGGCGTTCTTCCCGACGTGCCACTCGACCGCACTCCCGAGGCCGAGCTCCGCGGCGAGTTCGACGATGGTCTCCTCGGATTTCGAGAGGTGGTGGTAGAACTTCTCGATCCGATCCCCACGAGTCTCGTAGGTCGCGGCGAGTCCCCCCACATCGTCGCTCGCCTCGAACACTCGCACGTCGTGGCCGGCCTTCCGGAGACGATAGGCCGCGGCGAGGCCCGCGACGCCGCCACCGACGATACCGATCATGCTCCGCGTTCCCGTCCGGAGGGAATGGGTGTTGTGATCGACGCGCCGTCGCCGAACGGTCGCGAGGCGGCCACGACACCGACGGCCCACAGCGTTAGGTGAGTGCCGGACGTACCGCGGCCATGACCGTCGTTGCACTACTCAGTGTCGCACCAGTCCGGGAAGGCAGCATGGCCGGCGAGGTCGCGAAGGCCGTCGACGCACTCGACGAGTTCGACGTGAGCTACGAAACCAACCCGATGGGCACCGTGATCGAGGCCGAGGAAGTGGGTGAACTGTTCGCTGCGGCCCAGGCGGCCCACGAGGCCGTCGACGGTGACCGGGTGAGCACGGTCCTGAAGATCGACGACAAACGCGCAAGCGAGGACTCGGCGAGCGAGAAAGTCGATGCGGTCGAACGCGAACTCGGCCGGGCGGCGAGCGGCAACCCCGACGAGTAGATCGGTCGCCGACAGGACCGACAGGACCGACAGACCGTTCACCCACGCCGTCGAACCCGCGGTATGGAGAGTCTCAATCGGATGGCGCTCGAACTCGTCGAGGAGGCCATCGAGTTCGCCGACGAACTCGCGATCGAGATCACGGAACTCGACAACGGGGCCACGGTGCTCGACTTCGGTCACGACGTCGCTGGCGGTATCGAGGCGGGCTTGCTTCTCGCCGAGATCCAGACGGCGGGGCTCGCGACGATCCAGAACCGTCTGGGCGAGGTCGCTGGCGCGCCCGTCCCCCATATCGATTGCACGACCGACCGTCCGGCGCTCGCACTGCTTTGTGCGCAGAAGGCAGGCTGGGAGCTCGCACTCGACGGGTTCGAGGGGTTGGCGAGCGGTCCCGGGCGCGCACTCCTCGCTGAGGAGGAGATCTTCGCGCGGGTGGGCTACGAGGACGACTTCGATTTCGCGACACTCGCGATCGAGGCCGACGACCTCCCAGGGGAGGCGGTCGCCGAGCGGATCGCCGACCGAACCGATATCGGGGCGAACGCGGTCTTCCTCCCCTCGTTTCCGAGCGCGAGCCTCGTCGGCAGCGTCACGGCCGCTGCGCGCGCTGCCGAACTCGCGACTGTTCGCCTCGCCGACCTCGGCTACGATCCGCTCGACATTCGGTCGGTGAGTGCGAACGCGCCGGTCGCACCCGTGGCGGGAGAGGAGGCGACCGCGATCGCCCTCGCGAACGACGCGCTCGCCTACGGCGGTCAGGTCCACCTCACCGTCGACGAGGAGTTCGACCGGTTCGACGAACTCACCTCGACTGCGAGCGACGAGTACGGAGCCCCGTTCGAGGCGATTCTCGACGGCGTCGACTGGAACTTCGCCGAGCTCTCGGACGGGCTGTTCGCGCCGGCGCAAGTCACCGTCGACGTCAGCGGCGGCCCGACCCACGCGTTCGGGGCGACGAATGAGGACGTGCTCGGTGACGCCTTCGGACTGTGAAGTTCAAGATCGTTCCCGCGCCGCGGAGCCACGAGTTCGTCGCGGAGGCCCAGCAGGCGCTGCCGCTGATCCCCAGCAGCGAGAACGACTGCTGTGCGCGACTCGTCGATCGGACGGCCCTCGACGCGCGCGAGACGGCCCGCGAGTGGGTCACGTTTCTCCGTGCGCTCGGTCTCGCCGAGGAGACCGAATCGGGCTATCGGCGGCTGCGACGCGACCCTGACCTCGCCGACCTCGCTGCCGCGTTTCGCGAGACGGTCTTCGGGGCCGACGCCGTTCTCGACGTGCTCGACGCGGCCGACGAACCGCTCGGCGTCGAGGAGGTCTACGAGCGGTTCCGCGAGGAGGTGCCGAACTGGGAACGGTATCGACGCGCGGACTGGGACGACGAGTGGCGCAAGCGCGTCGAACGGCTGCTCGACTGGGCGGTCGTGTTCGGCCTCGCCGAGCGGGTCGACGGCGCGTATCGCAGTGACTGACCCATCCGACTTTTGTCCTCGCCGCCCCTCTCACGGACGATGAGCGCACCCGTCGACACGGTGCTGTTCGACATCGACGACACGCTGTGTGCGTACCGCCGGTCGGGGGCGGACGTACTCACGGCTGCCTTCGAAGCTACCGGCGTCGAGCCGTTCTTCGGGATCGAGGACTACTACGACCGCTACTCGGCGTTCGTCGATCGCACCGACACCATCCACGAGCTACGCACCGCGTGCTTTGCCGCACTCGCCGACGAGCGCGGCCGTGACCCCGATCACGGACGAGCGGTCGCAGCGGCCTACGCCGACGAACGCGACCACCGAGCCGTCGATGCCTTGCCGGGCGCGCGCGAAGCCGTCGATCGCCTCGGGGCCGACCACCGCCTCGGCGTGGTCACCAACGGCGCGCCCGGGATGCAGGCCGAAAAGCTCGCCGCGATCGGTCTCGACGACGCGTTCGAAGTCGTCGTCCACGCCGGCTACGACGCACCCGCGAAACCCGACCCCGCGCCGTTCCACCACGCACTCGACGCGCTCGACACCGACCCCGACTCAACTGTGCACGTCGGCAACTCCCTGACCTCGGACGTGCCTGGCGCACAGGCGGCTGGCCTCCGGGCTGCGTGGCTCGCCGATGGCTCGACGCCTGACCCGGTGCCCGCATACACACTCGACTCGATGACGGCTCTCCACGAGCCGCCGTGGCAGACCCGCTGACTGTCGCTCGGACGTTTTACCGGCAATAAACTCCTTATTCTGGGACGGGTGCGGTCGACCGAGCGACAGTTACGGGGGCGTATCGGACTGATTTCGGCAGATTCGGAGTTTCGGTGGTGACATGGCTACGGGCAGACCGCTCCGGATGACGGGTGGCTATGCGTGTCGGACCCCTACAAGCGGATGAGAAGCGGTCGGCTGTCCGTTTCGTTCGCTCTACATCATGGGTACATCAGACACGCAGATCGATGTCGCTGGCTTCGTCGCCAACCTCCGTGCGTTGCAGTACCGTGAGGTGATGATGGCGCTGGCGACGCTCGCGGTCGTCGCCGGTTCGATCGTGTTCTTCCCCGGTACCGAAAACGTCACCAGCGGGATCGAGTCCACGATATCGCCCGGACTGCTCGCGCTGTTGGTCGTGACGGCGGTCGTGGCCGGCGCGATCAAGGGCATGCTCGGCTTCGGCTACGCGCTCGTCGCGACCCCCGTGTTCGCGTCGGTGATCGACCCGACGCTTGCGGTGGTCGTGCTCGCGATCCCGCCGTGGATGATCAACATGTTCCAGATCGGCGAGACCGACACCGGACTCGATTTCATCCGCGAGGAGTGGGTGCTGATGGCACTCGCGATCGTCGGTACCGTGATCGGTGTGTTCTTCCTCAGCGAGTTCAGCACCGGCCCGATCGTCCCGTTCATCATCGGGCTGATCATCCTCGCGTACGTGATCTTCCAGGTCGTCCAGGACTTCGTGACGATCGAGGAGGCCCACCACCCGGTCGCGCTGGGTGTCGCAGGCCTGCTCGAAGGCTTCCTGCTCGCGGTCGCCAACCTCGGCCCCTTGCTCCCCGCGTACTTCCACACCTTCGAGCGCGACGCCGAGCGCTACATCGGCGGGCTCTCGATGGTCTTGGGCACTATCTTCACCGTTCGCATCCTCCAGATGGCACTCTTTACGGACCTCATCACGACCTACCGGCTCTGGCTCGGCTCGGCCATCGCGGTGGTCACGATCGTCGGTCTGCTCGCCGGCACCTATCTCCGCCGCATCGAGATCGACGAGGAGCGGTTCAACTGGTTCGTGATCGGTCTCCTCTTTCTCATCTCGCTCAACATCTTCAAGAACACGATTCCGCCGCTGTTCCTCTGATTCAGCGCGAACCGGCACACGCTCGGATCACACGAGTTCACGAGCTATGGCTTGATGTAGGCGTAGCCCTCCGCTTGGAGGCGCGTCAGTTCGCCGACGCCCGCGGGGACGAGCTCCACGCCGTCGATGAGGTCCTCGGTGGTCGTGTCGGTGCCCGCGATGGTGTTTTGGCATTGTTTGAACGTGACTCCGTACTCCATGAGCGTCTCGACGTGCTCGCGCTGTGGCGAGTCCTCCCTGACCAGCGCGAGCCCGCCGCTGTTCGTGACCACTGCGATCGCGTCGAGATCGATCGAGCCGTCGTCGAGCAAGTTGGCGACGTTGTTCACGACCCGCTCGTGGAGGCCGGTGTCGTCGTTCGAGTGGTGGAAGACGGCTTTCACGCACCCAGATAGCGTCGTCGGCGACTCAAACGATGCGGTTCGGCGTGACGAGCGCGGGTTCGACGGGGGTTGGCTCGGGTAGTTCTCTCACTTGACGGGCAATACGTCGGTCACGGTCCCGACGCCCTTGCTCTGGCCCTCGCGAAAGACGAAGCGCTGGCCCTCCTCGACGAGGTAGGGTCGGAACTTGAACCGGATCGTCGTGGAGCCGGTGTCGCCGGGAAGAAGCTGGCCCTCGGCGGGGTGGAACGCGGCGGCCTCGCTCACGGTTTCGAGATGGACGACCGGCTCGTAGCCGTCGTCGATCCGCGTCGGATGATTCAGCACCATTACGTCGGCCTCGAACTCCCGGACGGGGTCGGGATCGGCCTCGCGTGGCAGGAGCACCATCCCGCGCTCGACGTCGGCCTCGCGGACGCCCTTCAGCGCGATGCCAACGATTCGTCCGGCCTTCGCGCGGTCCACACGATGGTAGTGCATCTCGATCGAACGCGCCTCCACATCGTGAAAGGAGCCGTCGGGAAACGGGCCGAGCAGGAGTTCGTCGCCCGCCTCGACGGTGCCGGAGCGCACAGTACCAGAGGCGACCGCGCCGACGCCCGTGATCTTGTAGCTCCGGTCGACGTACATCGAGAATTCGCCCGTGCTCTCCCCGGTCTTCGGCAGGCGCTCGAACAGGTCGTCGAGCGTGCCCAGTCCTTCCATCGTGACCGCGCTCGTTCGGAGGACCGGCACGACACCACCACCGATCTCCTCGACCGCCGTGTCGACACCGTGACGCTCGACGCGGAGCGGTGTCTTGCCGACGTCTCGGAGCAGGCGCTCGACCTCGCGCTCGACTTCGAGGGCGCGCTCGCCGTCGACCATGTCCGCCTTCGTGATCGCGACCATCGTGGGGAGTTCGGTCGCGAGGAGGACGCCGAGATGCTCGCGGGTGGTCTTGGTGGGGCCGTCGTCGGCTGCCACCGTGAGGAGGCCGTAATCGAGTTTCTGGCCCACCAATCCCCTGATCGTGGTTCGGAGCCACGGCTCGTGGCCCACGGTGTCGACAAAGGAGATCAGCTTGTCGGCCGACTCGACCACCGCGGCGCGGTCGGTCTTCCGGTCGGGGTTGTCGGTTCGGATCGGCTCGCCATCGGTGAACCCGTAGACCGCATAGGAGAGATCCGCCGAGAGGCCGCGCTCGACCTCGTGAGGCTGGACATCGAGGAAGCTTCTCGTACTCCCCTCGCCGTCGTCCGGTTGGCCGGTGACGAGCGACCCGACCAGCGTACTCTTGCCATGGTCGACGTGACCTGCGGTGCCGACGACGATGTGACCGTCGTCCTCCAGCAGCGCGCCTTCTCTGACTGTGGCGACGCCGACGAGTCCGTCCTCGATCCCCCACGTGTCGACCGATTCGATGTGGGCGTCGGCCTCCTCGGCGAGCAAGGAGAGCACGTCTATCGACTCCGCGAAGTCGTCGTGGGGGATCCCCGCGAGCCCGCCGTCGTCGGTGACGCCCACCACGTACGTGGCCTCGCCGTCGCCCGAGAGCACCCGATGGCGGAGCTGTGCCGCGAGGCTTTCGAGCTTGCCGTCGGCGAGGTGGAGGTCCTTCGTGAGCCGTTCTTTGAACTCGACGCTGCCGCCCTCGCGCTCGCCCGCATCGAGCGCCCGCTTGAGGACGGCCCGGTCGGGGGCCATGTGTGATCGTAGCGTGCCGGGCGCAAAAGCCCTTCTCTCTGGTGTATGATGGCACGATTCATGGTATTTGATCGGCAGAACGCTAGGCGAAGCTCGGCCATTGTTGATGGCTGTGGCGCGCGGGAGGGCGTCGGAGACGCCCGACTCGTGCGAGGGATGACTGAGTGTAGCGAACGTAGTGAGCGAGCGAAGGAATCGGCTGGGGAGGGTGTGGCTCGCGGTTCTCATTTGTGTCGTGATTCGTCCTCGGCGAATCAGCCGTCCCCGCCGGACGCTGTGGCGAGACTGCCGTTGCTGGATTTTATGAGGAAGATCGAACCGTCGAAAGTGCCTCTATGAACCCGTCGGCGTACGCCGCATCAGTCACCAGATCGGCCGCCTGCGTCGCTGCCTCGTCGGCGTTCGCCACCGCGAACGATCGCCCCACGACCTCGAACGTCGCGACGTCGTTCGCGGAGTCACCGATCGCGACGAACTCCTCGGGATCGCGTCCGAGGCGGTCGGCGACGATCGAGAGCCCGCGGCCCTTGTCAACATCGGGTGAGACGACGTGGTACGCGAACCCTGTGTCGACCACGTCGAGTCCGTATTCGACGGCGATCTCTCGGAGGGGGTCGAGGGGCGCGTCGCGACTCACCGCGATCTCGGTCTCGCGCCATCGATTGACGAGATCGAGACTCCCCCAGCCGAGATCGTGGCCGGCGTCGCGGTAGGCCGCGGCGACGCGGTCGGCGGCCGTCCGATCGCCGTCGACGACGATATCGTCGCGAGTCTCGGTATCGAGACAGACCACGCCGCCGTTTTCGGCGACGACGAGCGTCGCGAGACCGGCGAACTCACAGAGGGCGACCGGATAGGGAAGTGCCTTGCCGGTGGCGAGAACGACCGGTGCGGGCCACTCTCGGAGCGCGTCGAAGACTCGTGGATCGACGACTCGATTGCGATCGGTGAGGGTGCCGTCGATGTCGACCGCGAGGGGCGGTCGCGCCTCGGGAGCGGCGTCTGCGCGATTCATACGTGACGTGGGCGAGCCGGGTGGTTACGGGTTCGGATCGCAGTGTGCGGCCGAGCGCTGGGACGCTCCTGCGGTCGTCAGTCCGAGAGGTGGTCGTAGGCGTTCTGTACTCGCTTGAACGCGCGCTCGCTGCCGTCGTCGGTATCGGGATGAACTTCCTTTACTTTCTCGCGGTATGCGGTTCTGACAGCCGCTTCGTCCGCACCCGGTTCGAGATCGAGGGCGCGGTACGCCGCCGCCGTGCTCGGGCCACGCCGGCGCTGCCCGCCGGCAGTCGCTCGTCGCCGACCGCCGGCATCGAAACCACCGTCGCTTCGCGGCCCGGTCCACTCCTCGCGCGGCCCCGCACCGAACCCGCCGGTCTCGGCGCGGCCGGTTCGTGTCGTTTGGCCGGCTCGCGTCGTTCGCTCGGTTCGTCGGGGACCCGCGGTGCGTGTCTGTCGGTACACCCGCTCGCGGAGCCGACCACTCACGTGATACCAGAGGAAGTAGGTCACGGCCCCGAACGGAACCGCGAGTGCGAGCGCTACCGGACTGTAGACGAAGCCGAGCACCGTCGTGAAGACGGTCAGTCCGGCGAACACTCCGCCGAGCCCAACTACGAGCCCCGACCTAGTCACGACAGTGCTTGTGGCCCGAACGGCGTAAGTCTCCCGCCACAAGTTGAAGTTTCCTGATGACGAACCCCGGATATGAGCGTATCCGGGCTGTGTCAGGTCTGTGAGAGCGCCGAAGCGAGCCACACCTGCGATCAGTGCGGGCGGGCCGTCTGCGACCAGCACCACAACGACGCGTTCGGCCTCTGCCTCGACTGCTCGGCAGAAGCCGGCGGTGGTGGTGCCGAAACCGATGACGGTCCTGGCCGGAGCGACGCTGGCGACGACGTTCGGTTCTGAGTCCTGAAAGCGGCATGCAGTACGACGCCGTCTCAATCGCCGACGGCGTCGTGGTCGACGTACTGGCGCTCCCACTCGTGGCGGGCCGCGATCGCCGCCCGGCCCTGCTCGGTGACTGCGTAGAAGTTGGTGAGTTCGTTCTGCGACCCCTTCTCGACCAGCCCCTTTTCGACGAGCGTATCGAGGTTCGGGTAGAGTCGCCCCCGGTTGATGTCGTTGTCGTAGGCGTGCTGTAACTCCTCGCTAACACCGAGCCCCTTCGGGTCGTCCATCCCCGCGATGACGTACAGGAGGTCGCGCTGAAACCCCGTGAGATCGTCCATCATTGCTTCATCGGTTTCCACCACGACTGCGAAGCATCTTATATTTTCGTGCTTTATCGGAACTAATACTACGGACCTCGACGGATGGGCACAGCGTTATTGGACTTCCGGGTTCCCCCTCGACGAGCCCGGCACGTGCCTGCTTGTTCCGTGATACTCGTTCAGCGATGTTCGTTCAGCCGTCGCTTGAGTCGCTTCGCCGCCTCGCCAGCCGCCCGCGCGAACTCTTCGCCGCGATCCTTGCCGGCGAAGATGATTCCGCGTGAGGAGTTCACGAGCCCGACGCCATCGGCGAGGCCGTACTCGATCGCGGCTTCGACGTCCCCACCCTGTGCGCCGACACCGGGGACGAGGAAGGGGAGGTCGGGAACGAGGTCGCGCACCGTTTCGAGCTCTTCGGGAGCGGTCGCACCGACCACGAGACCGACGTTGCCGCGCTCGTTCCAGCCGTCGGCCAGCCGCGCGACCCGTTCGTAGAGGCGCTCGCCGTCGGCGAGCTCGCAGTTCTGGAGGTCCCTCCCACCAGGGTTCGAGGTCCGACAGAGCACGAACACGCCCGCCTCCTGGGAGAGAAACGGTTCGAGCGAATCCCGGCCGAGATAGGGGTTGACGGTGATCGCGTCGGCGGCCGTCTCGTTTGCCGCGTGCCCGCTGGCCGCATCGAGGTGGGTCGCGTACTGGCGGGCGGTGTTGCCGATGTCGGCACGCTTTGCGTCCAGGAGTACCGGAACGTCCTTGCCGTGGGCGTAGGCGACGGTTTCACGGAGCGCGCGCCAGCCGTCGGGGTCCTCGTAGAAGGCGGCGTTCGGCTTGTAGCACGCGGCGTGGTCGTGTGTCGCGTCGATGATCCGGCGGTTGAACGCCCACCGCGGCAGGTCGTGATCGTGGAGGTGATCGGGGAGTCGGTCGCGGTCGGGATCGAGCCCGATCGAGAGCACGCTGTCGGTCGCGTCGATCCGGTCGGCGAGCCGGTCGAAAAATCCCATACGCTCCGCTGTTCGTGACTGTGCAAGGACTTTCGGGTTCGTCTCGCCACACTCATGTGGGAAGCGGCCTACGGGTGAGTATGACCATCAGGGCGGTCGCGTTCGATCTCGATTACACCCTCGCTGTCCCCGAACGCGACCGTCAGACGCTGCTCGACGAGGCGAGCGCGGCGGTCGACGGCCCCTCCCTCTCACGTGAGTCCTACCTCGACGCCCACCGCCGGAACCTCACGAACCGGACTCGCGAACCCATCTTCGACGATCTGCTCACCGACCGCGAGACCGACGCCTCGGCAGGCGCGCTCGCGGACACCTACCGCGAGGCGATCACCGACGCGCTCGTACCGGTCGCAGGGGCGGAAGAGCTCGTCAGATCGCTCCGTGAGGAGTACCGCGTCGGCCTTCTCACCGACGGGCCGGTGTGCGCCCAGCAGGCGAAGCTCGACGCGCTCGGCTGGAACGACCTGTTCGATGCGGTCGTGATCACCGGCGATCTGGCGGCGGGAAAGCCGGACGACCGTGCGTTCCGGGCCGAACTCGACGCGCTCGGGACGACCGCCGACGAGACGATCTACGTCGGTGACTCCGCCGAACTCGACATTGCCGGTGCGCGCGCTGCCGGCCTTCGGGCGATCCACGTCCTCGACAACGGCGAGTCGTCGCCGGCAGCCGACGCCACGATCGAGCGCGACGCGCTCGCCGAGCGACTGCCGGCGGTCGTCGCGGGATTCAACTGAGCTCCAGCGATCCCGCGTCGAGATCGTCGAGTGCGCGCTCGGCCGCGTCGCTCACGTCGATATCTCGGCGGCGAGCGTACACCACTGCCGCGGCCTCGACGGTGACGCCGAGCGAACTCTGCAACTGGTTGATTTCCGCGACCGCCTCGCGCTTCTCGACGCCGCTCGCGACCACCGTCTCGATCACCCGCTCGAAGGTCGACCGTTGCTGGAGGAGTTCCTCGCTCGGCACGAACTCCTCGGGGATCGTCACGTCTTCGGGCTCGAACGTCGGCACCAGCCCGTCGTCGGTCCGGTCGAGCAGTCCCTCGCCGACCGCGACATCGGCGAGCCGGGTGGCCTGCTCCGGCGAGAACCAGTCGCGGTCGAGCGAGAGCGCCACCACGAACTCGCTCTCGGCGAGGCGGGTCTCACCCTGCCCGACGAACGGTGCGGCGACCGCACTGCGGAGGCTCACGACGAACCGGGGACGGGAACTCGCCTAAACCTGACGGTGCGGCATCGATCGATTCAAGTAGCGTGCTCGTCGGTGTTGGGGTATGAAAGATCAGGGACGCTCGGTCCGGAAGCGCACTGGCGGACGACGACGGCCGATCCGCGGCAAGCGAAAACACGAACTCGGCAGCGAGGCCACCGAGACACAGGTCGGCGAGCAGGCCCTCAAAACCGTCGACGCGCGCGGCAACACCCAGAAGGTCCGTGCGATCGCGACCGACAACGCGACCGTCGCGACCGACGACGGGACCACGCATGCAACGATCGAGGACGTCGCCGAGAACCCCGCGAACCCGAACTACGTCCGGCGAAACATCGTGACCAAGGGCGCGCTCATCGAGACCAGCGAGGGCCTCGCGCGCGTGACCTCCCGACCCGGCCAGGACGGTCAGGTCAACGCAGTCCTCGAAGAGTAACCGACCTTTTCGTTTCTGCGACGATTGGTGGCGCGGAGCGGTGCGGGCCTGGCGGATGAAGGGCGAGGGCGCGAGCGTCGCGAGCGCCCGAGGGCTTCAGCGGTGCTGTGCGGAGTGGTGGTGCGGTTTGCGGAGAGCGCTAGCAGTGTACCGCGAACGAGCCGTAGGCGAGTGAGCGGGCCGAGGAATCCCCCGAACGGAGTGAGGGGGTGACGCAGGCTTTTGATCCACATTTTGCGAGTAGAGAGGTTCCGAAGGAACCTCGTACCGTGCGAGCGGGCCATGCGCGGCGCTACGCGCCGCGATTCGAGGCGGCTCCGCCGCCTCGTGCGCCCGCGAGCAGAGAGCGAAGCGAACGAGCGACCGTAGCAAAAGGTGGGGATTTAGGGCTGCGGCGCGGCCTTCTGCATCGCGGTTTCGGCGATGTTCCCGCCGTAGTCGGCGCTCCGGGAGAGCGAGTCCACGACGAGGCCGAGCCGCTGGGCGCGCTCCGAATCACGGTCGCGGAGCAGGCAATCGACTTCGCGGGCGCGTTCGTCGATCTCGTCGATCGCGGACATCGCGTCGTTCGCGAGCCGAAGCGCGTCGTCGTCCTCGTCGGCGAGCAGCGCGTCCATCGCGGTCTCGATCACGTTTGCCGCCCCGTCGTGGAGTGCGGCGAGCGCCTCGCCGACGTCCTCCGAGACGCTCTCGACGTCGCCGACGACCTCGGCGATCTTGGTCGCGTGGTCGGCAACCCGTTCGAGCTGGCGTGCGGCCGAGTGGTAGTCGAAACACGTCTCGCGGGACAGGCCGATCTCGGTCGCCGCGCTTGGACTCCGGAGCGCGGTCCGGAACACCCGTGCAGTCATGTACCATAGCCGGTCGACGTCGTCGTCGCGCTCGATCACGTCGGCTGCGAGGTCGGGGTCCCCCGTACTGAGCGCTTCGACCGCGTCGCCGAGCATGGTGAGTGAGACCAGCCGCATCCGCGTGATCGCGTTGTGGATCGAGAGCTCCGAGGAGTCGAGGAGATCCTGGAGACTGACCCGCTCGGAGGTCTCCTCGATGACTTCGAGTCCCACCAGTCCCTGGGTGGCCTCGCGGATGGTGCGGCGCTGGGCGGCGTCGACGCTCGCGGTCTCCAGGGTGATGACGTCGAACCCGTTGACGTACATCATCACGACGGCGCGCGTGAGCTCCGACCCTTCGAGGTCGGTGACGTCGAGCGTCCCCTCGGCCGTGGTCTCCTCGGTCCGCGGGGCGAGCAACAGCGACTCGTCCTCGGGATAAAACTCGACTTCGCTCCCGGCGCTGACGCCGTTGTCGGTCGCCCACGACTTCGGCAACGACACGGTGTACGTCGACCCGCCCGTGACCTGGACCTTGCGCGTCTCCATAGCCGCCGATCTACTCCCCTCGACAATAAATCTATTCAAAAATATATAGCGACCGCAACTGGACGGGATCTCTCCATGAAATTCTGTCTCCTCTCCCTTGGTTGGGATACGGAGACTCGATTCACACCTTCAGAAGCGTGTGGTGAAGACAGCGCGATAATAGTAGTGTATCGTAATATATAGGCAGCAATAGTACTACCAATATTCGGTGCCAAATTCGTCGAAGGGTACATTACGTGGACGGTCCGACGGGGTGGTATGCCCCGCGAGAGTTATCAGGAGCAGCTCGATACGCTTCGCGAGGACGTCCTCTACATGAGCGAGATCGTCCTCGAACGTCTCCGGATGGGTCTCGACGCGCTCGCCCGCAAGGACGAGGCGGCCGCACAGGAGGTCATCGATGGCGACGCCGAGATCAACCGGATGTATCTCGATCTCGAAGGCAGCTGTATCGATCTGTTCGCCCTCCAGCAGCCGGTTGCAGGCGACCTACGCTTCATCGCCTCCTCGTTCAAGGTCATCACCGATCTCGAACGCATCGCGGATCTCGCCACCAATCTCGGCGAGTACACTCTCCAGGCCGAACGCGACGTCTTCCCCGAGGTCGACATCCAAGGGATCGGTGATTACACCGTCGACATGGTCGAGAACGCCATGACCGCCTACGACGAGGAAGACATCGATGCCTGCTACGCCATCGACGAGCGCGACGACAATCTCGACGACCGGTGTGAGCGCGCGTCGAGCGTCGTCGTCCGGGACCTGATCGAAACCCAACTCGACGCCGGCGAGAGCGTCGAGCAGATGATGGCTGACGTCTCGCGACTCCTGCTCACGATCCGCGACCTCGAACGCATCGGCGATCACGCGGTCAACATCTCTGCACGGACGCTGTACATGGTCGAGAACGACGACGAGCTCATCTACTGAACGTTTTTACTTCGGGGGTTCGCGCGCTCGCTTCGCGCGCTCAACCCCTCGCAAAAGCGTTCATGAAAAACCCCGCTCGCTCCCTGCGGTCGCTTCGCGGTAGAACTACTAGCGACTACCGCAGGCCGCACCGCCACCTCCTCCGTACAGCACCGCCGAAGCCCTCGCCCACTCACTCCGAGCACCCGCTCGCCCTTCATCCACCAGGAGAGCGTGCTCTCGTGAGCCTCGACTCACCCCGTTTGTCGAGACACCAGGAACCGCACCGCTACCGCCGGCCAAGGTCGTCGAGCACGACCGGATCGTAGAACGTCACGTCGTCTCGGAGCCGTTCGGGAGCCATCCACGTCGCCTCATAGGTCTCGTCGAGTTCCGGTTCGCGGCCCTCGAAGCTGTCGCGCTCGTACGGCCAGTCCTCGGCGATGTCGCCCTCGTACACCCGCCAGATTTCGTGGCCCTGCTCGCCGTCGAAGGTGAACACGTTCTCGTAGGTTCCAGTGGGGTTGACGTTCGTGAGTTCGACATCGAGTTCCTCGCGGAACTCACGGACGACCGATTTGCGGCTGTGTTCGCCGAACTCGACGCCACCGCCGATGAGCCGGTAGAACGGCTCGTCCTCGCCGGGTTCGTCGTCCTTCGAGACCAAAATTTCTCCGTTCTCTCGACGGACGGCCGCGAGTGCGACCGGCCTGATGGCTCGCCAACTCATAGGAAACGTGGAGAGCGGCGTCGGCCCGATAGCAGTTGCGGTTCGGCAGTGTGGTGTGGCTGCGGGGCGGTGCGGTCGCGGAGAAGGCTAGCAATCCCTACCGCGAGCGAACGCAGTGAACGAGCGACGGGGGTGAAGTAACAAAGTGGAGATCGGCTATTGGAACGTCCGGCCGACCTCGCGATCCTCGGCGGGTTCGCCGCTGTCGAAGCGTTCTTCGATTTCGTCGTAGCGTTCCCGAGTTTCCTCGGTCACGCTCGCGGTCACTTCCGAGAGCGCGTCCTCGAAGTGGCTCTCGTCGATCCGGACGTTACCGACGCTGCCGTCGATGTCCTCTGGGTCGACGCTCTCGATGAACTCCCGGGTCGCGGCCATCGCGGCCTCGCGGGTGACGGCCTCGATGTCAGCGCCAACGTAGCCCTTCGTCCGGCGGGCGAGGTCGGCGAGGTCGATACCGTCGGCGAGGGGTTTGCCCCGCGTGTGGACCTCGAAGATCGCCTCGCGGGCGTCCTCGTCGGGCACCGGGACGTGGACGTGGCGATCCAGTCGGCCAGGCCGGAGGAGCGCGCTGTCGATCAGGTCCGGTCGGTTGGAAGTGGCGATCACCACGACGTCCTCCAACTCTTCGAGCCCGTCGAGCTCGGTCAGGAGCTGGGAGACGACGCGCTCGCCGACCCCGGAGTCGCCCATGTTGCGGCCGCGCTCGCCCGCGATCGAGTCGATCTCGTCGAAGAAGATCACCGTGGGAGCGTTCTCGCGTGCCTTGGAGAACACCTCGCGGACGCCTTTCTCCGACTCGCCGACGAACTTGTTGAGGAGTTCGGGACCCTTGATCGAGATGAAGTTCGACTCGGCCTCGTTCGCGACGGCCTTCGCGAGTAGGGTCTTGCCGGTGCCTGGCGGCCCGTACATCATCACGCCCTTCGCGGCGTTCATGTCCATCGCCTCGAACACCTCGGGGTAGTCGAGCGGCCACTGGACGGTCTCGCGCAGGCGCTCTTTGGTGTCTCCGAGGCCGCCGACGCTCTCCCACGTCACGTCGGGCACCTCGACGAAGACCTCCCGGAGCGCGCTCGGCTCGATGCCCTTGAGCGCGCCCTTGACGTCTTCACGGGTGACCTGCATCGCTTCGAGCACCTCGGCGTCGACCTCCTCCTCGTCGAGGTCGAGTTCGGGCCGAATCCTCCGAAGGGCGTTCATCGCCGACTCCTTCGCGAGGCTCTCGATGTCCGATCCGACGAACCCGTGGGTGTTCTCTGCGTACTGGTCGAGATCGATATCGTCGGCCAGCGGCATCCCGCGGGTGTGGACCTGGAGGATCTCTTTCCTCCCTCCCTTGTCGGGCACACCGATCTCGATTTCCCTGTCGAACCGGCCGCCGCGCCGGAGCGCGGGATCGATCGCGTCCACGCGGTTGGTGGCGGCGATCACGGTGACTTGGCCGCGCTCTTCGAGCCCGTCCATCAGACTCAGCAGTTGGGCCACGACCCGGCGCTCGACGTCGCCGGAGGTTTCGTCGCGCTTCGGCGCGATCGAGTCGATCTCGTCGATGAAGATGATCGCGGGCTCGTTCTCTTCGGCCTCGTCGAACATCTCGCGGAGCTGTTCTTCGCTCTCGCCGTAGTACTTCGACATGATCTCCGGCCCGGAGATCGTCTCGAAGTGGGCGTCGATCTCGTTCGCGACCGCCTTCGCGATCAGCGTCTTCCCGGTGCCCGGCGGCCCGTGCAGGAGAACTCCCTTCGGCGGCTCGATCCCCAACTGCTGGAACAGTTCAGGGTGGCGCATCGGGAGCTCGATCATCTCGCGAACCTGTTCGAGCTCGCGGTCCAGCCCGCCAATATCCTCGTAGGTCACGGAGGGGGCGCTCGCGCCGCTGCCGCCGCCCGTAGCGTCGGAGACGATCTCCTCGGCGGGCTTCTCACTCACTTCGATCTCGGTGGTCTCCGCGACGATCACCGTTCCGTCGGGGTTCGTTTCGGCGACCTTCAGCGGGATGCGCTGGCCCGACCCACCCGAGAACGGGCCGAACCCGAGCGAGAACGGGATGGTCTGACCCTGGGTGATCGCCTGACCCGAGAGCTTGTCCTGGATGTACGGTCCGACGTTCCCCCGGATGCGGAGGTTCTGGGGGAGCGCCACCGTCACGGACTGGGCGGGCTTGACGTCGGCCTTCTCGATCGTGACGTGATCGTCGATCCCGACCTGGGCCTCACTGCGGAGCTGGCCGTCGACTCGGATCACGTCGCGGCCCCCATCGTCGGGGTAGCCAGGCCAGACGCGCGCGATCGCGCGCCCTTCGCCGCTGTCGATCACGATGTAGTCGCCGTTTTCGAGGTCGAGCTCCTCCATCGCGGCCCGATCGACCGCCGCGAGGCCGCGGCCGGCGTCTTTCTGCTTCAGGGGTTTGACGGTGAGCTTCATCGTTCCACCTCGACAGTAAGCACGCCGTTGTTGATACCGGCTTCGACGGTCCCCGATTCCGGCACCTCGAACTCGGCCTGATCGTCGTCGCCCACGATCAGTACCGTGTTCCCGACGACGTCGACCGTCGTCTCACCGAGTCCGACATCAACCGCGTACACCACCTGATCGTCGTACTCGTACCGCCGGAGTTCGCCGGTGTCGCGCTCGTCGAACTGCTGGAGCTTTGGTGTCATCCTAACCCTTGGTTAGTCCTTCTAATATATAAATGTATTGCCCATGATCCCGGCACGTGGGTAGTCTACGAACCGATCGCTGGTATTGTGGTTCAGGTTGAAGAGTGGAGTCCCAGCGGCGAGGATCCCGGGAAACCTCAGCCCAATCGTCCGTCGTCGACGGTCGGTCCGGACGCGCTTCGTGGTGACCCGTTCTCGCCGACAGTATATGTGCGTCGCCGACGAACTCGGGGTATGGAAACCGTTACCCACGGCGGCCGGACGACGGCCTACGAACGGGCGGGCGACGATCGTGATGGTGCGCGGGTGCTGTACGTCCACGGCAGCGGGGCGGACAGGGAGATCTGGCGTGCCCAGTTGGACGAGGACACGCGGCCGGCGGTCGCGCTCGATCTGAGTGGCCACGGCGACTCCGAAGACGTCGACGCCGATCCGGGCTACGAGGCGCTCTCGGCGTACGCCGACGACGTGCTCGCAGTCGCCGACGCGACCGACGCCGAGATCCTCGTCGGTAACTCGCTCGGCGGCGCGATCTGTCAGCATCTCGCGCTCGAACGCGACGCGTCGCCAGCGGGCCTCGTGCTCGCCGGGACCGGCGCGAAGCTCACCGTGATGGACGACCTGCGCGCGTGGCTCGACGAGGACTTCGACCGCGCCATCGAGTTCCTCCACGCCGAGGATCGACTGTTTCACGACACCGACCGTCCCGCAGTCGAGAGCTCGAAGGCCACGATGCGCGCGGTCGGCCAAGCGACCACTCGCCGGGACTTCGAGACCTGCCACCGGTTCGACGTCCGGGGGCAACTCGATGGGATCGACGCACCCACACTCGCGATCTGTGGCGAACACGACGGACTGACCCCGCCGCGATACCACGAGTACCTCGCCGAGAACGTGCCGAACGCGACCGCCACCGTTCTCCCCGACGCCGCCCACCTCGCGATGATCGAGCAGCCGACGGCGTTCGACGACGCGATCGAGGGGTTCGTTCGGGAAATCGAAGACGAGATGCCTCGATCCTGAGGAAAGACCTATGTTCCCGCGCCCGGCTCGTGGATCGTGAACGCGTCCGTCGACCTGCTCCGGCTGCTCGCGCTCCCCGTGCTCGGCTGGGCTGCCGTCCGTGATCTGCGAACGCGCCGGGTGGCGAACCGGACGTGGCTGCCGCTCGTCGCCCTCGGTGGCGCGCTGCTCGCGTGGGAGGCGTGGACGATATGGCACGGCGGCCTCGACGCCGAACGCCGACTGTTCGTCGTCCGCGTCGCCGTCAGCGTGGGCGTGATCGCCCCACTCGGCACCCTGTTCTGGTGGCTCGGCGCGTTCGGCGGCGCTGATGCGAAGGCGCTCGCCGCGGTCTGCCTGTGTTTTCCGACACCACCCTCGTATCTTCTCCCGACCTCACCGTCGCTCGTTCTCCCGTTCACGACCGTGAGCGGTGCGTTCGCCGTGACGATCCTCACGAACGCGGCGCTCGTCGGCGCGGTCTACCCGCTCTCACTTACCGCCCGGAACGCGCTCGCGGGACGAATCACGACGACGATGGCCGTGGGTCGGCCGATTTCGTGGGAGAGGATTCCCGCAATCCACGGCCGGCTGCTCGGGCGGGCGAACGGGCTCGATGCGGGCCTCGATCTCGACGCACTCCGGATGTATCTCGCGTGGCGTAACACGAGTCTCGCCGCGCTCCGCGCCGCACCTGCTGAAGGACGCGACCCCGAGAGCCTGCCGACGGAACCGAACGCGCCCGGCGACGGACGGATCGACGCCGCCACCGACGGCGGGCCGCGACACGGAGACAGCCGAGCGACTGAACCGGTCCGCGACGCAACGGCAAGCGATCGGGAGAGCGTACAGAATTCGGCCGACTCGTGGGGCGCAGCGGCGTTTTGTGACGACGTGGACGACGCCTACGGCGCGACCCCCGCCAACCTCCGTACGGCGCTCGACCACCTCACGACGGCGGAATCGGTGTGGATCTCGCCGGGCATCCCGTTTCTCGTCCCGCTGTTCGGCGGACTCTGTCTCGCGCTGGCGTACGGCGATCTGCTCTACGCCGGGCTCGCGCTGCTCGGAGTGCTCTGAGTCCACTCTCACGGAGCTCGCGGCGAAGGAGCGGATCAGCGACGGACGCGCGCCACGAGCCGTTCGAGCAGTCCCCCCGAATCGGCGTCGTCCCAGAGCCCGAAGGCGTCGGCGATGTCGGCGTTTCGGCTGGCGACGATGTCCTCACGCTCGGGCGCGACGACCACGAGGTTGATCTCGTAGTGGCCGTGGTAGCCGTACTTCAGCAGGGTGCGGTCCGTGAACCCCTCGACGAACGATCGGGTATCGGGGTCGATCGTGTCGGTCGCGATCGCGAACGTGAACTCGGTGCTGTAATGTTCCTCGTTCGGTGCGATCCACTCGTCGGCGAGCCTGTGACCGAGATCGACGAGGCGTTCGAGTTCCGCGACGTCGACCCGATCGGCCCGACGGACGAACAGGTGCTCGCCCGACTCGTGGTGGCCGTACGAGAGCGCCTCGTGGAAGAACTGTTTGTGGCTCTCGATGTGGAGTTCGCCGTAGAGCGTGAATCGCTCGCCACGGACGTGGCGATCACGATCGAGATCGTAGTTGAACAGCAGTCGATCGCTCACTCGATCCACGTACTCGTCGTCCCAGTCGGGAACGTCGGGATACGTGGCTGTGTCGGGTTCGGCTGCGGCATCGCTGGCGTCGTCCGCACCGTCCTCGGCGACGGCGTCCGTCGCGTCGGGTTCGATCCGTCCCGCCTCGCCGCCGTTCGCATCGGCGGTCATGGGTCGTGGTTTCGGGGCTCGCAGGGGCGGTCGTCGCTCGGCGTGACGTCGTCGGTGTCGAGAACGCGATAGCCCATGGCAGCGTCACGACGGGCGCGAGTAAAAGCGCACGGCCCACACGAACGTTTAAGCGCCTGCTCGGCGTACCGGCGACCGACTATGGGTGGAACTGACCGCGAGGCGTGTGGTCGGTGTGCCATGTCCTCCGTGACCGGCGTGGCCGCCGACGGACAGAGCGACGAGGACCGCGAGGCCGCGGACCCGTTCGCCGGCGCGCGCATCGAGCTCTCGGAGGACGAACTCCGGAGCGTGTCGCCCTCCGCGTGGCTCGGCGGGGCGAAGCGCCGGATCGACGCGGTGGCGACTCGTCTCACGTACGGGAAGTAGCCCGGTTCGACAAACACGAGGACCACAGGACTCGATGGAAGAGAGCATTTCAGGCTTCAAGATCCGGGGCGGATGGAACGACGCGGTCGAACACGGCGAGCGGATCACCCACGCGCTCGCCGAACTCGGGGCGGAGAGCGAGGCGTTCGAGGAGTGGGACGAGTGGCGACCCAAGAGCCACGAGCGCCTCGGCGAGGACGTCAACGAGAAGACCGCCGAGCAGGCGAGCATCGAAGAGGGCGAGGGAGAGAAAGCCGGCAAAGAGCCGAACGAGGACCTCCTGAGTGCGGGCGAGAAGCTCAGCGAGTCCTACGACCGGCTCGACGATCCCGATGAGGCGGTCGACACGTGGAGCGAATCGCTCGACTACGTCGCGCGCGCGGCCGACTCCGCCGGCCGGAAGGCGGTTCGCACCGTCGAAGACACCGTCTACCGGAACGTGATGACCCAGGTCGCGCCGTACTACTTCGACAACGAGCTCGTGAGCGCGAACCTCCAGCGCTCGGGGCGCGCACGCGAGGGCGACGACGTGGGATACGCCTTCGAGGTCAACGTCAACGACGACGATCTCAAAGAGGAAGTCTCCGACCGGCTCGCCGAGTACGACGACGAGGTCGATCGGTGGCACGTCGACACCCCGAAGAACGTCGAGGCGCTCGAAGCCGCCGAGGGCGGCGAAGTGCCCGAGGAAACAGCGGCGTCCGATGCCGACTCGGACATCGACTTCACGACGAACTGACCCGACTCAGTCCGTCTCGTCCGGCCCGCCATCGGTCTCGGCGGTCGCTTCGGCGTTCGTCTCGGTTTCGGGAAGCCGATGAACACGTGCGGCCGTGATCCGGGTGTCTTCGACGGATTCGACCGTGATCTCGACCCCATCGTAGGTGAGGCTCTCGCCAGCCTCGACTAGCCGACCCGCACGGTTGAAGATGAACCCGGCGATGGTCTCGAACTCCTCGCCCTCGGGGAGGTCGATGTCGAGCGCCTCGTTGACCGCGTGGATGTTGACCTCGCCCTGAGCCACGAGCGTGTCGTCGTCGACGATCTCGATGGGTTCGTTCTCGCCGCCCTCCAATATCTCGCCCACGATCTCCTCGATCATGTCCTCGACCGAGACGATGCCCTCGGTGGTGCCGAACTCGTCGATCACGATCGCGATCCGGAGGCGGTCGGCGCGCATCTCACGGAGGAGGTCGTCGACGTTCTTCGACTCGGGGACGTGGAGGGTCGGCTGGATGAGGTCGTCGAGTTCGAGATCCGCGGACTCGCCGTAGTTCAGGTCCCGGACGAGATCGCGGATGTTGACGATCCCGATGACGTTGTCGAGGCTGCCCTCGTACACCGGAATCCGGGCGTGACCGCTCTGGACGCAGGTCTCGATCGCCTGCTCGACGGTGGATTCGGCGTCGATCGCGGTCACGTCGAGTCGGGGGGTCATCACTTCTTTCGCGATGGTGTTGTTGAAACGGAAGATGCGCTGGAGCATCTCGCGTTCGTCCGCTTCGATCACGCCCTCACGCTCGCCGGTCTCGATCATGTCCTCGATCTCCTCGCGGGTGACGTAGGAGGTCTCGATCGACGAGCGGCCACCGGTGATCCTGTTCACCATCTGTGTCAGATAGTAGAACAGCGTGATGAGCGGCCACAGCACCTTCTCGACGACCCGCAGCGGCGGGGCAACGCGCCGTGCCCACGACTCGGTGTTCTCGACGGCGTAGGATTTGGGCGCGCTCTCGCCGAACAGCAGAACGAGCGACGTGATACCGAACGACGAGACGAGCACCGCCGTGCCCGCGTCGAAGTAAAAGCCGACGATGGTCGTCGAGATGGACGACATCGTGATGTTGACGAGGTTGTTACCCACCAGAATCGTCACGAGCAAGCGGTGGGGGTCCTCCTTGAGGGCCTTGACTGTCTGCGCGCCACGCTGGCCCTTCTCGATCATCGCGTCGAGGCGGTGGGCCGGCAGGGAGAACATCGCGATCTCCGAGGAGGAGAAAAACCCCGAGAAGCCGATCAGCACGAGGATCATGAGCGCACCGATGCCGGCGAACGCCGTCTGGGAGAGCGAAATCCCGAGCACGTCCATCTGGATGGGAGTGACTGCTGGTATCGGCGCGGACGAAGCCGTCGTGAGTGGAAGTATGCCCATAGCGACGTTGTGGTCTTGCCTGCCGGTCGGATTAAACGTTCGCATGGTCGATGCTGACAATCGGAGGGTGTTAGCCACCCGAGGAGACACGAAACCGACCGATCGGACCGAACCGACGTGACTAGATCGATCGGAGTCCGACGGGTCGAGCGACGAGGAGAGGCGAAGGGCTTACGCGCGTCTCGCCCGAAGGATGGCGCATGAGCACCGATGCAGCCAGCGGCACCGCGTCCGTCGAGGCAAGCGAGCCACTCACGCTCTACCGACTCCAGGCGTGTCCGTTCTGCGAGCGCGTCGTCCGCCGGCTGGACGAGCTCGGTGTCGACTACGAGTCGCAGTTCATCGAGCCGCTGCACTCCGAGCGCGACGTCGTGAAGCGCATCAGCGGCAAGCGCACCGTGCCGGCGATCGTCGATCCCAATACGGGAGTCACGATGTCCGAAAGCGCGAACATCGTGGCGTATCTCGACGGCACCTACGGCGACGGGGAGGACGCGGCCTGATGGCAGCGCTCGACTTCGACGTGGTCGAACTCGACGCGGCGGACCATCCCACCGAGGGCGACGAAGCGCCCGATTTCGTCCGACCGCTCGTCGACGCCGAGGTGTGGAGCGACACCGCCCTCTCGGACGTGCTCGACGACGGACCGGCCGTTCTCGTCTTCCACCCGATGGACGGGGCGTTCCCCGCGACGTACGTCTGGAACGAGATCCGGGATCGAGGGTGGACCGACGAAATCGCGGTCGTCGGACTCTCGATCTCGACGCCGTACGCACACAAGCGGCTGATCGCCGAGCGCGGGATCGACGCGCGGCTGTTTTCAGACCCGCAGAACGGCGTCGCCGAGCAGTACGGGATCGTAAACGACCTCGACGGAATGGCCGGGATCACGGAGCCGCGGCCAGCCGTGTTCGTGATCGACGACGAGCGCACGGTCCGGTACGCGTGGGTCGCGAGCGAGTGGCCCGACTTCCCCGACTACGACGACGTCGAGGCCGCGATCGACGCACTCTGAACGTGGTCGATCTCGCACGCGCCGCCACGGCGATCCGCGAGGGCGAGGTCGTGGTCTATCCGACCGAGACGGTTTACGGCCTCGCCGCGGACGCGCTCTCGACGGCGGCGGTCGAGCGGGTGTTCGCCGTCAAGGGACGCGATCGGAGCAAGCCGATCTCGCTCGCGGTGCCCGACGTCGAGACGGCGGCGGAGTACACGCGGCCGACCGCACAGGAAAAACGGTTCATGGACGAATTCCTGCCCGGTCCGGTCACGGTGCTCGTCGAAGCGCGCGAGGCGGTCCCCGACGTACTGACTGCCGGTGGGGACCAGGTTGGCGTGCGCGTCCCCGACCATCCGACCGCACTCGCGTTCCTGCGAGAGGTCGCCCCGCTCACCGCAACCAGTGCGAACGTGAGCGGGAACCCGAGCGCCCGGCGGGCAGAGGCGGTCGACGCGGCGGTACGGGAGGCGAGCGCGGCCGTGATCGACGGTGGCGACGAACTCCCCGGCACCGAAAGCACCGTGGTCGACGTTGCCGAGAGGACGATTCACCGTCGCGGCGCGCGCGCCGACGAGATCGCGGCGTGGCTCGAACGGAAGTAATCGAGTCCACGTAGTGATCACCCGAGGCCGAGCAGCGAGCGCAGTGACCGGGTCTTCACGCCACACTCCTCGCGGTACTCACAGGACTCGCATTTCGCGTCGTCGTCGAGGCGCGGCGGCGGTCCGTCGATCGATTCGAGCGTTCGGACTGCCCGTCGATAGGCCGCCTTCCGTCGGGTGGTGAGTTTTACATCCCTAATGATTCCGTGCGTCGGATACTCGACGAACGCACGCTCGACGGCGGTTTCACGTTCGAACGCGAGCGCCTTCGCGGCCGCGACGGCGTGAACGGTTTGAGGGTGCCAGACGCCGTTCTCGGGTGGGCTGCCGGCCGAGATCAGCGACGGGGTCGGCGTGTCGAGGTCGAGGATCTTGTGAGCGACACCTCGACACTCCTTGCCAGTGAGGAGCACGTCGCGCGAGTCAGGTCGGCAGAGTTCCTCGAACGCATCGAATCGGGCCTTCGCACACGAGAGATTGCTCCGGTACTGAGTCGGTGTGACGGAAATCGGGTGACTCGTGAGGTCCGCGCTGTCGAGGAACGCGGGATACCGAAAGGCGAGATCGCGGCGCTCTTCGACCTCGGGTGGCGGTTCGCGATCGTCGTCCTGTTGTCGGTAGTAGCACTGTCGGGGGCAGTAGGCCGCCGTTCGGAGATCGCTGAACGCGTGCATACCGCGCGGTGGTCGCGGCTTCAGTCATAAACGCTCGCACGGCGGCTGCGTCGCGCGGCGGGGCGGTTGCGGGGGCGAGACAGTGCTGACCGCGGTAGCGGGGCGGTGGTAGTTGCGGTAGCGGGGCGGTGGTGGTTGCGGTAGCGGGGCGGTGGTGGTTGTGGTAGCGGGGCGGTGGTGGTTGCGGTAGCGGGGCGGTAGTAGTTGCGGTAGCGGGGCGGTGGTGGTTGCGGTAGCGGGGCGGTAGTAGTTGCGGTAGCGGAGGTGGTCGGTGGTCCTCGGTGGATCGAGGGCGAGGTGCGCGAGCGAACGGAGTGAGTGAGTAAGCCGAGGGCTCGGGCGGTGCTGTGCGGTGGTGGTTGCAGAGCGGTCGCGGAGAGCGCCAGCAGTCGTACCGCGAACGAGCGCCGAAGGCGCGAGTGAGCGGGTGTTTTTAGTCCAGGTTTTTGGTCGGGGGTTGAGCGCGCCGCAGGCGCGCGATGCCCCCGTCTAAAAAAGTGGGTTTATATGACGCGGTTCTGGAGGTAATCGAGGTGTTTCGCGTTGTAGACGATCTGCACGGTGTCGGCGGCGGGGCTACCGATGCAGGTCAGGCGGACGTTGCGATCCTCGACCTCCTCGTCGCTGAGGATCTGCTGCATGTCCATGTCGATCTCACCCTCCGTGACGATGGCGGCGCAGTTCGCACACGCGCCTGCCCGACACGAGAACGGCCAGTCGTAGCCCTGAGCCTCGGCGGCTTCGAGGATGTACTCGGACTCGTTGACGTCGAGGGAGCCGTAATCCTCCTCCCCGAGGTCGGCGTCTTCGGCCTTCTCGAAGAGGTCGTCGTCCTCGAGATCCCAGCCCTGGTCGTCGAACACTTCGTAGTTGACGTATTCTACGGTAGGCATCACGTCGGCGTTCTCGCCCCGGCTTGTTAGACCTTGCTGTTTCGGTGGCGTCGACGTGTTTCTCGGCACAAATGCAGGAACAATCGGGTGGAATCCACGGACCACATCGCCGACGGCACGGACCTCTCTCAGGAGAGCACGACGAACCGAAAGAGCAGAAACGAGGTGAGGGTCGCGATCGCCGGCACGAGGTTCTGCATGGCGATGACGCGGGCGCTCGCCCCCGGTTTGAACAGATCCACCGCCGACTCGTCGTCAGCCGTCTCGTCGCCGATCGGGGCCGGCTTCGTCCCCGGATCGGGTGGACTCCCACCGCCGCCCACGGTCTGTCCGTCGGCGTCGGTGGCGAATGCGTCGACCGAGACGGCCGGCGATTCGCCCTGCCGGACGTCGGTGACGGTGACGGTTCGCGTGGCGCGCCCCCAGCCGAGCCCCACGATACTCATCGTGGAGATGATGACGACGCTGACGGGAATATCGAACCACGAGAGCAGCGTTACGAGCGTCGAACTCACCATCGCCACGATCAGCGCCGCGAGCAGCGGCATTTCGGTGAGGTCGTTCCCCATCGTGTCCATGGTCCGTCGGCCGATCGTGAACGCTCCGAGGCCAACGGCGAGACCGGCAAGAATGATCCCCGGGCCGATGTCGATCGCTTCGGCCCCCACCAGCGGCGCGATCGCGTTCGCCGCGTTCGAGGTCCCCGCGCTGAACGCCGTATAGCAGGCGACGACGACGACGAGCAGCGTGCCGACGAGCTCTCGGACGGTGGTGTTCACGCCGAGCGTCGGTCGCGGCGGCGTCCGCGAGCGGTCGAGTTCGAGCAGCGAGCCTGCGGTCTGCTTGACGGCGAACAGCCGGTTCAAGTGGGGGTAGAAGTACCGGCCGATCACGCCGCTGACCCAGAAGGCGATCACGGGGGAGACGACCCACCACGAGACGATCTCGCCCATCGTCGTCCAGTTCAAGGTGTTCGTCGCGAGACCGAGGCCGGCGATCGAGCCGACGCCGGTCATCGAGGTCGACGCGGGGACGCCGACGACGTTGGCGAGAAAGAGCGCGAGACCGATGAAGAAGAGAACGACGATGCTGGCCACGAAGGTGAACTCGCTCGACGGCACGATCCGGCCACCCATCGTCCGGACGACACCGCGCCCGACCGTCCAGCCGCCGAGGAAGAAACACACCGTCATCAGCGCCGCCGCGCCCGTCGTCGAGATCGACTTCGACCCGACCGCCGGCCCGAACGCGACGCCGACGTTCGAGCCACCGATGTTGAACCCGACGAAGACCACGACACCGAGTCCAACGAACAGAAGCACCGAAAGCGCCATGCTCGATTCGAGTGGCGCTCGACATATAGTTCTTCCCAACCACAGGAGATCCATCTCATAAGTTATCGCCCATCGAGCACGGCCGCGAGTTCCGGTGGGTTTAGGCTGTGACGACTCCGACCGCCACCATGTTCTCCGGGTTCGAAGTGGTGCCTGCGGTCGACGTTCAGGACGGCGAGGTGGTCCAGCTCGTCGGCGGCGAGCGCAGTACTGGAAACGAGTACGGCGACCCGATCGATGCGGCCGAACGCTGGGTCGCGGCCGGCGCACGCACTCTCCATCTCGTGGATCTCGACGGGGCGTTCGAGGGCGAGCGGGCGAACGCCGCTGCGATCGAACGGATCGTCGAGACGGTCGATATCCCTGTGCAGCTCGGCGGCGGCATCCGCACCGCCGCGGACGCGCGCGATCTGCTCGATCGCGGCGTCGACCGGGTGATCCTCGGGACGGCCGCGGTCGAGAACCCCGAACTCGTCGCGGAAATCAGCGAAACCCATCCGGGGAGCGTGGTGGTGAGTCTCGACGCCAAGGGTGGCGAGGTCGTGATCTCGGGCTGGACCGAAGGTACAGGCCTCGATCCAGCGACGGCGGCCGCGGAGTACGAGGACCGCGGAGCGGGCGCGATCCTGTTCACCGATGTCGACGTCGAGGGCCGTCTCGACGGCGTCCAGACCGATCCCGTCCGTCGGCTCGTCGATGCCGTCGAGATCCCTGTGGTGGCGAGCGGTGGCGTGGCGACGATCGACGACATCCGCGCGCTCCGCGATGCGGGTGCGAACGCCGCGGTGGTGGGCAGCGCGCTCTACGAGGGTCGGTTTACGCTCAACGACGCACTCGCGGCGATCGACGACGGCTAAATGACGATGGGGCTCGCTACGCGCCCCGGGCCACAGCCGTCCAGTACCCGATCCACGGACCGAGTGTAGTTGAGCGGACCGGGTAGTGTGTTCGCTCCGCGAAGCCGCACCCCTTAGTGATCGGTGATCCGATACACGGATGACCGTGCGAGAGAAGTGACAACGTCGCGTGAGCTTCTCAGTACCTTACTCGCGTGTTCGCGGCCCCTCGGATCGTTCCGTAGTTCCATCTTCTGTGTCTTCTGTGATCGAGTTAATCAGCCCTCCGCTGCCAGTCATATCACCCGTCTCAGTACTACTGGTCGAGGGTTGGACGGATTGGATACCTTTCGCAACTCCATCAGCGATGACTTTATATCCAACACCAAGGAAACCTGCATAAAATATGACAGATCCTATGAGGAAGAATATAAACCCAATCAAAGTTGCAATGACGCTGTCGAGAGGAAGCAGCGCGAAGCCGATGGCGATAATGACGCCCCCACCGATAAACAGAACTACGAAGTATCCAAGGAGTGATACGCCATACCGGATACCTTCACGCACGTTTACTGCTGTCATGTTGAAGTAGCAGAAGAGGTGAATATTAATAGTTTTCCCCCGGGATGGCAGTAACGTCCATCTGAGTTAGTTTTCTCAAAGATAAATAATCAGGTCATCTATCGGTAGTTGCTTCGTCAACGTGATTTGAGCAGTATCGGAACGGAGGAGTACGCCGTTTCAGCCTACGAAAGACACGCTCGGTACCGCTCTGACCCCAATAGTGTTCATCTCTTTACAGCGTCACGCTCATTTTGGGCATGTCGAGAAATGCGTTCTCGTAGCCCTCGTGGCGGGCGACCTGGGGCGGCGTCGCGACCGAGATCGTGAGTCGGTCGCCCGGTTGTGCGCTCTCGACGCTCGCACCGTAGTGGTAGCCGAGGTCGGGATCGAGCGTGCGCTTCAGCGGCCCGTCGAAGACGGTGGTCCCGTCGCGTTTCAGTGTTGCCGAGAGCGCCATCGCGGGGAGCACTAAACTGTTGTACGGCGTCCGCGCCGACACCGTGAGGTACGGACTACCGTCGTCGAGTGGGCTCTCGTCCGGAGACAGTCGGGTAACGAGAAACACCGCGTCGCCGCTCGTGGCACGACCGATGAACGCCCCACTCAGCTCGGATTTCGTCGGGGCGACCGCCGACGGGACTGTACTCGTCTCCATCGGTGCGATCGCGCCCGGCTCGCCGGCTCGTGGGGCCTTCGGCGAGACGACCTGCTCGCGCGTCGTCTGGGTGAACGAGAACTCGATCGTGACGCTCGCCGGCTCCGCGAACCGCCCAGCGAACGCCTCCGTCCGTCGGACCCCCGTTCCGCCCACGCTGAGCGTCGCGGTGTAGCTCCCGTCACCGGGCAGCGGGAAGTTCGCGCCGTAGTGAAACCCCATCCGCTGGGAGAGCATCGGATAGATCACTTCCTGGCCCACGAGGTCGCCATCCCGACTGATCTCGACCGAGAGCCCCGTGTCGGGCAGTACCGTCCCGGTTTCCGGGTCCCACACCACGCTCATGAGATGCAGCGAGTCACCCTGCTCGATGGGCTGTCTCGTGGTTTCTGCGCCGTCGACCGTCCAGAAGACGTGTGGAGCGGCGTACATCAGCGCGAACCGGTAGTCGCCAGCGATCGGCGTGGCGTCGGTCCCGTCGGTCGTTCTCGTCGCGGTGGTGTCGGCGGTCGTCGTGTTCGTCCGGCTCGCGCTGGTTATCGTGTCCGCTGCGTTCGTCCCGGTCCCGCCAGTCGTGCCGCCCGAAGCGCCCATAACTCCCCTGCCGACGACGTACATCGACTCCGCGAACGGCTGGACGTACACGCCGTGATCGCTTCCGTTGTCAGCACTGTCGGGGGCCGTGTCGTCGGATGCAGCAGTGGCCGATCCCGTCGACGTGGTTTCGGACGGTGACGAACTGTCCGGCTCACCGACGGATTCGATCGCCGAGCAGCCGGCGAGCGCGACCGACGAGGCGGCAGCGAGCCGAAGGTATCGTCGGCGCTCCATTCGACTCGCGTTGGTGACGAACGAAAATACCGGTTCTGGTTCGGCTGTCGACGGTCGTGGCAACCGGAGACAGCCACGATTCGACGGGCGGAGCACAACCGCCTTGTACGTCCGACTGTAGGTGAGCGCATGACGCGGAGCGCGACTGTGACCCGCGAAACCGCCGAGACCACCGTTGAGATCTCGCTGACGATCGATGGCGACGGCGAGTCGACCGTCGAGACTGGGATCGGCTTCTTCGATCACATGCTCGCCTCGTTCGCGAAACACGGGCTGTTCGATCTCGACGTGACCTGCGACGGCGATCTCCACATCGACGACCACCACACCGTCGAGGACGTCGCGATCACCCTCGGTGAGGCGTTCGACGAGGCGCTTGGCGATCGGGCAGGGATTCGACGGTTCGCCGACCGGAAGGTGCCACTCGACGAGGCGATCGGCAGCGTCGTGGTCGACGTTTCGGGCCGGCCGCTGTTCCGGTTCGACGGCACGTTCTCTCAGGATCGGGTCGGTGAGTTCACGAGCACGATGGCCGCCCACTTCTGTCGATCGCTCGCGATGAACGCCGGGCTGACTCTCCACGCCGGCGTCGAGGGCGAGAACGCCCACCACGAGATCGAGGCGCTGTTCAAAGCACTTGCACGCGCGCTGGACGACGCCACCCGTCCCGACGAGCGCCGTGAGGGCACTCCAAGCACCAAGGGCGCGCTATAACGCCATCACGGAGAACGCGAACCGATGAGCGAGCACACGGTCCATCTCGACGCGATCCGCGATCACCTCGAAGCCGTCATCGAGGATGCCGGAATCACGATCGAACTCGGCGTCGTCTTCGGCTCTCGGGTCCGCGGGACTGCGACCGAGGCGAGCGACACCGACCTGCTGCTCGTCGCAGCCGACTTCGCCGGCGTTCCCGGCTACCGACGTCCCGCGCCGATCCTCGAACGTTGGGAGCACGCTCGCTACGGCCCGGTCGACGTGCTCTGCTATACGCCCGAAGAGTACAACGAGTTCCGCGAGCGCGACGAACGGACGCTGCCCGACAGAGCGCGCGCGGAGGGTATTGTTCTCCTCAGTGAGCCGAACGGCAGCGAGATTCACGCAGATCCGGCGGAGACGAAGGACGCTCGCCGGGAGTAGACCGACTTAAGTCCCGGGAGGATGTTGTCGTGGACGATCACGAGTTCCGTCTATGTTCGACGAAATCATGGAGAAGTTCGAGGGGAGTCCGAGCCAGCAGGCAGTCGTCAGGCTGCTGCTCGAACGTGGCTTCTCGGTCAACGCCGACGGCCGGGTGGTCTCGGGTGGGATCGAGATCCCGAACACCCAGGTCGCCAGCGAGATCGGGGTCGATCGGCGTGTCGTGGACTCGACCACCGACGCACTGCTCGCGGACGACGAACTCCGTCCAATCTTCCGGAACATCTCCGCGGTCCCCAGTCTCAAGGATCTCGCGCCGGTGCTCGACCTCTCGGTGCTGACGGTGGCGGTCGCGGACGCCGAGCGGTCGGGGATCGTCGCGGTCGTCACCGGCGCGATCGCGGCCCACGATATCTCCGTTCGTCAGACCATCAGCGAGGACCCCGAGTTCACCGACGAACCCAGACTCTCGATCATCACCGACGAGCCGCTGCCCGGCGCAGTGCTGACCGAAATCCGCGAGTTCGATTTCGTCCGGAAGCTCGAACTCGAATGAGCGACGCGGCCGAGACCTACAGGACCGTCGCGGGGCGCGGCGAGGCAGCCTTCGAGGTCCAGGGATCGCGCTTTTTCGGTCACGTCGCCCCTGCCGACTCGGTCGACGCTGCGGAGGCGTTCGTCGCGGAGATTGAAGCAGAGTACGCGGACGCGACCCACAACGTGCCCGCCTACCGCGTCCGCGCCGATCCACTCAGAGAGTACGCGAGCGACGACGGCGAACCCGGTGGCTCGGCGGGCAAGCCGGCGCTGACGGTTTTAGAACGCGAGGAGCTCGAAAACGTCGTCGCGGTCGTCACACGCTACTACGGCGGGACCAACCTCGGGGTCGGCGGGCTGTCGCGGGCCTACGGCCGCGCGGTCAAGCTCGGAGTCGACGAGGCCGACATCGTCACGGAGGAGCCCCACGAGACCGTCTCGATCGTGGTCGAGTACGACGACTCGGGGACCGTCCGCGGGATCATCGAGGGGTCGGACGTCGAGTTCGAAGCGACGTACGGCGAACGAGTCGCGTTTCAGGTTCGTGTACCGGTGGCGGAACGCGACGCGCTCCGTGAGCGAGTGCTGAGCGCGACCAGCGGACGGGCGGCGATCGATACCGGCGACGAGAGTCAGGAGGACGGCCGAACGGACGGAGAATGACGAGGCTCGATGTTCGGTGAACCTCACCACGAATTCAGTCACGAGCTACGTCGCGACCGCGAATCCCGAGACAAATGAATGACCGTAGGCCACACCCTCCCCAGCCGATTCACTCGCTTCGTTCGCTTCGCTCACTCTGCTCGCTCATCCACCGTCAGAGCTTCGCTCTGACGAGCCTGCGCTCGCGTTGCTCGCGCAGACCTCGCACGAGTCGCACGCCTCCGGCGTGCTCACGGGTCGCTCCGCTCCCCGTTCGCAGTCGAGGTGCTTACTACGTTCGCACCTCGCACCACTCCCGCACGCCAACGGCCGCCAAGAACAGATAGGGAGGCCATAGCTGCTCGGAGCAAGTCGGGTCTCCACTCGAAATCCAGAGGGGGGATTAGCGTCGAGACTCGTTGCAGGAGGACGCTTACTGCGTGCGGAACGCGCGGTCGCCTGCGTCGCCGAGACCAGGAACGATGAATCCGTCGTCGTCGAGACGATCGTCAATGCTGACCGTGAGGAGGTCGGCTTCGGGGAAGCGTTCGCCGACGCGGAGCAGTCCCGAGGGCGCGCTGACTGCGGAGAGCACGAACAGGTCCTCGGGCTCGGGTGCGTCCTTAAGGACGTGTTCCAGCACCCGACACATCGTACTCCCGGTGGCGAGCATCGGATCGGCGACGATCACGGTGTCGTCTTCGGTGATCTCGGGGAGTTTGGTGTAGTCGATCGTGATCGGGAACTCGCCGTCGGTCATCCCGGCTGACTCGTCGCGGCCGGCGGAGATGACGCCCTGTTTCGCGCGTGGGAACGCCTTCAGGAGGCCTTCGACGAACGGCGTCGCCGCACGGAGCACGTTCACGATCACCACGTCGTCGAGACCTTTGACGTGTTCGCCGGTGGTTTCGGCCAGCGGCGTCGTGATCGAGACGTACTCGGTCTCCATCGCGCCGTCGATGATCTCGTAGCCACAGATCCGACCGAGTTTCACCAGTCCTTTTCGGAAGGCGACCTGTTCGGTTTCGACGCTGCGGAGCCGTGAGAGCGTGTCTCGGGCGAGCGCGTGCGTGATGAGCGAAGCGGGATCGCGGTCCTCGATGGGCATACTGGACGAGTTCTCCCGAAGGGTATAAAATCATCCGTCACGCGTCGCTCGTCACCGTAGAACCGCGATATACGTGAGCATGGCCACCAGCAGGGTGGCGAGCCCAACCGTGGGCCACGAGAACGCGAGCAGCCCGACGACGGAGAGTCCCCACACCGCGACGGCGCTGAACACCCCCGAGAGGAGGAGGTCCATGACGAGCAGCACCCGGATGTCACCCTGTGAGGCCATTCACCCGAGATGGTTGGCGCGCCGACTTAGTTCTGTTCCGTTCACCGATCCGTCATCGACGACTGAGAGCCGACACGGGCGGCGACAGGATGTAGACGGTCGAGCGCCAACGGCCGGCGTGAAGCTCACCAATCGCCACGGGACACCGGTCGACCCGGTGCCGTTTCTCGTGGTCGCGTCGTTCGCCTTCCTCGTGAGCTTCTCGTACGGTCCCATCTACTGCATGGCGCTCGGTCTCTCGCTACCGGCGGGGCTCGTCGTTTCGACGCTCGTGTTCTCGTTCAGTGCGGGAGCGGCCTATCACCGCTTCGTCAGCGCCGCGCGACCCGAGTTGGCGGGCGAGATTCCGGCCGAAGCGCGACTCGGGCGGCTGTTCTACGCGATCATCGTGGGGATCGCGCTGCTCGCGTTGCTGTCGCTGCCACTTTTAGTCCCGTGAGCCGAACGGGGGGCATGCGCGAAGTGGCGGCGTCGCGGTTCGTCCGAGCGACCCCGGCGGCGGTTGGGCGCGCGCTTACCCCGGCGTCGCTCGTGGAGTACGAGGGGAGTTTCACCGTCTACGAGGTGGAGGATACCGACGACGGCTGGCTCGTGATCGCCGGCTCCCGGGGTGTCGAGTTCGCGCTCGCGTTCGAGGCCCGCGAGGACGGTCTGGTGTACGAACAGCGCGGTGACGGTCCCTTGGAGGCGCTCGAAACCACGGTCACCTACCGCCCCGAAAACGAGGGCACCCGCATCGAAATGACCTCCGGCGTGAGCGCTGGCCTCCCCCTCCCCGCACTCACCGACCGGGTGGCCGCGTGGAAGCGCCGCGGGGAACTCCGGCGCGCACTCCGGCAGCTCGCGAACGCCATCGAGTGAGGATGGTTCGAGGCCGACCGCAGTTGGCGCACAGTTGGCGTGTGGATACGGTCGTGTGGAGACGGCACACGATCACGCGCGGGTTTATGTCCATCACGATCGAATCAACGGTATGGGTATCCTCGGCACGGTCAGCGAGATGCTGGAAGCGTCCTCGGAGTCCGCGAACCGCGGCGGCGGGAAAGGCGACGGCTCGAAGGGCGCGTACTGGTGTCACGACTGCGACGAGCGGATCCGGGACGTCGACGTGGCGGGCGACGATCCACCGGACTGCCCCGACTGCGAGGCAGCGATGGAGTTCGAACGCTCGCCCTCTTCGACCGGGTGTGCGTGTTGAGTCGAAGTCGGGAGCACTACCCGACTACCGGACCACCAGACCACCGGACCGCAGTCGGCAGCGGTTTAAGTAGACGGGCGGCATGTGAGCACACATGACGCTCGCAGATCGGATCGCATCCTATCGGGACCTCATCGAGAAGTGGCTCCACGGCCTCTATCACGGGATGGTAGAGGGACCGGCGTTCGAGCTGATCGAGAAGGAAGCCGAGGACACCGATGATGTGTTCATGCTCGCGTGTTTCGCCGACGCGTTCGGCATCCCGAGCCCGATCTCGTACTACACCGCCGAGCTGCTCCCCTATCTCGCCGACGAGTTCGCCGGCTGGGAGCGCCGGCTCTGGGATCGCGGCACGCTCGTCGAGCGCAAGGGCCAGCAGTATCACTTCTGAAACTCGATAGCACTATGGAGAAATTCGTCTTCTTCGGCGGCAAGGGTGGCGTCGGCAAGACCACGGTATCCAGCGCGTACGCACTCAAGTGTGCGCGCGAGGGGCTCGCCACGCTCGTGGTCTCGACCGACCCCGCCCACAGCACGTCGGACGTGTTCGACCAACCCTTCGGCGACGAGCCTCGTCCGGTCGAGGGCCACGATGGGCTCGACGCGATGGAGATCGATCCCGACGAGGCGGTCGACGACCATCTGATGGAGACCAAACGCGCGCTCGCCGATCAGGTCAGCCCCGCGATGGTCAACGAGATCGACAAGCAGATCGAGCTCGCCCACCAGACTCCCGGCGCGTACGAAGCCGCGCTGTTCGACCGGTTCATCGACGTGATGGAAAACGCCGATGAGTACGACCGCGTTGTGTTCGACACCGCCCCCACGGGTGGGGCGCTCCGCCTGCTCTCGCTGCCCGAGTTCCTCGAAGACTGGATCGACCGCCTCATCGAGAAGCGAACCACGAGTATCGACCTCTACGAGCGCGCGGCGATCGGCGACCGCGAGGCACGCCGGCAGCTCGACGACGACCCGATCATCGCGCGGCTGCGCGAACGCAAGGAGATGTTCGAGTTCGCGGGGCGGACGCTCCGCGAAGAGGCCACCTTCTACCTCGTGCTCAACCCCGACGAGCTCTCGATCCGCGAAACCGACGACGCGCTCGCCGACCTCGCGGAGTACGGTCTCGACGTCGGCGGCCTCGTCGTCAACCGGCTGACGCCCGAACCCGACGACGACGAACACGGCCGGGGCGGAACCTACCTCCGCGAACGGTGTGCGACCGAGCGCGAGCGCGTCGCCCGGATCCACGAGAAGTTCGCCCAGCCGGTGGTGGCGACCATCGAGACGCGCGTCGAGGAAGTCAAAGGCGACCTGCTCGACGAGGTCGCCGCCGAGCTCGAGATCGCGGCCGTGGCTACGGCCAGCGAGCAGTAATCGACACGGTGGTTCACGCCACGCGCGGGAGCAATCGACGAAAAGCGGACCGTCCTCACTCGGAGATGAACTCGTTGTTCCGCCAGTCGACGCCCTTGCTCGCAGCCGGGCCTTCGGTGGGGTCCTCGACGACTTCGAGGGAGGCAGGGCGCTCCTCACCGTCGACGATCCGGGTGGCTTCGAGCTCCTCGTCGACCGCGGCGATCGCCGTCAGCGTGCCTTTCTCGGCGATGCGGGCGATTTCGCGAAGCACTTCGAACATCGAGTACTGGAGCGCGGTGTTCTGGAGAACGGTCTCGCGATCGCCCTTGAAACAGGCGTACTCGACGAGTTCAGAGGGCGGTGGTTCCTCGTCCTCGCCCGGGCCGCCGCCCCACTGGGGACCGCCAGGGTGGGGTGGCTGCTCGTCTTCGGGGAGTTCCTCGTAGACCCGGTTTTCGGTCACGCTGGCTTTGAGCTGGGCGGTCGGGGTGTACTTGCTGATGGAGTCGTCGGCGGCGACCGCACGAACGATCAGCGTGTTGTTCCGACGGGTGAAATCGATCGATTCGACGCCCTCGGGGAGATCAGGGTCCTCGAGGAACTCGTGGACGTCTTCGAGGGGCAGTTCGAGCGTGGAGTGAAGCTGGAATACGCAGTTGGTCATGGTGTTCCCGGCAGTCGGGCGTGCTGCCGACGCTGCCCGTCCGACGGAAAGTACGCACTCCGGACGTATATTCCCTGTCTTTCGGCCACGGAGTCACCCCGTTACAAGCGTCGTTTCGAGATCGCCCCGCTCGTCGAGTTCGGCGAGCACGTCGCTGCCGCCGACGAACTCGCCGTCGACGAACGTCTGCGGAGTCGTCTCCCACCCGCTGTGGCGTTCGAGCGCGACCCGATACTCGTCGAGCGATTCGAGTACGTCGACGGTTTCGAACTCCTCGCGATACTGGCCGATGAGCCCGAGCGCGCGGTCGGAGTAGCCACACTGGGGCATCAGCTCGTTTCCCTTCATGAAGAGGACGACCTCGTGCTCGTCGATGGCGGTGTCGACGCGTTCGTTGACCGCTTCCTGGTCGAGGTCGTCGCCGCGTTGAAACGCCATACCCTTCCTACTCGCCGTCGCCACAAAGACGTGTCGCCGTCTGGATCGTGCTCGTCCCTCCAACGACCTCGTCAGTAGTGAGACCATCGAAGAGGACGACGTGCGCGACAAATTTCCCAAATATGAGCCGAACCGGTAGTCTGATTCGTGCCAGTGACCGAGTGGCACCGACCAGCAGACGCTTTTCAATCGTCGGCCGACGCGGGCTCGCCGCCAGCGATGGCGTCGCCCTCGATGCTCGGCGGGTACTTCCCGCGGTCGAGTTTGAGATCGGAAAGCGGACGGGCCATGCAGGTCAGCGCGTACCCTTCGGACTCTGTATCGGAGAGGCCGCGTGCCGCCGGCTGAGTCACCTCGCCGTCGAGGATCTCGGCCGAGCACGCGAGACACATCCCGACACGGCAGGAGTACTCCTGGGCGATCCCTTCCTCGATGCACCGACTCAGGATGGTCTCCTTCTCGGAGACGGTGATCGATTCGCCGGTGCCCACGAACTCCACAGTATGATCGGTCATACCCGGTGTGCGTGGGGACCCGATAAAATCCTTTACCTCTCTCGTTGACGTTCTACCCCACGACCGCGAGCGGACACCGGGAGAGCGACTGTCGGAACGTTGGAGAAGAGTTTTCCACCCGCCCCGCAACCACTCACCAATGACGACCTACGAGCCGGACGTCGCCATCGTCGGCGCTGGCACCGGTGGCTGCTACGCCGCAGCGACGATCGAACGGGCGGGCTACGACGTCACGATCGTCGAACGGAAACCCGAAGCAGAGGCGGGGCACATCGCCTGCGGCGACGCGCTCAAGGGAGCCGACGCGTTCCCCGAGGCGATCCCGAAATCCGCGATCGAACCCGCCTTCACCAACACCGACGTCGATCACGGCCGGTTCGAGATTCCTCAGGAGAACGCCGTCCTCGACATCCCAGTACCAGGAGAGCTCGCGGTCATCGACCGCCTGGAGTACGGGAAACTCATCATCGACGGGGCCGAGCGGGTGGGGACGGAGATCCACTACGACACGGTGGTCCAGGACGTGATCCAGAACGACGACGGCCGGGTGACGGGCCTGCGCGCCACCCGCCAGGGCGATCCCGTCGAGTACCGTGGCGACGTGGTGATCGACGCCGCCGGCGCGCTCTCGATCCTCCAGGACAAGGCCGATCTCGGCAACGCGACCTTCGACACCAACGTCAGCTACTCACAGTTTTCCTCTGCCTACCGCGAGGTTCTCGAAGTCGACGAACCCGTCGAATGGGACGACGCACTCGTTCTCAAACCAACCGAGCGCGCCGCAGGCTATCTCTGGTACTTCCCGCGGACGAGTACTCAGATCAACGTCGGACTCGGGTTCCAGATGGCCGAGGAGCCGATGGAACTCGTCGACGCGCTCAAACGCGACCTCCGAACTCGACCGGAGTTCAAAAACGCGACCGTGGTCGACAAGCTCGGGGCCGCCCTCCCCACGCGCCGGCCGTACGACTCGGGGATCGCGCCGGGCTTCATGGCGATCGGCGACGCTGCGGGCCACGTCAACCCCACTACTGGTGGAGGAATCGCGGGCGCGGCCTACGCCGGCAAGTACGCGGGCGAGGCGGCGATCGAGGCGATCGAGACCGGCGACACGAGCGAGGCCGGCCTCTGGGAGTACAACGAGCGCGTGATGGACCACTTCGGCGGGCGCTACGCCGCGCTCGACGTCTACAACATCCTCGTGGGCGCGACCGGCCTCGACGACCTGATGGGACTGCTTGCGACACTCCCCGCCGAGAAGCTCTCCGACGCGCTTTACTCGGGGAGCGCGAACGTCGGTCTCGCGCTCAAACTCCGGACCGCGATCAAGAGCTTCGGCCACTGGGGAACACTCTACGATCTCTACGAGACGAAGGGCCAGGCCGACCGCCTGCTCGATCACTACGAGGAGTACCCCGATCATCCGAACGAGTTCGACGCGTGGCAGGCCCAGCGTGACGGCCTGATGGACGTCATCTACGCCACCACCGGCGCGGACGCGAAGTACTGAACAGGGTCGGACGACGGTTTCTAGTTTCGAATCCACGATTCGGTCGGACACTTCTGCACAACTCGTCTACCAATCCATCTCGAAAGCCAATGTTTCCGTTTCGTTTGTTGCTGATTCGTATTCGCTGCGGAGAACGGTAAATCGATGCTGGTCAGTCACGTCGCCGTTCGGTCGCGGTGAGTGTTGGCGCAACAACCCCTCGTGTTGCCCGTCGTACCTCTCGATGTATTTTTCGACCATCCGCCGAGACGGTTTGTTGTCGGCTGCACATGTCGTATAGTAGGCCTCAAGGTCGTATTGCTCGAAGGTCAATTCGATGAATACCGAGGCGCGTTCGACGCCGTACTCCCGTCCCCAGTAGCGTTTCGCGAGCACGATGCCCGACCCACCGCGCTTTTTCTCCCACTCGGGGCCATAGGCAGTAGTTCCGATGATCTCGTTTCCCTCGTCTTTCGAACGCAGGAGGTATCTGGCTCCATCGTGGTCTGCCCACCGCTGTTCGGCTCTATCGATGAAGCCAACGACCTGATCGAGTCGCTGAAAGCGAAACCACGGCATGTGCTCGGTTGCCTCGTTCTGCCAATCGTCGTGGGTAACGAACTCGTAGATTTTGAACGGATCCACGTTGTCGTGACTAAGTCGCTCGAAAACGAGTCGATCCGTCTCGATCCGGTGTGGAAAGAGTGTCCGTGTCATTGTTACCGCCAATCCTTCCTTGATTTCAGAGGGTAGAAGAGTTGACGGTAGCAGACAGGACTACCGAAACACTCAAACATGTTTTATTCATAGTACAAATCGTGAGTCTGTACCGCAGAACGGTTCACCACCAAACTGGGTGAGGAGTTGAATCGGTAGAAACTCGATCGAACTGCTCGGCTGCGCCGCGTTCATTTCGTGAAACCGCATAATGTCTATACCGTCGGTTATTCTTCTCGTTTTCGTTGAATCGCTCAGAAATCTGCCATCGAAAGCCACTGGACCGCGGCGAGCACGAACCACAGCATCCAGACCGTGAACACGACGAGCCACGCGCCGTACCGGACGACCGGGTGCGAGACGAGCGTGTACGCCCCCACGAGCACCGTCCCGACGGCCGCGAGCGCGGCGAGGTTTCGCCGGTTGGGGCCGAGAATCCGGACCGTCCTCGATTCCCCGTCCATCGGTATCACACTACTGCCACGCTATTCGAGCTGTTCGGCCGCATCGCGCTCCAGTAACGGGGTGGCGTTCACTTCGGGAAGCGTGACCACGTCCTCGCTCGCGAGATGGTAGGTCCGCTCGTCGACGCCCATGATCTCGCCGACGTCGCGCGTGATCCGGACGGTCGTTCGGTCGGTGTCGTCGTCAGTCGTCCGCTGGGCGGTTTCGCCGCCCGCGTCGTCAGCCCCGGCCGGCGCGCGATCGGGTTCGGTCGGCGGCTCGTCGGTCGGTGACTGGTCGTTCATCGATGCGTCGGCAGTTGTGTCCGCCGTGCTGCCCATCGCGTCGGCCGCGGTGACGCCACCCTCGGCCTCGCCCGGTGCTGTTCGTCCAGTTGTTCCGTCGACAGCCTCGACACCACCATCCGGTTCGGCGGTGCCGGCAGGCTCGACACCAGCGCCGGTTTCGGCGGGGCTCGAATCGTCGCTACCGGCTCCAGCAGCGCGAACCCCGTCGGACGGAGCCGGGCCCGTCGTCCCGTCCGATGGGGTCGGCGAGTCGGTCTCGGCCTCGTCATCCGTGGCGGCCGCGTCGCCATCGCCGGCGAGCACGTCGTCGAGGACGTGCGCGCGGTTCGACTCGATCGACTCGACGAGCGTCTCGAACAGTTCGCGCTCCTCGCTCGTGAGTCCGTCCTCGTCGGCTGGCATCCCGGCGGCGTCGAGGCTGGCGAGCTTGACGAGCTTGCCGACCCGGCGCTCGTAGATCGCTTCGGCGGTGTTCTCGGCGGTCTCGATGTCGTCGGTCAGCCGGCGGACCTCGGGCGCGGAGAACGGATCGTCGGCCGCGGCGGCCGCGCGCTCGCGTTCCGTGCGAAGCTCCTCGACGAACGCGCCCACCTCGGCGTAGAACTCCTCACGGAGAAGCTGGAGGCTGTCCTTCTGACGCTCCTTGCTCCGTGTGGATTGGAGATCTCCGAGGTTCATTCTTCGCCCTTTTCGGCGTGGCCGCGTGCCATCAGGAACACGCCGACGTATTCACGGACCTCATGTCTGCCCGCCGGGAGTGTAAAGCTATCGCCGTCGAGTTCGATCAGATGTTCCTCGTCGAGCTCGATCGAAATTTCCTGACCACGGAACGTCTCGGGAATCGTCTCAACGAGGGGATCGAACGCTTCGACGTGATCGCGATCGATCGGCGCGACACGGAGGCCGCTCCCGCCATGGAGGCTGCCGGGCAGCCGGATCAGCCGGTTCGTGTCGGTCGTCACGGGCTCGTCGATCGGGGCGTTGTCCGCCGCGACGACTTCGGGAACCAGGCGCTGTGCGAGGCCGTAGAAGGCCGGATGTACGTCGATATTTCCTTTCTCGATCGACTCGTAGTTGGTGCGTGCGGCGCGCAGCGCGGCCTCGGCCTTCCCCTCACCGATTCCGTCGAACTCGCGGAGGCGAGCGATCGCCGCCTCGTCGTCCATCGCGAGCAAGTCGTCGACGAACCCGAGGAGGTGGCGGTGCGCGCGCGCACTCCATCCGCCTTCGGTTCGGAGCGTGCGCTTCTGGGCCGGACTCTTCCGCCCGGCGGTCCCGCCGACTGCTTCCGTGGCGATGAGGCCGTCGAGATCGAGCCCGATCCCGCGGACGTAGTCCACGATCTCACGTCGGGCGTCGCGCTCCAGGTCCTGAACTCCATCGTCGCGAACGTGGACGTGGTATCCCCGACCGCCGGAGAAGACGATGTCGAGCTCCTGGAAGTCGAAGTCGTCTTCGAGGAAGTCGAGCAGGCGGAGGAGCGCGTCCTTGCACTTTCCGAGCATCTCTGCATAGGAGTCCTCGCCGAGCTCCACCGAGGGGAGATGGTCGGCGTCGAGGTCGAACACGAGATCCGAGCCCTGCCAACCCTTCTCGTCCATGCTCCCTGCGTCGGGGTCGTCGTATCGTCCCGCCGAAAAGTAGATATGGCGCGGGCGCTCACGCGCGAGGAAATCACCGAAGTCGCCGAGATCGAGGGTCGACTTGTGCCGAACCATCGTGGTGCCCGGACTGGAGGTCCACGGGATGTACCCCCACTCGCGCGCGTCGGCGTCAGGCGGCGGCGTCGGCTCCGTCCGGCGGTAATGGTCCCGGAACCGCCCTCGGAGGTACGCACGCGTGCGCTCTTCCATCTGGCACTCCCGTTCGGGAAACGTCGGCAAAACGTTGCCGCCTCGGTTCCGCGGGGATACCGAGCATCGTGGATCAGTCGGTCGGCGGCCCGTTGACGAGTTCGTGGATCCCGACGACCAGCGCCGGCACGACGATCATGAAGATGTGTTCCTCGATCGGAATCCACAGAAACTCGACGCCGGTCCGGAGCGGGATCTCGAACACGCCGACTTCGAGGGTGTACCAGTCCCAGAAGTATGCGATCGGGTAGAGCGCGATGACGGTCCGCGCGGCGCGACGGAGTGCGTCGGTCACGAAAAGCAACCCGAGCGCGAGCGCGCCGAAGATCACCTCGGTCACGAGATACGTATAGGGACCGAAGACGCCGATGTCCGGCAGCAGATCCGGTAGCATTCGGTTTCGTAGGTCGCCGGGAACCAAATGCGTGGTGGGGGGTTTCGGCAAAGTGTTGATTACCCCCGGCAGCGAAGGTGGTGGAGTGAGTACGATGGATATTGCCGACATCGCGACCCCGGACCACGCCGAGGTCACGAGCGACGAGCGTCTCGGGAAAGTGCGCGCGATCTTCGAGGAGCAGAACCCGCGCGGGATCATCGTCGTCGACGACGGCGAGTACGCCGGCGTGATAACCCAACGCGCGCTGATGCAGTCCCACGTCGAGGACTCGACGAAGGTGAGTGCGCTCGCCGACACGGCCCCCACCATCGAGCGCACGGCGGACGTTCGGGACGTCGCGCGGATGCTCGTCGAGGGCAACACCAAGGTCTCACCGGTGTTCGAGAACGACGAGCTCTGGGGGATCGTCACCGCCGACGCGATCCTGGAAGCGGTGCTCGAACACCTCGACGCGCTCGTCGTCGACCAGATCCACACCGACGACGTCATCACCGTCACCGAGGATACCCAGGTCGGTCGGGCGATCAACCTCCTCCGCGAGCACGGCATCTCCCGACTCCCGGTCGAGAACGAGGCAGGCTACCTCACGGGGATGGTCACGACCCACGACCTCGTCGATTTCGTGGTGCGCAGCATGGACCAGCCCACCGAGGGCGACCGGTCGGGCGACTCCGAGCGGATGCTCGACATCCCGGTGTACGACATGATGAGTTCGCCTGTGGCGACGATCGAGGGCGAGTCGTCCGTCCGCGAGGCGGTCGACAGGATGCTCGAGAACGACTACAACGGCGTCGTGGTCACGCCACCGGAGGACGACCGGACGGTCGCCGGCGTCCTCACCAAGACCGACGTCCTCCGCGCGCTCAGCTACACCGAGGACGACCACATGGACGTCCAGATCACCAACATCGACCTGCTGGACACCATCTCTCGGGAGTCGATCCGCGAGTCGATCACCCAGGTGTCCGATAAGTACCAGGAGATGCAGGTCCAGCACGCTCACGTCCGCTTTCACAAGCACAAGGAGAAACTCCGGGGCACGCCGCTGATCCAGACCCAGATCCGCCTCCGGACGGATCAGGGTCAGGTCGCCGGCACCGGCGAGGGCTACGGCGCTGACAGCGCCTTCCGAGTCGCCCTCGACAAGCTCGAACGCAACGTCCTCGAACAGAAGGGGATCCGGAGCGACGCCGAACGCCAGGGCCAGCTCCTCCGGAAGCTCAATCAGATCTAGAGACCCACTTTTTTACACGGGGTCCTCGGCTCGCTTCGCTCGCCTCGAACCCCGTCCAAAAACCTGGACTAAAAACCCCCGCTCACTCGCGCCGACGGCGCTCGTTCGCGGTACATCCACTAGCCTTCTCCGCAACCGCCCCGCACAGCACCGCCCGAGCCCTCGCTCCCTTCGGTCGCTCGCCCTCGATCCGCTGAGGACCGCCCGCAACCGCACGACAAACCGCAACCGCGCCGCCGAAGCCCTCGGTCGCTCGTTCACTTCGTTCACTCGCGCCCTCGCCCTTCATCCACCGAGGGCCGCACCGCCACCGCACCGCATCCGCCACCGCACCGCATCCGCCTCCGCAGCCGCTACACGTCCTCCTCGACGCCTTCGAGGCCCGTATCCGTGATCGCGAACCGAACGGTGTCGCCGGCAGCCTTCGCGGGATGCTTTTCGAGCGTCGCGCGGCGATTCCCCGCTCTGAACCGTTCGAGCCGGACGATCACGCCGGTCAGGTGGGCGAGCGTGTGACCGCCGAGTGGCCGCGCGCGACCGGAGTCGGACTCCGGATCGGAGAACACCTGATTCGTGACGAGCACCGCGAGATCGTGCCGGCGCGCGAGCCCGAGCAGGTGGGTGAGCTGACGACCCACCCGCCGAAGCGTCTCGCCGCTGTCCTCGGTGGTGCGCTCCAGGCGGTAGAACCCCGTCGCACTGTCGAGCACGATCAGCGACGCGCGCTCGGCGAGCTGTTCTGCGTCCCGAACCGCCTCCTCCTGCTCGCCGAAATCCAGCGCCTCGGAGACCACGATCCGCGAGGAGAGGTCGCCGAGATCGGCATCGCGCGCCCCCGCGATCTGCTCGAACCGCTCGGCCGAGAGTCCCTCGGTATCGAGATAGCAGACGGTCCCGCCGTCGGCGGCGGCATCGACCGCCGCCGACAGCGCGATGTTCGTCTTGCCGGCCGCCGGCGTGCCGTACACCTGTGTGATGGCCCCGCGCGACAGGCCGCCGCCGAGGAGCTCGTCGATGGTCGCACAGCCCGTCGAGATCGGATCGCTCACACCCTCGATTCGCGCCTGCCGAACAAAAATGAACCCATCGGCCTCGTCGGTCATCCCACCTTCCCCCAGCCACGCTACCCGGGTGAGCGTTTAATTGCGCCGGGTGCGAACACCGGAGAGTGATCGTCGTCGCCACCGAGGATTTCGAGGTCTACCACGGGGTCGTCACCGACCTCCGGGAGCGCGGGGTCGAGTTCACTACCGTCGAACCCGGCGACGCGATCCCCGAGCGGGCGCGCGTACTCGTCGCCAGTTCGGACGACGAGTTCGAACTCGATACGGATACCGACATCGAGCGCGTCGAGGCAGATCCGGAGGAGCCGCGCCGGGCAGTCGATAGAGCGCTCGCGACGCTGCGCGACGGCGGCCAAACGATCATCGGCGTCGATCCAGGCGAACGCCCCGGGATCGCGGTGCTCTCGGGTGAAAGCGTCGTCGCGGCGTTTCACGTCCCTCTCGCCGACGCCGCGGGCGTCATCGCCGCCGAGATCGACGAAGCGACCGATCCCGTGGTCCGGATCGGCGACGGCGCACGACTCAAAGGGGCCGCGCTCATCGACGACCTCGATACACCCGTCGAGCTGGTCGACGAGACCGGGACCACGCCCTACCTCGGGACCGGCACGCGCGGGATGGGCGACGTGCTCGCCGCCGTCAACATCGCGCGGCGCTCGGGCGATCGGATCAGGGAGCGCACCGTCGAACCCACCGTCGGCGAACTCGACGTGATCAAGGCGCGCTCGCGCGAGCAGTCAGAGGGCAACCGGGAGATCGACGAGGGACTCGCCCGACAGGTTGCGGCGGGCGAACTGACGATCGAGGAGGCGCTCGCGGAGCATCGGAACCGATGACCGACGACGAAAGCGTAGACATCCTACCGTTGCTCGACGAACTTCGAGCCATCGGACAGAACGGGCTGATGGACGCCGACAGCCCCTACGACCGGGAACGAAACGAACGACTCCTCGAACTCGCGAGCGAGTATTACGGGAAGACGATCGACGTGCCGCCGGCGGAGGTCCAGGATCGACTAGAGAAGGAACTCGGCTACGCTACGGCGAAGGTCGGCGCAGGGGCGGCTGTTTTCAACGACGACGGAAAGATACTGCTGGTGAACCGCGCAGATAACCGAAAATGGGGGTTTCCAGCTGGTGGAGTCGAACCGAACGAATCGGCCGCCGAGGCCGCAGTGCGCGAAACCAAAGAAGAGGCCGGGGTTGACGTACGAGTCGACGAACTGATCGGAGTGTCTCACAGGGAAGCAGGCAAATCGAGTCCGCACTCGATCATTCACCTTCAGTATCTCTGCGAGCGAACGGATGGGAGACTCCAGCCGTCACACGAAACCGAGGACGTGCGATACTGGGACATCGACGACGTTCCAGTTTGGCATCCTGGCTCTCGAAAGCTGGCGACCGACGCATACGAACTGTGGTCCGAGATGAACGAGAAGCAGTAGCGCGTCTCATTCGTCGGAGCGGATCGCATCTCGAACCGGAGATAGCTCGATTCCGGTGAGGTCCGTGAGCCGTTCGGCGACGAGCGAGAGGTCCGGTGGCACGTCCATATCGCTGGGAATCACCGTCGACACGATGGAATCCGGTGAAATCCCGAGGCCCTGCATGCCGTCACAGTGGAAGCGATAGACGCTCGTTCGCGGTCCGCCGGCGTGAACGACGCCCACGTAGTCGTCGGCCGCGAGCGTCCGGATCGCCGCCGCGAGTTCTGAGACCGCGACCGGACTCTTGTACATGTCGTCGAAGTATTCGATCGGAACGTTCGCTTGGAGGCGCTCGCGAGTATCGGCGAGGCGCGGATCGAGCTCGCCCCGCGAGAAGCCGAACACGTAGCCCGGTCGGACGATACAGTAATCTCCGTGAGTGCGTCGAACCACGTCCTCGAACGCAACGAGTCGACGACCGTACTCGGTGGTCGGCCGTCGGTCGTCGTTCTCGGCGTACCGGCCATCGACTCCCTCGAACACGGAATCGCTGGACACGTAGATGAACCGTTGGTCCCTACAGTCGTCGAGGATGCGTGCGGCGGCCCGCTCGAACGCTTCGATGGATTCGTCGTAACCGTGTTCGACCGTCGCGGCGAAGACCACCGTCCCGATGTCGTGGTCGTCGAGCAGCGGCGCGAGATCGTCGGTCCAGAAATCGAACGCGATCGGGGCGTGCGAAACGGCCTGGCGGTGGTGTGTCGCGACGACACGCTCACCGCCCCGTTCCAGCGCGGCAACGACTTCGCCACCGACGAACCCGCTCCCGCCGACCACGAGCGTTCCACTCATTTCCGAACGATCTCCTCTGCCTGACGCACGACCTCCCGCACCGCCACGTCCGCCTCGGCCGCGACCGCAGCCGCGTCGTCGTACTCGGCGCTCACGTCGTACACCTCGCCCGCGGCATCGCTCGCGATCTTCACGTCGACCGCGTACTCGCCCCCCTCGATCTCGATCGTGGCGGTTTCGAACTCGCGCGAAGCGATCCAGCGGTGGCGCGCGCCGGTCTCGCGCACTCCCAGCGTCCCCGTCTCGACCGCGAGCCGCCGGGCCACCCGCTCGGTGTCCTCGGGTTTGACGATCACCTTCACGAGATGGCCCGGACGGGACTTCTTCATCGTGGTCGGCACCACCGACACGTCGCGCGCGCCCGCTGCTCGCAGGCTCTCGTGGAGGCCGCCGAGCACCTCGGGCGTGGCGTCGTCGAGGTTCGTTTCGAGCACCCGAATCCCGTCCTCGATCAGCTCGCCCTCGCCGTCGCCGACGAGCGCGCGGAGCACGTTCGGGTGCTCGGGGAAGTCGTGATCGCCCGCACCGTAGCCCGATGTATCGACTTGAAGCGTGGGGAGTTGCTCTGCCCCCTCGGCGACGTGAGCGAGGATCGCCGCGCCCGTCGGCGTGAGGAGTTCGGTCTCGACCGGGCCACCTCGGAGCGACCACGCGGCGCGTCCTGCGACCTCGACGACCGCGGGGGTCGGCACTGGATACGTCCCGTGGCTCATCGTGACTTCGCCGCCGCCGGTCGCGAGCGGCGTGGTCACGACACGCTCGACGTCGAGATCGTCGAGCAGGAGCGACGCGCCGACGACGTCAGCGATGGCGTCGTCAGCGCCGACCTCGTGGAAGTGCGTATCGTCGAGGTCGGTGCCGTGGACCGCCGCCTCAGCGCGGCCAAGGACCTCGAAGATCGCGAGCGCGTCGGCTTCGACGCCAGACGAGAGCGACATCGACTCGACGAGGTCGACGACCTCGGGGTAGCTCCGCGAAGGACCCGCTCCCTCCGCGTGGGTGTGATCGTGGCCGTTCGCGTGGTTGTGGTCGTGATCGTGGTCATGAGCGTGTCCGCCACTGGTGTCGTTTTCGTCGCCGTGATCGTGGTGGTCGTGTGGCTCGGCCGCTTGATCGTCGCTATCAGATCCATCGATCAGTACATCGACCGTGGTCGCACGAATGCCGTTTTTCGTCGTCTCGTCGGTCGCGTACCGAACGTCGAGCGCATCCTCGACCGGCGTCAGCACGTCCGGATCCGCGCCGGCGGCGAGCAGCGCCCCGCAGAGCATGTCGCCGCTCGCTCCCATTCGCCCGTCGAAAGCCAGCGTTCGCATACCCAAACGCGGTCGGCTGGGGCGAAAAAGCACCCGGTCGTTCGTCCCCCTCCCGGCGTTCTCGAACCGGCTCGCGGTGGAGGCAAAAGGCATAACTCCGCCAGCGACGGAGTACGAGGTATCCCCGTGGTCCAGTCATGAATGAAGTCCAACTGGAAGTGGCGAAGGCGTACCCGAACGACTCGGGCCGTGGCATCGCCCGGTTAGATCCCGATACCCTCCTGCATCTCAAACTCTCACCCGGCGACATCATCGAGATCGAGGGCGGCGACACCACCGCCGCGAAAGTCTGGCGTGCGGACCGTCAGGACTGGAACACGGACACCGTCCGCATCGACGGTTTCACCCGCCAGAACGCCGATATCGGTATCGGCGAGCGCGTCGAGATCCGAAAGGCCGACGAGCGAAAGGCCGACAAGCTGGTGCTCGCACCGCCCGAGGAGGCCTCCGTCCAGTTCGGTAGCGATGCTGCCGGAATGGTCAAGCGCCAGATCCTGAAGCGGCCGGTAGTCGAGCGCGACATCGTCCCCGTCATGTCGAGCACGAACCATCCGTTCATGCGCTCGCCCGGCCAGGCGATCCCGTTGATCGCGGTCGAGACCGAGCCCGACGGCGTGGCGCTCGTCACCGAGGACACCGAGGTCGAACTGCGCGAGGAACCCATCTCGGGGTTCGAGAAAACGGGTGGAGGAATCACCTACGAGGACATCGGCGGACTGGGCAGCGAGATCCAGCGGGTGCGCGAGATGGTCGAGCTCCCGATGAAACACCCCCAGGTGTTCCAGAAGCTCGGGATCGAGCCGCCACAGGGGGTGTTGCTCCACGGACCGCCTGGCACTGGAAAAACGCTGCTCGCGAAGGCGGTCGCGAACGAGACCTCGGCGAGTTTCTTCTCGATCGCCGGCCCGGAGATCATCTCGAAGTACTACGGCGAGTCCGAACAGCAGCTCCGGGAGATCTTCGAGGACGCCACCGAGGAGTCGCCCGCGATCATCTTCATCGACGAGCTCGACTCGATCGCGCCGAAACGCGAGGACGTCACTGGCGAGGTCGAGCGGCGCGTCGTCGCCCAGCTTCTGACGATGATGGACGGGCTCGAAAGTCGAGGTCAGGTCATCGTGATCGCCGCGACCAACCGCGTCGACTCGGTCGATCCCGCGCTCCGACGGCCCGGTCGATTCGACCGTGAGATCGAAATTGGAGTACCCGACGAGCGCGGGAGGGAAGAGATCCTCCAGATCCACACGCGCGGAATGCCGCTGAGCGACGACGTCAATCTCGCGAACCTCGCCGACGAGACCCACGGGTTCGTCGGCGCCGACATCGAGAGCCTCACGAAGGAGTCGGCGATGAAGGCGCTGCGGCGGTATCTCCCCGAGATCGACCTCGACGAGGAGGACGTGCCGCCGTCGCTGATCGACCGGATGATCATCAAGCGCGACGACTTCGACGGGGCCCTGAACGAGGTGTCGCCGAGTGCGATGCGGGAGGTGCTCGTCGAACTCCCGAAGATCTCGTGGGACGACGTCGGCGGGCTCGACGACGCGAAAGGTGAGGTGAAAGAAGCCGTGGAGTGGCCGCTGTCGAGCCCCGAGCGGTTCAGCCGGCTGGGGATCGAACCGCCCTCGGGGGTGCTGCTCTACGGGCCGCCCGGGACCGGGAAGACCCTGATGGCGAAGGCGGTCGCGAACGAGACCAACGCCAACTTCATCTCGGTGCGGGGCCCGCAGTTGCTGTCGAAGTGGGTCGGCGAGTCGGAGAAAGCGATCCGCCAGACGTTCCGGAAGGCGCGGCAGGTCTCACCAACAGTAATCTTCTTCGACGAACTCGATAGTTTGGCACCGAGTCGGGGTGGCGACGTCGGCTCCAACGTTTCGGAGCGAGTAGTCAATCAGCTCCTCACGGAGCTCGACGGGCTAGAGGACATGAAGAACGTGATGGTGATCGGCGCGACCAACCGACCGGACATGATCGATCCCGCGCTGATCCGGTCGGGCCGGTTCGACCGGCTCGTGATGGTTGGCCAGCCCGACGTCGAGGGCCGCGAGCAAATCCTCGGGATCCACACCGACGATACGCCGCTCACGGCGGACGTGAGCCTGCGAGAGATGGCCGAGATCACCGATGGCTACGTCGGATCGGATCTCGAATCCATCGCGCGCGAGGCCGCGATCCACGCGCTTCGTGACGATCCAGAGGCCGAGACCGTGGCGATGCGACACTTCCGGGCGGCGCTCGAATCGGTCCGGCCAACGATCACCGAGGACATCCTCGACTACTACGACCGGATGGAAGACGAGTTCAAGGGTGGTGGGGCCGACACCGCCCAGGATCGGGGCGGCAGCCGGATCGGCTTCCGATGAACTTTTTGCGACGGTCGCGCTCCTGACGAGGCGCTCCCTCGCAAAACCTTCACTGAAACCGCGGCTCCTTCTCGGTGTTCTTGCGAACGAAAGCTCGGAGTCGTTCGAAAGGCGCTTCGTACCTTTCGTGGTGACGAGAAAGCGGACCCTTTTCGAACCACGCACAGCGCGTGCTCCAGCGTTCGTACGCCTCGCCCTTCAGCCGCTGTCTGAGAAATCTCCGACAAGCCTCGTGCTCGTTTCACTCACACGAGACGCCAGGAGAGCTTCGCTCTCTTGAGCCTCGACTCAGTTCGTTCGTCGAGACGCCAGGACTGCACCGTCACTCACGAGGACAGCGCTACCGGGTAGACCGCATACGGTCACGATACACCTCCGGTGTTGGCCGAAGGACGCCGAAGACGAAACGATTACAGGCGGTACCAACACCGAGACCGACCATCACGATCGCGATGACACCGGGGACGAACGCGTTGCTGGCTCCTACCACGCCGAGCGCGGCGATGCCGACGAGAGCCACGACAGTCGCTATCCACAGGCCGGCACGACTGCGCTCCGCTGCCGCGCTCAGGACGCCTGTCGCGATGGCGACGGTAACGCCGACCCACCAGTATTCGGCCGAGAACCCGATCGTCGCCCCCATCATGAGACCGAGACCGATGGACGTGACTGCGATCATTGCCCCCATGCCGACGATTTTTCGATCGACGCGATGCTCCATATTGACACCAAACATCCCTACGTAATAATATTTGGTACAGAACTGAAGAGGAATATCGACCAAACAGCGGTCACTGCCACAGCATCGTTACTGCCCTTCAGTCGAAATCGCGGATTCGGTCCGTCTACGACTTCTGCTCGGCGATCCCCTGTATTGAGTCGGTGAGCACGTCGACACCGATCGCGATCGACGCCTCGTCGACGTCGAACGTCGCGGTGTGATGCCCACCGGGATGGTCGGTGCCGACGCCGACGTAGGCCGCGTGGCCACCGTTCTCTTGAACGCGCTGCATCAGATAGGTCGCGTCCTCGCTCCCGCCGAGATCGTCGCGCTCGGTCGGCGTGTCGACAGCGTCGTTCCGGGTCGCCGCGTCGAACACGACGTCGACGAGTGCCTGATCGCTCGTCGCGCTCGGGGCCTCGCCTACCGTCGAGAGATCGACCGAACAGCCGTGCATCGCGGCGGCGCTGTCGAGCACGCGCTCGGCGCGCTCGCGGGTGTACTCCATCAGCTCGGTGGTCTCGCCCCGGACCTCGCCCTCGATGAACGCCGCTTCGGGGATGATGTTGGTCGCGGTGCCGCCGCCGACCATCCCGGCGTTGACGCGTGTGGGACCGTCTTCGTGACGCGGGATCGCGTAGAGATTCTGGATCGTGGTGGCCATCGCCTGAACCGCGTTCTCGCCTGCGTTCGGCTTGCCACCGGCGTGGGCGGGCGTGCCGGCGAAATCGGCCCGAAAGTGATGCACTGCGAGGAAGCCACCGACGCCCGCGACGACCTCGCCAGTGGGGTGGTCGAGTCCGACGTGAACGGCGAGCAGAGCGTCGACGTCGTCGAGGTGCCCGCTTTTCGCCATCGGCTTGCCGCCCGCGACCATCTCCTCGCCCGGCTGGAAGAACAGCTTGAACGTGCCCTCGAAGTCGCTTTCCGCCACCGCTTCGAGCACTCCGATCCCGATGGTCGCGTGGGCGTCGTGCCCGCAGGCGTGCATCCCCTCCGTCTCGGAACGGAACCCCTCCCGCACCGGCGCGTGGTCGTCGTCGGTGGCCTCCTCGCGGAGCAGCCCGTCGATATCGACCCGGAGCCCCACGGTGGGTCCCTCACCCCGTTCGAGGACGGCGATAGCTCCGGTGTAACCTCCCTCGGTTCGTTCGAGGACGTCCTCGCGCGCGCCGACCTCGCGGGCGCGGTCGTGCCAGCGCCGGAATTCGTCGTCGTCCGGGACCGCGTTCCGCTCGCCGTCGGCGAGTACTTCCGGCCCGACGAGAAGTTCGTCGACACCGATCCGTTCGCACTCCTCGACGATCCGTGAGGTGGTGTAGAACTCGCGCCACGCAGGCTCGGGGTGGCGGTGGAGATCGCGTCGCAGCTGGATCAGGTCGTCGTGTCGCTGTTGCTGCATGGTGGGCGCTCACGGGCCGGAAGGTTATACTGTGGGGTGGGAGCAGTGATAACCTGCTTTTGGTCCCGAGGCGACCGGAGCCACTCCAACCCCGTTCGAAGTTGGAGAAGACTTGTACTCGTACCCATCGCCGCACTGACAACCCCGATGTCAGCCATCGAGATGGACAACTTCACCAAGCAGTACGGTGACGTGACCGCCGCCGGTCAGTGGTGATCGTGGCGTTCGTCGTCTTTCGAGTCGGACGGCCCGCGATCCAGCATCTCGGACTTCAGGGGCTGGAGGAGCCGTACCCCGCCCGGAGTGGTTCTTCTGGGTCGGTCGAACCCCATCAATGCCTACGTGAAGCTCACGACGCTGTTCGCGGAGTTCGAGAACGGCCATCCGCTCATCTCGACGCCTGGCGGACGGTTTAGTTCCTACTCGGCGGGCGAGACGGCGGTGAACTCGATCGTGACCTCCCACTGGTTCGCCGCGGTCGTTTTGCTCGTGTGGACGGTCCTCGCGGCGATCGCCGGACTGCTCTACTTTCGCGAGCACGACATTCCCTGAACTGTGATTTTCCACCGCCTGCTCGTCGCGTTCGTCAGCTCGAATTCGCCGACCGGATCCGTTCGATCTCGACTTCGGCGTGGATCCCGACGGGGAACCCGTCCGCGACCGATCGGGCGAACTCGTCGTGACCGACGATCTCGATCGAGCGGGCGTAGACGGTGTAGGTCCAGTCCTCGAAGCGGCCACCGCGGGCTGAGAGGTGTTTCGACTGGGGGACGCGACGCTCGGCGAGTGGGTCGGGATGGGGCCCGTTGAACTCCACGCCCTTGCGCGCGGCGGCCGTCTTGATATCGGCGATCTCCCGATCGAGCGCGCCTCGGTCGCCGCTCGTGAGTCTGAGTTTCGTGACGAAGGGCATGGTAATCGTGTCTCGTCACTCGCCAGTCCGCGGGTAAAAACCTACAGTTCCTGTTCGACCCTTCCCGGCCGATCGGCACACCCCGCAGAAAAGCACCGCAGGATTCCATCGGCGTGCCGAAGCAGCAACCAATTAAACGCCGACCGTGTACAGCACGCAATGGCAGTCGAAGCGACGAGCGCGGGGGCTATCCTCTTCCGTGACACGAGAGGCCGCCGCGAGTACCTGCTCCTCAAGAGCCGCCCCGGGGACTGGGAGTTCCCCAAAGGCGGCGTCGAAGGGAGCGAAGAACTCCAACAGACCGCGATCCGCGAGGTCGGCGAGGAGGCCGGCATCACCGATTTCCGCCTCCTCAACGGCTTTCGCCGCGAGTACAACTACGTGTTCCAGGCGGGCGGCGAGACGATCCACAAAACCGTCCACCTGTTCATCGCCGAATCCGACGAGGCGAGCGCCGAGCTCTCCCACGAACACCGAGATCACCAGTGGCGCGACTACGACCAGGCCATCAACACCATCACTCAGGATGGCCCGCGCGACATCTTCCGGGAGGCTCACCGCTTCCTCGACGACGAGGGATACTGACCGCCCGGCCCGTCGATCGGAGAACCGCAGCGGCGGCGGTGCAGTTGCAGTGCAGTAGCAGTGGCGCGCGGGAGCACGCCGAAGGCGTGTGACTCGCGCGAGGGATGACTGAACGAAGTGAAGGAGTCGGTTGGGGAGGCGTGTGGCTGCGGTTTTCATTTGTGACGGGATCAGTCCCCGAAACGCCGAATTCCATCGTCGGATCACAAGATCGGTGAATCAACGCGAAACGGGGTGACCGGATGGTGATGGATCGCAGGAACCGAACGGCTTAGTCACCACACGACGGAACGTCGGCAGTGACGCAGAGCGCCGAGAGCGAGTTCGAGTTCGAACTCCGGGTGTGTGGCTGGGCCGAGCGCAACTGGCCGCCAGGCGGCGCGCGCGACCCCGACACCACGTCGATCGTCGCGCGCCAGCTCGGCACGAAACACCGACGATGGGACACCGTGATCGTCGAGGCTGACACCGATGCGCTCGCGGCACGCGCCAGGTTCGGTTCCAAGCGGCTCGATTCCGATCTCTTGGGCGTCGTTCGAAACGCACCCGTCGAGTGGGCGTGGTATCGTGACGCGCTTCCCGAGCCCGACTACCCGTGGCGGTATGTCCGCGAGGCGGTCCACCGCGCGGCCGATCGCGGGATCGTCGAGACCAGGCAGCGAAGCAACCGGATCGAACTCCGGCGAGAGTGGGTCTACCCCGACTGGATCGAGCGCGTGATCGCGATCGAGAACAAACCCGACCTCACGGCGAGCGCCGCGCGCGCCCTCGCGGGCCAGATCGAACACGACGTCGCACTCGGCCTCGCCGACGAGGTTTGGGTCGCCACCGCCGCGACCGACAGTTCTATCGAACCTGTCCTGCTCGAAGATTTCCCCGTGGAGGCGGGCGTGCTGGTTCTGGGTGGGGGTTCAGATGGGAACCACGGCGCGAGCGTCGCGTGGCATCCCCGAACGCTCGCGGTCGGCGAGCCGGGGACGCGGATCACGGAGCGGCCGACGGGTGGGACCCACGATCGGTCGGCCGCGCGCTTCGAGTACGCGAGCCCCGACTGGAAGGAGGAAAAACGGCTCGCGATCGCCGAGCGCGCCTACGAGCGCGGGTGGCGGTCGTACGTCGACACGATGCGGCCCGACTGCCGCCATTTCGAACTGCGTCGCGACGCGCGCGGCGAGGGTCGGGACGTGCTGCCGTGGTGTGCGGCGAAGGAGCGCCGACAGACCGCGGCCGAGTGTGCAGGCTCCTGTCCGCAGTTCGAGCCCGAACCCCCGAACTGGCGCTCTGCGGGCTGGCCGATCGAGGGTGGGCCTGGCAGCGCCGTCAAGCGACTGCTGACGCAACGACGCGAGCGACGACGACGACCCGACCCGCCGGAGTGATCACTCCTCGTCGATCGGTTCGACTGAGACCGCGTCGCGCTCGACGGCGAGCCGGAAGGTCGGTACCGTCCGCCGAACCACCTCGACGACGCCTCGACGTTCGAGGCCGCGGAGCGCCGAGCGCACGTCGTCGGCAGTGAGGTCGTCGGTCGAATCTTCCGCTCCCTCCACGTCGGCTGTATCGGCGTCGCGGAGCTTGTGAAGCACCGAGACCACGCTTTCTGCTCGCTCGTCGTGGTCGGCGACGACCGCGAACGCTCGCTGTTGGAGAGCGGGAACGCGAACGGTTCGCGGGCCGTCCTCGTCGGGTTCTTCGCCGACCAGCGCTGCGGCGTCGGCGGTCGCACGGATCAGGCTGTTCTCGTCGCGGTAGTAGTGATCGGCGAGCTCGTTTTCGAGATACTGGTGGACCTCGCTACCGCCGTCCATATCCCACCGCTCGGCGAGCTCGGCGTTCTTCGTCGGCTGGAGTGCGACCACGTCTTCGAGACGCGCCGTCGCCTCGTCGGAGAGCCCCATCGAACGTGGGGTAGACGAACCTGCTATATCCGCTTTCCGGACTCCGCCGGAACGCGAGTCGGAATTCTCGTCGGTCGAACCCGCGATGTTCGGCGACCGCGAGTGGATTTGCCGTCGTCGCGGGTGTGTGACTATCACATGCGAACAGTAAGGTTACAAGCGTTCGGCCCCAGAACCAGCCGAGAGGACGGGTCGACGGGTGATTTCGGTCGTCGGCCCGCCGACCACGCCAGCCTACAATCCATGACGGATGCGAACACCGACACAGAGCCCGGCCGAGTCGAGACGACCCGTCCAGAAACCCCACGCCAACTGTCGATCGACGAGGTCGGCGACCTCGCACGAACCGTCATCCAGAACACCGAGCAGGTGATCGTCGGCAGCCACGACACGATCGAGCACATCGTGACCGCAATGCTCGGCCGCGGCCACGTCCTGCTGGAGGACGTCCCCGGCGTCGGCAAGACGATGCTCGCGCGCGCGATCGCACGTTCGTTCGAGAGTTCCTTTTCACGTGTGCAGTTCACGCCCGACTTGCTTCCCTCCGACGTCACCGGCACTAACGTCTTCAACCAGAAGACCAGGGAGTTCGACTTCCGGCCCGGCCCGATCTTCGCCAACGTCGTGCTCGGCGACGAGATCAACCGTGCGCCACCGAAAACCCAGAGCGCGCTCCTCGAAGCGATGGAGGAGACCCAGGTCACCGTCGATGGCACCACCCACGTTCTCGACCAGCCCTTTACTGTGATCGCGACGCAAAACGCCATCGAACGGGGTCGCACCTACGAACTCCCGGTCGCCGAGGTCGATCGGTTCATGAAGCGCCTCGAACTCGGGTATCCCGAGCCCGATGCCGAGTCGGCGATGCTCGATCGGACTGTGGGAACCCACCCGATCGAACGCCTCGAACCGGTTGCCAGCCTCGACCAGCTCCGCGGTGCGCGCGCCACGGTCGGCGAAGTCACCGTCGAGGCCCCGATCCGCCAGTACGTCACCCGGCTCGCCAACCACACCCGCGAGCGAGCCGAACTCGGCGTCAGTCCTCGGGGTTCGCTTTCGTTGCTGCGGGCGGCCCAGGCGCGGGCCGCGCTCGACGGTCGGGGGTACGTGATCCCCGACGACATCCAGCATGAGGCCGCGGTGACGCTCGCGCATCGGATTCGACCGGCGTCGGGAACCGATCGGACCGGTGCGGACGTAGTCAGAGCGGCGTTATCGTCGGTCCGAGTCGAATGAGACCGACCCGCCGCGCGATCGTGCTCGCTGGCGTGTGCGCGCTCGCGGTCTGGCTCGCCGCGACGTTCGGCGCGCGCTCGCTCAACGCGGTCGTGGTCCCCGGAGTGGTCGCGCTCGCTGCCGGCGCGGTCCAGCTCCGCCTTGCCGACCGGCCGACGATCGATCGACACCAGCCGACGGCGGGGTTTCCCGGCGAATCCCGAACCATCGAGATCGAGATCGATGCCGACGACGCGCTGACTGCACGGATCGACGAAACGATCGACGACGATCTCGGGACCGATTTCTCGCCCACGAGGCGCGCCCTGCCGGCAACCCTCGAATACGACATCGAACTGGCGGAGCGTGGCGAACACCGATTGGGACCGCTCACACTCACGGCGACGGACGTTCTCGGGCTGTTCACGAGGGAGTTCACGTACGCCAGACGGACGCCGGTGCTCGTCTACCCCGAGTGTTACCGGCTCGCTGGCATGAATGAGGCGTTCGGCGGTCACGACCCGTTCGACGACCGCGAGGCGTTCGACGAACTCCGAGAGTACGTCCCGGGCGACAGTCTTCGGGATGTCCACTGGAAGTCGAGCGCGAAGCGCGACGATCTCGTGGTGATGGAGTTCGACAGCGCGGCCGATGCGAGCGAGGTCACCGTCGCCGCCGAGGCGGTGGCCGGCTACGACGACGCGATGGCGGCGGCGGCGGCCAGCATCGTCACCCACCTCCTCGACGCCGGCTTCGCGGTCGAGCTGGTGTACCCCGGTGGCCGGATCGAGCAGGCGGGCGGCGACCCACAGCGCGAGCGGGTGTTGCGCACGCTCGCCCGTGCCGGACCGGGTCGGGTCGAGGCGAACGATGCCGACATCCACGTACTCGCTGACGCGGGCGGTACCCACGTGACCGTCGCGGATCGCGAGACGCCGTTCGACCGACTGACCGGCGGGCGGCCGACGCCCGCGGCCGCCGACGGGGGGCGTCGATCGTGAGCACGACTGCCCGATCCACGCTGACGGATCGATCGTCGTGGTTTGCCGGTGGCGCGCGGCGCGGACTCGCGCTTGGTGCGGCGGGGCTGCTCATCGCCTCGTTTCTGACCGTCTGTTTTCACGTGACCGACGTGGCCGGCGGGAGCGACCGACTCGTGCTGTTCGTGGTCGCGGGGTTCGTCGCGGCGACGCTGCTCGCGCGCTTCCTGCCGGCCGTGCTGGCGCTCGTGATCGCGGCGGCGCTGTTCGCGGTCGGTCTCTGGAGCTACGTCCTCGCGGTACCGAACGGTGAACTCCTGCTCCGGTCGCTCGGCGCGGTGCGCGCCGACGTGCTCGCGCTCCTGACCGGACTCTCGATCCTCCAGATCACGGAGGCGGGGATCTGGGCTGCGGGGTTCGCGCCCGCACCGGTCTTCCTGACGTGGTACTTCGCGCTCCGGCGGCGGTACGTCGCCGCGGCGGTCGTCGGCGGTGCGGCGCTCGGTTTCTTCGTGCTGACCGGCGATGCAGGCGTCCTCGTGGTGCTCGCTGGCGTTGCGGGGGCGGCAGGCGTCGTGGGATTCGGCGAACTCGAACGCTACGAGGGTCGATCGGGCCACGTCGAGGTGCTCGTGATCGTCCTCGCCGCGATGATCGTGCTCGCGCCGCTCGTGAGCATCGTCCCCGGCGGCGCGTCCGACCCGCTAGTGCCCTCGGGCGGCGGTAGTGGTGGCGCGAGCACCGTCGAGGGGAGCCTGCTGGCAGCCGACGATCAGGTCGGGATCCAGGGATCGATCTCGCTCTCACCCGAAGTACGGTTCACCGTCGAGAGCAGCGAGGGGAGCTACTGGCGTGCGGCGGCCTACGACCGCTACACCGGCGGGAGCTGGGTTCGGACCGGCGACACCCGGCCCTACGATGGCTCGATCGCTGGCCCACCGGGCAACACCACGACGGTAGAGCAGACGTTCACGGCCGAAACCTCGATCGGCGTGATGCCAGCGGCGTGGAAACCGACCCAGGTCTCGGGTGATTCGGCCGACGACGCAAGTGTGACCAACCTCGACGGCCTCCAGCCCGGAAACGCGTTCGAATCGGGTGACAGCTACTCCGTCGTGAGCCAGCAACCGACCACGACGCCCGACGAACTCCGCACGGCGGGGCAGAACTACTCCGAAGACCTGCTGGAACGGTACACCAACCTCCCGGGGAGCACGCCCGATCGGGTCGAACGCCGGACCGACCGGATCACGGCGAACGCCGACAACCCCTACGACACCGCACGGACCGTCGAGCGGTGGCTCGAACGGACGAAGGGCTACTCGCTCAACGTCAGCCGGCCCGACGGCAACATCGGCGACGCGTTCCTTTTCGAGATGGAGCGGGGATACTGCGTGTACTTCGCGACCACGATGGTCACAATGCTCCGTAGTCAGGACATCCCGGCACGGTTCGTAACGGGCTACACCGAGGGTCAGCGTGTCGCCGAGGACGAGTGGGTCGTCCGAGGCTACGACAGTCACGCGTGGGTCGAGGTCTACTTCCCCGACGTGGGCTGGGTTCGATTCGATCCCACGCCCGGTGGCCCACGGACCGCAACCGAGGACACCTCCCTCGAAGACGCGCGCGCCAACAACACCACCGATGTCGACACCAGCGGCTCGGCCGACGGCGAGTGGACTCCGACGCCGACCGCGACGCCGATCGGTGGAGAGAACGACTCCGAGGCTGCCGACGCCGCTGACGGACAACGAGGCCTACAGGGCGTCGCCGAGGACGGGGCCGCTGCCGTGAACGGAACGATAACTCCGCCGCCGGTGGCCCAAAGCGGCGCTTCGGCGGCGAACGGCACGCCCACCAACGCGTCGGGCTCGGGACCGAGTCTCCCCTCGCCGACGCGCGAACAGTGGGCGTTCGGGCTGGTCGCACTCGCGGGACTTGCCGCGGGCGTCCGTCGAAGTGACGCCGCCGAGCGGACCTATCGCGAACTCTGGCTGCGCTACCTGCCCGACGATTCGCCCACCGCCGAGGTCGAGGCCGCGTTCGAACGCCTCGAATACCTGCTCGGACAGCGCTACCGGACGCGGCGTTCGGGTGAGACGCCACGCGAGTATCTCGCCGCCGTGGGGGCGGACGACCGCGCAGCGCGCGTCGGGGAGCTGTTCGAGCACGCCCGGTACGCCGGCTCGGCGACCCAGGCCGAGGCCGACGAGGCGGCCGAGCTGGTCCGTGCTCTCGTCGGGGAGCGCACACCCGTTCTGGGTCGGTTCCGGCGATCGTAACCGCTCACGGCCGCGCCAGCCGGCGAGCGGTCCCGACAGTATTTAATATGGTGACACCGTAGTTACCGGTGTAATGTCGGAAGTCTGCTCGACGTGCGGGCTGCCGGAGGAGCTCTGCGTCTGCGAAGACGTGGCCAGAGAATCCCAGCAGATCACGATCCGCATCGACGAGCGCCGCTACGGAAAGGAAGTAACGATCATCGAAGGGTTCGATCCGCGTGACGTGGACATGAGCAGTCTGTCCTCGGACCTCAAATCGAAGTTCGCCTGCGGAGGCACGATCGAGGACGACGCGATCGAACTCCAAGGCAACCACACCGGCCGTGTCGAGGACTTCCTCCGCGACAAGGGTTACAACGTCGCCTAGAACCCACCTTTTTACTTCGGGGTGGTTCGAAAATCGCTACGCGATTTTCGTCAGTGCAAGAAATCTTCGATTTCTTGCTTGCAATCAGAACGCTTCGCGTTCTGATGACATCACGAGACGGCTTCGCCGTCTCGAACGAGTTCGCGCCCTTCGGGCGCTCAACCCCTCGTAAAAATCTGGACCAAAAACACCCGCGAGCGCCCTGACGGGCGCTCGCGGTAGACCTACTAGCCTTTTCTCCAACAACACAGCGCCGCCGAAGCCCTCGCTCACTCCGTTCGCTCGCCCTTCATCCGCCAGGCCCGCACCGCCACCGTCAACCAACTGTCGTTTCGGAGTGACGACAGCGGCGGTGGGGTGTAGCCGAACAGTTATGTTCACGGAAACGGAACGAAGGATATGTTCAGTCGTCGAACGAAGGCTCGTCTCTCCTTCCTCAGTAACGTACTCCTCCTCCCGATCATATATCGATTCATCCGATGGCGTCGTGCTGCCGGCGACGACGAGTCGCTCTCGTTGGTTCCCCAATGGTTCCTTGCAGGGGTGGGATACCAGGCTGCGTACTACTGGGCCTACGATCACGACTTCGGAGCCATCCGAACGAGTCGCTGGCGTCGGACGCTTTTCTCGGGTGTTCAGTCCACACTCATGTCGAAGCTGTTCTCCCTGTCGGAGGGTGGCCGTCTCAGCTTCTTGTTCGGGGGAAACGTTGGGGCAGTTGTCTACCGGCTCTGGTACGGCGTGCTTCGACCGCTACCAGGCTCCGACGAGTGAGATCGGCAACTGCCACTAAAACGGGGCGTCGGTGGCCGTTTCGTCGGCAGTCGGCGCGCCGTTGGCTGCCGTCCCATCGTCGACGGCCGCTTCGAGATCGCCGTCCCATGCGTCGAGGCCGCCAGCGAGGCTCTGTATCGCGGCGTCGTCGGTGCTTTCGGCGGACTGGAAGAGCCACGCGGCCTTGAGGCTCGCCTTGCCGTGCGGGCAGACCGTCACGATGCGGTCGGCGTCGCCGAACTCCTCGACTCGCTGCGGGAGTTCCTCGAAGGGGACGTTTTCGCTGCCGGGGATATGACCGTGTGAAAACGCTGCCGCCGTCCGGATGTCGACGACTGCGACCGACTCGTCGGCGTCGAGAAGCCCGGCGAGTTCGTCGGGCGCGATTTCTTCATCCATCGATACATGTGATTGGTCAGCGAGCCCTAAACACCCAGCGACTCCGGTAGATCGGTTCGACGTGTCGACTTAGAGCAGCCCGTCCTCGCGGGCGAGCAGAAGCGGCGTGAGCGCGAGTCCGTTGACGGCATCGCGTGAACGAATGACGTCGAGGACCTCATCGACCGGGGCGGTCGTGGTCTCGATGACCTCGCCATCGTCGGGTTCCGGCGTCCCCGGTTCGAGGCCCGTGGCCAGAAACACGTGGCGAACGTAGCGGGTCCATCCGGAGGGGACGTACGACTCGACGTGCGAGACTTCACCGACACGATAGCCCGTCTCCTCGCGGAGTTCGCGGCGTGCGGCCGCGGCCGGCTCTTCGCCGTCTTCGATCCCGCCTGCTGGGAGTCCGATCGTGTGCGTTCGGAGGCGCGGACGGTACTGCTCGACGAGAACGAGTTCATTGTCGTCCGTGACGGCGAGGACGATCGCAGCGTCCGAGGGGTTCAGCCAGTAGTAATTCGCCTGCTGACCGTCGGGTCGCTCGACGACATCGTAGCCCGCCTCGAAAAACGGTGTTTCCCACGCGACGACGGCCTCGTGGACCGGCCAGTCAGGGTCGGATCGCTCCCACGGCTCGGTCGTCACAACAGCCCGTCCTCGCGGGCGAGCAGGAGCCCCTCGATCGTGGCGTCGTTCGCTGGCTCCGCACGCGCGACCGCGAGCGCCTCGTCGACCGGGATCGACGTGACAGTGAGGAACTCGTTGTCGTCGAGGTCGCGCTCGGTGGGCGTCAGTCCCTCGGCGAACGCGATCGCCCGGCGGTGGCGGAGCACGCCCGTCGCGACCCAGAACTCCTCCAGGATCGAGACGCCGGCAGGATCGAACCCGGTCTCCTCTCGGAGTTCGCGTGCGGCGGCCGTGCTCGCGGATTCGCCGTCCTCGACGATTCCGGCAGGGAGTTCGAGGCACTGCTCGCCGATCGCGGGGCGGTACTGGTCGACGAAAACGATCTCGTCGTCGGCGAGTGCGACCACGACCACTGCCGGCGGGAGTTCGGCCCAGTAGTATTTTTTCGTACTGCCGTCGGGCTGTTCGACCAGATCGTACCCGCCGGTGTACCAACCGGTTTCGTACTCTACGACGGACTCGACGACCGGCCAATCGTGCTCCGCGCGCTCGCTCATGGCCCACCCTGCGTTCGGGGGGCGCTAAACGATGACGTTCCCGGTCAGCGCGAGTGTCGAATCGGACCGTATACTCTCGAACGGACGGGTCTGAACGGTATACTCGTCGTACTCGGTGATGATTACTGACTCCTCCAGGCGAATCACGTCGCAAACGAGAACCGCAGGCCACACCCTCCCCAAACGATTCGTTCACTCGTTTCGCTCGTTCGCTCATCCACCGTCAGAGCTCCGCTCTGACGAGCCTGCACTCGCTCCGCTCGTGCAGACCTCGCGCGCGAGTCGCGCACTTCGTGCGCTCCCGCGCGCCGACCGCACCCGGAACCTGGCGGTTTCCGTCCTGGTGCTTCAGAGTTCATCACGGTAGAGCCGCCCGAACGCCTGTCTACGGAGGGTTTCGATCGCTGCGCGTTCCTCGTCGGCGAACATTGCGGCCACGGCGCGGTCGGCGAACGGGGCGGCGTGCCACGCCACGCGGTCGACGTTCTCGTTGCCGGCGACCGTCGCCTCGTAGTCGGGATGGTCCTCTCGCCACGCATCGAACTCCTCGCGCGAGCCGACGTGGACTTCGAGCGACGTGGCGAACAGCGCGTTCCGCGCGCGCTCTACCACCTCGCCCGTCACCCGCTCGTCGTATTCGTCCTTTGGGAACTCCATCGCGGTCGCCACCTCCCGGACCACCGTTTGAGCGGTCGGCCCGAGCGCGTCGAACCGCTCTCTCGCTTCCGTGGCCGTTTCCGGCGCAAACCGCCCCTCGGTGTGCATGGCGGCGGTTCGACCGGCGAACAGTTACCCGTTTTCGTCTCCGCTCGCGTCCGCTGTGTCGTCGGCCACGTCGCGATCGTCGGTTGTGTCGACCGCGTCAGAAACGTCGTCCGATTCGTTCGCCTGTCGCGTCATCTCACGTGCCTTCTCGACGGCTGTGGCGGTTTCGGGGTCGAGATCCTTCCCGCCACGTGCACCTGGTCCCCTGGTTTGTGACGGTTCCCGCTCGTGACGATCCTCCTCGAAGAGTTCGCCCGGGCGGGGGTCGTCGCTGCCGTGGTCACGGTGGTCGTGGCCGGTCGTGTCCTCGAACACCTGCGGGTATTCGGCCGATTCGGCGTGTTCGACCACGCGGTCGGCGAGGTCGTTTTCGCCGGCGTCGGCCCACCCGGGGGCGTGGTCGTCGAGCCACGCCTCGTGGTCCTCGTCGCCGAGCATCGCGGTGAACGCGAGATGGTTGGCGAGGTGGCGCGCGTCGGCCTGTGGCGTCTCGCAGACCGGACAGGCGTATCCCATACCGATCCGACGCGCTCCACGCGTTTCTATCCCGCGTCCGACGGTCGGTATCGTCTACGACCCGTCCGCGTCGAGCGGCTCGCCACACCATTGACAGAAGTCGAACTCGCTGTCGGCCTCGCGGCCACAGTGTGGACACTGGCGTTCGCTCGTATCGTCTTCCTCGGGCGTCACAGCCGCCGCAGCGCGACGGTTGCGCCGGCGTGCGAGCCGGTAAGCGTCGATCGTGCTGAGAACGGACAGAACGAGGATGGCGACGCTGGCCGCCGTCGGCAGCGCCCGACTGGCCGCCAGGATCGCCTCGACCGAGATCTCGCCCGATTCCGGGATGGCCGAGGTCGGCACCGAGAGTGCGGTGGTCGCGAACACCAGCCCGAACCACAGCAGCGCCCGGAGCCCCTTGCGGAGATAGAGATGCCCGGCTCCGGGGTACAGCAGCGCCAGTGCAACCGCGAGCCACGTCCGTTTTTCCGAACGCTGTCGACCCATCGTCCTCCGTTGCTGGTGTGGGGTCGTTAGTTTTCGGGTCTCGATCGGACTGCATCACGCAGGCCGTCATCGATATGCGGCCAGCGAACCCCGCTCGATCACAGTGGGTTTCCCGACGGCTGCGGTAGGGGAGTGTATGACCGACGACGGCGGGTGGGTGAGCCTGTTTTCCGGCGGGAAGGACTCTTCGTGGGCGCTGTACCGTGCGCTCTGCCGCGGCCTCCCGGTCGCCCGCCTTCTCACTGTTCACGCCGAGACGGAGTCGTACATGTACCACGTCCCCGCGACCGATCTCGCCAGCCTCGCCGCCGAGACCATCGAGATCGATCTCGTCGAGGTCGATCTCGACGCGGCGGGAGCCGACCAGACCGATTCGGGCGCGCGTGGCGACGCCGAGATCGAGCCGCTCGAACGCGCGCTGCGCGACCTCGATCACGAGATCGACGGCGGTCTCGCGGGCGTGATCGCGGGCGCGGTCGAAAGCGAGTTCCAGACGAGCCGGATCGAGGCGCTCTGCGACCGGCTCGGTGTCGACCTGTTCGCCCCGCTCTGGCAGCGCGATCCGCGCACGCTCGCCGACGAGATACTGGACGCAGGGTTCGAGATCCGGGTGCTCGCGGTCGCCGCCCGCGGCCTCGACGAGTCGTGGCTGGGACGCACGCTCGACGCCGCTGCGTTCGACGAGCTCGAAGCCCTCCACGACGAGTACGGCGTCCACGTTCTCGGCGAGGGTGGCGAGTTCGAGACGCTCGTCACTGCTGGTCCACATATGGACCGACGACTCGAACTCGATTACGAGACGGAGTGGGACGGCGTTCGTGGGACGCTTCGAATCACCGACGCGTGGCTCGAAGAAGGATAACCGCTGGCCGGAGGAAACTACTCTGATTCGGTGTCGAGCAGCGCCGGCTTGCCGAGGGGGAGCGAGCCGAACAACGCGTAGTGAACCCCGAACGCGACGAGCACGACGCCGAACAGCACCGCGATGGCCTGCTTCGTTCGTGATGACATGGCTATCGGTTAGGCGACGGCAGTCAAGAATGTTCTGGACCGAGACGTCGTTTCAGCCGTTCGACCGATCACTGGAACCGATCGATCACTGGAACCGATCGATCAGTCCGCGTCGTCCGGGAGTTTCGTGTGTGCACCGACGAGCGCGCCGGCGAGGTCGGTGCCAGCGATGTGGGCGTCCTCGTCCACGATCGAGTCCGTGACCGTCGCGTTCTCGATGGTGGCGTCGGGGAAGATCACCGATCGGTCGACGGTAGCGTTCCTGATCGTCGCACCACCCATCACGTGGACGTCGTCGCCGATCTCGCTGTTCTCGACGGTCGCGTCGGGCTCGATCGCGGTGTCGCCGTTCAGCGCCCACGCGACGGTTTCGAGGTAGCCCTCGGCGGTGCCGATGTCGAACCACGCGCCGTCGAAGGTGTAGGCGTAGACCGGCCGCTTCGCCTGGAGCCACTGGACGAACCAGCCGGGCTCGTCGGGGTTGTTGTCGCCCGCGAGATACTCCTCGAAGGCGATCGCGTCCGCCGGGAAGGCATAACACGCGATCGAGGCGAGCGTGCTCGGCGGATCGTCGGGCTTCTCTTCAAAGTCGACCACTCGATCGCCGTCGAGTTCGAGAATGCCGAACGACGTGGCGCGTTCGCGGGAGCCGATGTCGTAGGCCGCGATCGTCGGGGCCTCGCGCGCCTCGAACTCGTTCACGAAGTCGCTGATCGAGAAGCTGATGAGGTTGTCACCCGCGATCACGAGGAGATCGTCGTCGATCCCCTCACGCTCAACGAGCTGGGCGAGCGCGCCGATGACCCCGAACTTCTCCGACTCGCCCGACGTGTCCTCGACGCTGAGCTGTGGTTTCGTGAAGTCGCTTTCGGCGAGGTGTTCCTCGAACGCCCCCGCGAAGCGTTCGTTCGTGCTGACGTACACCTCGTCGATGCGCTCGTCGCTTTCCAACTCCTCGAAGATCCGGTCGATGATCACCGTATCGCCGACCGGGAGAAACATCTTCGGCCGATGTTTCGTGATCGGCCAGAGCCGCGTCGCATAGCCGCCAGCGAGCACGATAGCCTGCATGCGCTTTCACACTCGGCGGCCCGGTAAGTCCTTTTTCATTGCACGCACCTTTTTACTTTGCTACGAGACGGCTTCGCCGTCTCGGCATGACGAAAGGCGCAAAGCGCCTTTCGAACCACGTCGGGTGTGCTCGCTCGTTTCACTCGCTCGCACACCACTCCTCGCAAAAATGTGTCTTCGTGAGCGGAGCGAACGAAGGCTCGGAAGACGCTTCGCGTCTTCCGGTGCATCAAAAACCCCCGCTCGCTCACTTCGTTCGCTCGCGGTGAGATCACTAACGCTCTCCGCAACCGCCGAAGCCCTCGACCACTCACTCCGTTCGTGGTCTTGCCCTTCATCCACCAGGAACCGCTAACCGCAACCGCACCGCTCCATCGCTACCGCAACCGCCGCCAGTTGGTTCGATCCGTGTCGAGCGACGATCTCAGGCTTCGTTGTCGAGAAACGCGCGCAGTCCATCGAAATCACGGGCGTTGAGCACGTCACCGGCCTCGGCCCAGCCCCGGCGGGCGGTGTGGACGCCGTAGCGAAGCAGCTCGTAGCTCGCCGGCCGGTGGGCGTCGGTGTCGACGGCGATCGTCGCCCCGGCCTCGATCGCAGTCCGGACCGCACCACCCGACAGATCGAGCCGAGAGGGATTCGCGTTGACTTCGAGCGCGACGCCGTGTTCGGCGGCCGCGCGAGCGACCCGCTCGAAGTCGAGTTCGAGGCCCGGCCGCCGGTTGAGGTAGCGTCCGGTCGGGTGACCGATCACGTCGACGGAGGGATGTTCGATCGCCGCGACGATCCGATCTGTGCCGTCGCCATCGAGTCCGCTGTGCGGCGAGGCCACCACGAGATCGAGTTTGTCAAGCACTCCATCACCGACCGACACCGCGCCATCGGCGTCGATGTTGGCCTCGACCCCACAGAGAACATCGATCTCGGCGTCGACGGCGGCGGCCGCGTCCTCGATCGCGTCGCGCTGCTCGCGGAGATCGTCGTCCGAGAGCCCGGTGTCGGCGACGATTCCTGACCCCGCCGCGTGATCGGTGATCGCGAGGTATTCGTGGCCGAACGCGGCCGCACCCGCGATCATCTCCTCGATCCCGTCCTTGCCGTCGGACCAGTCGGTGTGAACGTGAAGATCGCCACGAACGGCGTCGGCATCGACCAAATCGGGCAGCTCGCCCGCAACGGCCGCGTCGATCTCGCCGCTGTCCTCTCGGAGTTCGGGCGGGATGTGCGGCAGACCAACCGCCTCGTACATTCCGGCCTCGGTCTCGCCCGCAACCCGCTCGCCGACTCGCTGGCCGGCGTCCGGGTCGTCCACACCCGAGATATCGAACACGCCATACTCGTTGACCTTCAGATCCCGCTCGATCGCCCGGTTTCGGACCCCGATGTTGTGGTCGCGACTCCCGGTGAAATACTGGAGCGCACTCCCGAACTCCTCGGGCACCACTACCCGGAGATCCATCCGGACGCCGTTCGCGCGGAGGCTCGCCTTGCTTGTGCCCGCCTCGATCACGGTGTCTGCGCGCCCCCAGTCGGTGAAGCGCTCGACCACGGCCTCCGGATCGTCGCTCGCGACGAGGAGATCCACGTCGCCGATTGTCTCGCGCCATCGTCGGAGCGAGCCCGCGAGCTCGCACCGCTCGACCGCTTCGTTCGCCTCGTCCACTCCACCAGCGACGTACTCCTCAAGCTCCTCGCCCAGCGGGCGCGCATCGCCGAGCAGCGAGCGTTCGTTCGCTTGCCGCGCGAACTCGATCCCTGCGAGAATGTTCTCTTCCGAGGTCGCGCCGAACCCGGAGATCTCACGGATCTTCTCCTCGCGAGCGGCGGTTTCGAGGTCGTCGAGATCCTCGACACCGAGCTCGTCGTACAGCGTCCCCACCGTCTTCGGCCCCACGCCCTCGACGCTCGTGAGCGCGGCCATGTCGACGGGCAGCTCCGCCCGGAGCTCCTCCAGCTCCTCGATTTCACCCGTTTCGACGTACTCGACGATCTTCGCGGCGAGCGCCTCGCCGACCCCTTCGATCGCCTCGACGCCCTCCCCGTCGCCGGCGACCAGCGATTCGACAGATTCGGGGTGCGCACGGACGTTCTCGGCCGCCCGGCGGTAGGACTGGGGTTTGTACTCGACGCCGGTGGCTTCGAGCCGGGCGGCGAACTCCTCGAACCGATCGGCGACTGCGTCGTTCCGGCTCACGCCGATCCCCCACCTCCCGGGGTCGCTTTCTCCGTCATCCGTCCTCGCGGCGCTCGCGGAGACACGTCGCGACGGGATCGAGGACGTCGTCGGCGATCCCGTACGGATCGGTTTCGCCGGCGACGACGCCATCCACGAGGTCGTCGATTCCGCCGCGAGCGTCGATCTCCTCGGCGATCAGGGCGGCGGTGTCCTCGCGCAGGAGGGTCCGAATCTCCTCGGCGTAGCGCTCGCGGGCCTTCGCCCTCGCTTCGCCGGTCGAATCGAGGTGGGCGTGGTGATCGTCGATCGCGTCGAGGAACGCGTCGACGCCCTCGCCGTGGGTGGCGACCGCCTCGACGATCGGCGGTGTCCACACCGCGTCCGATCCGCCGTCGTCACCTGGTTCGGCCTCGGCCTGCTTGAGCGCGGCTCCATCGGCCGCTCCGGCGCGTCCGTCACCGTCGGCGTCGGCCGCAGCAGCGTCGCTTTCGACTGCTGTCGCTTCGGCGTGGTGGCCGTGACCCGTGTGCTGGTCGTTCCTGCCCGAGCCGGCGTTCCCGCGCAGGTCGAGCATCTCGCGGAGCTCCTGGACTGTTCTGTCCGCGCCATCGAGATCGGCCTTGTTCACCACGAACACGTCCGCGATCTCCAGAATCCCAGCCTTGAGCATCTGGACGTCGTCGCCGCTGCCGGGCTGGACCAACACCGCGACCGTGTCGGCGGTTTTCACGATGTCGATCTCGTTCTGGCCAGCCCCCACGGTTTCGACGATGATCCGGTCCTTGCCGAACGCGTCGAGCGCCTTCACCGCATCCGCGGTCGCGATCGAGACTCCGCCGAGGCTGCCGCGCGCGCTCATCGACCGGAAGAACACGTCCATGTCGCCGACGTTCGAGGCCATTCGAATCCGATCGCCGAGCACTGCGCCGCCGGTGAACGGCGAGGAGGGGTCGATGGCGATCACGCCCACGGTCTCGCCACGGTCGCGGTACGTCTCGGCCATCTTATCCACTAATGTGGACTTCCCCGCGCCGGGACTGCCAGTAATGCCGATCACCTCGGCGGTGCCGGCGTGCTCGTACAGGCCAGAGACGAGGTCACGGTAGCCGGGCGCGCGGTTCTCGATGTTGGTGATCGTACGCGCCAGCGCGCGGTGGTCGCCGTCGAGCAGCCGTTCGAGCAGGTCGCTCATCGCTCGGGAGCGTTCTCGCGGACGAACTCGATGGTGTCCTCCATCGACGCGCCGGGACCGAAGATCGCCGAGACGCCCTGTTCTTCGAGTTCGTCTTGGTCCTTGTCGGGGACGATTCCGCCAAGTAGTACCAAGGTATCGTCGAGAGCGTCGTACTCGTCGAGACCGTCCAAGATTTTGGGGACGAGCGTGTTGTGCGCGCCCGAGAGGATCGAGATACCGAGCACGTCGACGTCCTCTTGGACTGCGGCCTGGACGACCTCGTCGGGCGAGCGATGCAGCCCCGAGTACACCACCTCGAAGCCCGCGTCGCGGAACGCCCGCGCGATGACGTGTGCGCCGCGGTCGTGGCCGTCGAGGCCCACCTTGGCGACGAGACATCGGATCGGTTGCTGTGTCTGCCCCGCACTCATGCGGCAACGTTTGCCCGCCCGCGGTTTGGGTCTATCGGTAACGACGATGTGGGTCGATTCTATCTCTTGCCCGGTCGCCAGAAATCCGAAGACGGATACCACCCGCGGCCCGACTTCGACGCATGGCCACTGCGAGCGCCGAGGGGCCGGTGAAGCGACATCCGCTCGCCGTCACCGCCGTCCTCTCGGTCATCGGCTACGTGCTCGTTCTCGGGAGTTTCGCCGGCATCGTCGACGTCTTCCCGCCGATCGGGGAGGAAACTGTACTGTTGTTCTCGGATGCGATCGCGGTCATCAACAGCCTCGCGCTGACCGCGCTGCTCGTCGGCTACGTCCTCATCCGCCGCGACGACGTGTGGCGACACCGCGCGGCGATGCTCACCGCATTCGGGCTGATCCTCGCCTTCCTCGTGCTCTACCTCTGGAAGATCGGCGGAGGGTTCGAGAAATCGATCGTGATCCGTGAAGGGCAGTTCTTGGGTGCCTACGCCGGCATCATCGAGCCGATCTACCTCGCTATGCTCGCGATCCACATCCTGCTGTCGGCGATCGCGGTGCCGGTCGTGATCTATCCCGTCGTGCTCGGACTGACCCACACGCCCGCCGAACTCGCCGAGACCGCCCACGCGCGGGTCGGCCGGATCGCGGTCGCGTCGTGGTCGCTGAGCCTCTTTTTGGGCGTCGTGACCTACTTCCTCCTGAATCACGTCTACTCGTGGGTTCCCAGGTAGCCCCGGCCGCCGCACCTCTTTCCAGGAAAGCGCGTTCAACCGAGGGGGCCGAACAGGACTCCCTCCACTACCACCAGAAACACGACACCGGAAGCGAGCATGCAGACGAATCCGGTCGCAAACGTGGCGAAGCGGTGGAGCCGTGATTTGTACTCGGGTCGCTCACCGATGGCGTTCTCGACACTGTTGCCGGTCGTCATCCATCCTGTCAGGCGTAGCAGTCCGATAGGAATCAACAGCCCTCCGATCATCATGGGAGGAAACAGGAGAAAATAGCTGAGCATGTACAGCAACGAATTCGGCTCACCCACTACACCCATTCCAGTCTCACTACCCTGCTGGTGTCCGCGATTCCATATCAAACTACTGTACACACGGATCATGCCTGTTTCGAGCGCGTCTTTTGGAGGAAGTAGCCTCGGCCTCACCGGACAAGTCAGTCCGTTCGCGGGAGCACATACGCACCGAGCGCGACGAAGCCGGCCGCAAGCACGCAGAGCACGATCAAGTCACCGCCCCACGCCGCTGCGCCGGCTCCATTCGTCACCGCGCGCACGCCGCGCGCGAAGTAAGTCAGTGGCGAGAGATTCACGATGGGCTGAAACCACGCTGGGAGCAGATCGGGCGGGACGAACGTCTCCGAGAGGAACAGAAGGGGGAGCGCGATCGTGTTGCTCGCGGCGATCGTTCCATCGGTCGAATCGGCGAGGCTGCCGAGCAGCGCGCCAACCCCACAGAACAGCGCGACTGCAACCCCGACGAACGGGACTAAGACTACGGAGAGCGCCACCTCGGCTCCGGTAACGAGCACCACGAGCCCGAGGATGAGCAGGCTCGCGATCCCGATGATGACGACGTTGACGAGCGTTCGGGCGAGCAGCCACTCCGTACGCGAAAGCGGCGTGGTCGCGAGCTTCTCGAAGCGGTTGCCGTCGCGGTGGCGCGCGACCGTGCTGCCGATCCGCGAGAGTGGCGTGAACAGCACCACGACCGCGAGGTAGCCAGGCACGTAGTAGCCCGCTGGCTCGGTGAACAGTCCGCCGCCCGTGGGCTGGGTCTGGACGAGCACGCCGAAGATCAGGATCAGGAGGACGGGGAAGAAGAACGTGAAAAAGACCGCGGTCCGTCGCCGGAGGAACGATCGCCACGCCGCCATGAACTCTGCGCCGACCCGGCCGGTGGCGGTCACTGTGCAACCCCCGTTTCGCCATCGCTCGCGTTCGGCTTCGCTGGCGTCTCCGCTGCGGTGTCGTCGCTGTCGTTGCCGTCGTCGTCCGTCGGCTCTGCGACCGGCTCCTCGCCGCTGACGAGCGCCTGTCCGGTCACCGCGAGATAGACGTCTTCGAGATCGGGCTGTCGCCATTCGAGACCGTCGTAGACGATCCCGGTGCGTTCGAGATCGTCGACCACTCTGCCGATGTCCGCCGCGTCAACCCCGTGAACAACGAGTTCGGTGTCGCGCAGTTCGACCCGGTGGCCAGTCTCGCCGAGCGCGTCCGCCGCAGTCGCTGGCGACGGGGCCGTACCATCACTGTCGTCGGTCGTTGTTCCGTCCTCGATCGGGTCGGCGACGAGATCGACCACGATCCGGTTCTCGCCACCGTGTTCGGCGACGAGGGCTGCGGGCGAGTCCACCGCGGCGAGGCGGCCGTCGGCGAGCAGCCCCACCCGATCGGCGAGGCGCTCGGCCTCGGTCATGTCGTGGGTGGTGAGAAGCACGGTGGTGCCGCCGTCGGCGAGATCGGCGAGGAGTCGCCGGAGATCACGGCGGCCGGCGGGATCGATCCCCGTCGTGGGCTCGTCGAGCACGAGGAGGTCGGGATCGTTCACGAGCGTCGCGCCGACGCAGGTCCGCCGGCGCTGGCCGCCCGAGAGGTTCTCGTAGTGGGTGTCGGCGGTGTCGGCGAGTCCGACGTCCGCGAGCACGCTCTCGACGTCGCGAGGGTCGTCGTAGAGCCCGGCGTAGTAGGCGATCAGCTCGCGCGCACTCAGGCGCTCCGGCGGGGTGAACTCCTGAGGCAGGACGCCGAGTCGCGACTTCGCGACGGTCGCGGGCGACTCGCCGAACACCGATACCTCGCCGTCGACAGCGGTCGTGCCGGTCAGCGCGCGGACCAGCGTGGTCTTGCCCGCGCCGTTCGGCCCGACGAGCGCGAACACCTCGCCGGCGTCGACCGACAGCGAGACCCCATCGAGCGCGACCCGATCGCCGTATTTTCGATGGATGTCCTCGGCGACGAGTGCCCGTTCCATACCGAAACCGAGTGCCGCAGCCGTTCTAAGGGGATCGATTCGCCGACGATCGGTCGCACCGCTGACTGGTGCTCACAGCCGACTGCGGACTTCCCGCACGATCCCGTCGACGTCGTACTCGTCCTCCTCTTTGTCGAAAACGGTCTCGTCGTCGACCGCGACCGTGAGTACGCCGTGATCGCCAGTCACGAGCGCTACCCGGTCGAGTTCCTCGCCGAGACCGGCGAGCAGCGCGTGCTGGATTGCTTCGGCTCGTTCGAGGAAACCACACGGGACGCAGTATTCGATCTCGACGGTTGCCATGCAGATCACGACGGTCGCGGGCGATTTACGCTTTTGCCCCTCTGGTCCGTCCGCGTCCGCCTGCCGGTCGTCACGGCGCTACTCATCGCCCAACGGCCGCCAGTACAGCAGTCCGACCGTCACGACGAAGATCACGGTCGAGAGTCCGTACGATCCGGAGAGCGCAGCGTTCGCGGCCGCCGAGGAGCTCCCGGCGACGCCGCCGACGAACGAGGCGATCACGGGCCACGTACAGCTCACACACGAGAACAGCCCGAGAACGCCCCCGATCGCCGAGCCCGCCACGTCGAGTACGGTAGCGTAGACGAGGACGGCGAGCGCGACGTAGCCGACGATCCTGTAGGGGAAGAGCACCAGCCGGATCGCCTCACCACCGTAGATCAGCGCGGGCCCCTGTCCCGGTGGCAGGGGGGCGATCCGAAGCCCGGTCGCCATCTCGCCGAGACCGGAGCCCACGAGCCCGCCGGCGTACGCGAGCACCGCGAAATAGCCCACTGCGAGCGCGCCCGCGGCGTAGCGTCGCCGCCGACTCGCTGCCGGCGCGTCGGTCCGAACGAGCGCCCAGAGACCGACGTTGATCCAGATGAACGGGTAGACGTAGTACCGGATCGCGGTCGGTGTGACGTTCGGCTGGACGAGGTAGAGCAACAGCGCCAGGAGTTCGGCGGTGACGAGAATCGCGCCCCACAGCAGGGCTTCGGGCGTCGGACTGACGCGAGCGAGGCGATCGCGGACGGCGATGCGGTCGTAGCTCATGAGTGGTCTGGAAAGTACGAGGTCACAGCACGACAGCGTCGATCACGACCGCGACGAGCACCGCACCGAGGTAGGCGTTCGACGCGTGGAACGCCCGGAACGCGGCGTCCTCGGTCCGCTCGCGGTGGAGCCGGACCACCGCCCAGAGGAAGAGGCCGCCGAAGGCGACCGTGGCCGCGCCGTAGAGCCACCCGAGTTCGGCGACCGCAGCGAGCACGCTCGCGCCGAGCAGGGTGGCCCCGAGATACCACAGGATGTGCCGGCGGGTGACCCGATCGCCACGCACAAGCGGCATCATCGGGAACCCGCCGCGCTCGTAGTCGTCCTTGTACGCCAGGGCGAGGTTGTAGAAATGCGCCGGCGTCCAGAGGAAGATCACGCCCGCGAGCGCGAGGCCCGGGATTCCGATCTTTCCCGTGACGCCGACCCAGCCGATGATCGCCGGCAGCGCGCCCGCAGCACCCCCGAGCACCGTGTTCTGCACAGTGTTGGGTTTGAGTACGAGCGTGTAGATCACGCTGTAAAACAGAATGGCACACAGTCCGAGCGCCGCCGAGAGCAGGTTCACGGTGGCGAACAGACCGAGCGACGCGACCGCGAGCACGCAGCCGAAGATCATCGCGTTGCGGACACCGACTTCGTCGGTCGCGAGCGGCCGGTCGGCGGTCCGCTGCATCCGCCGGTCGATGTCGCGTTCGAGGACGTGGTTGAACGTGCCGCTCGCACCGATCGCGAGCACCCCACCACCGAGCACCCGCACGACGGTGCCGGCGTCGAGGTTTGGTCCGGCCGCGAGCGCCATCCCGGCGGCCGCGACGAGACACAGCAACCACATCAGTCGGGGTTTCATCAGCCGGAAGTACGCCGTGCCGACGGTCCGTGCGCGTTCGATCAGCCCCTCGTCAGCCGGCGACGGCGATCGGTTCGACAGTGGTTCGACGCCGTTCTCGACGACCGCTGGCTCGTCCGAGTCGTCAGCGGAGACCGTTCCGGCTGTCACCTGGTCGGTGGCTGTCGCGGCCGACGGAGCGGCGTCCGCGGCTCGTGCGTCGGTATCGGCTGCTGCGGCCGGTGTGTCGGTGCCGGGAGCATCGATTTCGAGCGTCCACGCGAGCGCGACGACGAGGCCGGTGAAGATCCCGACGCCACAGAGCAGGTGGGCGGTCGAAATCCACTCCGCGCTGGTGGTCGCGGCGAGCGCACCGATCCCGATCTGGACCGGGTAGAGCACGAACGGCACGGCGAGAACGGTCTTCGCGCGTCGCGGGGTCGGCGCGCGCCAGGCGGCGACGATCGCACCGAGGACGAGCAGGCCAACGAGGGCCGCGGCGATGCGATGGCCCCACGCGATGGCGAGGCGCGGGTTCGAGAGGTCGACGCCGCAGGCTGGCCACGTCGTACACGCGGCGGCGGCGTGCGAGAGCGTCGTGGTCGCCCCGATCACGATCAGGAGGTAGACGCCGACGGCGGCGGCGGCGAGCAGCGTCGTCACCCGCGTCGGGACGGAGTCTGTATCGGTGGCCACGGCTAGTGTAACTCGACTCATTGCTTCGTCGCGACCGCACTTAGGCCCCGCGTTTTCGGCCACCGAGCGGGAAAGTCAGCAGGTATTTATGCGCTACCGGCAAACTCCAGACCAAATGAAGCGAACGCGTATCGGCCTCTTCGCACCGCTCGTCGTCGCGCTACTTCTCGCCGCTGTCGAGCCGGCGATGGCGCAGTCGGTCACCGAGCGGATGATCTCGAACCTGAACACCTCGCTGCTGTACGTGGCGATCCCGATCACGATCCTCGTCGAGGTCATCCTGATCTACACGGTCATCCGATTCCGGAACAACGACGATCCCCAGCCCACCAGGGAGAACCGTCGTCTCGAGATCACGTGGACGATCACGACCGCGATCATCCTGCTGTTCGTCGGACTCGCATCGTTCGCCGTCCTCGCGAACCCCTACGTCTCGCTGGTGCCCGACGCGAGCGGCGGCCAGGCCCAGGCCCAACAGCAGGTCGGGGCGGACGTGTTGATCAACCAGTCGGGCGCGACCGCACCCCCACCGGACAGTGACGCGGTCGAAGTCGAGATCATCTCCTACCAGTGGGGCTGGACCTTCCACTACCCCGAGGCAGGCGTCAACGCCTCCACACTCGCCGTTCCGAACGGGACCGACACCTACTTCCACATCACCTCGACCGACGTGATCCACGCGGTCCACGTCCCCGAACTCGGGCTGAAACAGGACGCGGTCCCCGGCGAGTACAACACCATCAAGACCAAACCCACCGAACCCGGCTCCTACCAGCTCTACTGCGCCGAGTTCTGTGGCTCGGGTCACTCCGGGATGCTCGCGAACATGACCGTGATGCCCCAGGACGACTACCAACAGTGGCTCGATCAGCAGGAGGCGTCCGGCGGTAACGCCTCGTCGGGCGGCAACGCTTCGGCAGGCGGCAACGCCTCCAACAGCTCGGCGATGAGTGCGGTCCCGGCGAAGCCGGCGTAAACTCCCTTCGACACGACGAGCATCGTTCCCGACCGACATCACGGCTGCTCGACCAAAGAATCATTTCTGCGCTCTCGTTTGCTGTAGACATGCAACGCATTCGTCCAGTCCACTCGTTCACGACGGCCACGCAACGAGTGACCCGACCGCGGACGACCGAGCCAGAATTCGGGAGGCGTCCCCGTGATTCAGTCTCTCTCGACGGGATCGAACGCCGGGAGGTCGCTCGACGATGACCAGCGAGTTCGACCGGTCGCCGACGGCCGACCGACCAGCACACGACGCGAGCTACGACCACCGAAGCACCACGGTGGCACGGCCGGAGCTCCTCGACGATCTCCGATCGCGGATCGAGGGCGACGCACGCTTCGATACCTACACCAGACAGCTCTACGCCACCGACGCGAGCGCCTACGAGGTGACGCCAATCGGCGTCGTCTTCCCCCACTCGACCGCCGACGTGGCCGCGGTGATGGGCTACTGTGCCGAGCGGTCGATTCCGGTGCTCCCCCGCGGCGGCGGAACCAGCCTCGCGGGACAGGCGGTCAACGAGGCCGTCGTCCTCGATTTCACCCGTTACATGGATTCGCGCGTCGATGTCGATCCCGACGCGCGGACCGCACGTGCCCAGCCAGGGAGCTATCTCGCCGACATCGACGCGGCGCTCGTCTCCCACGGTCTGAAGTTCGCGCCCGATCCGGCGTGGGGCGACAAGAGCACCCTTGGGGGTGCGATCGGCAACAACTCCACGGGCGCACACTCGCTGAAATACGGCAAGACCGATGCCTACGTCGAATCGTGCGAGGTCGTGCTTGCCGACGGCACTGTGACCGAGTTCGGCGAGTGTCCGATCGAGGAACTCCGCGACCGCGCCGATTCGGAGGGCGATCTCGAAGCCCGGATTCACGCCGCGGTCGCACGCATCCTCGGCAAAGAGGCCGACGAGATCGAGGCAGTCTACCCCGATCTGAAGCGCAACGTCTCGGGGTACGATCTCGATCGGTTGATCGAGGACGCCCGCGAGGCGCGAAGCGCCTCGGAACAGGCGAACGGCGAAGCCGTGAGCGAGTCGGGGAGCGTCAACCTCGCCCGGCTGCTCTGTGGCAGCGAGGGCACTCTTGCGATCGTCACCGAGGCCACCGTCTCGCTCGAACCGATCCCCGAGACGAAGGCCGTCGCGCTGCTGACCTACGACTCCCTCGGCGACGCGATGGAAGACGTCGATCCGATCCTCGCACACGATCCCGCTGCTGTCGAGGTGATGGATGACGTGTTGCTCGATCTCGCTCGGGACACTAGCGAGTTCGCCGACGTCGTCGGCATGCTCCCCGACGGGACCGATTCGGTGCTTCTCGTCGAGTTCTACGCTGACTCCGATGGCGACGGCAGACAGCAGGTCGCCGACCTGATCGCCGACCGGGTTCCCGACGGCGATCCGGACGTGGAGCCGAGCGACGGCGCGGCCGAACGGACCGACGAGCCACGCTACGCCCGGGCAGCGATGGAGGCCCACGATGCTGACACCCGCGCACGGTTCTGGAAACTCCGGAAATCCGGACTCCCGATCTTGCTCTCGCGGACCTCCGACGCGAAACACATCTCGTTCATCGAGGACTGTGCCGTGCCGGCCGATCGCCTCCCGGAATACGTCGCCGGGTTTCAAGAAATCCTCGACGACAACGACACGTTTGCGAGCTTCTACGCCCACGCCGGTCCCGGCGTGCTTCACGTCCGGCCGCTGATCGACACCAAAACCGTCGACGGTGTCGCAACGATGGAAGCAATTGCCGACGACGTGACCGATCTCGTCGTCGAGCTCGGCGGATCGGTCTCGGGCGAACACGGCGACGGCCGCGCTCGCACCCAGTGGAACCGGAAACTCTACGGCGATCACCTCTGGGAGATGTTTCGTGACCTCAAGTCGGCGTTCGATCCCGACTGGCTCCTGAACCCGGGTCAGGTCTGTGGCCTTCCCGACGAGTCGGCGAGCGACACTGGAAAGGAGGGTGTGGACGCACCCGATCTCACCGAGAACCTCCGGTTCGATCCCGACTACGAGTTCGACGCCGGATTCGATCCCACGCTCCAGTGGGAGAACGAAAACGGGTTCGAGGGGATGGCCGAGCTGTGTCACGGCTGTGGCGGCTGTCGTGGTCACCAGTCGACCACCGGTGGCACGATGTGTCCGACCTACCGGGCCGCAGAGGAGGAGATTCTGAGCACGCGCGGCCGGGCGAACCTGCTCCGGCAGGCGATGAGCGGCGATCTCGGGGCGGCGACAGCCGCCAACTCGGAGCGGGCCGCACGGCCCGCGAAGGGAGACGGATCTGAAGCAGCGTTCGACGTCGAGTTCATGAACGAGGTGATGGATCTGTGTATCGGCTGCAAGGGCTGTGCGAACGACTGTCCGAGCGAGGTCGACATGGCGAAGATGAAGGCCGAGGTCACCCACGAACACCACCAGCGCCACGGCGCGAGCCTCCGCGATCGTCTCTTCGCCAACATCGACCGGCTCTCGGCGCTCGGCAGTCGGTTCGCGCCGCTCTCGAACTGGGCATCCGAGCTGCCGGGCGCGCGCACCGTATTGGAGAAGACCGTCGGTATCGCCCCTGACCGCACCCTTCCCACGTTCCACGACGAGTCTTTCGAGGACTGGTTCGAGGCACGCGGCGGCGCGCGGGTGCCGGCCGGTGACGCCGATCGGCGTGTCCTGCTCTTTCCGGACACCTACACCAACTACAACCATCCGGAAGCCGGGAAAGCCGCCGTCGCGGTGCTCGAAGCCGCCCAAATCCACGTTCGGCTGCCGCTCGGGGTCGCCGACAGCGGGCGGCCCGCGTTCTCGAAGGGGTTCCTCGACAAGGCGCGCACGGCCGCCGAGCAGAACGTCGCCGCGCTCGCGCCGCTGGTCCGCCGGAACTGGGATGTCGTGGTCGTCGAACCCTCTGATGCGGTGATGTTCCAGTCCGACTATCTCGATTTGCTCGGACCCGACGAGAGCGCGCCCACGGGTACCGTCGCGGCCGGTGAGGCCGGCGAACAGCCGGCGACGGACGGTGGGACGGCACAAGGTGGCATCGAGATCGTCGCCGAAAACACCTACGGCGTGATGGAGTATCTCGATCGGTTCCGCCTCGACGAGACGCTCGACACTGCCAGTCCCGACGAGTCGCTCACGTACCACGGCCACTGCCACCAGAAGGCCACGAAGAAAGACCACCACGCGGTGGGCGTGCTCCGACGGGCGGGCTACGAGATCGATCCGCTCGACTCGGGCTGCTGTGGGATGGCCGGTTCGTTCGGCTACGAGGCCGAACATCGCTCGATGAGCCGGGCGATCGCCGACGTGCTTTTCGACCAAGTGGAGCGGAGCGACGGCGATCGGGTCGTCGCACCGGGTGCGTCCTGCCGGAGTCAGATCGGCGAGCGCGTCGACGGCGAGCCGCCACATCCGATCGAGAAACTCGCCGAAACGCTTTGAGCCGCCGAAACGCTTTGAGACGCCGAAACGCTTTGAGACGCCGAAACGCTCCGATCGACGTTTTCAGCCGCCGAAACCGCTCAGACGTTCGCGACAGCGCCGACGTAGAGCACCACGACCAGGAAGAGCCAGACCACGTCGACGAAGTGCCAGTACATCGAGACCGTGCTCACGGAGGTGTGACGTTCGGCGGAGTACTGGCCGGCGAACGCCCGGATGAGGACGATCCCGATCAGGATCGCCCCGAGCGTGACGTGGAGACCGTGGAGGCCCGTGAGCCCGAAGAAGGCGCTCGCGAAGATGCCGCTAGTGAGCGTGAACCCCTCGTGGACGATGAACTCGTAGTACTCGAGGATCTGCCCACCGATGAAGACGATGCCGAGGAGCGCGGTGACCGAGAGCAAGCCGAGGAAGCGTTGCCGGTTGCCCTTCCGGAGTGCGACCTCGGCGAAGTGGAACGTGAAACTGCTGATCACGAGGATCGCGGTGTTGGCGAGGACGAGCGAACTCACCAGCGGTGGTAGCTCGCCGGGTGCCCACGTGCCGACCCGGATGAAGAAGTAGTAGATGAATCCGGCCCCGAAGGTGGCGATCTCGGTCCCGAGGAACAGGACCATCGCGAATCGGAGGGTGTCAGCGCTGTGTTCGTCGGTGCCGCGCGCCCAGAAGTCGGCGATGAAGGCGTGATACAGCCAGCCGAACAGGCCACCGAGGAACAGTCCGGTGCTGGCGATGAACACCGCCGGACCGGCCATCGGTGACACGATCTCCACGTCGCCACGCCCCAGCAAGAACAGGGCCGCGCCGACGTACAGCCCGGCCGCGCCCGCCGCGCTCACGAACGGCCACCAGCTCGCCTCGCCGAACCCGCGCGGCCAGTCCTCGTCCGCCGGGAGGTGATGGCCGCCGTGTTCTTCCGCCGTATCGTCCGCTGTTCCCATGCGCTCGGGTTGCGGACCGACCACCAAAAACCCTCCCAACCTCCTCGGTCGCCACGATCGCCGTCGTGGTCGCGTGGCTTTCGATGGATTTCTTACGCTCGCTGCCCAACGTCGGGTATGGATGAGCAGCCCGGAATCAGCGACCAGTACCGGATGTCGAGCCCCTGGCCGCTGATCGTGGTCCTCGGGTTCGTGTGTTCGGAGCTCGGCCTCCTCTTTAACGTCTTCCCGGTCGCCGTCGGCGGCCTCCTGTTGCTCGTCGCGTCGGTCGCGGGGATCGTCCAGGAGTCGGGCTACGCCGAGCGGCCCTGGAACCTGCTCGTGGGGCTCGGGCTCGCGCTCGTGGCGCTCGGCGCGATCCTCGCGTTCACCCAGCTCGATACCCTCTCGGTCGACGCGCTCGCGACCACTCTGCTCGAACCCAGCGCGATCGTCGCCCGTGGTGCGGCGCTCGCGGTCGCGGGAGTGGTCGCCGCACTCGTGGGGGCCGGCGGACGGTACGTCGAGAACGATCCGTACTGAACCGACAACCTATTTATCGGGCTGGCCGAACCCGCGGCCAATGTCAGAGCGTACCTTCGACCGCGAGACGCTCCTCGATCTCACGGTCAACGTCATCCCCCTGGGGATCATCCTGTTTTTCGTGGTGCTGTTTCTCGTCGTCAGGCCGTGGGAGCAGAACCTCTTCCTGACGGCGGTGAGCATGGCGCTGCTGGTGGTTCCCTTCGTCGCGCTCGCGCTCCTCACGTACTTCTCCGGACGGGCGATCGCCGGAGCCGAACAGGCCGACGCCGAAGCGGTGACCACCGATTCCAGCACCGCCGACTCCGGATCGACGGGTGCGACCGCTGACCTCGCCGATGGCGTCACCGCCGAGACGGCCGACGACGAAACGACGACCGATGGGGATGACGACGATCTCGAACCGGCCGTCACCGAAGCCGACTCGGAGTGACGATCGACCGGTCGTGATCCGGCCGTCGAACCGTCTCCATCCCGCCGTCGGTCTCGACCCAATTCGCCCGCGAAGAGGCTCCTGTCGGGCGATTCGTCTTCCCGAACTGCTGGCCGAAATCTAAGGATTCTTTACGCTGTGGATTCGAGATCCGCGTATGGTACAAGCCCAGCTCGCGCTGACGGTCCTGATGGGGCTGCTCCTCGCGGGCGTGGCGGTCTGGCTCACCCGAATCGAGGACTGGCGGTCGTACACGCCGCTGGCTGGCGGCGGTGGTGCCGTTTCCGGCGAAACCGGCTACGCCCACGAGGAGAAGCCCGGCGGGATCATCCGGTGGTTGACGACTGTCGATCACAAGGACATCGGGGTCCTGTACGGAACGTACGCAACCATTGCCTTTGCCGTCGGTGGGATCATGGTCATGCTGATGCGTGCCGAACTCCTCGCGCCGGCCACCGACGTCATCGGCGCTGAGTTCTACAACTCGTTGCTCACGAGCCACGGCATCACGATGCTGTTCCTGTTCGGCACGCCCGCGATCGCGGCCTTCGGGAACTACTTCATCCCGCTGCTGATCGGCGCTGACGACATGGCGTTCCCACGGATCAACGCCATCGCGTTCTGGCTCCTTCCACCAGGGGCGATCCTGATCTGGGCGGGGTTCTTTACTGCGCCGATCGCAAGCCTCGACATCGTCCCGGCACAGACCGCGTGGACGATGTACACCCCGCTGTCGGCGGGCGTCGGGTCCGGAACGCAGGCGAACGTCGGCGTCGACTTCATGCTGCTCGGCCTCCATCTTACCGGGGTTTCGGCGACGATGGGGTCGATCAACTTCATCGCCACCATCTTCACCGAGCGCGGTCCCGACGTCAACTGGGCGAATCTCGACATCTTCAGCTGGACGATCCTGACCCAGTCCGGGCTGATCCTGTTCGCGTTCCCGCTGCTGGGGAGCGCGCTCATCATGCTGCTGCTCGATCGCAACTTCGCGACGACGTTCTTCGCGGTCGGAGAGGGCGGCGGACCGATCCTCTGGCAGCACCTGTTCTGGTTCTTCGGCCATCCCGAGGTGTATATCCTCGCGCTACCGCCGATGGGGATACTGAGTCTCGTGATCCCGAAGTTCAGCGGACGGAAGCTGTTCGGCTTCAAGTTCGTGGTCTACTCGACGCTGGCGATCGGAGTGCTCTCGTTCGGCGTCTGGGCTCACCACATGTTCGCGACCGGGATCGATCCCCGGATCCGCGCGAGCTTCATGGCGGTCTCGCTCGCGATCGCGATCCCGAGCGCGGTCAAGACGTTCAACTGGATCACCACGATGTGGGGCGGCAACGTCAGACTGACAGCCCCGATGCTGTTCTGTATCGGCGCGGTGTCGAACTTCATCATCGGCGGGGTCACCGGTGTGTTCCTCGCCTCGATCCCCGTGGACCTCGTCCTCCACGACACCTACTACGTGGTGGGCCACTTCCATTACATCGTGATGGGGCTGCTCGGGTTCGCCTTCTTCGCCGGAATCTACTACTGGTTCCCGCTGTTCACCGGGAAGATGTACCAGAAGCGGCTGGCGAAAGCCCACTTCTGGCTCACCGCCATCGGGACCAACCTGACGTTCTTCGCCATGCTGTTCCTCGGCTATCTCGGGATGCCCCGGCGGTACGCGACGTACGACTTCGGCCTCGGGCCGGTGAACATCATCACCGTCTTCCACCAGCTCGCAACGCTCGGCGCACTGCTCATCTTCGTTGGCCAGGTCATCTGGATCTGGAACATCGTCCAGTCGTGGTACGAGGCTCCGACGATGGAGGACGCCGATCCGTGGAACCTGAAGGAGAGCGGCCAGTTCACCCACGAGTGGCAGTGGCACGAACGCCGCACCGAGACCGCGATCGCCGACGGCGGTGAGGATACCGACGAGGAGACGGCGATGACTGACGGCGGTGAGCCGAGCGAAACGAGGCGAACCTCGTCGGACGAGTGAAACGAGTCTCCCGGAAGTGAGCGGTCGCAACGCGACCGCAAACCACGTCGGATCGCTCCGACGATGGTGAACGCGCCGCTGTCGTACGACTCTCGTCGAAGGAGTGAAATAGAACTCCCGAACAGCAGAAGACGAGTAGAACAGGCGGTTGTGCTGTGCGGTCGGAGATTCGATCGCAGGTTGTCGGCGACCGTATCAGCTGACGACCAGCACGACGGTCATCACCGCCATCGACATCGAGATGGCGACCAGAATCAACAGGAGGAGTTCTTTTTCGGCCATACGGCATGTGAGGCGCGCGAGGACAAAAGGCTGATTGTCCGGCGGGCGCGACGTAGCGGTATGTCGGAGAATCCGACGGCGACGACGCCATCCACCGGCCGACGCGGTCGATCGGTGGTCATGGTCGTGTACGTCGTTGTCATCGCCATCGCTGGGCTCACGGGCTTTTTGCTCGGAACCTATGGCCCCGAGGAGCTCCGCCCGGTCGATCTCTTCTTCCTGATCGAACTCCAGCCCACGCCGCTCGGGCTCGCGATCTACGGGATGGGGACGATGGGGGTCGGGCTGGGAATCGTTTTGATCCTCGTGAGCTACGCCTCGCAGCGCTACGACGCATAACGGGCGGATTCACGAGCAAGCCGGACGACGGACCAATCAGGACCGTTCAGCCGGCTGTCGTCGGCCTCGGATTCGTCTCGTTTCGATTCGACGCCGTCGCGTCGGTCGCCGCGAGCGCGTTTCCGTACCAGGTGGGGCGCTCGACATCGGTCGCGCCGATCGCGGTGTAGCGCGCCGAGACGACGATCGTCGTCGCCCCGTCGGCCCCATCACCACTGAGTCGCTGGGTGAGCGTGTAGTTCCGCACGAGCCCCTGTTCGGTGACGCCAGCACGGACGCTGACGGATCGATCCAGAACGGTCGCCGTGTTCGACGTCTCTCGGCGAGCTACCGCCGGCACGAGGCGATAGACCGTCGTACCGTTGCGGTCTGTCCGGTTGGCGACGCGGGTTTCGGCGGCGACGAACATCGTTTCGATCCGTCCGCTGCCCGCTCCCAGGACCGACGACCGCTGGGCGACGACCGCCTGTGGCGACAACCGGCGATACGTCGTCGTGTCGTTCGCCCTGGTCGTTGCTACGAGAACACGCTCGCTGTCGTCGTAGTACTCCACCTGCTGCAACGTCGTCGATTCGTTCCAGCGCCTCGTGACCCGAAAGCGGCCATCGGCGACACGAGTAGTGCTCTCGATCCGACGGATCGACGTGCCGTTCTCGGCTCGGTACACCACCGTCTGCCGTACCGTGAACGACGTGTTCTCGAACGCGGCGGTGTGTGCCGCTGCGAGCGCACTGGCGTTCACGACTCCTTTGCCGGTGAGACCCGGTGCGAGCCGTGGCACGGGCGTCGGGGTCGGTTCGTCGGTCGGGACGGCTACCGGCGTGAGCGTCGGCGTCCGTTCGTCGCTCTCTGTCCCGAAGACACCGTTGCAGCCGGCGAGAACGACACAGACGACGAGGACGAACGGAAGGATGCGGCGCATGTGGGTGCCCCTCACGATACCCGTACTGCGATTCTGGATTCGATCCCGTCACAACAGCTAAGTCGCCGCTCTCCGGAGTGGTCGGACATGTACGAGATCCTGTTGTGTGTTGACGCGGACGGAACGAGCCTCGATCGACAGCTCGACGCCGTTACTCGTCTGCCGAACGCGGCCGACGGCGTTCACGTCACGGTCTGTCACGTCTTCGGCGAGAACCCGTCGGGGGCGTCCGTTACCCAGGTTGGATCGGTCCGGCGCGCGCTCGATCGCCTCGACGACGCCGGGATCGAGAACTCCGTCGCGGAGGAGAGTGGTGACCCGACCGACGCCATCCTTCGACTGGCGACCGAGCGGGACGCCGACGCGATCTACATCGGTGGACGAAAGCGCAACCCGTCGGGAAAGGCGCTGTTCGGCAGCGTGACTCAGTCGGTGATCCTCAACGCGGAGCGCCCGGTGCTCGTCGCCGGGTTGAACGACTGAGCGCCACGTCGCTTCGACGGCGCTCTCAAAATCGGGGTCGTTCGCCGCGCGAACCGTGCTCGCGGTGTCACGCGCCGTCGCCATCTTCGTAGACCTCGGTACACGCCGCGGCGACACGGTCAGGCGTCGCCCGACCGGTGAACCCTTCCCGAAGTTCCCCGTCCGTGAACAGCGCCAGCGCCGGGGCGGCGTCGATGCCGATTGCACGCCGAAACTCGGGGCAGTCCTCACCGTCGAGACCCCCGACGGCCACCTCATCGGGGATCGCGGCGAGGATCTCGTCGAGGTCGTCCTTCATCGCCTCGCAGGGGTCACAGTGGTGTTTCCAGACCGTGACGATCGCGCGGTCGTGCGACGAGACGAACCTCTCGTAGCTCCCGTCGTCGAGTTCGACCACCGCATCCGGAACCGGTGTCCCGGGACGCAGTTCGCTCACCACACGCGCCATCCTGGCGAGGGTCGCCGTCGACGGCGACCGATCGAGGTGGGCGTCGATCGCGAGGTACGCGACGAACTCTTCGCGGGTGACGCCGAGTTCGTCGACCTGCTCGGCCGCAGCCCCCGCCGAGTCGAGACCGAACACCTCGGCGACCGACTCGTGGAACCGTTCGGCCGACGCGTCGGCGTAGGTGTCGTGATACACCGCACGGGTGTCCTCGAATTCGGCGGTCGTGGCGACCGTCGAGGTTTCCGGGTCGACCGCGACCACGCCGCCGTCGATGAGCGCGTCGAGGAGCGCTTCGGCGTCGGGGTCGGCTCTATCGTTGTCGTCACTGCCGGTATCCACGGTGGCTCCGGTGCGTTCGGTGTCGGTATCGTCGGCCGTCATACGCCGAGATACCGTTCACGGGTTTCGTCGTCGTCACGAAGCTCCTCGGCGGTGCCGTCGAACACGATCGCACCCTGGTCGATCACGTAACACCGATCCGCGATCTTGATCGCCGCCGCGGCGTTCTGCTCGACCAGCAGGAGGGTCGTGCCTGCGTCGCGGATCCGCTCGATCGCGTTCTCGACCGCCTGGATGATCTGCGGTGCGAGCCCCTCGTAGGGTTCGTCGAGCATCAACAGCTCGGTGTTCTGTTTCAGCGCGCGACCGATCGCGAGCATCTGTTGTTCGCCACCGGAGAGCGTGCCGGCCTTCTGGGATTCGCGCTCTTCGAGTCGGGGGAAGAACTCGAACACATCCTCGGTCGACATCCCGCTCCGCTGGACCTGTACCGAGCGTCCGAACGTGTTTGAACGGTTGCGCGCGACGTCCGCAAGGTGGAGGTTCTCGCCGACGGTGAGGTCCGCGAAGATCCGTCGCTCCTCGGGCACGAGCGATATCCCGGCCATCGCGACGTCCTCGACGGCTCTCCCGGTGATGTCCTCGCCGTCGTAGGTGATCGTACCGTCGCGGACGTCGGGCGGCTTCGAACTCGCGATCGAGCGCAGCGTCGTCGTCTTCCCCGCGCCGTTGCGACCGAGCAGCGCACAGATCTCGCCGTCCTCGACCGTCATCGAGAGGTCGCGCAGGATGTGGCTCTCGCCGTAGTACGCGTCGACCTCGTCGAGCGTAAGCAGGCTCACAGCTCGACACCACCGAGGTAGGCTTCCTGAACGTCCGGATCGCCCTGGATCTCCTCGGGGGTCCCCTCCGCGATGACTCGGCCCCGATTGAGGACGATGATGCGATCGGAGACCTCGAAAACGATCTCCATGTCGTGTTCGACCAACACCAGTGTGAGTCCGAGCTCCTCCTTCACGTCCTCGATGAGCGAGACGGTCGCGTTGGTCTCCTCGGGGCTCATTCCGGCGGTGGGCTCGTCCATCAGGAGGAGATCCGGCTCGCTTGCGAGCGCGATCCCGATCTCCAGCCGGCGCTTGTCGCCGTAGGGGAGATCGGCCGCCGGCACTTCGCGCTGGCCCCAGAGATCGACGGCTTCGAGGGTTCGCTTGGTCGCGTCGTCGACCGCCGAATACCGGTTGCGATGACGGAGGAAGTTGAGCCGGAACGAGCCGTGTTCGGCCCCGAGTGCAGCTATTTCGGCGTTCTCCTCGACCGTGAGTTCCGGGAAGATCGAGGCGGTCTGGAACGATTTGCTGATCCCCTGCTGGACGACCTCGTAGGGGGCACGGTCGGTGATCGACTCGCCCTGGAACACGATGTCGCCCTCGGTTGGATCGAGCATCCGCGTGATGAGGTTGATGAGCGTGGTCTTCCCCGCGCCGTTCGGCCCGATCACGCTCACGCGCTCGCCCTCTTCGATCGCGATATCGACGTCGTCGGTCGCGGTGAGCCCGTTGAACCGCTTCACGAGCCCACGGGTTTCGAGCAGCGCCATCAGCGCTCCTCCAGCCGTGCCGCGATCCACGATCGACCGTCCTCCACGACGCCCCAGACGCCCTGGGGGAACAGGACGACGACCGTGACGAAGACCAGTCCGAGCACGAGATGCCAGTAGGGGCCGATCCAGTCGAAGGGGTAGCCACCGCTCACGATGTACTCGACCCAGAGGTAGATCCCGGCTCCGATCAGCGGGCCGATCAACGTCCCGACGCCGCCGAGAACGGTCATGATGACCACTTCGCCGCTCGTGGTCCAGTACAGCGAGGACAGCGGGACGTACTCGCCGTGGACGGTGAACAGCGCTCCCGCGAGCCCCGCAAACGTCCCCGAGAGCACGAACGCCGCCAGTTTGTATCGCCAGACGTTGAAGCCGACGAACGACGCGCGCTGCTCGTTCTCGTGGATGGCACGGAACACGATCCCGTACGGTGAGTTGAGGATCCGCAGGATGACCGCGACGCTCGCCACCAGTGCCGCGGCGATGAACGCGTATCGCCACGTGCCGAGCAGCGTTCCGGCGACCGACGGGAGCTCTGTCCCGAGGTCGAACGAGCCGAGCAGCGGCCCGATCTCCACGCCGGTCAACCCGTTGTCGCCGCCAGTGATGGACGCGAGCGGTGCCGAGGCCATGTAGTAGATCATCTGGGCGAACGCCAGCGTGAGAATCGCGAAGTAGATCCCGCCCCGCCGGAGCGACAACACCCCGAGCACGACCGAGAGGACCACAGCGAACAGCACCGCGATCCCGACGATCACGAGCGGGGACTGGACGACGTTCGCACTGAGCCAGCCGGCCGCGTACGCACCCGCTCCCCAGAGCGCAGCGTGGCCGAAGGAGAGCAGTCCTGTGCGCCCGAGCAGTAGGTCGAACCCGATCGCGAAGATCCCCCAGACGAGGATCAACGACGCCAGCTCCTGGTAGCCCTGAAGCAGATCGCTGATCACCGGTGCTCGGGCGAGCAGATACGGAAACAGCGCGACGCCGACGATCGTCAGCGCGATGATCGTCGACTCCCGCCCGCGGACGCGCTCCCACCGGGATCGGACCCCATCGAGGGACGCCGTACCGGTCCCCCCACTCACGGTCTCGCCGCCGTCGGCTTCGGTCTCGGTCGCGTTCGCGTTCTTATCACTCATGCACACCACCTCCACGGACGGCCACGAATCCACGTGGCCCAGTTCCGTCGACACCGTGGAACCGTACAATGGGGGTCGGTACCGTGATCGACGGTCTCATGTCTCTCACACGGAGTGCGCGCTAATAAACGCCGCGGGCGTGGGTCGGTCGATTCACCGTGGATCGGCGTCGTCTCCAGTCTCATGAGATATCCACCTCGCTGCCGAGCAGGCCCTGAGGACGCACGAGGAGGATGATCGCGGCGATCGCGTAGATCCCGACCTGGGACCACGGCGCGAGCCCGTAGTTGATCCCGAGCGCGGGGATCACGAGGCTCCACTGGATCAGGAACGACTGCGTGATCCCGAGGATCAGCCCGCCAAGCACCGCGCCTCTGATGCTGCCGAGCCCGCCGATGACGACCGTGAGGAACGCTGGCACGAGAACGTCGGTCCCGACGGTCGGGTTGACGACGGTCAGCGGGCCACCGACGACGCCGGCGACGCCAGCCAGCGCGGCACCGATACCGAACACCGCGATGTACGGCCGCGTGATCTTGATCCCGAGGAGTTGGACCATCTCCGAATCCTGGGTGCCCGCTCTCACGGTGAGCCCGAAGTCGGTGAACTCGATCAGCGCGTACACGAGCACAACCAACACTGCCGTGATGACGATCACCCAGAGCCGCCACTGGGGGAACCCGCCGACCAGCGGCAGCTGCACCGCCCCTGACGCCCACGCGGGCTGGGCGAAGCTTTGACTGTTGCCGCCGAAAAGCACCCTGAGAGCCTGCTGAACCACGATCGCGAGCCCGAAGGTGAGGAGGATCTGGTCGGTGTCGGGGCGGTCGTAAAACGGTCGTGCGACGAACCGTTCCATCGCCATCCCGAGCACGAAAACGATGATTGGGACGATGATCAACGCGGCCAGAAATCCCATGTCGAGCCCGAGCGTGCCGAATCCGAACTCGGCGAGCTGTCCCTGCGAGAACGTCGTTTCCTGGGAGACCAGAAGGCCGACGTAGAGTCCCACGACGTACAGCGCGCCGTGGGCGAAGTTCACGAACTTGAGCGTGCCGAGGATGATCGACAGCCCGATCGCCAACAGCACGTAGATCGCCCCCGTCTGGAGGCCGTTGAGGAGAATGCGGACCGTTTCGGCAAGGAGGCTCATCGAACGCTCCTGCTCTCGCTTCTCGGTCGTTCGCCACCGACGCCGAACTGCCGACGGTGGCAGGGAGATCGGTGGTACTTGACGGTACTGTTCGAGTCGGTCGCTGTTGGATCGTTCATTCTGTCGTCTTCTCTCGGCCGGTCGCTCGATCGTCGGTACCACATATTGCCCTCGAAACGCGGTGTGATGGGAGAACTACTCGTAGCTGCCGAGCTCGCACTCGGCCGCCGGGCCGGTGTTGCAGTCGTAGCCGACCTGGTCGCTGGGGACGAGGTTGACGAGATCCAGCAGGTCGCCCTCGCTCTGGTCGCCGGTCTGTTTCCCCTGGACGACCGGGACCGCCCGTTGAGCCTGGTGGTCGCATTTCCGCATCACTTCCTGGCCCAGACCGATGTTGTTGTACTCGTAACCCTCGAGCTGTCGGATGACTTCCGGCGGGTAGAACGTCCCAGCGCGTTCGGCGGCGGCCGCGTACTGGAGGATCTGTGCGTACGCGAGCTGTGCGACGCCCGGTGGTGGGTTGCCATACTCCTGCTGGAACGCGTCGGCGAACGTGTTCGATGGCTCGTTGTCGATCCCCGGATCCCACGCGGTCGTCCCGAACACGCCCGGGATCGCCTGTTTCGCGTTACCGGCCACCAGCTGGTTGTACAGCGGGACGACGATTTCCATGTTCTCCGTCAGACCCTGGTTGACGGCCTGCTTGAGCGAGTTCGCACCGTCGAGCCCGTACTCGTCGAGGAACAGCACGTCCGCGTCCGAGCTTTGGGCCTCCGAGAGGTACGAGGAGAAATCGGAGGTTCCCAGCGGCGTCGCCGTGTTGCCGACCTCGGTCCAGCCGGCCTCCTCGAAGAACTGCTTCATCGACGACTGGACGCTCTGGCCCCACGTGTAGTCGGCGTAGAGCTGGTAGAAGTTCAGGTCGTCCCCGTACTCCTCCGTCACCGGTGGCACGAGTGCCTGTGCGGTCGTGTACGCGTTGAACATCTCCCGGAAGGCGTACCGCCGGCAGTCCTTTCCGGTCGTGGCGTTCGAGTGGGTGAGACAACACTGGTACAGCACCTTCTCCTGTTGGGCCAGCGATTCGAGCGCGATCGCCACTGCACTCGACGACCCGCCGGTGAACATGATCACGTTGTCCCGATTGATCATCCGGCTGGCGGCGTTCCGTGCCGTGTCGGGGTCGGTCGCTGTGTCGCCCTCTACGAAGTCGATCTGCTTGCCGAGCACGCCATCACCGCTGAGGTCCTCGAAGTTGCCGACCCAGCCGCCGCCGTTGTTGAGATGGTTGATGGCGAGTTTGTACGCGTTGAGTTCGCTCGCGCCCTCTGCTTGGTAGGACCCGCTCTGGGGGACGGTGAGCCCGAACATCGCGGTATCGCCTTCGATCGGGAAGTTGCCGAGTGACGGGTAATCCCCGCCGCCACCGCCGGAACCGTTACCACCACCGCCGGAACCGTTACCACCACCGCCGGAACCGTTACCACCACCACCGGACCCGTTGCTTCCACCGCCGCCACCGCCGGAACCGTTACCGCCACCACTGGAGTCGTTTCCGTCGCCACCACCGCCGAGACAGCCTGCCAAACCGGCGATACCGACGGTTCCCGATGCACCGGCCAGTTTGAGCACGTCACGGCGGGTCTGTCCTGTGTCCTCGCGTCGCATACCAGTTGCATGGAAGAAGAACATAATAATCTTTGCATCAGAACAATATCTGTGGTTGATCAATAAAGCAGGCGATTGATGCCACTCCTGGAACTGAATCGATACCGTTCGACACGTTGGACCGTCGAGACGGCTCGGTGAGGACGAGTGGACGGCTGTTTAGTCGGCCTGGACCTGGTCGCGGATCTCCTCGGGGACGCTCGGATCCCGAAGTGTGGTGGTGTTCCCCAGATCGTCACCGTTCGAGATGTTCTCGAGCAGTCGGCGCATGATCTTGCCCGACCGGGTTTTCGGGAGGTCGTCGACGAAGATGACCTCGTTCGGTCGCGCGAACTTCCCGATCTCCTGCTCGATCGCGCCCACGATCCGGTCGCGGACCGCCTCGCTCTCTTCGACACCCTCCCTGACGGTGACGTAGACGTCGGGGACTTCGCCCTTCTGGGCGTCCTCGCGCGCGGCGACCGCGGCCTCGGCGACGTCCTCGACCTCCGCGACGGCACTTTCGAGCTCCATCGTTCCCAGCCGGTGGCCGGCGACGTTCATCACGTCGTCGAGCCGCCCGAGAACACGATAGTAGCCGTCCTCGGCCTGGACCGCGCCGTCGCCCGCCTCGTACACCCAGTCGCTCGAATCGTCGGAATCCGTGTCCGAGAACCGCTCCCAGTACTCCGAGATGAACCGCTCGTCGTTGCCGTAGACGGTCTGGAGCATCCCGGGCCACGGGCGCTCGATGACGAGGTTGCCCGCCTCGTCGCTTTCGGTCGGGATCGCCTCGCCGTTGTCGTCGTAGATCGCGGGCTGGATCCCCGGTGCGGGGTGGCCCGCGCTGCCTGGCTTCATGTCTTGGATCGCGGGCAGGTTGGTGATGAGGTGGCCGCCAGTCTCGGTCTGCCACCACGTGTCGACGATGACCGCGCTCTCGTCGCCGATGTGCTTGTAGTACCAGAGCCACGCCTCGGGCTGGATCGGCTCGCCCACGGTGGTCATGTGTCGGAAGTCGAAGTCGTGGCCCTCGACGTGCTCCTCGCCCCATTTCATGAACTGACGCACGGCAGTCGGCGAGGTGTGGAAGATATCGACGTCGTAGGACTCGGCGATCTCCCAGATCCGGCTCTTGGTGGGATGATCGGGTGCGCCCTCGTACATCACCGTCGTCGTGCCCAGCGAGAGTGGGCCGTAGACGATGTAGGAGTGGCCGGTGATCCAGCCGATGTCGGCGGGACACCAGTAGGTGTCCTCGGGTTTGATGTCCTCGACGTACTTCGAGGTCCCCGTCACGTACGCGAGATACCCGCCGGTGCGGTGCTGACAGCCCTTCGGCTGGCCGGTCGTGCCGGAGGTGTACATCAAAAAGAGGGGGTCCTCGGCGTCGCGACTGACCGGCTCGACCGTCTCGCCGCGGTGGTCGTCCAGCAGCGCCGACATCATCGTGTAGTCGTCGCTGACGTCGACCTCCGGCTCGTCGTGGCGGGTCCACGCGAGGACCTCGGGATCACGGTCGGTCTCCGTCATGGCCTGGTCGGCCTTCTCGATGTGATCGAGGAACTCGCCGCGGCGGTAGTAGCCGTCGATCGTCACGATGTGATCCGACTCGGCGCTGCCGACGCGCTCGGCGAGCGCGTTCGCCGAAAAGCCCGCGAAGACCACGCTGTGGGGCGCACCGATCCGGGCACACGCGAGCATCGTGATCGGGAGCGCGGGCACCATCGGGAGGTGGATCGTGACGATATCGTCCTCTTCGACCCCGACCGATCGGAGTGCGGCCGCGGTCTCGTTGACCTGTTCGTGGAGATCGTCGTAGGTGATGTCGCGGGTCTCGCCGTCCTCACCCTCCCAGAGGATGGCGGTCTCGTCGCCACGCTCTGCGAGGTGGCGGTCGACGCAGTTGTGGCTCGCGTTCAACTCCCCGCCGACGAACCACTCGTAGAACGGTGGGTTGGAGTCGTCGAGCACCGTGTCCCACTCGGACTCCCAGTCGAGCATCTCGGCGTACTCCTCGAAGCCTGCGGGGAACTCGTCGAAGCGGTCGTAGATCGCGGGGTCGGCGGCGTTCGCCTGGTCGACGAACGATTCGGGCGGCTCGAAGTAGTCCTGTTCGGCGAGCCGCGACTCGATCGTGATATCCTCGTCTGACATGATTGTCCTCCAGTCGTGTGGTTCGGTGGTACGCCACATATCGTTAACGATACCCGCATTGTTTCGCGACACAAGAACTCGAATCGAAAATCCGGGCGTGTCGCCGTCGGTCGATCGGGCGTGTTCGGACGTCGACGCTTCCGTGATCAGGCGACGCCGACGGTCTCGCTGTACGAACCGTGGCGCGCCTCGAACACCCGCATGATCTCGCCCATCGACGTCCCGACCTTGACCGCGTCGACGATCGCCGGCATCGTGTTCTCGCCCGTCTCGATGGCGTCTTCGAGGTCCGCCAGCGCGTCCTCGACCTTCCCGTCGTCGCGTTCTGCTTTCACGTCGGCGAGGCGGGACTGCTGTCGTTCCTGGACCCCCTCGTCGACTTCGAGGATCTCCGGGCGGGTGTCCTCGTCCATCGTGTACTCGTTGACGCCGACGACGGTCTCCTCGCCTTCCTCGACGCGCTCTTGATACTCGAACGAGGCGTCCTGAATCTCGCGGTGGAAGTAGCCCTGTTCGATTCCCGTCAGGACGCCGTCTCGAACGGAGCCGTCGCCCATCTCGCGGATCTCCTCGATGTATTCCATCGCTTTCGCCTCGGTCTCGTCGGTCAGCGACTCGACCGCGAAACTCCCCCCGAGCGGGTCAACGATGTCGGCCGCACCGGATTCCTCGGCGATGATCTGCTGAGTCCGGAGCGCCACACGAACGGCGTCTTCGGATGGCAGCGCAAGCGCCTCGTCGTAGCTGTTGGTGTGGAGGCTCTGTGTTCCACCGAGCACGCCCGCGAGCGCCTGAACCGTCACGCGGGCGATGTTGTTGAGCGGCTGCTGGGCAGTGAGAGACTGACCCGCGGTCTGGGTGTGGAACTTCAACTGCTTCGATTTCGGGTCCTCGGCGTCGTACCACTCGTCCATCACGTTCGCGTAGATCCGGCGGGCGGCCCGGAACTTCGCGACCTCCTCGAACAGCGAGTTGTGCGAGTTGAAGAAAAAGGACAGTTGCGGGGCGAACTCGTCGATCTCGAGTCCGCGCTCCATCGCGTCCTCGACGTACGCGAACCCGTCGGCGAGGGTGAAGGCGAGCTCCTGAATCGCGGTCGAGCCCGCTTCCCGGATGTGATATCCCGAGATCGAGATCGGCTTGATCTTCGGGGTCTCTTCGACCGCGAACTCGACAGTATCAGTAACGAGTTCGAGTGAAGACTCGGGGGGCGTGACCCACTCTTTCTGGGCGATGAACTCCTTCAGCATGTCGTTCTGCATGGTCCCACGAAGTTTCTCGCGGGGCACGCCACGCTTGTCGGCGAGCGCGACGTACATCGCGAAGATCACGGGTGCGCTCGGGTTGATGGTGAAGGAGGTCGAGACCTCTTCGAGATCGATCCCGTCGAAGAGGATCTCCATGTCCCGAAGCGTGTCGACAGCGACGCCCTCTCTCCCCACTTCGCCGTCGGCCATCGGATCGTCCGAATCGATCCCCATCAGCGTCGGCATGTCGAACGCGGTCGATAGGCCGGTTTGCCCTTCGTCGACGAGGAAACGGAACCGCTCGTTGGTCTCTTCTGCGGTGCCGAACCCGGCGAACTGGCGCATCGTCCACGTCCGACCGCGGTACATCGTGGGGTAGACACCCCGGGTGTAGGGCTCCTCGCCGGGGTACCCGAGATCCTCCTCGTAGTCGATGTCCGCGACGTCGTCGGGGGTGTAGAGTCGGTCGACTTCGAGGTTCGAGACGGTGGCGAAGCGCTCCTGGCGCTCGCCGTGGCGATCGAGAACGGGGTCGAGCGTCTCCTCGCTCCACCGTTCTTTCTCCTCCCGAATTGCGGCGAGATCTTCATCGTCGTACATACTGGACGTTGTTACCGGGCCGGTAAAGAAGATTCGGGCATCGGTGTCGATCGAGCACGGATCGATACCGACGGACGGCCGAACGTCGACCACGACCCACTCCACAGCGGATCCGAGCGACGCCTCTCGGCCCTCGGCAACGAAACGCGGGTCGCCATCCACCGTGAGATCGCGGATGCCGAGGACGCGCTTTCCTTTTCGGACCTGCGCGAGCGAGTCGGGACCCGCGACTCGGGGAAGTCCGTGGGTTGGACGGGTGTTGGAACTGCGGAGAGGAGGGGTTTCTGGAACGCTACGCCGCTTCGCTCGTCACTCGGGAGTCATATTCGGATCCGATGACACACTCATTGCGCTATCGATGCAAATCCGTCGTCGAGATCCGCAACGAGGTCGTCGATATGCTCGATACCTACGGACATTCTGATGAGTGTATCGGTGATTCCGAGCGCCGATCGGGTTTCGGCTCCCAGCGGTTCGTGCGTCATCGCTGCGGGCAGTTGGATCAGCGACTCGACACCACCAACCGAAACTGCCAGTGAGAACTCCGAAAGCGATTCGAGAAATTCGATCGCATCGGACTGATCTCCCTGGATATCGAACGAAAGAATACCCCCGTAGCCGGACTGCTGGCGCTCGGACAGATCGTGTTGGGGGTGGGACTCCAATCCAGGATAGTGGACGGTATCCACCGCATCGTGGTCTTCCAAGTACTCTGCGATCACCAGTGCGTTAGCTTCGTGATCACGCATCCGGGCAGAGAGCGTTTTCGTCCCCCGGAGAAGGAGATATGCGTCGAATGGCGGCATCTGATTCCCCAATGCGATCTGTTGGAGGAATTTCATCTCTTCGGCTACCGTATCGTGATCGGTGACGACAGCACCGCCGATGGAGTCGGAGTGGCCGTTGAGGTACTTCGTCGTGGAGTGAGCGACCACGTCAGCACCGAGCGAAAGTGGTTGCTGGAAGTACGGAGAGAGAAACGTGTTGTCGACACCGAGCAGCGCATCGTTTTCGTGGGCAACGTTCGCTATCGTAGACAGATCACATATCCGCATGGATGGGTTCGTTGGGGACTCCATCCAGACCAGCTTCGTTTCGGGCTGGATGGCTGCCTCGACGTTCCCAGGGTCGGTTGCATCAACACTGGTCACTCGAACGTTCAACTGCTTTTCGAAGAAATCGGTCAGCATCCGTGTTGTACCTGCATAGAGGTCATCGAACGCGACGACGTGATCACCTGGCTCGACGGTGGCGAGAAACGTGGTCGCGATGGCAGCAGAACCCGACGCGAAACAGAAGCCGTGATCTGCCCGTTCGAGGCTAGCAATTCGCTTCTCAGCAGCGTGCCGTGTTGGGTTCGAGAGCCGACCGTAGAGGTATTCGCCGCGATCCGGGTCGACGTCTTCCAACGAGAGGTCGGAGTCGATACCGGGGAGGGTGTACGTAGAGGCCAGATGAATCGGGACCGTCACGTCTCCGGCACTCGTCTCTGCGGGATCTTCGCCGGTCGAGACACTCCGTGTCTCGAAACGAGGCTCAGTCTCTCTCTCCATGCCACTGCCACGGACAGCCACGCGATAAACGTGTGCAATTTCGGGTAATAAAAACCAATATTCGTATTACTTTCGATCATCACGCAACGATACTACCTCTGGATTCGTGGGTTGTGTGCTGCTTTCAGAACTTCTTCGCGATTCGGGGTGGAACCCGATCGCTCCCGGTAGTTGTCGAACCGCTCGTATTCGAAGTGTGTCCCGGATCGCCGATGCTGATAACGGTAGCAACACAAAAGCGACGACTGGTGGCGTGCAAACGGGGGACAGGCTGTCGAGAGGGTAGCGAAAGTCCATGAAATCGTGCCGATCCCGGTCGCGAACAGTTCGCCGAGCTCGGCGACGCGATCCGGGCGGAGACGGCGGCGTCGAGCGCTCAGTAGTGACCCATGACGCCCTTTCGCCGCGCGCGGCGCTGCGCCCGGTGGAAGGCGAGATAGCCGACGCCGAGATAGCCGACCGCGGTGGCGACGAGGATCGCGAGCTCGGTGACAGGAAGCTCCCAGAGCCGGACGCCATCGGTCATCGCGCGCCCGAGGAGGTGGCTGCCCTGGGCGAGCGGGAGCCATTTGAGGAGCGGGTACTGGGTGACCGGCGCGGCGATCAGGCCGATCAGCACGAACTGGACGATGTTGAAGGCGTTCTCGACCCGCTTGTAGAGCAGGGCGAGCGCCCCCATGGCGAACCCGACGCCGACCGCGGGTGCGACCGCGAGCCCGCCGAGGATCAACACCGTCACCGGTTCGATGACGAGGGACTGACCGGTCGTGGCGAGCATCAACGCGAGGATAAGCACTCCCCAGAGGAACGCCTCCAGTACGTTTACCGCGGTCTTGATCGCCATCACCCGCCCGAAGCCAAAGGGCGACATGAACAGCTGTTCGAGGGTGCCCCACTGTGACTCGCGAGTCACGTTCCACGCGAGCCCGGAATAGGCCGTGATCGAGACCGACCAGAGCATGTAGCCCACGATGATCCCCTCGATCGAGTTCGCGAGCGCCGCGCCCGCGATCGCGCGCCCGCCGAAGAAGATGATGAGGAAGACCAGATACATCACCCCGAACTGTGAGAGCGTGTTGACCGGGTAGCGCACGAGGAGGAGCGCGCGCTTTTTCGCGATCGCCCTGACGAGGGTCGCAAGGCTGGCGTCGGTGGTTGCGCCCGTTCCTGGGCTCGCGGTGTCCGTACTCATCCGTCCTCACTCCCAGTGAGTTCGAGGAACACGTCTTCGAGGTCGGGCTCAATCGAGTCGACCGACGCCGGCACGGTGTCTGCCTCTCGAAGCGCGTCCATCACGTCGTAGAGCGCGCGCCCGTCGGGCAGCGACACTGCAAAGCGTGCCTGATCGCCGACCGACTCGAACCCGTCGGCGTCGAACTCGGCTTCGAGCCGGTCGCGCACCCCGTCCGGGAGGTCGTCGACGGTGATGTGGTAGGCCTGGCTCCGGAAGAGATCGATGAGGCCGTCGACGGTGTCGTCGGTCACGACGCGGCCGTCGTTCATGATGATCACCCGGTCGCAGACTGCCTGCACCACGTCCATGTCGTGGCTCGACAGCACGACCGTCATCGATTCTTGGTCGGCGAGCCGGCGGAGCTCTCGCTGGAGTTCGAGCGAACTCTCGACATCGAGGCCGAGGGTGGGTTCGTCGAGGAAAGCCACCGAGGCGTCGCGTGCGAGGGTGCAGGCGAGCGACACCTTCTGTTTCATCCCGCGTGAGAGGTCGTTCACGGGCTTGTCGGCCTTCTCCGCGAGCGCGAGCTGGTTGAGCAGCCGATCGTGGCGGTCGGCCACCGCGGCGGGCCGCCGGCCGCTGAGCGCGGCGAAGAACTCCAAGTTCTCTCTAACGGTGAGCTTCCAGTAGACGTTCCGCGCACCTTCCAGCATCGCGCCGACTTGCCGGTAGGCCGCCCGTGGATCGTCGTGGACATCGACGCCGTCGATCGTCACCGTTCCGGCGGTGGGGACGACGAGCCCGAGCATCGCCTTGATCGTCGTGGTCTTTCCGGCCCCGTTCGGCCCCAGCAGTCCGACCACAGTGCCCGGTTCGATGTCGAACGAGACGTCCTCGACGGCGCGAACAGCGTCGTCACCGTCTCCGTAGGTCTTTTCGAGTCCCTCAACTGAAACCACGGAACGACTCCGTTCGTCGGATTGCTCGGTCGCTCGATCGCTCGCCTGTTCGTGTTCGAGCGGTGCGTTCGTGCTCATTCGATCACATTCCCATGGCCGCTATCATTAAACGTTTCCAGAGTTATATTTCTGTTTGATGGAACACATGTGTCGGGGGAGGAGTTCTCGGGACTATCTCGAATGCGACTTCATCGGCGGACACGGCGGGACCGTCGTTTCCGAGGATCCCCCTCCCGGGTCAGGGTCGCCGTTACAGTCGACACTGACACGCTCCAGTTGACGCTCGACGGGATGCTGAGCGTCGTCGATTTCGATCACGCAGCCGGGAACGCGTAGCGTCACGGGCGTCTCTACCTGCTCTAAGAACGATCGACGGTGGCGGCTCGCGCGGCCGCGTCGCTCACTCGGCTTCGTTCAGTCTGGTGATCGTCTGCACCAGGGGATGGTGGGCGTAGTCGACGACGCAGATGTCTTCGATCGATTCGAGCCCCTCCTTGCGCGCGGTTTCGGCCATTCCGAGCTCGACGCTCTCCCCGAGTACGATCACGTAGGCGTCGGACTCCTCGATCCCCTGGCGGTCGGCAGCCTTCACGCGGTGGTGGCCGTCGGCGAGCAGGAGATTCCCCCCGTTGTCGATGACGACGAGAGGTTCGGCGAGACCGTGTTCGAGTTCGTATCGCCGGCCTTCGAGTTCGTCGGCGTACACCTTCGACTGGGTTGGTGTGAGGTCGTCGAGCGCGACCCGACGGCGCTCTTCTCGCGTCCCGATCTCGTGGATGTTTTCGAGGGTGCGCGAGAGCTTGCCGACCTTCTCGGGGGTGGCGCGCTCGATCTGGCTCCGGATCACGTCGGCGTTCGAGATGATCCCGACGAGATTGCCGGCGTCGTCCACGACGGGGAGTTTCTGGATGCCCGAGCGGAGGATGACCCGTGCGGCGTCGTCGAGATCCATCTCGGGGTGGGCGACGACTAGATCCTCGGACATCACCGTGAAAACGGCGGCGTTGTCCGCGGCGAGCAGGAGGTCGCGGGCGGTGACGAACCCCTCGCACCGCCGGCCGTCACACACCGGAAAACCGCTGTGTTCCTCGTCGCTCTCGGCGACGCGGCGGGCGACCGACGCGACCGTGTCGTCGGGCGAGACCGTCACGACGTCGCGAGTCATGTAGTCGCTGACCCGCGGTGTGCCGGTGTCGGTGGCCATTGGGTGTGTGATCGTCGTCGCCGGACAAAAACCTCTCGTTCAGGTGGCTCAACCGTCGTCGGTCGTTTCGCGACGTTCGTCATCGTCGCCGGACGCCTCCTCGGGGTCGCTATGGTTCCTACTCGTTCCGTCGCCCGCATTCGTTTCGACCGCCTCGCCCGTCTCGTCCGCCCCAGCCAGCTCGGTCGCTCCCGCGGTCACGTCGGGCGTCGTCGTTGTCGGCTCCACGTCCGGCCGCGATTCGATCGCTCCGAAGAACCGATCGTTGATGACGTCGTGGACGATCCCTGAGAGCGCGGTCTCGTCGGCGTCGCCGAGCAGTCCGAGCGGGAGCTGTGCGCCCGCCATGTCGGCGTGGCCGCCGGCACTCCCGATCCGATCGAACGCGTCCCGGAGCGTCTCGCCGATGTCGAGACCGCCACCCCGCGTCCGGCCGGAGCAGTAGATCGTGCCGTCGATGATCCCGTAGACGAGCGTCGTTCGGATGTCTTCGATGTCGAGGAGCTGGTCGGCGGCCTGGGCGAGCGCGTCGCGCTCGTGGAGGTCGTCGATGTAGCTCACCAGCACCGAACCCGAGACCTCGCGGTTCGAGATCGCGCGCGCGATCGTTTCGAGCGTCTCGGCGCTCATGCTCGGCGTCTCGACCTGCTCCAAGATGTCTTCGTCTGCGTACGGGAGCAAGAACGCAGCGGCGTCGAAGTCCACGGTCGACACCTCGCGCTGGAAGTCCTTGGTGTCGACCCGAATGCCGTAGAGCAGCGCTGTCGCCACCGTGCTGTCGATCTCGATCCCGAGTCGGCCGAGATAGTCCACGAGGAGGGTGCTGGTCGCACCGACGTCGCTCCGGAGGTCGACGAACCGCGCTTCGACCGGCGCGCGCGGCGGATGGTGGTCGATCAGCACGTCGATAGGGGTGTCCTCGGGGAGCTGGTCGTTGACTCCCGGCCGCGAGTGATCGACCAGCGCGATCCCGCCGTACTCGTCGATGTCGTCGGGCGCGAGCTCGCGCATCTCGATGTCGAGCAGGTTGACCATCGCGCGGTTCTGTTGGTGGGTGATCGCGCCGAAATAGCAGACCTCGGCGTCACAGCCGGCCGCTGCGGCGATCCGGCGGAGCGCGAGCGCGCTCGCGATCGCGTCGGGATCGGGGTTGTCGTGGGTCACGATCGCGAGCGGGCCGTCGATCGTGCGGAGCACCCGCCAGAGCCGGCGGGGGCGCATGCTCTCCTCGCCGATACGTTCGAGGAGTTCGGTCGCCGCGGTCGTCGCCGACGTGATCGTGCGGTCGGCGATCGACTCGATCGCGAACCGGCGGTCGTCGGTCGGTTCTTCGCCGGTGTACGCCAGTACGAACGCGTTCGGGTGGGTTTCGCGTGCCGCCGTCGCGGCGGCTTCGTTGGTTGCAGGGTCGTCGCTCGCTACGACGACGACGTCGACCGGTTTGTCGAGGTCGGCGAGCGTCGCGGGATCGGTCGGGTCGGCTCGTCGCGCCGCGACGCGGTCGCTTCGTAGCGTCTCGACGCGGTGCTCGTCGGTGCAGAGCACCGTGACGCCGCCGGGACGATCGCCGAGCGCGTCGACCAGAATGCGCCCGACCGAGCCACATCCCAGCACGAGCCGCGAGACCATGCCCACCGATGGACGCCACGATGGTTAAAACCCTCCGCCAGCATCCGGATCATGCCGCCGGATCGTCGTCGAACGGACGACCCACCACCGTTCCGCTCCCGCCCCGGTTTCAAAGGCTTTGTAACGACTGGCCGCGCAGGACGGACATGACCGAAACCGTTGTCGTGCTCGGTGCTGGCTACGCCGGCGCTGGGGCGATCAAGAGCCTCGAAGACGCCCTCGACGACGAGGCCGACATCATCTGGCTCTCCGATCACGACCACCACCTCGTGCTCCACGAGGCCCACCGGTGCATCCGGGACCCGAGCGTCCGTCAGAACATCACGATCCCGGTCGAGGAGATCAAATCCCCACACACCCGCTTCATCGAGGGCGAGGTCACCGATCTCGACTGCGACGACCGAGAGATCGCGCTTGCCGACGGCTCGACGGTCGACTACGACTACGCGCTGGTCACGCTGGGTTCGCAAACGGCGTACTACGGGATCGACGGTCTCGAAGCGCACTCGTTCACGCTCAAGAGTCTCGACGACGCGCTCGAGATCCACGACGAAGTGAAGGAAGCCGCCCGCGACGCCACTCCCGACGACCCGGCACAGGTCGTCGTCGGCGGTGCGGGCCTCTCGGGCATCCAGACCGCGGGCGAGATCGCGGAGTTCCGTGATCTACACCACGCCCCGATCGAGATCACGCTCGTCGAGGCCTTAGAAGAGATCTTCCCGGGCAACGATCCCGAACTCCAGGGCGCGCTCAGAAAGCGTCTGCTCGAACGCGACATCGAGATCTCGACCGCCGACCCGATCACCGAGGCCGACGAAGACGTGATCCACTTCGAGTCGGACGCAACGCTCGAACACGACGTCTTCGTCTGGGCCGGCGGGGTTACGGGTCAGGACGCGATGGGCGGTACAGAACTCGACAACGAGCACAACCGCGTCAACGCCGCAGCGACCTTCGAGACGAGCGACGATCGGGTGTTCGCGCTGGGCGATTCGGCGATCGTCGATCAGCCCGAGGGTCCGTGTCCACCGACCGCCCAGGCCGCGTGGCAGGCCGCCGAGGTCGCCGGCGAGAACGTCGCGCGCGCGCTCCACGGCCAGCCGCTGACGTCGTGGACTCACGAGGACAAGGGAACGCTGGTATCGGTCGGCGAGAAGGCGGTCGCGCACAACGTGGTCAACGTCCCGATCAACACCTTCGGCGGGCCGGCCGCGAAGTTCCTGAAGAAAGCGGTCGCCGCGCGGTGGATCCGGGACATCGCGGGCTCGTCCCGGGCGGCGCGCGCGTGGCCCGACATGTAGCGGTTCGGGACCGACAACACATCTCTACGCCGTCTGCTCCTTTCTCGGTCGCTGTAAATGGGCCCTGTCGGATTCGAACCAACGACCACTCGGTGTCTCATGTCATCCGAGGGTCGCACTGAGACGGCGGTGCATACCTTCAGATGTCAGTATGAGCCGAGCGCTCTTACCACTGAGCTAAGGGCCCTTGATTGGTTTCTTCCTGTGTCTGGCCCTTTAGCTTACCGAATGTGCTTTCGGCGATCCACGATCGGATAAAAATGGTAAAATCACTCCGCTCGCCACGTTGCGCGCCGAAAGAAGCGCCGTCGTCAGATTCCGGCGGGATCTGACGGGCCGTGAGATTTCGCAGAAATCTCACGCCGTCGTGAAAACTCGATGAGTTTTCACGGGTCGTAAAATCGCGGAGCGATTTTACACCGTCGCGAGACTACGTCTCGCGGGCCGTGAATTTCCGAAGAAAATTCACGCCGCCGCCAGGGCTCGAACGCCGAAAGACGGTCGGCCTCACTTCGTTCGGCCGCTGCGACTTTCGAGCCCGACCCCTGTCGGGTTGCGCTTTCACGGCGCGCTGGTGACTCGCTCCGCTCGTCACGTTGCGCGCCGAAAAGACGCCGCCGCCAGGGCTCGAACCTGGGACAACCTGGGTAACAACCAGGTGCTCTACCAACTGAGCTACGGCGGCTCTACTCCATCCTAACGCGAGTTCGTTCATAGCCGTTTCGCTTTCGACCGACACGTTTTCGCCCGGCGGCGGGGAACCCTCGGTATGACCGACGACGCCCTCGACGCCGTTCTCACGCGGGTCCGCGATCGCGTCACTCCCGACGCCGAGGAACGCACCCGTCTCGACGAGGCCGTCGATCGGCTCACCGACGCCACTGAGCGCGCGGTCGCGGATCGCCCGGTCGAAGCGGACGTCGTCCACGTCGGCTCAACCGCTCGCGGCACGTGGCTGCCCGGCGACCGCGACATCGATCTGTTCGTCCGGTTCCCGCCTGATCTCCCGCGCGAGGAGCTCGAACGCCACGGGCTCGCGGTCGGCCACCGGGTCCTCCCCGACGGCCGCGAGGAATACGCCGAACACCCCTACGTCACGGGCACGTTCGACGGGTTCGCGGTCGATCTCGTCCCCTGCTTTCGGGTCGAGCGCGCGGCCGACGTCCGGTCGGCGGTCGATCGGACGCCCTTCCACACGCAGTATCTCGACGCCCGACTCGACGCAGGACTCGCCGCCGACGTCAGACTCGCCAAACGATTCCTCTCGGCAGTCGGTGTCTACGGCAGCGACCTCCGCACACGGGGGTTTTCGGGCTATCTCGTCGAACTCCTCACGCTCGAACACGGCGGATTCCGCCCGCTGATCGAGGCGGCCGCCGACTGGAACTCCCCTGTGCGGTTCGATCCCGCTGGCCACGGCGACGCCCACAGCGAGAGCTTCGATGATCCGCTCGTGGTGGTCGATCCCACTGACTCGGGACGCAACGTCGCGGCGGTGCTCTCGACTACCAATCTCGCCCGGTTCCAGCACTACGCCCGCGACCTCCTCGCCGACCCGCGCGAATCGGCGTTCGATTTCGACTCGCCGACACCGCTCTCGGCCGCAAAGGTCCGGACCGAACTCGAACGCCGCGGCACGATCCCGGTCGCCGTGCGGTTCGACGCGCCGGATCTCGTCGCCGACCAGCTCTACCCCCAACTCGAACGCTCCCGTCGCGGGGTAGTCGACGCGCTCGACCGTCGCGGGTTCGACTCGCTCCGCTCGGCCGCGTTCGCCGACGAGTCGGCCGTTCTGTTCGTCGAACTCGGGGTTGCCGAACGTCCAGCGATCGAGCGCCACGAGGGTCCCCCGGTGAGCGCGCGCGAGCACGCAACCACCTTCTACCAGAAGTACTCCGATACGGACTGCTACGGTCCGTTCATCGATGACGGACGATACGTGGTCGAGCGCGACCGCACGTTTCCCAGCCCCCGCGCGTTCCTCGAAAGCGACGCACTGTTCGACGTAGCGCTCGGCGCGGACATCGAACGCGCGCTCGCAGCCGATTACACGGTGCTCGTTGGGGACGAGACGGCTCGCTTGGCCGACGAGTTCGGAGTAGAGCTGGCGCGTTACTTCTCGCCGAGACCGTGAGCCGCCTGGACTTCGTCGATGACCGCACGTGCGCGATCGTCGGCCGAGCCCTCGGGTTCGACGGGATCGTACCCGCCGAACACCTCGTTCACCGTCGTGATACTTTCGGAGAGGGTGTCGAGACCGTAGCCGCCTTCGAGAACGAACCCGAAGCCCGCGTCGGACCGGGCCGCGAGATCGCGGAGTCGGGCGGCCAGCACGCCGTAGCCCTCGGTCGAGACGCTCATCCGTGAGATCGGGTCGTGTTCGTGGGCGTCGAAGCCCGCGCTCACGAGGAGGAGATCGGGATCGAAATCGTCGAGCAGCGGAGCGAGCACCTCGTCGACTGCGGCGACGTACGCCGGATCGCCCGCCCCGGAGGGGAAGGCGAGGTTCGCGGTCGTCCCCTCGCCGTCGCCCGTTCCGATCTCGCCGGCCTCGCCAGTGCCCGGGTAGAGCCCGCGCTCGTGGATCGAGGCGTAGAACACGTCGCCCCGATCCTCGAAGATATCTTGGGTTCCGTTGCCGTGGTGGACGTCCCAGTCGATGATTGCGACCCGCTCCGCGCGGCCGTCGTCGATCATCGCCTCGGCCGCGATGGCGGCGTTGTTGAGGAAACAAAAGCCCATCGCGTCGTCGGCGACCGCGTGGTGGCCCGGCGGCCGCCCGAGAGCGAACGGCGTCTCGCGCTCGCTCGCACCGTCGAGGGCGGCCTCGGCGGCCCACACCGCCTGGCCCGCGCTCCGGAGTGCGGCGTCCCACGTCGCCTCGACAGCGACGGTGTCGGGATCCCACTGGCCGCCGCCCGACGCGCAGAACTCGCGGAACTTCTGTACATAATCGGGGTCGTGGGCCGCTCGTGCGGCGGACTCGTCGATCGGATCGGCCTCGACGTACTCGACACCGTGGCGTTTCGCGAGCGCCCGGCGGATGGCGCGGAGCCGATCGGGACTCTCGGGGTGGCGCGAGCCAGGGTCGTGTTCGAGACACTCCGCGGAGTAGCCGAATCTCATTCGTTGTGGTAGTACGGCGCGAGTTCGAAGTACGTCTCGACGTCGGCGACCGTGATCGTGCGCCGGCCGGCGTGGCGCGCGAGCACCGCCGCGGCCGTCGCGACCCGGCCGGCGTAGCGTTCGAGCCGGCCGGCGAGGGCGACACGGGCGTCGCGGGCGACCCGGTAGCGGTCGTCGATGTCGAGGCGAGCGATACGGTCGACCGGCGCGACCGGGAGTTCGAGTTCCCCGGACTCGGCGGCGTCAGTCTCGAAGTCAGCGGCCTGGAGAGTCTTGCGGTCGTCGTCGGTCGCGCGCTGGGCGGCGTCTGCCGCGAGGCGCGCGCCGCGCTCCTGGATGCGTTCGGCGAGCTCCTCGGTGGCCTCACTGCTCACCCGCAGCGAGCCGGCGTGCCGACGAATCACGGCATCGACCGGCGCGAACGGGAGCTCGACGCTCATAGCGCATACGGGGACTGTTCCGGTCTTAAGGGTTTCCGTGGGACGTCAGAACACCTCGTCCGCATCGAGCGTGCCGTCGGCCGTCCGTCCCCGAGCGGTGAGCTCCTCGCCGAGATGCACAGTCGAGGACGTCTCGACACGCATCGTCTCGCTGCCGTTGTCGAGCACCACCGGATCGCTCGCCTGCACGACCGTTCCGGTGAACTCGATCGGGCCGTCCTCCGTGTTGCTTCCGGCCCCGTTTTCGGCTGCCGCGTCCACTTCCGCTTCACGTTCGGTTTCGTGTCCGTCGCCCGTCGTCCCGTCCTCGCTGTCCGCACCATCGCCGGCGAACGCCCCGAGACCCGTCTCGTCGTCTGCGCCGGCCTCGTCGTCCTCGGTAGTCGAGGGCACCCCACCAGTGTCGAACGTCGTCACGCTCGTCTGCCAGCCCGCCGAGGCTTCGAGATCGTCCTGCCAGCCGTCCTGGATCTCGACGTCCGCGAACTGGACCTCGTCACCCGGTCCGAGATCACGGTCGGCCTTCTCGCCCCACAGCGCGACGCGGATGTCGCCGGTCTCGTCCTGGACGCGGATGTTTTTGACCTGGCCCTCCGAACCGTCGTCGCGGTCGAAGGTGCGTTTCGGATCGGTCGACCTGATGACGCCGCCGATGTCGACGGTCGTATCGATTTCGAGTCCCTCGATCGACGTGGTTTCGGGCGTGTACTCGACAGTCGTGTCGACCTCCGTGAGCCCGCCGCGATCGCCGACGTGGAGTTCGAGGTCGCCGTTGCGCTCGCGGACGTAGCCGTCGGTGAGTTCGATCGTCGTGCCGGCGGCGAGTTCCTCGACCCGTTCGGCCTGGTCGTCCCAGAGCGTCACTCGCGTCCGTCCCGTTTCGTCGCCGAGCGTGAGGTTCGCCACTCGTCCCTCCGAGCCGTCGTCGCGGTCGAACGTCCTGACGGTGTCGGTATCGAGGATCAATCCCGTGAGGTCGACGTCGGACTGACCGAGCGAGAGTCCGTCGATGGTGTCGGCGGCGTCGAGATCGACGTCGACTTCGACGTCGGCCGGCTCGACCCGATCCGCGCTGACCTCGATCCCGTTGTACCCTTCTCGCGGTCGGCCCGCAACCCTGAGCACCGCACCGGTTTCGAGCTCTTCGGCCGCGCCCGTTGCCTGTTCGTCCCAGAACGCGACCCTGATTCGCCCGGTTTCGTCGGCGACCTCGACGTTGATGACTTGGCCGTCCTCGTCCTCCTCGTCGCGCTCGAAGGTGCGGAGTTCGCCGACGCTCGTGACTTTCGCGACGAACTTCGCCTCCTCCATCCCCGGTTCGACGTCGGCGACGCCCTCGACTTCGCCGTCGGCGACCTCGTGGGCGATCAACATCGCGGCGGTCTCCTCGTCGGCGAGCCCCCCCATCTCCTCGACTTTCTCCTCGACGGCCTCCCGGAACTCCCCCTCGGGTACGTCGGCGTCGAGGTCCGCGTAGATCTCTGCTATCGCACCCATGTTCTACGCCAGTCCACGAGCGATGCGCGCTTAAACATTGTCGTCACGGCGTCGCACCGCCGTGGCCACCGATTCGCCTGACGGGATCGTCCATCCGCTCGTCGCTTTCGCGGTCGCCGACGAATCGGCCCGTTCGATACGGATCGTCGCGGATCATCGGAACTGCTCACGTCGTCCATGAGAACGTGAGTTACTCGCACAGCCATCTCGAAGACGATATCGACGAATCGATCGGTCCCGTAATCCGCCTTCGTGAGACAGACACAAACACCCTTACTGAGAATAATAAAATACCGACAAATACTGTAATATCATCCAATAACCAAATGATATTTATTTATCGAACTACGATAGGCTAAAGACGATGGAACGAACCCGACGGACGTTCATGAAACTGGCGGGAGTCACCGGTGGTCTGGTGCTGGGTGCCGGTCCCGTTGCGGCACAGGGGAGCGGCGACAACCAGCGGTTCATGATCGACCTCGAAGAGGTGTCTCGGTCGGAGATTCCCGAAAGCGTGGAGATCGTCCACGACCTCTCGGCGATCGACGTGCTGGCTGCCCGCGGCGACCCCGAGTCGGTCGGTGGCGACGCGGCGACCGTCCCCGACCTCGAGATGGTCAAACACGGGTCTGCCGCGGACAAGTCGCTTCAGGGCGATGTCGCGGCGGAGGCCGAGGGGGGGGGCCGGTGAAAGAATACGACGACGAGGACGAAGACGAGGAGGGGTCGGGGCTTCCCGAGCGCCGTCGGCTCCAGTGGGACAAGCGAGTACAGGACATCGAAGAAGTTCACGAAGTCACCGAGGGTGAGGGGTCACGGATCGCCATCATCGATTCCAGCGTGTACGCCGACCACCCGGATCTCGACGAAGTCGTCAATCGCGACCTCTCGAAGAACTTCACCAGCGACGGGAAGGGGTTCTTCGCCCCTGGTGGGGGCGACCACGGCACACACGTCGCCGGCATCGCCGCCGCGACGAACGACTTCGACGGCGGACGCGGCGGCGTGCTCGGCGTCGCTCCGGAGACTGACCTCCTCGCGCTTCGGGTGTTCTCGCCGACGGCCGAGAACAGCGGAGCCAACAGCGCTATCATCGCCGCGATCATGGACGCCGCCGACAAAGGCTGTGACGTGGCGAACATGAGCCTCGGTTTCCCAGAGATCTTCACCAACCCGCGCTTTTACGAGGGGTTGCTCCCGATCAAGGAGATGTTCGACCGAGCCGTCGCGTACGCCAACGAGCGGGGAACGGTGGTCGTCAACTCCGCCGGCAACGATGGAGACGATCCCGGTCTCGACGGAACCGACCTCGACCCCAAGCGGGTACTCGGTATCCCGACTGAGGCCGAGGGCATGTTCGTCGTTTCGGCGACGGGACCGATCGGCTTCCTCTGGGACGACGAGCCGCGGACCGGCGAGGGCGATGATGAAGAGGAGGACGACGAGGACGACGGAGAGTACGAGGGGCTCCCGCCGCTCCGGCAGCCGACCACGCAGCCGGCGAAGTACACCTTTTACGGCGGCAGCGTCATCGACGTGAGCGCCGGCGGCGGCAACTTCGATCCCGAGGCGTCTACGGAGTTCGGCGACGGCGATGCGGACAAACCCAAGTATTTCTACGACCTCGTGCTTTCGACGGTCTTCAGCCAACAGAACGGCGAAGTCTCCGCCGAGTACGGCTTCAAGGCTGGAACCTCGATGGCGGCCCCGCAGGTCGCGGGTGCGGTCGCACTCGCCAGATCGCTGCGACCCGATCTCAGCGTCAGCGAGGTCGAGGACGCCATCCGGAACACCGCGAGCGACATCGGTGAACCCGACTTCCGTGGCGACGGCCATCTCGACCTCACTGCGCTGGTTGCCAGGCTGTCGGACGACGACGAAGACGATGACGGCGAAGAAGAGGACGACGGGGAGAGGGAAGACGACGAAGAGGAAGAAGAAGAAGAAGAAGAAGAAGAAGAAGACGAAAAGGAAGAAGAAGATGACTGAAAGCGGCTAACGACGCGGTCTCTTTCGTTCGTCACAAACCCCCCGATCAGAATGAGACGGCGAGTGCGCGTTCGTTCGGTCTCTCGCTCGGACGGTCAACTGCCGGGTTCGGCGGTGGTGACTGTCTCCTCGCCGCCAGCGCCGCGGTGGATCACCGTCACCGACGTCGGCTGGCTCTCCACGGTGACGGTCGCGCGATAGCTGATCCCGACGAGCGCCTGCGTACACATCGTGCCGGCGTCCGCGGCGCGCTCGGTGGCGACCACGACTTGGAGTGTCCCGTCGTCGGTCCGCACTGCATCGAGGACGGCCGTCTGACACCCGTTCCCACCGGTGATCGTTCCGGCCACGACGATCCGCGAGCCCCCGCTCTCGACGGTCACGCTCGCCTCGTTGCCCGGTTCGCCTCCTGTCTCGCGCACCGTGAACGATCGGTCGGCCGCCGAGTCGCCCGTCGCCGTGCCGTTGGTCGCTGTCCCGTTCGTCGGCCCATCCGTGGTCGTTCCGTCCATCGTCGTTCCCTCTGGCGTCTTGGTGCGGGCTGCGGTGGTTTTCGTGGCCTCACCGCCGGTCGTCGTCCCCGTCGATTCGGCGGTCGTCGTGGCCGTTTCGGTCGCGGTGGTGGTCGATTCGGCCGTGTCCGTGGCGTCGGCTTCGGTCGTCTCGGTCGTTGTGGCGGCTCCATCGGTGGGTTCGGCAGTCGAGCCGTTCTCGCCCCCGCTGTTGCCGAGACAGCCAGTGCTCACGATGGCGGCAGTCGCCACGAGGACTTCACGACGGTTCATGTTGGCACGTCACCGGGCGAAAACATGTGTCTTGTGGCGGCTCGCCGACGCGGCAACCGTAACGGGTTTAACCCGAACTGGTGTAGAGGGGAGTGAGTCCTGGTTGGGTAGTGGACTATCCTACTGGCCTGCGGAGCCGGTGACCGGAGTTCAAATCTCCGCCAGGACGTTCACTCGCTTCGCTCGTTCACGTCCTGGCGTGCCCTGCGCTCACTGCGTTCGCGCAGGACTCCGCCAGGACGTCAATTTCACATAATGTGGTGTGCTGTTGGCCTGCCACCCACTCAGCATATTTGCTCTTATCGTCGCCGTAAGACTCGTTACGTACGTTGACGACGCCGTTTCGACACACTGTGAAGCCGAAAGACTCCCTGCGTGCGCGCTTCTCGACCAAAGTTTCATTGCCGTCGCTGTCGTTTGATTGCATGGCTTTCTGCCACCATGAGAAAGCCACGTTCGGGCGCTGCAACGCCCGGACGCTTCTGTTATCGTGACTTTCTCATATATAGATATATTAAGCGCGGATATAAACCTTCCCCTGAGACTATTGGTAGCGGCAAAATACGATTGACTAATCCGTCGATCTGCGAGATATGAGGGTCTTCTAAGTCCTAGAGTAAGACCACCAACACCTTCTTATGTTCTTAGCAACAATTGATAATTGCCTCTCAATGAAAACAGTAAGAGGCTGGCTAGCAGAGAATGAATTCCGCAAGTTCTACAGGCGATAGTGGCAACTCCAAGCCGCTAACCGACAGTACGGATACTACTGAGGGAGGGTATCCGCGAGGCATTGTTACGAAGTTCGAGCCCAGCAACTCGAACCATAGGGGGTTCCTTCCAGATTGCTCGAACCTGGAATACTTGATGACGACTCGCGAGCGAGCGAAGTGGCTTGCACGTCGTCCAGAGGTATTCAACGAAACATTTCGGCCCGACCAGAAGCTCATCGTCACTACCACTCAGGAGGACAAGTATCTCGTCGATCTGGAAGTCGAAGAAGAACTCGAGCAAATCGAAGAAGTCCGCCCTGACTACTACATCCCCCACGACAGGTGGGTATACAGGTCGATGACCGCTGACGAGCAAATCGAGCAGATCGATGAGTGCATGAACGGCCTGTTGGAGATCTACGAACACCTCAATGAGATCGCCAGCAGCACCCAAATCATCCCACTTGCAAAGGGATACAAACGGTGGCATTTCAAACGATGTTTGCGGACGTTCGAGAAGATCGACACTGGGTACTGTGCGTTCGACGTCACTCAATATCCTGGCTACCGCAGTATGGTCAGACACGCCACACGTCTTGTCGACGTGATAGACCCTAGCGGAGTTCTACTCATTGGGCGGCTCGCTCCCGATCATCTTCGGAGGCTTCCCCCTCGCGTCGTCGCAGCTGCAGGTAAGAGCAACTGGATCCGTGCGTGCAGAACTGAGTCGGGGGCATTCTCTCACGAAGAATTCGCTGCATGGGAGCCCAGCCCCAGAACAGCACTTCTCAAACCAACGACGCTCGATCACTTCACACAGTCGAGCGATCAAGAGGTCGACATTCATGGGTAACACATACGGCACACGACCAGAACGGGATGAAGACGAGGACAGCGCCGAAGAAACAACTGGAACCGATTCACGACAGCAGACACTCTCGGGGGGCGGGGCAGCCGAGGTTGACCAGGGGCTAAAATTCGGCGACATCGTCCACGACATCGATGACTCGGACCCCGATGATTTGGTCGTCGTGAATCTCCCCGACGCGACCGCATCGGAATGGGATCTCCCCGGTACAGGAGAAACTCTCGCTAAGCGAGACGACCACTATCCGCCGAACGACGACGTGGTCATCGTCGTCGAGCGTGATGTGCTCGATGATTACATGCCGAGTTGGCCTGATAGGGAAGAGGAGATACCCCTCTCAAAGCTCAACGGTGATGGAGTAGATTACGAGGTGTATCCCTCTCGCCGCCTGAAGCTGGCCGAGAAAAAGTAGTCAGCGGACTCGGCCAGCAGCGATTGGCCAACAGCCAGTGACGCGCGTCTTTATCAATCCTGATCACGTCGAATCGTACTGTGAGCAGGGGAGCACGTCCTATCCGGGTTTCTCACGCGGTGCGCCCCCGGCGCACCCGTGGAGTAACACTACTGGCCTGCGGAGCCGGTGACCGGAGTTCAAATCTCCGACAGGAGATTTGAGCAGACAAGTCGCAACCTGCGAGCAAAGCGAGCAGGTCCGTCTTGGCGAGTTCAAATCTCCGCCAGGACGTTCACTCGCTTCGCTCGTTCACGACCTGGCGTGCCCCACGCTCGCTGGCGCTCGCGTGGGACTCCGCCAGGACTTCCGCATCGAAAACCGGTGAGCGGTCGCTCAGTCTGCGATTTCTGCGCCGAGCGCGTTCGCCTTGAGCGCGGTGATGGATTCCTCGGCGTCCTCGCGCGACTCGTAGCCCGTCGGGCTGACCGCGAGCGTCTCGTCGTCGTGGGTCAGCCGCCAGCGCCAGCTCCCGCCGTCGTCCTCGTAGAGATCGAACGTCGCCGACGTTCCCGACAGCGAGATTTCGACGGTCGTATCGCGCGGACCAGGGATTTCGACCGTTCGGGGCGTTTCGGCCGCCCCGTCAGCATCCGCGATCCCGAGCGACGATCCCGACCGTCGCTCGCGGAGGTCCCCGATGCGCTCGCGCAACTGCCGGCCGTACTTGGTGGCGGTGTCGACGCCGCGTTCGAGACCGCGCTCGACGTCGCCCGATTCGACGAACGGTGTCCCGCGATCGAGGACGTTCTCGCCGTTGCGCGAGAGCGCGATCTCGTAGCCCCGCCATACGACCCCTTCGCTGGCGTCGCTCATTCCCTCGACTCCGTCGTGGCCGTACTCGAACGCGACCAGCGCCTTTTCGAGCGCCCCCTCGTCGGTGCTGTACGCGACTCTGAGGGTGGCGTTCGGCCGGACAGTCAGCGTGTAGTCGTGATCGTGCTCGCTCATGGGATCACCGTTGATCGTCCGCTCTCATAAACCTCCATCCGGCGATTGCAACTCCTCTCCCCTCCCCTCCCCATCCTCCTCCCTCTCCGCCACGGACAGATTCATCCACGTCGGCACCCGAATTCGACACGATGAGCGACGATCCATCTCCTGTCACGGCAACACGACCCGACAGCCCCTTCCACACCACCGGCACCGATCACGTCACCGTCTGGGGCAGCAACGAAGCCGACACGCTCGCGTTCTACCGCGATCTCTTCGGAATGTCCCTCGTGTTGCGCCAGCCCAACCTCGACGACCCTTCCCAAACACACCTCTTTTTCGACACCGGCGACGGCCGCATCATCACCTTCTTCGTGAGCGACGACCGCGAGTCGAACCCTCAGCCCCAGCGCAGCGGCGTCGGTGGGGTCCATCACCTCTCCTTCGGCGTCGATCCCGACCGTTTCGACGAGGTGATGGCAGCACTCGACGACGACGGCCGCGGCTACAACGTCTTCGACCGCGGGGTCTTCCACTCGCTGTACACCCGCGACAACAACGGCCTCGTGATCGAACTCGCCACCGACAAGTACGAGATCCCCGACGATCGTCGGGGTGAGGTGCTCGCGACCGCCCAGCGTATCCGTGAGGACGAGGGTGCCGATTACGCCGAGGAAGAACATCTCGCGGCCGCGCTCGAAGAACTCGACCTCCCCGCCGAACCCCACGACCTCCCGGACGCGGCGAGCGGCGTCGGTGGCGTCGAGTAACCCGGTCGCTCGTTTTGGCTGACGACCGTCAGTTACAGCGGACGCCCGCTCACTCCGGGTCGCGTCGCTCGTACAGCACGAGCCCGACCATCGACATGACGGTCTCGTCGTCCTGATTCTCGGTCGTCGTCTCGCTCCGAACCAGTCCGAGACGATCGCTCCACGACTCGGTGTCGAGCACCTCCGTCCGCACCGAGAGCGTGTCGCCCGGTCGCACCGGGTTCGGCCAGCGAAGCTCGTCGACCCCGACCGCACCTGTCGCGGCCGACCCCTCGAAGACGTTCGTGACGAGTAGTTCCATCGTCATCGCCGCGGTGTGCCACCCGCTCGCGATCAACCCGCCGAACATGGACTCCCCGGCCGCTGTTGCGTCGGTGTGGAACGGCTGTGGATCGTAGCGCCCGGCGAACTCGACGATCTCCTCGCGGGTCACGTCGCGGCTGCCGAACTCACGTGTCTCGCCGACGGCAACGTCCTCGAAGCACTCGCGCGCCATGTCCCGAACTGTCGGCCGGCGGCTATAGCTGTTCCCCACACCCCCGTTCGACGCCAGAACTCCCATCCGGCGAACGGAGACGGCGCGTGACGGTGCGTGCTCTCGCCGGCAGCATGTCTATCCGTGTGCGGGTCGGTGATGAGCGTATGCCAGGAGACGACCCGTCCACGGACTGGTTCGAAGACGTGACTGCCACCGAGGACGGTCTCGATCCCGACACACTCCCGTCCCGCGAGCGTGCGGCGCTGAAACGCTCCCGAGCGATGGCCACACTTCTCGACGAGGCGATCCCGATCCCCGGGATCGGCTACCGGGTCGGCATCGATCCGATCCTGAGCATCGCTCCGGTCTCGGGCGATATCGCTGGCGCGGCGCTTTCCTCACACATCGTCGTCGAGGCCACACGCCTCGGGGTACCGCCGAAGACGCTCGTCCGGATGATCGGCAACGTCGCCCTCGACACGATCGGTGGGCTGATTCCGGTCGCCGGAACGCTCCTCGATGCGGTCTGGAAAGCCAACAAGCGCAACGTCGCGCTGCTCGAATCCCACCTCGAAAACCGTACCGACGTGCCCATCGAGTGAGCGGGCAACCCCCGCAGCGTGGGCACACCCGGAACGCGTTTCGGCTCACGAACCGAACGGCAGGTATGGACGCTCATCTCCAGGCCGGTATCGCGATCTACAACGCCGGTCGCTTCCACGCCGCCCACGACGCGTGGGAAGACCGCTGGCTCGCTCTCGATGCGGGCGAGGACGAACGCTTTCTGCATGGATTGATCCAGTTCACTGCGGCAGTCCATCACGCGACTGAGCACAACTGGACGGGCGCGTGTGGCCTCGCCGAAAGCGCCCGCGAGTATCTCGCCGACCTCCCCGAAGACTACCGCGGCGTGAACGTCGACGAGGTCCGAGAGTATCTCGCCGTTCTCGGCACTGATCCCGAATCGATCGAACGCGCACCGCCGCTCTCGCTGACCCACGAGGGCCGCCAACTCGTCCTCGATGACCTCGACTTCGAAGCGAGTGCAGTCGCTGCGGAGGTCCTCGCCGAAGAGGGCGACTCCGACCACGCGACCGTCGAGTGCGCCGTCGAATACGCCCGCGAGGATGTCGCTGCCGGCAACGAGACCAGTCCGTTCGTGACGCTCGTGATGGACTTCGTCCGTGATCCCAACAACCGAGGAATCGTCCTCCAGCGCCTCACTGAACACACTGAACGCCGAGCCGCCCGCGACCGCGACGTTGATGGGCTGTTCGAGGAGCGGTAAAAAGTCACGAAGGTTATTTGTCGTTCAAAAATACTATTAGTGTGTCATCCGTGCTCGTGATATGGCCGATCACCCTTCACCACGCTCGACTACTCGACAGCAGTGCCACGAACGCATCGAGCACTACACGCCGGACGGTGCTTCCGGTCGGCTTCTCGTCGCAGTACCGTCCGGCTCCGTCGGTGTGTACTCGCTCGTCTGGTCGGTCGCTGGTCTCATCACGTCGAGTGCTTTCTGGGCTCCGTTCCTGCTGGCAGGGGTTAGTCTCGGGCTCGTTGTTTTCTCCCTCATGATGATCTGGCCGGTCTATCTCTCGCTCATCGGGAACGTCGAGTCGCCAGAAGCGTACTCCCAGCCTGATGCGACGCCACCATCCGAAGAGAACCACGACGACTCCATTGCTGTCGCGAAACGCCAGTATGCGGCCGGGAACATCTCCGAGATGGAGTTCGAACGGCGGGTTGAGACCATTCTGGATACCGACGCGAGAATGCGTCCGGAGTCGGGAACGACGAACTACCGGGACGATACCGATGTCGTCAGAGAAACGAACTGAGTACCACTGCAAGGGAGACGGGCGAGGGCGAGTGAGTCAGTATCTTGCCGAGTTGTCCTGGGGATCGTAGCCGAGCACTTCGCGGGCGCGCTCGATCGAGTAGTACTTCCGGTCGTTGTCGGAGATGCCGTAGACGATCTCGTAGTCGTAGTCGGCTTCGAGACACCGCTCGAAGAGGTGGGCACAGTCCCGATAGGAGAGCCACATCGCTTGCCCGCGCTCGTAATCGATCGGCGGGTGATCCTCGGTCAGGTTCCCGACGCGGACACAGACCGTGTTCATCCCCGTTTCGTCGTGGTAGTACCGACACAGCGTCTCGCCGGCGACCTTGCCGACGCCGTAGAGATTGCTCGGTCGCGGTAGCTCGGTGCCGTCGAGTCGGAACTCGTCGCTCGTACGATACAGCTCTGGTGTGCGCTCGTCGGTCTCGTACGCGCCGACTGCGTGGTTCGAGGACGCGAAGACGAACTTCCCGACGCCGGCGTCGGCGGCCGCCGCGACAACGGTCTGGGTCCCGTCGATGTTGTTCGCGAGCACGCTGTCCCACGGCGCTTCCGGCCGCGGATCGCCGGCGAGATGGATGACTGCATCCATCCCGTCGACTGCCTCGCGAACGGCCTCCTCGTCGGTGACGTCCGCGACGACGTACTCGTGGTCGGGCTCGCCCGTCGGTGGCTCGCGGTCGAGCAGCCGCCAGTCGTACTCCTCACCGAGCCGGCGCAGGATCGCCTCGCCGACGCGCCCCGACGCGCCGGTAAGTAACACTCTCGAATCCCGTGGCCTCTCCGCCATTCAGCCGGGAGTCGGGAACCCGCCGGTAAGTAACGTGCGGTTCACCCCGCGGCGGAAACAGTCGAAGAACAGCGACCCACTGGAATCCGTTTCGGCGCGCTACGCCAGCCGGGCGAACGCGAGCGTCCCGCTGATGTTCTCGATGTAGGCGTCGACCACGTCGCCCTCCTGTGCGCCGGGCACGAAGATGGTGTACTTGCCCTTTTCGGCGACGCCATCGCCTTTCCGGCCCGTACCCGTTATCTTGACCTCGTAGGTTCGGCCCTCCTCGACGTCGGGCTGCTGGCTGGACTGCTGGGAGCCCGTGTTCTTCGCGACCGGGCGGAAGGCCCCACACGCCTCACACCGGAGCATTCGGGTCCGTCCTTCCATTTCGAGGCGTGTGTCCGGGAGGCCACACTCCGAACAGGTCACGAACTCCTCGATGTAGCCGTCGATGGCCGTGCCGAAATCGTCGCTGGAGAACGATCCGTTGTACCGCGCGCGATCGTCGCCGAACTGGCCGTTCGTCCCGAGTTCGCGCTGGATCACCCGGTGGAGGTGTTCGGGCTCGCGCGAGAGCGCGTCGGCGACCCGTCCCAGATTCACGAGCCGCGTGAATGCGCCGTCCTTCTGGGCCTCCGCGTCGGGCACGTCGAGCCGCGAATCACCGGTGTCGAGATCGGGGACCGAGTCCATCGCTCGGTCGAGACTGGCTTCGTAATCCATGACTGATACGAGGATCTCACTCCCTAAATGGATTCCGTGAGAGAACGCGCCAGGGACGTTCGCCGCCGTTTGACACCGAGAACGGTGGACGGTAGGCGGTCGGCGGTAGGCGGTGGCGCGCGGGAGCACGCCGGAGGCGTGCGACTCGTGCGAGGGATGAGTGAGCGACCATAGGGAGCGAAAGAATCGGTTGGGGAGGGTGTGGCCTGCGGTTCTCATTTGTGTCGGAATTTGTTCGAATGAACTCATCCGACTGACAGTGTATTTGTCTACCCAGCATGAACCCCTACTTGATGACCGCCAACTCCGAAGCAAGTTCGCCCCCACCGACCGACGCCCAGACCGCCTGCTTCGAGGCGGGGATCAAGTTCGGCACGCTGTATCACCAGTTCGCCGGCACGCCGGTCAGTCCCGAAAGCGCGGCCAGTCTGGAGCGCGCGATCGAGGACGCGATCGAAAACCAGCCGTACTGCGAATCGGTCTCGGTCACGATCCTCGTCGACGAACTCGACGCCGCCATCGATCACGGCTACACCGAACTCACGGGCCGGTTCATGGAAGTCGAACTCGTCGTGGAGTACGAAGGAAACGAGATCACCGCACGAATGGCGATGGAGGAAGGGTATCCCCGGATGCGGGTCACATCGGTCGAGGCGCTGGACTGACCACGCCGGGTCAGCCGTCGGACGAGGCACTTCCCGTTTCGTCGAGACGCTCCTCGTACTTCGCGAGCGATTCGTCGAGAGCGTCTCCAGCATCGATGTCGAGCGATTCCGCCACGGCGAGCAACGAGAACAGGGCGTCGCCGATCTCGTCGGTCTCGACGTCGAGATCGTTCGGTTTCGTTCCCCAGTCGGTCGATTTTGTCGCGTCGGCCGCGATCTCGCCGACCTCGGCAGCCAGATCGAGAACCCGAAACGCCGGCTCGCCCTGCAGATCGTACTCCTCGACGAACGCCGCGACGCGCTGTTGTTCGTCCATTCGTGTCGATCGCTCCCGGCTGGAAAGTAAGCGTTGTGACGTCCGACGACTCCGACCCGATCGGAACGATACCGAAAACGGGTCGCGAACGGCGAAATCGGTTGTTTTCACTTTCACTTTCGGGCGCGGGTTTAAACCACGTGCTGACGAACCACACGGGTATGAGCCAGTCGACGTTCGAGGACGACGATCTGTTCGACGAGGCTGCAGCGGACGTCCGGAGCGATGTCGAGGCCGACCTCGCGGCGGCGCGCGACGCGCTCCCCGCGTCCGACGCGATCTGGATGGTCGAGGCCGACAACACCCTCGGGGTGCTCAACGCGCTCGGCCAGGCGCTCGACACCGGCGACGCCGCCGAACGCCTCCGCGACGCAAAGAAGTGGTACGCGATGGGCGAGCGCGCCGACGCGTTCGACGACGCCGACGACCTCGCCGACCAGATCGAGGAACTCGAAGCCGTACTGGAGGACGTCGAGACCGCCCACGACCACGCGAACGAGCTTTCGAGTACGGTCCCCGAACTTCGGGGGGCGCTCGACGACGCCAGCGAGGCTGCGGATGCGGACGACGCAGACGGCACGGACGACGCAGACGGCGCAGGTGAGAGCGGCGATGCGGACGACGCCGACGCGACTGACGCCTCCAGCGAGACGGATGAAACTGGAGAGGCCGCCGAGTAGTCACTTCCTCGCCGGTCGGCTCACGTCCCGTTCCTCGATGGCTTCCAGCAGTGTCACGAGTGCCGTCGTTGCGTCCTCTAGCAGTTCCTCGCCACGTTCCGCGCTTTCCTCTCCGGGGTCGCCGACCGCGCCGCTGTCGGTGAACTCTGCCGCATCGAACGCGAGGTTCGTCCCCGAGACCCACTCGCCCCACGTCTCGCTCGCTCCGTCCTGTGCCTCCTTGATGCGATCCTCGCGGACGAGGTCAGGGTGGATGGCCCGCAGGAGCGCGGTCTCGATCGGTCCCCCGTGGCCCATCTCGGACAGGCTCGCAGCGGCCTCGAACCACGTGAACAGGACGGCGTAGGCCGCGTCGTGGCGAGTGATCGTCCCACAGACCTCTCTGAGAGCACCGACGTTGCCGCCGTGGCCGTTGACGAGCACGACCCGATCCCAGCCGTGCGAGGCGAGGCTCGCGACGGTCTCGCGGACGTACTCCCGGAGGGTATCGGGTGTGACCCAGAGCGTCCCGGCGAACTGACGGTGCTCCTCGGCGATCCCCACTGGAATGGTGGGTGCGACGACCACTTCGGTGTCGCGGGTTTCCTCGTAGCGCTCCGCGCCCGCCGCCGCGACCGCACGCGCGGTGAGGCGGTCGGTGCCGAGCGGGGCGTGGGGACCGTGCTGTTCGGTGCTGCCGACGGGGAGGAGCGCGAGGTCGGTCTCGGCGGCGTCGGCGTCGGTCCACGTCGCCTCGGTGAGATCCATATCGGGGTGAACGCCGCCGGAGGCTTATACTGCCGGAGAGCCCCCTCCAGAGTCGACTGCGATGCTCGTCACTGTCCACCGAGTCGTCGTCATCGGCTGGTGAAGTCGGCTCTCCGACAGTAAAGCAGGCACAACTCCTTTGCCGTCGCTGTGCGTCGATCCGCTGCACCATGACCGACGAAGACGACGCCAGAGAGCACGGTATCGAGTTCGGCGACGTCGAGGACGAGCTCGAATCCATGAACTACCCTGTCGACAACGAAACGGTGATCGAACGCCACGGTGACGCGGAGATCGGTCTGCCCGATGGGAGCACCTCCCTCGAAGAAATCCTCGAACCCCTCCAGGACGAAGACCAGACCTATCAGAACACCGACGAAGTCACGACGATGGTCAAGAACATGGTCGACGCCGACGCCGTCGGTCGTGAGGGCTACTCCGATCGAGGCCCTTCGACGGAACCCGATCGCAACGGCGACGACGCGGAGTCGCTCTAACCCGGCCCCGCGTCAGTCGTCGCCGGCTTCGGCCTCGGTCTGTGCCTGACGCTGGGTCGCGCGCTCGATGAACTCCTGTGGCAGCTCGTCGATCTCGCCGGCCTGGACCGCCCAGAGATTCGCGTACAGCCCGTCTTCGTCGATGAGGGCGTCGTGGCTGCCCCGCTCGTGCACCTGGCCGTCCTCGAGAACCACGATCTGATCGGCGTCCTTGATACTCGACAGCCGGTGGGCGATCGCGAACGTGGTGCGGTCGGCGGTCAGCCGATCGAGACTGCGCTGGATCAGCATCTCGGTTTCGGTGTCGACGTCGCTCGTCGCCTCGTCGAGCACCAGGATCTCGGGATCCTTGAGGATCGCACGCGCGATGGTGATGCGCTGGCGTTGGCCGCCCGAGAGCTTCACGCCGCGTTCGCCGGCCATCGTGTCGTACCCGTCCGGAAGGTTCTGGATGAACTCGTGGGCCTCGGCGGCCTTCGCGGCCTCGACGATCTCCTCGTCGGTCGCGTCGAAGGAGCCGTACGCGATGTTCTCCTTCACCGTGCCGTAGAACAGGTAGGAGTTCTGGCTGACGTAGCCGATCGACTTCCGAAGGCTCGACAGCGTCACGCTGTCGATGTCCTGGCCGTCGATCCGGATCTCGCCCTCGTCGACGTCGTACATCCTGAGCAGGAGCTTCAGGACGGTGGACTTGCCGGCACCCGTGGGGCCGACGAGCGCCACAGTGTCGCCGCCCGACACGTCGAAGGAGATGTTCTCCACCGTGGAGCCGGTCTCGCCACGCTCGCTCTCGTAGCCGAAGCTCACGTCGTCGTACTCGACGTGCCCCTCGGAGACAGTGAGATTCCCGGCGTCGGGGTCTTGGTCCAGCCGGCTCGGCTCGTCCATCAACCCGAAGATGCGCTCTGCGGAGGCGCGGGCGCGCTGGTACATGTTGATGATCTGTCCGAACTGCGCCATCGGCCAGATGAACCGTTGGGTGTAGAGGATGAACGCGACGAACAGGCCCGGCGAGAGGCTGCCGGTGAACGGGCCGAACGGACCGTTGAGGACCCAGAACCCGCCGACGACGAACGTGGCGACGAAGCCGATGCCCGCGATGACTCGGAGCGTGGGGAAGAACTTGATCCGGAGATCGATCGCACCCCACTGGGCGTCGTAGTAGCTCTGTGAGACGTCATCGACGCGGTCTGACTCGTAGCCCTCGGTGTTCGTCGATTTGATGACCTGGATCCCGCCGAGGTTGTTCTCCAGACGAGAGTTCATCTCCCCGACGGTCGAGCGGACCTCGGCGTATTTGGGCTGGATCTTCTTGACGAAGTAGTAGGTGAACCCGGCGATCAGCGGAACCGGCAACAGCGCGATGATGGCGAGTTGCCAGTTGGTGACGAACATGATCACCGAGATGCCAACCACCATCGCTGCGAGCCGGAACACCGAGTTCATCCCACCGTTCAGGAACTGCTCTAACCTGTTGACGTCGTTCGAGAGCACCGACATCATCTCGCCGGTCTGCTTGTCGGCGAAGAAGTCCATGTTCAGGCGCTGCATCTTGTCGTACGTGTCCGTCCGGACCTGGTGCTGGATGTTCTGGGAGAAGGCGTTCCATCCCCAGTTCCGGCCGTAGTGAAAGCCCGCGCCGCCGAAGAAGGCAAACGCGATCAGTCCACCGAGCAGCCAGAACTGGCCGGTTCGGGTCGTGGGCAGCCACCCCTGTGGGACGAACGCCAGCCCGAACGGTTTTTGCTGATAAAACACCGAATCGATGGCGATCCCGAGCAACAGCGGTGGCAGCAGGTCAAGAATCCGAGCGACGAGACTCGTCAGTGTCCCGACTGCAAACGAAAACGTATTTTCGCGGCCGTAGACCGCAAACAACCGCCGCATCGCGTTCTCCGTTCCCTCCCGTTGATCTTCGAAAGGATCGTCGTCCTCAGTAGAAATACCCATTACTACACTGCAAGCCGACACGTGCCTAAAAGCGTTCGTAACCCTGAGAAAATACCCCATAGTTACGGCGCAGAGCTCGGTTCGTGGCCGCCACGAACCCGGTTCCTATCGTCGATCCGATCGGTCGATGTCGACCCGATGACCGACGTGGATTCCGTGGCTGGCCATCCACCCGCGCGGCACTTCGAGGATGTACTGTGCCTGGCCGGTACGCTGGATGTTCTCGCCGTTCTCGTTCGGCCCCGGTGCGGGCGCGCTCTCGATCGCGTTGATCCGGCCGTCGGCCCCGATGAAGACGATGTCGAGCGGGAAATCCATCTCCCGCATCACGTAGGTGTGTTCGGCCGGCTCCTCGTAGGTGAACAGCATGCCGGAGCCGTTCGCGAGCGACGTGGTGTTCGACAGTCCGGTGTACTTCTGCTGGTAGGTGTCGGCGATCCGGACGTCGACGGTGCCGAGAACCTGACTACAGTTGTTGGTGATCGTCACCTCCGTGCGCTCGTAATCGCCGTTGTCGGGCGCACCCATGAACGCCCCCGGCGGCGGGACGACTCCGGCCGCGACTGCCGCGGTGAGCACCAGCGCGAGCACCGCGATCACGCCGACGACGTTGAGAGCGCGCTGGAGCGTCATACTTCGATCGTGGGTCGGGGACGGCCTAAGCGTTCCGACAGAGAGAAAGGGTTATTCGCGCCGCACCGATTGGTCGGATGCGGGGCTCGTGGTCTAGGTGGTTATGACGCGGCCTTTACAAGGCCGAGGTCGGTGGTTCGAATCCGCCCGAGCCCATACTGGACCGCGGCGAACGGACGTGGGCCGCGCGTCCGTATCACGCGAGGGCGATTCGAACCCCGGCAGTCGCAGCGCGCACAGCGACCGCAGGGAGCGAGCACGACCGTCTGGCTCCGGTTCGAATCCGCCCGAGCCCATGAGTTCCTGCAAGCGACAGCGAGCAGCGGTCAGCGCCGCATGAACTCCGAAAGCCGATCGGTGAGGCCGCCACCGCCGAGTTTGAGGTAGTACGCCGCACCGCCGTCCTCGTAGTAGTTTTCGATATGGCGTTTGATCTCGAAGCCGATGTGTTCGTAGAAATCGATGGCGACCTCGTTGGTCGCGCGGGCGTGACAGGTCACGGAGTCGTGTTCGTCGGCGACGGTCGCCATGAGTTTGCGACCGAACCCTTCGCCGCGGTGGGCGGGATCGACCGCGAGAAAGAGCACGTAACCGTCGCGGCGAACGGCAGCAAACCCGATGAGATCGTCCGCCTCCGAGTCGTGTTCGCTGCCGTGGACGCCCGCGAACAGGAGATGGACGGTCGCGCGACGATAGGCGTTGGCGAAAAAGCCGTGGCGTTGTTTGAGTACGGCGTCCTCGCGACGAATGCGCTCTTTCAGCTCCCACGCGGCGTCGACGTGCTCGTCGCTGCCCGCCTCAACGACACGTTTCGTGACATCGACGCTCACTGCAGACCGGTAGCGGGCGCATCGATATAATTCCACCGCCCGTGCATGCACAACGCTTTCGCGTGGGGCTCCAGTCAGGCGAGGGTATGTCCGATGTCGATGCCGCTGCGACGACCGCACCGGGGACGAACGCGGGAGTTCGCGAAACGCTCCGCGAGTGGGTGATCACTGGGGCCGCGCTCACGATCCCGTTTCTCATCACGGTGATGGTGCTCGCGTTCGTGTTGAACTTCGTCAGCGACCTCCTCACGCCGATCGTCGGTGTCGCGAGATATTTCGGGCTCGTCAGCCCGATGGTGGTGATGGCGCGCTCGCTCGGCCTCGGGCCGGAGTTCGGCTCCGTGCTCATCGAACTCGGGACGGTTCTCGTGCTGGTGGCGATCATCCTCGGCGTCGGGATCGTCGCCACCCACACTTCTTCCGACCGCGAGTTCTCGAAGCTCTTTCACACCGCAATGGAAGCGATTCCGGGGGTTGGATCGGTCTACACCAGCTTCCGGCGGATGAGCGACGTGTTGATCGAGAGCGACACGTCGAGCTTTCAGGAGGTGAAGCTCATCGAGTTCCCGAACGAAGGGACCTACTCCTTCGCGTTCGTGACCGCCGAACCGCCCGCCTCGGTCGACGATGCCGCACGCCACGACGACCTCCGAACGCTGTTCATGCCGCTCGCGCCGAACCCCGTGATGGGAGGGTTCCTGATCCACGTCCCAGCGGAGCAGATCTACGACGTGGATCTCACTGTCGAGGAGGCCGTCAGCGCGATCGTCACCAGCGGCGTCGCGATCGGCGACACCGACGACGCGACGAGTCTCTCGGCCGACGAACTCGCCGCGCTCGGGCGGTACGGCGGTGCCGGGCCTGCCAGTTCGGAGAGCACCGAACCGACCGAGCCCACCGATACCGAGGAGGCGATCGTGGGTGCGACGGACGGTGCCGAACCGGCGATCAGCAAGACTAACGACGGAACGGCCCGGAACGAGGAGTCGTGACGTTCGAACTCCGGGAACACACGGCCGACGTCGCGGTCGCCGCCGACGGCTCTAGCCTCGACGGAGCCTTCGCGGCGGTCGCCGACGGACTGGCGGCGGCGATGTGCGAGTCGGTTCCGGCGGACGGCGCGCGTTTCGATCTCACCGCGTCGGCCGAAAACCGGGAGGCGCTGCTCTACGAGTACCTCGCGGAACTCATCTACCAACGCGACGTGAGGGGCGTTCTGCCGGTCGACAACCAGGCGACGATCCGACACGACGGCGGTGCGCAAGAGGCGGACGCCTGGCAGCTCGACGCGAGCGCACGTGGCGTCCCGCTCGAAACCGTCGACGCGCGGGAGGTGAAGGCAGTCACGTACTCCGAAATGCGCATCGAACGGACCGCCGACGGCTGGCGAGCCTACGTCGTGTTCGACGTGTAGTGTGAGCCGAGCGGCCCGGGAGACGAAACCCTCTCGGGCAACGCCGGAGTAGGCCTCGGTATGGACACCTACGACGCCGACGGGATCACGCTCGAACGAGTGGAGGAGTACGTCTGGGAGATCCCCCAAGAAGGGGAGATGAACGCGCCCGCACGGGTGCTCGCGAGCGAGGCGCTGCTGGACGAGATTTCGGACGACATGACGCTCGAACAGCTCAAGAACTCGACGCACCTTCCCGGTGTGCAAAAGTACGCGATCTGCATGCCCGACGGCCACCAGGGCTACGGTTTCCCGGTTGGCGGGGTCGCAGGAATCGACGCCGAGAACGGATGTATCTCGCCCGGAGCGGTGGGATTCGACATCAACTGCGGCGTCCGGATGATGACGACGAATCTGACCTACGCAGACGTCGAGGGCCACGAGGAAGAGCTGGTCGAGTCGCTGTTCGCGAACATCCCCTCGGGACTCGGCGGCGGTGGCGTGGTCGAGTCGGGCATCGACACCGTGGAGGCCATCCTCGAACGGGGAATGGACTGGGCGCTCGAAGAGGGCTACGCCGTCGAGGACGACCTCGCACACTGCGAGGACGAGGGTCGCCGACCGGACGCCGATCCAGGCGTGGTCTCACAGAAGGCGAAAGACCGCGGGAAGAACCAGATCGGGAGTCTCGGCTCGGGCAACCACTTCCTCGAAGTCCAGCGCGTGACCGACGTCTTCCGGGAGGACGTGGCGGATGCGTACGGCCTCACCGAGGACCAGATCGTGGTGTTGATCCACTGCGGGAGCCGGGGGCTGGGTCACCAGGTCTGTACCGAGTACACCCGCGAGGTTGAACAGGCCCATCCTGGGCTGCTCGATCGACTCCCGGACAAGGAGCTCGCGGCCGCACCCGCCGGGAGCCAACTCGCCGAGGAGTACTACGGCGCGATGTGTGCCGCGATCAACTACGCGTGGGTCAACCGCCAGCTCATCATGCACCGCACGCGCGAGGTGTTCGAGCGCGTCTTCGATCGCTCGTGGGAAGACATGGAGATGGATCTTCTCTATGACGTCGCGCACAACATCGCGAAGAAAGAGATTCACGATGTGGAGGGGGAGGAACGCGAACTGTACGTCCACCGGAAGGGCGCGACGCGGGCGTTCCCGGCCGGCCATCCGGAAGTCCCGAGCGCGTACCGCGACGTCGGCCAGCCCGTCATCATTCCGGGGAGCATGGGCGCGGGGAGCTACGTCCTCCGTGGCGGCGAGGCGTCGCTCGAAACGACGTTCGGCTCGACGGCCCACGGCGCGGGTCGGACGATGAGTCGGACTCAGGCGAAAAACGAGTTCTGGGGCGAGGACGTCCAGGACGACTTGGAAGAACAGAAGGTGTACGTGAAGGCCCAGAGCGGCGCGACGGTGGCCGAGGAGGCACCGGGCGTCTACAAGGATGTCGACGAGGTGGTGCGGGTCTCCGACGAGTTGGGAATCGGCGACACGGTCGCGCGGACGTTCCCGGTCTGCAACATCAAGGGCTGAACGGCCAATCGCGCTCGGGAACGTCGCCCGCTTCGAGCGTCGGTCGCTGGATTCGCCCGTCACGTTCGGGATCGAGGCCAGTTTCGCGCGCGTACTCCACGACTGCTTCGTACTGGAGTCCGTAGCTCGCAACGACGTCGTCCGGTCCGAACGCCGGAAACAGATCGTCGTTCGCGACGAAGAACTCGGTAGTCGCGATCTCATACGTCGTGTTCGGATCCACCGGAGACCCATCGACGCGCGCCTTTTGAAGCTCGTTCTTCGCATCGTCCCAGACGAGTTCCGCACCGCTCACGTGACTGAAGTGCCAGCGTGGCAGGCCGTCGGCGGCTCTCGCGAGCGCAGCGTGTCGAAGCGTTGCCAGCAGGTCCTTGCCATCGATCGTCAGCACTACGAGATCCGCACCGTACGGCGTGACGCCGACGAGATCGAAGGCCGTCACGTCCCCCGTGAGTGGCGGCTGTCGGCGAAATCCACCACCCGAATTGAGACCAATGGCCGCTCCCGTCCGCCATCGATAGGCATCCACGATCAGATTCCCGATCCTGCTCTCGCCGCGCTTGCAGGCCTGCAGATCGCAGACGATCGGTTCTTCGACAGTACCGACGACCTCCGTGAGTCCCGCTGTGTCCATCCGGTCGCGAAGCGTCGCCGTGATATCCGTATCGAGTGGGCCATCGGTGACTGTGTGATGAGTCGCCCGCGGCCGATCGCCATCGAACGAGACTTCGAGGAGGTATCGACCCGTTCCGCCTGGCCGACAGACGAGCGTCCCATCGATGCGTTCGACCAGCGCCTCGTGATCGTGGCCGCCGAGCACGACGTCCACATTCACCATCCGGGCGAGTTCGGTGTCGTCGCCGAGGTGAGAAATCACGACGATCCGATCGACGTTCTCGTCCTGGAGCGCATCGACGCCCGTCTCGACCGCCTGAATCGCGTCAGTGAACCGAACGTCGGCTGCGTTCGGATTGATCGTGGCGGTCTCAGGGTGAGTGACGCCGACGATACCGACCCGACGATCCCCTGCCTCGACGACGGTCCACGGGATGGCACCCTCGGCTGCCGCGAACCGTTCGCCGTTCTGGAAGGCGTTCGCACACACCCACGGCTGTGGCGAGTCGTCGACGACCGACAGCAAGGCGTCCGAGCCGTGGTCGAAGTCGTGGTTACCGAAGGTGTCAACGTCGGGATCGACCGCCTGGAAGAAATCGAGCGCCTGTCGTCCCTGCGTCACGAGCGAGAGCACGCCGGGTCCGGTGTTGTCGCCGGCTCCCGTGACCACCGTCTCCTCGTCACGCAGGTGGTCGACGAGACCGGCGAGTCGCCCGATCCGTTCGGGATCGTCGTAGGCGTTCTCGATATCGGCGTAATGGAGGAGACGAAGCGACACACCGGGGGAGACAGCAGCGGCGAACAAAGGCGTTCGGGCTACCGAAGAAAATCGAACGAAACGTCGGCCGGCGTCGTGCGCGCGTCGACCTCGCGGCCCAACTCGTATTTCACGAAGTTCAGATAGAACACCTCGCCGCAGCCCTCACCGTCGGTTTCGCTCGCCCCGCAGACGATCTCGACGCCGTCGCTTTCCTCGAACTCCTCGTACGGGGCGGCGTACTCCCAGTCGTCGAGCCCGAACGGCGTGACCGATTTGTCAGCGAGAGAAGCGTTGCGGTCGAGGGTGACGACCGCATCGCAGCGCGGGCAGGTGTACCGGACGGCGACCATATTGGCTGGTGGGACCGATCGCATATAGCTCCGGTGTCCCCGGCAGTAGTGGTGTGGTGGTGGTGGTGCGGTGGTAGCGGTGTGGTGGCGGTGCGGCGGCGGTTCCTGGTGGATGAAGGGCGAGGCCCGCGGAGCGGGCCGAGGGCTTCGGCGGTGCGGTAGTAGTTGCGGAAAGCGCCAGTGATTTCACCGCGAGTGAGCGGAGCGAACGAGCGGGTGTTTTTGGTCCAGATTTTTGCGAGGAGTGGTGGGGGGGCGGGGGGCGGAGCCCCCCGCGGCCGCCCCCCCCCCGCCGGGGTGGGGGCGGGGGGTGTGGTTTTTTTTTTTTTTTTTGGTGGGGGGGGGCGGCCCCCCCCCCCCCCCCCCCCGACGAAGTAAAAAGGTGGAGGGGAAGGGCTTTCACCGCGACCCGACACATGGGGGGTATGATCGACGAGACGGTCGAGGAGATCCGAGAGATGCGGACCCACTCCTCCTCTGTGGTCGCCGTCAAGGCCGCCCACGCGCTCGAAACGCTGACCGAGCGGGAGTTCCGGAGCCTCGACGACTATCTCCGGGACGTCGAGCGCAACGCGACCGCACTCCGCCAGGCCAATCCCTCTCACGCCTCGCTCCAGAACACACAGCGCGAGATCGTCGACAGCGTAATGGACGCGGATCCCGCGGACATCGACGCCGCGAAAGCCCGCACCAGCGAGGCGATCCGCACCGTGATCGAGCGGGTCGAGATGGCCAAACGTCGGGCCGCGGAGTACGGCGCAGCCGCGATCGAGGACGGGATGACCGTCTTGACCCACGATTACTCCTCCACAGTGTTGGAGGCGATCGAGCTCGCGGCGCGCGACGGGGCCGCGATCGAAGTGTACGTGACCGAGGCGCGTCCGCGCTATCTCGGGCGCAAAAGCGCGCGCACCCTCGCGGGGATCGACCGGGTCGAGCCACATCTGATCGTCGACAGCGCCTGTGGCCACTTCCTCTCCGAGTGCGACCGCGCTCTCTTCGGGATGGACTGCATCGTCGGTGACACCCTCTACAACCGGGTCGGGACCTTCCCGATCGCCGCGACCGCCGCGGCCTGTGACGTCCCCGTCACCGTGATCGGTTCGGGGGCGAAGATCATCGACGACGGGTTCGTCTTCGAGAACGAGTTCCGATCGAGCAGTGAAGTGATGCGCGAACCGGCCGAGGGGTTTCGGCTCGAAAACCCCGCTTACGACGCGACACCCACCGAGCTGCTCGATTCGGTCATCACCGACGAGGGGATGGGCGCGCTCGACTGACTACGCGATCGCGAGCCGGGCGGGCCGACGAGCGATGACTGCGCCACACTCGGGGCAGATGTAGGCGGCGCGGTCGCGATCGTCGTCGGTCGTGTGTTCGACGCGCCAGTCGCCATCGATCGTGCTCTCGTGGCCGCAGTCCGGGCAGTACAACGTCGTTTTTCTCCGGGTGCCGCCGTCCGGCGGTGGCCGGCGTTCCGATCGGGTCATGACCGACGGTACGGCTGCGACGAATATACGTCTGGCGAAGAGTTCCCTCAGATGAACTATTTCGCCAATCAATGGGGCAGAATGGTGAACGGAATCGAGCGATCGGTGCGGTGCGTGCCGGGGCGGTGCGTGTCGGGGCGGCGCGCTATCTGAACATCTGGTCGTCGTAGCGGTGGTCTTCGGTCGATTCGACGTGTTCGGCGAGGCTCTCGTAGTGCTGGCGGACCTCCTCCGCGAACGAGCGCAGTGGGCCGGCGTCGACACCGAGATCGTAGATCGCGTCGGCGGTTTCGAGCAGTCTCGCGGCGGCCTCGGCGTCGGGTGCGAGCGGATGCACGGGCGTCGTGAGCACGCAGGCGTCGAGCGACGAGTCGATGCCACGGGCCATGAGCGTCCCGTTGATACCATCGAGGAAGCCGTTGCCCATCGGCTGGGCGTCGACGCCGTCGAGCCGTCGCTCGCGGTACGCCTCGGTGGCGACGTAGAACGACCGGTGTTCGTCGGGCCCGTGGGCCATCGGCACCCCCGAGAGCACCGTGGTCTCCGTAACCCCGTTCGCCTCCGTCCATTCGAGAACCGACTCGGCCAGCGCGGCGGCGGCCGGCAGCGGGACGAACAGCTCACCGACCAACACCGTGAGATCGAGATCGGGGCGGGAGAACAGGCGGGTGTGGTGACGCGCTACGCCGTCGGAAAACGGGGTGATCGCCGGAAGTCGATCGGCGGTGATGTGGCCCGTCTGTTCGAGATCGAGCTGATCGACCAGCGAGTCGGCGGCGGTGAGGCCGGCCATTCCGAACTCCGCGAAGCCCGCGAGCAGCGTCTCCGGTGGCTCCGCGTCGTGGACCACGTCGAACGTCGCGTCGGGACTGGTCCGGGTCGTTTCGGCCATGCTTCGATCCACGACCGGCGGGTGCTTAGTCGTTTCCTGGTCGATAGCCGCGCCATGAATCGCGATTTTGGGGGTGGACGCGGTCGCGGGGCAGTGGTGGCGGTGCGGTTGCGGTACCTGGCGGATGAAGGTCGAGGCGCTCGCGGCTTCGCCGCTCGCTCGTTCCGAGGTCGTTCGAGAGGCGCGGAGCGCTCCTCGTGATGACGAGACGCCGAAGGCACCTCGAACCATGCTCGCTTCGCTTGCACCTCGCGGCCGAGGGCTTCGGCGGTGCGGAGGCGGTTGCCGTGTGGTCGCGGTAAGCGCTAGTGGCTCCACCGCGAGCGACCGGAGGGAGCGAGCGGGGGTTTTTGATCCACATTTTTGCGAGGGGTTGAGCGCCCGAGCGGAGCGAGGGCGCGACGCCCCGAAGTAAAAAGGTGGGTCGGAATCCTTTTTCCCGCCGCCGGTGAGCGAAGCGTATGGAGTCGGCACGCGTGGCGTGGGGCGTCACGCAGGCATTGCAGGTCGGCACGCAACCGAACGGCACGCCCGAGAACGGAACCATAGAGAACAGTACCGGCGAGGTCGTCGAGACCGCGACTCGGGTGCTGCCCGAGTGGCTTCCCCAGTGGACGGTGCAGGTAGGGCTGGCGCTGTTGGTGCTCGGGATCGCGTGGTACGGGTCGAAACTCTTCGTCAGACTGATCGGCCGTCGTGTTGCGCGGCGCTTCCGCCGACCCAGCGTCACCCGGGCAGTACTCCGCACGATCCGCGTCGTCGTCATGTTCTTTGGGGTGCTCACGGCGGCGGCGATCCTCGGGGTCGGTCTCAGCAACATTCTGCTGTCGGTGACGGTGCTCACAGCCGCGACTGCCGTCGTGATCTCACCGATTCTCGGCAGCATCATCAGCGGCCTGTTCGTGCTCTCCGATCAGTCGTACGAGATCGGCGACATGATCGAACTCACCGACACTGACGATACTATCCGTGGCTTCGTCGAGGACATCACTTTCCAGTACACCAAGATATTCACCCTCGACAACACTTTCTTGGTGATCCCGAACGGAACGATCCGCGACCGCGACGTCATCAACTACTCCGCCGAAGACCCGCGAACGAGGCTCTCGCTCGATATTCTCGTGACCTACGAGGGCGACCTCGCACAAGCTCGGGATCTGATCGAGCGCGCGGCGCGGGACGTCGACACCGTGATCCGGGGCGGACCGGACATCCGGATCGGCAGCGCGCGCTATCCCGCTGCACCGACGTGTTACATCAACGAGTACGCCGACAGCGGCGTGCTTCTGACGCTGCGGTACTGGGTCCGGGAGCCGTACAAACTCCTGACTGTGCGTTCGGCGGTGCAGGAAAACGTCTGGGAGCGACTCGACGGAACCGACGTCGAGTTCGCCTATCCGCACACGAAGGTCGTTTTCGACGATTCCAATGGCCCGTCCACACCGCGCGACGGCCCACAGTTCGACTACCGGCGAAGGTGAGAGGGAGCTGACTTATCCGGAGCGCGGCGCGGCGACGACGTGACAGTCGAGCTGGTCGCCAAGATACTGCGCGACGTCCGGCTCGTCGGTGATCCGGCGAACCATCCGTCGCCACCGACCGGCCTGCTTTCGACCGATCACGACCACGTCGGCGTCCTCGGTGGCGACTTCGTCGAGGATGGTCTCCTCGACGAGAAAGCCGGTGCGGACGGCGTACCGCGTCCGGTCGAGCGGACCGAACGTCGCTTCGACCGCGTGCTTGAGATCGGCCTGCGTGACCCGCTGATTCGACTGATAGAGATCGACGTGGAGCACCGAGAGGGCAGCGTCGCGTTCGTCGGCGACCGCGATCGCGGTTTCGAGCGTGCGCCGGGAGTGTTCGCTCAGCGGATACCGGACGGGCACGACGACCTGCGTCATCGATTGCTCGTAGCGGAGCGAGTCGCCTGAAGCTTTTCATTTCTCTATCGTGTCGGTGCGCGTCGAGCGACCGATCGCAGCAACCTCAGTGCACTGGACCCAGTACGCACTTGTCCGGCGCGGCCCACCGTCGATCATGGACGCGAAAACGACCGCCGACGGCCGACGGCTCTACGTCGACCACGAGGCGGCCGAACGCGGGTCGAAAGGGCCGTTTTTCGTGGCGTACACGAGCGAGACCGACGACTCGCGGTGGGGGTACTACTGCGCGAACTGCGGCGCGTTCGACAACGCGATGGATGCGATGGGCCGACTCAAATGCAACGTGTGCGCCAACATCAAGAAACCGGACGAGTGGGACGCAGCCCACGAGTAGCGAACGAACTAGAGAGTACATTGGGGGAGGAACACTTATTGCGTGACGTGTTGTATCCTCCGACGAATGGGGGTTGTTACCACGCCACCGACCGAAGCGGCCCGATCGATCTTCACCGATCTCGGCTACACCGTCTCCGGAAGCGGCTGCGAGTTCAGCGCCGAGCGAAAGTGGCGCGTCGTCGACGTTACTGCCGCCGACGAGTCGACGGAACTGCCCGAGTCGGGCGATCTGCGGTGTTTCGTCGCCCGAGAGGACACCGCACGTGACCTCCGCGAGCGACTGCTCGCGACCAAACCCGACTACGACTGGGCGGTCATCGGTGTCGATACTGCCGGCGAGTACGAGGTGCTCCACCCCTCGCTCGGCCCCGCACTCGTCGCCTGAGGCTGTCGGGCTACAACAGCACCGCCGGGCTACAGCCCGCGTCGCACCGCAGCGAGCCCGGCGTCGGGATCGATATCGGCATCCTGGGCCGCGAGCGCGTCGCCGAGTGCCGCCACGAGCGCGAGGACGTTCGCCGGCCGTGCGGAGTGGCCCATACACCCCACTCGAAGCACGTCGCCAGCGAGATCGCCGAGCCCGCCCGCGACCTCGATCCCGTGCTCGGAGAGCAGGTGATCGATGACTGCCGTGTCGTCGACGCCGTCGGGAAGGGCGACGGTGTTCAGGCTCGGAAGCCACGACTCGCTCGCGAGCCCGAGCCCCATCGCTTCGACGCCGTCCCGCAGCGCACCCGCGACCCGCTCGTGGCGCTCCCAGCGTGCTTCGATCCCCTCTTCTGCCACCAGTCGAAGCGCCTCGCGGAGCGCGTAGACGTTGGTGATCGGCGCGGTGTGGTGGTACGCACGCTCCTCGCCCCAGTAGTCCGCGAGCAGGGAGAGGTCGAGATACCACGATCGAACCGGGGCGTCGCGGCTCGTGACCTTCTCGACCGCGCGTTCGGAGAGAGTGAGCGGGCTCGCGCCCGGCGGCGCGGAGAGGCACTTCTGGGTGGCCGAGTACGCCGCGTCGATCCCCCACTCGTCGACCCGAAGCTCGACCCCGCCGAGCGACGTCACCGTGTCCGCGATCGTGAGCGCGCCGTGGTCGTGGGCGATCTCGGTGAGCGCCGGCACGTCGGGCTGAAGCACGCCGGTGCTGGTCTCGGCGTGGACGAACCCCACCACGTCGGGATCGTGGGTCTCGCACGCCGCGGCGACGTCGTCCGGATCGAGCGGTGCACCCCACGGCGCACTGACCCGTTCGACCGTCCCGCCGGCCCGACGGACCATCGACGCCATCCGATCACCGAAGTAGCCGTTGTCCGGAACCAGAACCGTGTCGTCGGGCTCGGTGAGGTTCGCGATCGCGCTCTCCATCGCGGCCGATCCCGTGCCGCTCACCGGGATGGTGAACTCGTTGTCGGTCCGAAAGGTGTATCGAAGCAGCTCCTGAACCTCGTCCATCAGATCGACGAAGGCCGGGTCGAGATGGCCGACCAGGGGCGTGCTCATCGCTCGCCGCACGCGCGGGTGGACCTCACTCGGACCGGGTCCCATCAACGTTCGATCCGGTGGCGTGAGTTCACCGGCTTCGGGCGGCTCCATACCGCTGTCCGGGGGGCTTCGGGCAAAAGGATGGGGGAATCGGCACGACTCGTTCTCCAGGACTGTCGATGGACGACCGAGCGCGGGGCGGGAGTGCGTCGCGTACCCACGAGTAATTTAATACTGTTGGCACTCTTCGTCGAACCATGTTCGTCGGCCACGGACTGCTGGCGTTCGCATTCGTCGCAGCGGGTGCGCGCTGGACCGGGCAATCGCGCGAGCACGCGCTCGCGCTCGCCATAGCGGCCGGCGCGTTCGCTACTCTGCCCGATGTCGACATCCTCTATGCGCCGATCGGCCTGGTGACCTCTGGCGCGCTCGGCGTCGAGGGGTTCTGGGCCGCCGGCAACGTCGTCCACCGTGCGGTCACCCACTCTCTCGTCGTCGCGCCGATCGCGGCGATCGCGTTTCGCTACTGGAGCCGGGCGGAGCGATCGACGGCCGCACCGGCGGTGGACGCGGCGCGAGCCTCGGACTGGTCGACGGCTGTGACTGCCGATCGTGCTGTGGCTGTCGTGCTCCTCGCAGGCCTCACCGTGGTTTCCGGGGTCGTCAGCGGTCCGCTCGGCGCGTTCGTCATGGTCGTGTTCGGCCTCGTGGGCTGTGGCGTGACGACGGTGGCGGTTCGACGTGGCGACCTCTCCCCGAAAGCAGTGCTGCTCGTTGCGGCGTTCGGGCTGGCGAGCCACCCGTTCGGTGATCTGGTCACCGGCGGGCCGCCGCAGTTGCTCTACCCGTTCGACCTCGGCCTGTTGACCCAGCGTATCAGCCTCGCCGCCGACCCGACGCTGCATCTGTTCGGCGCGTTCTGGCTCGAACTCGCCACGCTCTGGCTCGCACTCGTGGTCTACACCACACTCACCGACCGCCGGGTACGGGACGCGATTCACGGCCGGGCGGCGCTCGGTGTGGCCTACGCGGCGGCCGTGCTCGCCGTTCCCGCACCGACGCTCGCATCGTCGTACGAGTTCGTCTTCAGCGTACTCGCGGTCGGAATCGTCGGTCCCGTGCCGCTCGTGCGACGGCGGTGGCGCGCGTGGCGACGGACACACCGACCAGCCAGCGAGTACGGTGCGCTCACGGCGGCGCTCACCGGCCTCACGGCGATCACGCTCGCGTCGGTCGGCTATGCGATCGCCTACGCCGTGCTCTGAGGACGGCAGTCTTTATCCCCCGGGCGACGAACGAGGGGCTATGTCGCGGGCGGACATCGGTCGAATCGTCGAAAGCGAGCGCTCGAACGCGAGACTCGGGTGGGTGCTGATCGCGTTCATCGCGGTGGTCGCGGCAGCGAACCTGCTTGAGGGCGATCTCCTCGGAGCAGGGTTCGCGGCGAGCATCGTGGCTCTCGTTTCGTTTCCCTCGATCGCGTTCGGCTCCCCACGAGCGATGTTGCCGTGGGAGGTGCTCGCGGTCGTCACGCTGCCGATGATCGGCCGTACGATCGCCCCGCCGATGATCGCCGAAGTCGCCACGTACCTCGGCGTGGCAGCGATCGCACTGGTGATCGCGGTCGAGCTCCATCTCTTTACGACCGTCGAGATGAGCTACCGCTTCGCCGTGGTTTTCGTCGTGATCACCACGATCGCGACCGCCGGGATCTGGGCGGTCACGCGCTGGATCGCCGATCTCATCCTCGGCACTGGCTTTCTGGTGTCCGAGGACGCGCTGATGTGGGAGTTCGTCGCCTCGACCGTCGCCGGGATCGGTGCTGGGATCGTTTTCGAGTGGTACGTTCGCCGGCGGCTCGACCCCGCGCGGTTCGCCGGAGGCGTCGAATGAACCTTCGCGATCGAATCGGGATCACCGAGCGCCGCCAGCGCCAGGTCACGTGGGCGATGGAGGTCGGACTGATCGGGATGTTCTTCATCGGGCTCGATCGCGGGACCACGGGGATCGTGATCAACACCGGCATCGCGTTGCTCGTGACCCGGCTCCCTTCGGTGCTCGAACGCGACTACGAGATTCCGATGGATCCGGGGCTCACCCTCTGGATCACGAGCGCGGTGTTCCTCCATGCGTTCGGGACCGTCGGTTTGCCGGGATCGCCGCTCACGCCTTACCAGTCGGTGTGGTGGTACGACCACCTCACTCACGGGCTGTCGGCGTCGGTGGTTGCGGCGGTGGGCTACGCTGCCGTCCGCGCGCTCGACGTTCACAGCGACGAGGTGTCCTATCCGGCGGAGTTCACGGTCGTGTTCGTCTTCCTGTTCGTGCTCGCGTTCGGCGTGCTCTGGGAGGTGATCGAGTTCACGGTCGCGGAGCTCGCCGCGGTACTCGGGACCGGAAACGTCCTCACCCAGTACGGGCTCGAAGACACGATGCTCGATCTCATTTTCGACACCGTCGGCGCGGCGGTGGTCGCGATTTGGGGTGGTGCACGCCTGAGTGGGGTCGTGACCGCGCTCGCCGATCGCTTCGACGCCGCGAGGCGTAGTACCGAGCGATAGAGGAGGTCATCGACCGCCGGGAGCCGCGGTTTTATGATTCTGCCGGGCGAACCGGGCGACGCACATGGTGTACAAGAAGATCACGCTGATCGGGACGAGCGACGAAGGGTTCGATGCGGCCGTCGACGAGGCCGTCGACCGGGCGGAGGACACCCTCGACAACGTAAAATGGGCCAACGCCGAGAACCTCGGGGTCGAGATCGCGAACGCCGACGGCCGGGAGTATCAGGCCGAGGTCGAGGTCGCGTTCGAGCTCGACGGGTAGTCTGGCGGCGGAGCGGTTGCGGGTGCGGTGCTGTGCGGAGCGGTGGCCGTGAGCGCGCCCGAGCGCGACAGCGCCGGGCGCGCGAGCATGGGGAAGGGCAGGGCCTCAGCGCGTGCGAACGGGCACGAAGCGCCCGTGAGCAGACGCGACAGCGCGGGTCGCGCAATGCGGTCCTGGTGTCCTGACGAGCGGAGCGAGTCAGGGCTTGGAAGAGCTCTGCTCTTCCAGTGGACATGAAAAGGGCGAGGAACCGCCGCCAGGCGTCCGGCCGACCGTAGGGAGGCCGGATGCGCGGGCCGGTGGCCCGCGCAGTTCCGAGGGCTTTCAGGTGCGCCAGTAGGCAGGGGTGAGCAACACGAGCACCGGCAGAATTTCGAGGCGGCCGATCCACATCAGAAACGTCAGCAGGAGCTTCGACGTGGCCGGAAACCCGAGGTAGCTGTTCATCGGGCCAACCACGCCGAAGCCGGGCCCGACGTTGCCGAGGGTTGCGGCGACGGCGCTCATCGACTCGAACGCGGTCACCTGATAGCCGACCCGCCACGCGTCGGCGACCACCAGCATCGTGGCGACGAAAAAGAAGACGAGATACAGCAGGGTGAACGCGTAGATCCCTCTGAGGGCACGTTCGTCGATGACCCGCCCACCGAGTCGGACCGGCGAGACCGCCTCGGGATGCACAGTCGTGAACAGTTCGCGGCGGAGGGATTTGACGATCACCACCCACCGGACGATCTTGATCGCGCCACCGGTCGAGCCCGCGGAGCCACCGACGAACATCGCGAACAGGAGGAGGTATTTGGCCGGCGCGCCCCATGTGTTGAAGTCCATGCTGGCGTAGCCAGTCGTCGTGACGATCGAGACGATCTGGAACGCCGCGTGACGCACCGAATCCTCGAGTGCGCCGACGATCGGCGGGACGGCCGACGGGTTCGCGCTGATCCCGATGCCGGTGAACAGGAGCCCCGCGATCACGGCCGTCAGCACGCCGATGACGCCGGCGTACGACCGAAACTCGGTGTCCCGAAACAGACGCTCGGGTTCGCCGTTCAGCACGTGCCAGAACAGCGCGAAGTTCGTCCCGGCGGCGATCATGAACGGGATGATGACCCACTGGACCGCCGCGGAGAACGCCTCGATCGACCGTGCTTCCGGCGAGAATCCCCCAGTTGGCATCGTCGTGAGCGGATGCGAGACGGCGTTGAAGAGGTCCATGTTGGGGGCGAGCCCACCGAGATGGAGGCCGTAGAGGAGCAGCATCTCCAGGAGCGTGAAGCCGAGATACGCGAGCCAGAGGACGCGCGCGGTCTCGGCGATGCGTGGCGTGAGCTTCTGAATACCGGGGCCCGGCGCTTCGGCGTCCATCAACTGCGCGCCACCGACCGAGAGTTCGGGGAGGATCGCGACCGCGAGCACGACGATCCCCATCCCGCCGAGCCACTGGGTGAGCTGTCGCCAGAGCATGATGGCGTGGGAGTGACGATCGAGCGAGATATCGCCCATCACGGTCGCTCCCGTGGTGGTGAAGCCGCTCATCGACTCGAACAGCGCGTTCGTGGGCTGGGCGAGCGTCGACTCGGTGCCGAGGAAGCCCGCGAGGAGGTAGGGAATCGTCCCGACGATCGCGACCAGAAGCCACGTGAGCGCGACCATCAGGAAGCCCTCGCGCGCGCCGAGGTCGGGGTCGGGATCGACGCGTTCGAGCGCGACGCCGATCGCGACGGTGATGGCGAACGCGGCGGCGAACGTGGGTGCGTCGGCCCCGTAGTACAGACCCACGGCGAGCGGCACGAGCAACACTCCGGAGAGGTATTTGACGACCGTTCCGACGAGGCCGACGCTCGCCCGCCAGTCGACGTGCGACCAGCTCACCGCTCCCACCCCGAGGTCACGTTCGGTCCGGCGACTGTCGATCGGATCAATCTATCGCTCTCGATCCCCACGACCGCCGACGACTGCCTACGACCGCCAGAAGGCAGTCGTGAAGAGAACGAGAACGGGAACGATCTCGATGCGGCCGATCCACATCAGAACGATCATGACGAGCTTCGTCGAGACGGGAAACGCCTCGTAGCTCCCGTAGGGTCCCGCAAGCCCGAACGCCGGCCCGATGTTGAGAAACGTCGAGGCTGCCGCTCCCATCGCCTCGAACTCGCCGAGCGCCAGGCCGACCCGCGCAGCGTCCACGATCACGAACACCGTCAGAAACCCGAAGATCACGACGCTCACCAGAGTGTAGGTGTACACGTCGCGGATCGTGCTCTCGTCGATCGGCCGGCCGGAGAGGCGGATCGGTCGGATGGCCTCCGGGTGGATCGCGGTGAAGAGGTCGCGGCGGAACGCCTTGGCGACGACGAGCCACCGGAGCGTCTTGATCGAGCAGGTGGTGCTGCCGGCCATTCCGCCGACGAACATCCCGACGAGGAGGATGTGGCGCGCAAGTGTTGGCCATGTGTCGAAGTCGACGGTCGCGTAGCCCGTCGTCGTGAAAATCGAGACGGCCTGGAAGACGGCGTGGCGAAGGGTGTCGAGTCCCGAGAACCCCTCCTCGAACGCCAGCGCCGCCACGATGAGGGCCGTCGCGCCGGCGAGGATCGTGAGGTAGAAGCGAAACTCCTCGCTCTCGCGGAGCCGCGAGGGGTCGCCACGCGCGAGGTAGTACAGCAGGACGAAGTTGGTCGCACCGACGATCATGAAGAGGATCACGACCCACTGTACGGCCGGGGAGAACGCGCCGATGCTCGCCGCCTCGGGCGAGAAACCGGCGGTTGAGACGGTCGTGAGCGCGTGAGCAACCGCGTTGTAGGGCCCCATGTTCGGGGCGAGTCCCACGACCCGGAGTCCGAGCAACACGAGCACCAGCAGCGCCGTCAGCCCGACGTACAGTCCGCCGAGCAGGCGTGCGGTGCCGGCGATGCTGGGTGTGAGTTTCGTGACGTTTCTGGTTTGGGTCTCGGTCTCCATCAGCTGTGCGCCGCTGACCGAGAGCCGCGAGAGCAGCCCGACCGCGAGCACGAGGATGCCGAGCCCGCCGAGCCACTGGAGGACGCTCCGCCACAACAGGATCGAGCGCGAGTGGGCCTCGAACGACTGGATGACCGTCGCTCCCGTGGTGGTGATCCCGCTCATCGACTCGAACAGCGCGTTCACTGGAGTCGCGAGAACGCCCGTGTCGGCGAGAACAAATGGGATCGCTCCGACGAGCGCGACCGACAGCCACGAGAGCGCCACCAGCAAGAACGCCTCTCGTGGACCCGTATCGCCGCGTTCGAGCCGCTCCAACCCTTTACCGACGACGACCGAGGGCACGAGCGGGACGGCGAACGGAACGGGGGATTCGCCGTAACCGAGCGCGACCACCGTGAGGACGGAGAGCGGCCACGCGAGTCCCTTCAGTACGGTGCCGAGGAGGCTCGCGGTCGTCCGGAGATCGACCCGGACGGCCATCAAATCTGGCTGGCGACGGTGTCGATGGCGTCGCTCTCGGCGAACACGACGACGTGATCGCCGACCTCTACCACTGTGTCACCCCGCGGCGTGACGAACTCGCCGTCCCGCGTGATCGCGCCGATGGTCACCCTCGTCGGGAGGTCGGCGGCGGACTCGTGGATCGGGCGGCCGGCGAGTACGCTGTCGTCGCTGATCTCGATTTCGAGCACCTCCGCGCGGTCACGATCGACGATCGCGACGTTTTCGGGGGTGCCATCGTGTGCGAGCCGGATGATCTCCTCGGCGGTCGCCTCGCGTGGGTTGACTGCCGCGCCGACACCCACCGCCTCGAAGAGATCGGTGTATTCGGCGGTCTCGACCAGCGCGACCGTTCGTGGAACCCCGATCCGGGTGGCGAGCAGGCTGGCAAGCAGGTTCTTCTCGTCGCTGCCGAGCGCCGCGATCACCACGTCGGCATCGTCGACGTGTTCGCGCTGGAGGAACTCCTGGTCAGTTGCGTCGCTCTGCATCACCGTGGTGCCGGCGAGCTGCTCCGCGAGTTCGCGGGCACGATCGGGATCGCGCTCGATGAGTCGCGGGTGGAGCCCGCGGTCTTCGAGCAATCGTGCGGCCTCGACGGCGATCTCGCTGCCGCCGACGATCACGATGTCCTTGCCGTCCTCGTCCCGGCCAGGCGCGAGATCGCTCGCGAACGTGCGCGTGTTCTCGGGGCTCCCGATCACGATCAGCTCGTCGTCGACCTCGATCGTCGTCTCCCCCTTTGGAATCACGACGTCGCCGTCCCGCAGCATCGCCGCGAAGGTGAGTTCGGTGAAGTGATCCGCCTCGGCCACCGTCCGGCCCGCGACGGGGCTGCCCTCGGGCACGCAGAACTCCGCCATCATCACGCGGCCCTCGGCGAACACGTCGACGTCCCGAGCGGCGGGCAGCCCGATGACACGGACCATCGTCTCGGCCGCCAGCAGGTTGGTACACACCATGAAGTCGACGCCGAACGCGCCGCCGGCCTCCTGCCACGTGTCGAGGTAGTTGGTCCGCTTCACTCGCGCGACGGTGAACGCGTCGCTCGCGGTCTTCGCCGTCGCACACGCCACGATGTTGGTTTCGTCGTTGTCGGTGCTCGCGATCAGGAGGTCCGCCGCTTCGATCTCGGCCTCCCGGAGCGTCGACAGCGACGCACCGTCGCCCTCGATGGCGAGTACGTCGAGCGAGTACGTCAGCGCGTCGACCCGCTCTGCGTCCGCGTCGATCACCACGACCTCGTGGCCGGCGTCGAGACTCGCAGCGATGGAGGAACCGACCTGCCCCGCACCGATGATGACTACTCGCACGTGTACCGCCCTCGAACCATACCGACAGTTCTCCGGGCCGGGTAAGTGGATTTCCCTTCGCTACCGTTGAGCCGTAGCCGTGGTCACCGCACACGTCGCGGGTCGCACGGTCCGAGGCTCGTTCTCGGGTGAGTCTATTCGCGGTACTCGTCGGTCACGTCCTCGAGCTCCACGGCCCCTTCAGGCACTCGATAGGCGGTGACGACGGAGCGGTCGGCGTCCGGCGAGTTCACCGTCTTGTCGACCGCATAGCCCACGTACGTACAGTCATCGCGTGTGAACTCGACCACCGAGTAGCCCCAGTTGTGGCTGTCGAAAAAGTCGATATGGGGGTTCATCGCCGTGACCAGCCACGTCAGCAACGGCTCGGTGAGCCTGCCGCGCCAGCCCCGCGTGAGGCGGAGCGCCTCGGCGATGTTCAACGATGTGACGGCGGGTGTCATGAACTCGACGCCGATCCGATCGCCCCGCGCGACACCCTCACCGCCCGAGACTCGCCCCGGATAGGAGGTCTGTTGGTACGCCGCCACGTAGCAGTGCATGTCGCCGGTGAGCGTCACGTAGTTGTCGACGTCGGCAGCCCCGATCGACTCCGTGATCCGCTGGCGTTCGCGCGTGTAGCCGTCCCACCCGCCCTGGACCGGATAGATCGACAGCGGCCCGGAGCCCAGTCTGAGGGGGACCGTCAGCACCTCGTCTGCCCAGACCGTCCACGTCGACGTCGATTCGGTGATCGTGTCGATGAGCCACTCGCGCTGTTGCTCGCCAAGCATCGTCCGTCCGGGCGGTTCGTACTGCGGGCCGACGTTGTCCACCGTTGGAATCGCTTCCCGTGGGGGGTCGCGAAACAGGCGTTCGTCGGTCATCACGAGCGTCACGAGGTCGCCGAACGCGAACGAGCGCCACAATCGAAAACGCTCCTGGAGCGAGTCCCCGTTCGGATCGTACTCCACGCGAGCGGGCATGTACTCCCACCACGCGTGCATTGCGTCGGCGACGAGGTCGGTCATGAACGCGGGATCGTCGGCCCGTGGGTGATCGCCCGCCGGCGCGTCCCGCCGGTCGTCCCAATAGAGGTCGTTGACGAACTCGTGATCGTCCCAGCTGGCGATCAGGGTATGGGATTCGAGTGCTTCCTGATAGAACTCGTCCGAGCGATACTTGCGATAGAGATAGCGGTAATCATCCAAGTCCTGTACCCGGTCGTGGCCGCTCGGGAACGACGTCTCGCGGTCGTACTCGTCGGTGTCAGGGCCGCTGAAGTGGCCGTCGTCGGATTCGTAGATGGAGTCGCCGACGTGGACGAGGAAGTCGACGTCCTCCTCGGCAACGTGGTGGAGGGCGGGATAGTAGCCGTTCTGGTAGTTCTGACACGCGAGCACGCCGAGCCGGAGCGAGTCGGGCGAGTCGTCAGGCCGGGGAAGCGTTTGACACTGACCGGTCTTCGACGCCACCCCGTCGTAGACGAACCGGTAGTGGTACGCCTGGTTCGGGGCGAGATGGCCATCGAGATCGACGTTCACCGTGTGGTCGTGCGCGCGGATTCGGCGGTCGTCGTCGGTGACACCGCTGTACACGATGTCCTCGAACGCCGCGTCGGTGGCGACCTGCACCGCCAGGGATGCAGCAGCGTCGAAGGCGTCGGGTGCGATGCGCGTCCAGAGGATGACGCCCGTCGGCGTCGGTCCGCCGCTCGCGATCGACTGGGGGAACGTCTCGGCCGGATCGGCCTGTGGATCGAAATCGAAGACCGACGCATCGCTCGTCTCGGAGGGTGCCACCGCGGTCGCGAGGTCGTGCGAGTCGAGCGTCGACAGCAACGCCGAGTGGTCGTCCGCTCCGCGCGAGGGTTCGTCTCGCCCGCCGATACCCGCGTCGTTCGCCATGACCGACAGTCGAAAGCGAAGCGCATCCGCGTTGTGGTTGGCTCGCCCGAGACGATGGAGTCGGGTGTTCACGCCTCGCAGTCGCGGTTCCAGCGGGGCTGTCCGGTGCGGACAGCGGTGTGGAGAGCGCCAGCAGTTCTACCGCGAATGAGTGACCGCAGGGAGCGAGTGAGCGGAGGTTTTTGATGAACCTTTTTGCGAGGAGAGGTGCGCGAGCGCACCCGACGAAGTAAAAAGGTTCAGCCGAACATCTGGCGCATCATGGGATGCATCTCCATGAGCTGCTCCTCGGCGATCTCCTCGTAGAGCTTGTAGGTGATCGAGACCGTGAGTAGCAGGCCCGTCCCGCCGACGGTCCCGATGGTGCCGAGCATGTTCGCGCCGACCGCGAGCAGCCCCACCAGAGCCCCGCCGATCACCGTGACCTGCGGGATGTAGCGTTCGAGCACTTTCTCGATCACGCCGGGGTTCTGGCGGAAGCCGGGGATCTGCATCCCGGAGTTCTGGATCTGCTTGGCCGTCGACTCGGGACCCATGTCGGCGGTTTCGACCCAGAAGATCGCGAAGATCGCGCCACCGATCACCATGAACGTGAGATCGACCCCGACCCGGAGCGCGACCTGCCACGCCGCCTGGCTCGCTCCGAGCCAGTCCTGTGGGGTGTAGATCGGCGCGAAGTAGTAGAACAGCCCGCCGACTGGCTGGCCGTCCGAGTAGACGCCGATCCATGCCGGCAGACCGAGCTGGGAGTTCAGGATCCGGCCGAGGAACTGGATGTTGGCCTGGACCGCGCGAACGAGGATCATCGGCAGGACGCTCGCGTAGATCAGCTTCACCGGGAATCGGCCGCGTGCGCCCTTGACCCGCGCGTGGCTCAGCGGGATCTCGACTCGAACGCTCTCGGCGTACACCACCACGACGAAGATCAGGACGGTGGTGAACAGCGCCACGAGCTCGCCCTCCCCGAGCAGCAGCGTCTGGAGGCCCGAACTGGTCAGCGGTGAGACTTCGATCGAACCGGTCAGAATCCCGAACCAGCTCGCGAAGAAGCCGTCGGAACCGACGAGCCCACCGACGAGCCGCTGGCTCACGCCCGCGATGATGAACAGTCCGATCCCCGAGCCGACGCCCCACTTCGAGATGACTTCGTCCATGAACAGGATCAACACCCCGCCGACGAAGATCTGGGCGAATATCAGCCACTGCACGCCGACGAGACCGAGCCCGGTCGACTGCGCGACCGCTTCGCTCGCCGGCAAGAACCCGCCCGCGAACACGTACGGCAGTCCCGTGACGCAGATCATTACGATCACGAGGAACTTCTGGAGCCCCTGATAGAGGATCTGATCCCGCGGGTCTGAGGTGTCGAGTCCGAGCAGGTTGGCCCCGCCGAGGAGCTGGAGCACGATGCTCGCGGTCACGATCGGCCCGATCCCGAGCTGGAGGATGCTCCCCCGGCCTACCGCGAGGATCGAGCTGAACTGCCCGAACGGGTTCCCTGCCTGACCCGTCTGGAGGCCGTAGAGTGCGACGTTCGTCAGGAAAAAGTACAGAACGAGCACTCCGGCTGTCCACCCGAGCTTGCGTCTGAAGGGCACGTGACCCTCCGGCTGCCGGACCGTCGGCATCCGCGTCAGGACCGGCTCGGCGGTCTCCTTCCAACCCATTTTCGCGACCTCAGGACTCCGCGGTTGTAGCTTCTTCGTCTGACTCCTCGTCGTCGTCCTCGCGGGCGGCGAGGCGTTCCTCGCCGCGGTCGCTCAGGACGGCCTCGCCGCCCGCGCCGTCGAGCAGGTCGCGTGCGCTGTCCGAGAACGTGTCGGCGGTCACCGTCAGCGACTGGCGGACCTGGCCGCCGCCGAGCACCTTCACGACGTCGGCCTCGTGGCCGTCCTCGACGACGTCACGCGCGTCGAGCCGGTAGCCGTCCTCGGTATCCTCGGCGAGATCGTCGGCGGCGAACAGCGCCGCGTCCTCGTCGAGTTCGCGCACGTCGATCGTACGGATGTCCTCTTTGACCTTCTCCGGGCGGTCGAACCCGTGTTTGCCGAGCGGTCCGTAGTTGTGGAACTCGTGATCGTCACGCCCCGCGCGCCCGCGCCCGCCCCGGTGGCCGGCCCCGCGTCGGTTCTTGTGGGAGCCGCCGCCGTGGGTGCGCGACCCGCGCTGGCGTCGTTTCTTGCTTGTCATTGTTGTAATCCGTGAACCGCGTGATTACCGCATCGCCGTCAGCAGCGCGTCGATGCCGTCGGTGTCGTGCTTGCCGAGCTCGCCGCCCTCCGGCGTCGGGTGTTTGACGCCATCGTGCCCGCCCCGTGGCGGGTGGAGTCGGAGCGCGGGGACGAGCCCCGCCTCCCGCAGCGTGGTCTCTTCCGCGAGCAGCGCTGCCGCGAGCCCCGCGATGTCGTCGTGTTCGGTGTTGTCTGCTACCCACTCATCGTCGATTGCCCCCGATCCCTCGTCGGGCTCGCCACGACTCCGGATGGTGCGTTCGAGCACCGCCTGGCTCGGCTCGCCGAAGGCCACATAGTCGTTGACCTTCGTGATCATCCCGCGGTAGGTGTCGGTCTCGGGCACCAGCGCACAGTGGTTGGTGCTGTGGACGTTGAGCATCGTGAGGGTGTCGCGAACCTCCTGGCTCATGTTGACTTCGCCGCGGAGCTGAACGAGCGCTTGCATCACTCGATCACCTCCCGCTTGCGGCGGGTTTCTGCGGGAACTCTGGCCTCGCCGGTCGCTCGGAGCGCGTTGAACGTCGCCTTCGCGAAGTTCACCGTGGTTCGGGTCGTCCCCGACGAACGCGTCCAGATGTCCTCGATGCCCGCGAGTTCGAGGATCGAACGCGCGGTCTCCCCGCCCGCGAGCCCGAGTCCTCGGGGGGCCGGTCGGAGCTCGACCTCGACGCTGCCCGCCTTTCCGCTGGTGCGAAGCGCGACGGTGTGGGGGCGGCCGCAGCCACACTCCCACGACCCGCAGCCCCGCGAGACGTTGACGACGTTGAGCTTCGCGATCCCGATCGCCTTCTGGATCGCCGAGCCGACCTGATCGTCGCGGCCTTCCGCATACCCAACGTAGCCGTCGCGGTTGCCGATCGCGACCACACACCGGAACTTCACCCGGCGGCCGGAGTCGGTCATCCGCTGGACCATGTTGATGTCGAGGACGTCGTCCTCGAGGCCGGGGAGGAGCTGGTCGGTGATCTCGGGCTCCTTCAGCGGGAGCCCCGAGTTCAGCGCCTCGCCCATCGTAGTGATTTCCTCTTCGGCGACCTGTTTGCCGAGCCGCGTGCGCGGCTCCCAGCCGCGTCTACTCATCGGTCCCTCCAAGCTCGTGATCGAATTCGTCCATGATCGTGGTTCTGATCTCCTCGAAGTGTGCCGGCAGTTCGGTCGCGTCGAACTCACCGGAATACAGCTGTTCGTCCCGGCTCTCGGCGTACTCCGCGACGTGCTCGCCGCTGGTGCGCGACCAGTCAGCGAACACCGACTCGTTGTGCGGAACGTCGAGGCCGGCGTCGATCGCGCCCTCCTGGATCGCGAACACCTTGCTGCCCGGCGTCGCGGTGTTGAGGCCGATGTCGAGTACGGCCTGGTCGACGTCGGTATCTCGCGCGCGCAGTCCGGCGAGCAACCCCGTGAGGTACGCACTCGGCAGGTTCCCGGTGGGAGCCTCCCAGCCGTACTCGGCGAGATCGGCCGAACTCGCGCTCGCGTGCGTTTGGTCGCCGTCGGGGCCGGGAGTCACCAGCTGCGCCCTGACGTGGCGGTTGCTCTTGCGAGCAACCAGTCGGGGTTTGCCTGATTTCAACAGGCGCAACCGCTGATGGTAGTCCGTCCGGACCTCGCGCCGGCGGCGCATCGGAACGTTGTATCGTGGTCCTGTTGCCATTGTTATTCGTCCTCGATCGTCACGTCGTACTCGTTCGTGGCGAACGTTTCTAACCTGTCGACGCTGTCGAACTCGCCACCGCCCGCCTTGTCGTAGAGCGCGCGGTACTGGGTTCGATCGAGCGTCCCGTCGGCGCGCAGCTCCTTCAGCCGGCGGCGCTGGGCCCGAATCCGCGAGACCCACGCGTCCTTGCTGTTCTCACGGGCTCCGGCGGTCCCCTTCCGCGTGCCGGGGCCGCTGCGGTGGCCGGCGGCGCGCTTTTTGTCACGCTCGCGCGCGCGGCCTCGTGAGTTCGATTTCGCCGCCTTCGATTCGATGGTTCCGTTGGCGACCTGCTCGCGGATGTCCTCGCGGGTGATCGCCTCCGCGATCTCGCCCTGGGCCTCGGGATCGAACCAGACGCGGTTCTCCCCGCAATCGAGCACGTCCGCGGCCAGTCGCCGCTGTGCGGTCAGATCAGTCATCCTCTGTCACCTCGACTTCGACGTAGGTCGGGTTGAGAACCCGAATTCCGTCGTCTTCGGCCTGTTCTTCGATGCGTTCGCGCTTCCGGCCGCCGACCGTCGACCCGATCCGCACCGCCTCGGTGTCGCTGTCGACGCCCTCCAGATCGTCCGTGTTCTCCACACGGACCTCCTCGAACCCGCTCGGGTGACGGCCCCGAACCGGTTTCGCGGTTCGATAGCCCGCCTCGACGGTCGCGCCCTTGCCCTTGACGCCCCGGCGCTGTTTCGAGAGCGTCCCGGTGGGTCGTCGCCACGAGGTCGAGACTCGCTTTTTCATGTGGTGGTTCTGCCGGTTGAACGCCGGTCCCGGGTTGCGTCGGCGCTCGGCGAGGAGGCGACCCTCCTCGTCGTCGAGGTCCGGGGTCTTATCGGCGAGACCGCGCGGCTGGAGTTCCGTCTCGACGTCCTCGTCCGCTTCGGGTTCGGTCTCGTCTTCGACCTCGGTCTCGGTCTCGTCGGCGACTTCGAGACCACCGACGTCGGCTTTGATCCGTGCGGCGAGTGCGTTGCCGATCCCTTCGACATCGGCGAGGTCTGACTGCTCGGCCCGGCGAACGTCGTCGACGGACTCGAAGCCAGCCTCGCGGAGGGTGTCGGCCTTCGCGTCGCCGACACCGCTGACGTCGGTGAGATCGTCCGGAACCTCGTCGCTCTCGTCGTCAGCCGTCGTGTCGGTTTCGTTGGCTTCCGCAGCCTCGTCGACGTCGAGTTCGTCGACGTCGGCCTTGATCCGCGCGGCGAGTGCGTTGCCGATGCCCTCGATCTCGGCGAGGTCGTCCTGATCGGCGTCGCGGAGGTCCTCGATCGTCTCGAAGCCCGCGTCGCGGAGGTCGTCGGCCTTCTCGTCGCCGACGCCGTCGATCGCCGCGAGGTCGCGTTCGTTTTCGACGTCAGTTGCCACCGGCGGTCACCTCCGCTTTCCCCGGCTTCTCGGTGATGTACACGCCGTCCTGGAACACCCGTGTGTCCTTGCCGCTGACGCGGGTGAGCTGTTCGATGTCCGCAGCGGTCTGGCCCACGTCCTCCTTGTTCGGTCCGGAGAGCGTGACCAGCTCGTCGTCGATCTCGATCTCGGTGTCGCCGTGGACCGGCGTCCGGCGCGGCGCTTTCTCACCGAGGAAGTTCTGGATCACGACGTCGCCGTCCTCGGCGCGGACCTGCATCGGGAAGTGAGAGTAGAACACTTCCATCTCGTAGGTCCAGCCGTCGATTACACCGTGGATGGCGTTCGCGATGTGGCTCTTGAACGTGGTCGTGGTCGCGGTCGTCTTCGCGTCGTCGGCGTCGCTCTCGATCACGACCTCGCTGTCTTCGACTGCGACGGTGATGTTCGGGAACCACAGCCGGCGTGTGACGCTGCCCTCTGAACCGGAGACCGTGACGTCGAAGCGGTCGACTTCGACGGTTACGTCGTCCGGGATTGGTAGTCGTTCTTCTGTCATTGGTGATCAGTAGACGTACGCGAGCACCTGGCCACCGAAGCCCTGCTCGCGTGCCTCGTAGTGGCTCATCACGCCGTGGCTGGTCGTGACGATCAGCGTGCCGTAGTCCCGAGCCGGGAGGAACCGCTTCTCCCACTTCTCGAACTCGTCGGCCCCCGCCGAGTAGCGGGGTTTGACGGTGCCACAGCGGTTGATTGCGCCGTTCAGTTCGACCTCGAACTCCCCGGCACGGCCGTCCTCCACGAACTCGAAGCCGTCGATGTAGCCTCGGTCGTAGATGACTTCCAGCACCGAGCCGATCGTGTTCGAGGCGGGCTGCACAGTCAGGTCGAGCTTGCCGACGCGGCCGGCGTTGTCGAGGCCGCTGAGTGCGTCGGCGAGTGGATCGTTGTTCGTCATTTGTACTTCCTGAACCCTATGCCGCGCGCGATCTCGCGGAAGCACTGTCGGCAGAGCCAGATGTCGTACTTCCCGACGAGGCCCTGCTTGCGCCCGCAGCGCTGGCAGTCCTCGATCTGGCCTGTTCGCTTCGTCGCGTGTTCGCCGGTGTCGGTTTCGCTCTCGCTCATTGTACCTCCACGTCGAATTCGTTTTCGAGGAACGTGATCGCGTCCTCGACGTCGAGCCGGTGACGGCTCGGCAGCTGGCGTGTGGCCTTGTTCCGTCGTTTCACCCGTGCGCCGGGCCGGTTGAGGTTGACCGTGACGTCGAGCCCGTAGATCCCGATGCTCGGATCGTACTCCTGGTCGGGGAACTCGGTGTGCTCGGCGACCCCGAAGCTCACGTTGCCGGTCTCGTCGAACTGGGTGCGCGAGATATCGGCGAGGTCGAGCGCGGTGGCGAGGAACGTCTCGGCGTCCTCGCCACGCAGCGTGACCTTCGCGCCGATCGGATCGCCCTCGCGGATGTCGAACTCGGGCTCGGTCGCCTTGGCGCGCGTCCGGACGCTTTCCTGGCCGGTGACGGCCTCCAAGATCTCTTCGGCGTTCGCGAGCTCGCGACCACCCTCACCGACGCCCATGTGGACGACGATCTTCTCGACCACGGGTTCGCGCATCGCGTGGAACTCCGCGGCTTCGCTCACTCGTCGTCACCTCCGTCGTCGGCGTCGGTCCCGTCGTCTTCCGCCTCTGCCCCATCGTCCGCGTCCTCGGTGGGGTCGTCGGTGGCGTCGGTGTCCTCGCCGGCGGCCGTGACGGTGTCGTCGTCGTCCTCGTCGACGAAGTTCTCGTCGATGACGACCACGTACTCAGCGACCGTCTCGAACCCGCCGTCGTCCTGGGTGATGGTGACGTTGTTCGAGGAGCTGCCAGGCGTGACCTGGATGTCGTCGATCTCGCCGATCTCGCCGGCGTGACGACCCTCGACTGCGGTCACCAGCGCACCCTCCTCGTAGGGGAAGTGCGCGAGGATCTCGTCGTCCTCGTCGACCACGATCGAGTCGCTGCCGGCGTACTCGCTCGCGTCGTCGATCTCGAGGGTGCGGCCGTCGTGGAGCGCGAGCTGTGTCGCGCCGCCGGGCACCTGCTGTTTGCCCTCGATCTTGCCGAGTTTCGAGTCCGCGTCGTCGGCGTCGATCGTCGTCAGCGCGAGCCGACCGCCCTCGTCGGGGAACACTCGGTAATGCTCGTTTCGCTCGACGAACTCGAGGATGTCGAACATCCCGATCGGACGTTCCTCGTCGTCGAGCGTGTCGCCGTTGACGAGCACCGAGCCCTGATTCAGCGCGTAGCGCGCCTCTTTCCGGGAGTCGACGTAGCCGAGCACGTCCCGCAGAACGACGAGCAGCGGAACCCCGCTCTCGCCGTGCGGGCCCGCGCCCGCCTTCACGGTGAACGTCTCGGTCTTGCGCTCGACGGGCCACGAGTTCGGCACGGAAAGTCGCTTCTGGTGCTTACTCATCGTCGGCCTCCAGGCGCTCCTCGCGCCGGTCGTCCTCCAGATCGAGGTCGGTGATCCGAAGGTTGCTCGCGTCGAGCGGTCGGGCGACCTCCTCGCCGTCTGCGGTCTCGGTGACGACGTCCTCGACGTGGACGGTCGCGTCCTTCAGGTCGACAGCCACGACGTCGGCCTCCTCGCCGGCGAAATCGCCGCGCAGGACCTCGACGGTGTCGCCCTCGTTGACCCGGGCGTTCCGCCGGTCGTACTCCTCGCGGAGGTCGTCGTCGAGCGTCGCACGGACCTGGCGATGCTTCTCGTGGAGCGGCGCGCGCTCCGTTCGTGTCCGTTGTTTGTGTGGTTGTTTGCTCATGCGTTCGTACTCCTAAACGATCATCGTGGCCGCGCTCGCGATCGAGCCGAACCGCTCGGCGACTTCGCGTGCGACGGGCCCGCGGAGTTCGGTCCCCCGGGGGTCCTCGTTCTCGTCGACGACCACCGCGGCGTTGTCTTCGAACTTCACGCGGGTGCCGTCTGGTCGTCGGATCGGCTTTCGCTGGCGGACGATCACGGCTTCGAGCACCTGACGGCGCATCTCGGGGGTGCCTTTGGTCACCGAGACCGACACCTTGTCGCCGAGACCCGCCTTCGGGTGGCGATTTTTCGTGCCGGAGTAGCCCGACACGCTGATGACCCTCAGCTCGCGCGCGCCCGTGTTGTCCGCACACGTCACGAGCGAGCCCTTTTCGAGGCCCTGCGTGACGTCGGCGGCGAGGGCTTCCATCAGGCGTCACCTCCGGATTCTCCGGTCGACGCCTCGATCTCGTCGAGGGCGACCTCCGAATCGGGATCGGAGGGGCCGGAGAGACTGCTCGCGCCGAGGTCCCGGGTCGTGTCGAGCGTGCCGACGACGACGTGGGCCTTGGTCTTCGAGAGCGGCCGGGTCTCGGCGATCCGGACCGCGTCGCCCACCGAGAGGTCGAGACAGTCGGGCGCGTGCGCGGGAGTGCGCGAGCGCCGCTTCATCTTCCGATCGTACTTCGGTACGGTGACGTCGTACTCGCGTTCGACGATCACCGATCTATGCATCTCCGTCGAGGCGACCATCCCGTCGACCGTCCCGCCACGCACCGAAACCGTGCCGTGGAACGGACAGTTCGGGTCGTCGCAGGTCGTCTCGGGTTCGTCGACGTTCAATCCTAGCGCCATGTCGAATCACTGCTCCGTTCGGTGCGGCGGGCCGGTGTCGCGACCAGCCGCTCGCCCTCGACCGTCACGTGGACGGTCTCGGCTGCTTCGGGGTCGGCCGGGGTGACGTCCGCTGGGGCGACCGACTCGCCGCCGAGCGCGAACTCGAAGGTCGCGCCCGCCTTCGGTACCTGTTTCGCGGCCGTGGCTCCACCCGCGGTCGCCGCCGTTTCGACCGACAGCGTGTTTTTCGTCTCGCGCACGACCCGTCCCTCGATACCCGTGAGAGTGGCGTTGTCGGCCGCTGCGACCCGCGTGTGCAGGCCACAGAGTTCGTGTCGCGCGAGCGTTGCGGGAGTGAGCGCCATCAGGCGTCCTCCTCGCTCTCGTCGTCGCCTTCCTCGTTTCTGATCGTCTTGAGTCGCGCGATGGTCCGCCGGAGCTCCCCGATCCGGCCGGGGTTCTCTGGCGCACCGCCGGCTGCCTGCACAGCCCGTGTGTTGAGCAGCTCGGTCTCGAGCTCTTCGAGCTCGGCCTCGCGCTCGGCGGGCGTCATGTCGCGCATCTCCGCGGCGTGGAGGATCGCCATCAGGCGTCACCTCCGTCGAACTCCTCTGCGCCCGCCTTGATGCGCTCGGCGAACGCCGGGCCGACGCCTTCGGCCTCGGCGAGGTCGTCCTCGCTCGCCGCGCGCACGTCCGCGACCGACTCGAAGCCGGCCTCGACGAGTGCGTCGGCCTTCGCGTCGCCAACGCCGTCGATGACGGTGAGGTCTCCACCGGCCTCGGCGTCGTCCATCTCGTCGATGATCGCCTCGGCCGCGGCGTCGGTCTCCTCGGAGAGCTCCTCGTCGATGTCCTCGCCCGCTTCGGCGGGCTCCTCTGGTGAGGTTTCGGCCGAACCCTGCTCGGACTCGATCTCCTCTTCGATGATCTCCTCGGCCCCAGTGGCTTCCGCGTCACCTTCAGGGGGCGTTTCGGTCACCTCGAAGTCCTCGTCGCTCTCGGACTCGTCGGGACCGGCAACGGGCTCGTCGGCCTCGCCCTCGCCGCTGAGGAGTTCCTCGACGTCGTCGCCCTCGACCTCTTCGGGTTCGAGCACGCTGGTGTCGACGTCCTCCTGGATGCGGAAGTCGTCGGGCAGCTCCGCGTCCGGCGGGATGATTCTGACTGTGACGCCGATCGTCCCGAGCTTCATCACCGCGACACCGTCGCCGCGGTCGACGATGCTCTGGGCCGGTTCGCCGTTGTGCTTGATGTAGCCCCGGTTGAACTTCTCGTTACGCGAGCGTGCACCGGTCACCTTCCCGTTGAGGGTGATCTCCGCACCGCGTGCGCCCGCGTCCATGATCCGATCGATCGTGGTGTGGCCCGCCTTCCGGAAGTACCAGCCACGTTCGAGAGCGTTGCCCAGTCGATCCGCGACGATCTGGGCGTTGAGGTCGGGTTCGTCGACCTCCTGAACGTCGATCTGTGGGTCGTCGAGGTCGAAGCGCTCTTCGAGCTGGGTCGTGATCTTCCGGATGTTCTTCCCACCCTTCCCGATCACCATGCCGGGCTTCTCGGCCCGCAGCACGATCTGGGTCCCCATCGGGGTCTTGGCGAGATCCATCCCGCCGTAGCCAGCGCGCTCCAGCTCGTCGCCGAAGAACTCGTCGATCTGGGTCCGCTGCATCCCGTCCTCGATGAACGTCTGCTCGGAGCCCATCAGTTCTCACCCTCCTCGTCCTCGTCGGGTTCCTCGACGATCAGTTCGACGTCGACCTCGGGCGTGTTCCACGCGCTCGCGCGGCCCATCGCCCGGGGCTGTCGGCCCTGCACCTCGCCGATCTTGTGGGCGGCGACGTGTTTGATCGTCATCGGATCGGGCTCGAACCCCTGGTGTTCGGCGTTCGCGCCGACGTTTTCGAGCAGATCGAGAAAGGCCTTCGAGGCCTTCTCGGGGTAGCGACCGGCGTCCCAGCCGTCGATGTCGCTGCGATGGCCCACGCCCGTGTTGTGCGAGCGGAAGGGGACCGACCGATCGCCGGCGATCACGGCTTCGAGGTACGTGCGTGCGTCGGCGACGGTGCGGCCCTTCAGCTCCCGGGCGATCTCCTTGCTGTGCTTGTGGCTCATGTGGCGCTCCCGGAGCATGGCTTTCGCCGTTCGCTCGGGGTCCGCGTCCACGCTGTAGCTGATTCCCATGTGTTATGCCTCCATCATTTGAGCGGCACGAACTTCGAGGAGCGTGTCGCGCCGATCCCCGCCTGGCCGTGCTCGACCGAGGTCCGGGTGAGCTGGAACTCGCCCAGGTAATGGCCGAGCATCTCGGGCTCGACACGGACTCGCTCGAACTCTTGGCCATTATGAACCGCGAACGTCTTGTTGACGAACGCGGGCAGCACCGGCATGTCGCGCAGGTGCGTCCTGATCGGATCGTTCGCGGTCTCCTCGGTGCCGCTTTCGGCGGCCTCCTCGATCAGCTGTTCCTGTTCGACCGAGAGGCCGCGCTCGATGGTGCGGCGCAGGCGTGCGGGTAGCAGCTCCGCGACCGCTTCTCGGTCCATCTCCTGTAGCTCCTCAACTGTGTGGCCGCGGTAGGTGAACTCGCCCTCGCGACCGGTTCTGTAGTCCGAACTCATGTGTCACTTCCTCCCGGTCCGCTTGCTGGCGATGTCGCCGACCTTCCGGCCGGGCGGCGCGTCACGCGAGACGCTTTTCGGCTGGCCGGGATGCTGGCGACCGCCGCCACCGAACGGGTGGTCGACGGCGTTCATCGCGACGCCGCGCACTCGCGGGTACTTGCTCCCGCGCGAACGCATCTTGTGATGCTTGTTGCCCGCCTTCACGAACGGTTTTTCAGTACGGCCACCGCCCGCGACCACGCCGATCGTGGCGCGACACTGCGGATCGAGGCGTTTCACCTCGTCGCTCGGCAGTTCGACGACCGCCGTGCGGCGGTCGTGGGTGATGAGCTGGGCGTTCACGCCCGACGCGCGGGCGAACTTTCCGCCGTCGCCCGGCTGGCTCTCGACGTTACACACCGGCACACCCTCCGGAATCTCGGCGAGTGGGAGCGTGTTGCCCGGTTTGATCTCGGCCGAGACGCCGACCTGCATTTCCTCGCCCACGCCGATGCCTTCCGGCGCGAGCACGAGGCGCTGATCGCCGTCGTCGAACTCGACCGCCGCCACGGGCGCGCTCCGGGCGGGGTCGTGCTCGATGTCGACGACCGTGCCCGTGATCAGATCGCCCTCTTCGGTCGATTGATGCGACAGGTCGGCCTTGTATCGGTGGGATGGCGCGCGGAACGTCGGTCCGCCCCGGCCCCGGCGCTGTCCCTGAATGCGTCGTCCCATGTTCAGAACACCCCGATTCGCGAGGCGACTTCGTCCGCGTCGTCGTCCTCGCTGAGTTTGACGGTGGCTTTCTTCTCGCCGTTCGGCGTCACCTGCGTGGTGACGTCGACGATCGAGACGTCGAAACGCTCCTCGATCTCCTCGGCGATCTCGGGTTTCGTCGCGTCGAGCGAGACCATGAACTGGAGCTTATTTCGATAGTCCATCTCGTTCATCGCCTTCTCGGTGACGTGGGGGTAGCGGATCGAGCTCATCGGTCCGCCACCTCCTCGATGGCGCTCTCGGTCCAGATCGTCAGCCGGCCGCCCTGTGCGCCCGGCGCGAGATCTTCAGTATTGACCTCTCGTGCGGTGGCGACGTCCGCTCCCGCAAGATTTCGCGCCGCGCGCGAGGGCTCGTCGCTCGTGACGAACAGGATCGACGACGCCCGCTTGTACTTCCGGCCACGCGTCGTCCCGCGTCCCGCGCGGATCGTCTTGTCCTCGGCGCGCTCGATGTCGTCGTGGACGCCGAGCGCTTCGAGCAGCGAGACGACCTCCTGGGTCTTCACGAGATCCTCGAACTCGTCGCTCACCACGAGCGGGAGATCGCGGTCTTCGAACTGGTGGCCGCGGTCGGCCACCCGCTCTGCGTCGGTGGTCGCGGCGATCGCGCTCTGAGTGGCGAGCTTTCGCTCTTTCGTGTTGATCTGCTTCGAGCTGTCCTTCTCCTCTTTCGGCGGGTGGGCCTTCCGGCCGCCCACGGTCTGGGGGACGCGGCGGCCCTGGCCGTTCGATCGGGGAACGTGGGCCATACCGCGACCGCTGCCCTGTGACTCGGCGGGCGTCCGCATCCCGGCGTAGTCGTCGGCACCGGTCGCCTGGGTGCGGTTCGCCTGTGCGGCGCGCACCGCATCGCCGATCAGGTCGGGCCGGTACGGCGTCTCGAAGATCGCGGGGAGGTCGACCTCGCCCGCCTCGCCGCCGTCGGTGTCGTAGACTGTTGCGTTCATTTATCCTTGCCCCTGGTTCGATGCCGTCGAAACGTACCGGACCTCGGGATCGAGGCGCGGCTGGTCGCCGGGTCTGACCGCCGGCCGGAACCGGAGCAGTCGCTGGTCCGGACCGGGGAGCGATCCCTTCACGAGCGCGTACGGCCCGTCGATCTCGCCGTAGTTGACGAACCCGCCGTCGACGGAGGGCTCGTCGCCGTCGCCCGAATCGACGAGGCGTTTGTTGAGCTCGGTGCGCTGGTGGTAGCCCGTCTGGCCCTGCTGGGGGACCGTCGAGCGAACCCGCGAGGGGTTCCACGGGCCGAGGTTGCCGATCCGGCGCTTGTAGCCCTGGCGGAAGTGTTTGCCTTTGCGTTTCTGGACGCCCCAGCGCTTGACGGGGCCCTGGGTGCCCTTGCCCTTGGTGACGCCAGCGGCGTCCATGTACTCACCGGGGCGGAACACCTCGGTCAGATTGTGTTCGCCGCCACCGGTGATGAGTTCGAGCCCGAACTCGACTCGATCGTCGAGTGAGCCGCCGCCGATCCGGGTCTCCATCACGTCCGGCTTTTTCTTCGGAATGTTCACCATCTCGCCCGGCACCGTGTGGGTGATCGCGCGGACGTCGCCGATATCGGCCTCACTGATGGCCTCCCGGAACGCATCCGGGTCGGCCTCGCCATCGGGGACGTCGAGCGCGCGGTCGAGATCCGCGTGGAACTCGTCGGTCCACGTCTCGGTCAACGGTCGGAGCCCGTAGGGCGTGTCTTCGTACGCCCGGAGCGCGACCGCCCGCATCGGCGGCGTCTCGACCACCGTCACGGGTACTGTCTGTTCCATGCCTTCGCGCGGGGAGTTGGCCGCGTCGTCGATCATCACGACGTGGCTCATTCCGGCCTTGTAGCCGGCAAAGCCCTGAAGCCCGGGCTGGCCGTCAGCCTCGGGCCACGAGCCGAAGCGCGGGACTTCGCTCGACGCGCGTTGTCGCGGGCCGTATCCCAACGAGCCCTTGCGTGGTCTGCTTGGTTGTACCATGTGTTTTCTCCTCCTGCTATCGCGGTAGGGTGAGACAGGCGAGGGTGGCGAACACCGCTTCTTCGGTGCGCACGACCTCGCTGCCCTGGTTCGGAACCGTGTCGAGCCAGCGATCGAACCCCGCAGGCTCGTCGGTCTCGCTGCCACTCGCCACCGACCCGGTGTCGATGCCAAGCATCGCCGGCAGCCCTCTCTCGGGCGCGCCGAAGGCGACGGTCATGCCGTCTTCGACCCGTCCGGCCAGCACTCCGAGTCGATCCGTCGTGAGCGCCTCACCGTGGCGCGACGTGGCGATCCGGAGCCCGGCGTCCTCACGGCCGAGCGCTGCCGAGAGGTCCGCGCGCTCGACGGCGAACCCGGGTGCGGGCTCGTCGACGATCCGCGCGCGGACCGGCTCTCGCGAAGAGATCCTGACGGTCACACGCTCTCCCTCGTCGAGTCCCACGTCGGTGGGATCGACCAGTGAGATCGGGTGTTGCAGTCCGCAATTGACCCGAACGCGTCCATCAGGGCCGACCTCGGTCACGATTCCCTGTCTTGACGACCCCGAACCTTGCGATTCGGAGCCGGTCCGTGAGACGGCGCGAAGCGGTGGCAAGACGCCCGCTTGCTCCAGTTCGTCCCGCGTGCCCCACGCCTCCTTTCGGAGGTACGGAGCGGTCGCGGCGTACCGCAGTACCGTGGAAACGAACCCGCCGCCCCATCGCCGGTCGCCGTCGGGATCCGGGAAGACCGTAACGCGGTCGATCCGGAAGACGGTGGCCGCGCGGGCAACGAGACCGACCTTGTGGGTCGCCTCGCGCTTGTCGGCGGCCTCCCGGCAAAGGGACGACGGCACGAGCAGGCTGACTGTCATGCCGTGACGCTTTCGTGCCGTGCCACTAGACTGTAGCGCTTCTACCGTAGTGGGTTACAAAAACGTAGCGTTTCATCGCGAGCGAAGCGAGCGTGAAGCCTGTCGTGAGCGGAGCGAAACGACAACGCTTCGCGTGAGGGGTGTGTGGCGTTCACAGGCGATTCGAGGGACTGTACGGCGTTGGGTACTGCCACAGTCGGGCGGGTTCGGAACGTTTTTATCTCTCACCGGAATATGAACAAGTGCAGGGCGCTGGTAGTGTAGTGGTATCACGTGACCTTGCCATGGTCACAACCCGAGTTCAAATCTCGGCCAGCGCACTTCTATCGAATCCACCGTCGAGTAGTTCGTCGCTCGGTACGTCGAATGTAGTGTGGGTGGCGAGCTGACGACAAACGATCCTCAGGAGAGGACAGCGTCCGCTATCCTTTTGCGCCCCCTCGCACAATCCGCGGACATGCTCACCGTCCGGGCCCCCGCGACGAGCGCCAACCTCGGCAGCGGGTTCGACGTGTTCGGCGTCGCCCTGGAGCGCCCGGCGGACGTCGTTCGGGTCGAAAAGGCCGACCGGACGACGATCGAGGTCACGGGCACCGGGAGCCAGTACATCCCCGAGGACCCCGAGAAGAACACCGTCGGGGCGGTCGCTGAGGCGCTCGACGCGCCCGCGCACATCGAGATCGACAAGGGCGTACGGCCGGCTTCCGGGCTCGGGTCGTCGGCCGCGAGCGCTGCTGCCGCCGCGGTCGCACTCGACGAACTCTACGCACGCGGACGCACGCGCGAGGAACTCGTTCCGATCGCGGCCGAGGGCGAGGCGGTCGTTTCTGGAACTCCCCACGCCGACAACGTCGCACCCGCGATTCTCGGTGGGTTCACGATCGCCGCGGGCGAGGGCGTCTCGCAGGTCGACACCACGATCCCGCTCGTGGCGTGCCTGCCCGAGATCGTGGTCTCCACCCGTGATGCGCGCCGGGTCGTTCCTGAAAGGGCGACGATGGAGGAGCTTGTCGAGACGGTCGGTGCGGCTGCGACGCTCACGGTCGGAATGTGTCGCGGTGATCCCGGACTCGTCGGCGCGGGGATGGACGATCCGGTGGTGACGCCCGCCCGCGCCGATCTGATCGACGGGTACGACGCGGTCAGGACTGCGGCGCTCGAAGCGGGCGCGACGGGCGTCACCGTCAGCGGTGCGGGACCGGGTGTGATCGCGGCGTGCGAGGCGGACGACCGGCGGCAGATTGCGAGCGTGATGCTCGACGCGTTCGCCGAGCGCGGGATCGACGCGCGCGCGTACCCGACGCGAGTCGGGCGAGGCGCGACGATCCACTAACGGACGTCTCACTCACACGACGTCTTCATCCGGCGTTCGTTCGACTCAGAGTCCGTCTCGCTCTCCGGTAGCGATGTCGTCGAGCGCCTCCGTCAGGGATTGATTGACCTGCTGGGGATCGGAAACGCCGTTGAAAGAGACATCCATGGTGTCCGAGCCGGCGGTGTAGATCGTGATGTGGCCGTACGAGAACAGGCGTTCGAGCACCGACTGGTCGTAGGTCGTATTTTGTACGCGATCGAGCCTGACCTGGGCGACGTTGCGGTTCACGATCCCGGTCTTGCGGTAGACCTCCTCGCTCGTGATGATGTAGTGGGTGCTCCGCTGGGAGACGTACGCCCATGCGACGATCACGAGCCCGATCGGAACCCCCACGAGGGGGAGCCACCGGACCGGCGGCTCGGTCAGAACGACGGCCGTCAACACGATCCCGGCGATCGCGATCACGAGTCCGATCACGATCGATGGCAGGACCAACCGGAGACTGGGGTGGCCATCCCACCGGACTTCCTCGCCCTCTGTGAGCGTGACCCATTCCGGAACGTCAGCGTTCTGTGACATGCTCGCTGATACTGAGCCGGTCCGGATAGATGTACCGACGATCGATGGACCGGATGGCGATTCGCTACGCGTGAGTGATTTTTGTGGAGCTGCGCCGCGTGGCTGCGGGGCGGTAGCGGGGCGGTGGTCCCTGACGGATGAAAGACGAAGCTACGAGCGTAGCGAGTAACTGAGGGCTCCGGCGGTGCTGTGTGGCTGCGGAGAAAATCGTCTGTGCGAGCGAAGCGAGCGCGGCTCGCCGTGAACGAGCGATCGTCGGGAGCGAGTGTTTTCAATCCAGGTTTTGCGGGGAGGGGTGCCCGCAGCGCGGCGAAGCCGCGTGAGGACCACCCCCTCTCCGTAAAAATGTGGGTGCTTAGTCGTCCAGTTCGTCGTAGACGGCTGCGGCGAACGCACGTTCCATCTCGGAAGCCGGCTCGTCGGCCGCCAGCTCGTCCTCGTCGGCAGGCTCGTCGCCGTCGAACGTGGGATCGAACAGCTGGAGCGCGGTGTTGATCGTCGACCAGTCGTCGGCTTCGGCGGCGTCGCGCAGGCTCCGGGTGGGAGCGGCGAGCAGCTGGTTCACGAGCGTGTCCGCGAACGACTCGACGACGGCGTGCTGGTCGTCGGTCAGCCCGTCGGTTTCGAGCTTCGAAACCGCGCGCGCGAGTTCGCGCTCTTTCATGCGTTCCGCACCCGCGTACATCGTCCCGATCACCTCGTCGGCACGCTGGCGCTTGTAACGGGCGAGCAGCCGATCGAACTCGTCGTCGATCAGCGTCTCGACCCGCGCCGCGGCCTCCCGGCGACGTTCGTGGGTCTCGTCGGTGACGGATTCGAGCGCATCGAGGTCACACACTGTCACGTCCGGCCGGTTGCCAGCACTGGGCGGCACGTCGCGCGGCTGGGCGAGATCGACCACGAGCGTCTCGCCAACCGCCTCGAACATTGTCCGCTCGAAGACCGGATCGGGACTGCCGGTCGCCGAAACCACGACATCGGCAGCGTCGACCGCCGCCGCTACCCCGTCGAGCGTGAGCGCGGTTGCCTCGACATCGACGGTGCTGGCGACGTGCTCCGCGTTCGCCGCCGTCCGGTTCGCGATCAGGAGTTCGTCGACCGACTCGGCGAGCGCGGTAGCGACGAGCGTTCCCATCTCGCCCGCGCCGACCACGAGCGCGGTCGCGTTCGCGAGCTCCGCCTCGTTCGTGGCGAGTTCGGCGGCGGCGCTGCCGAGCGAGACCACGCCCTCGTTGATCGCGGTTTCGGCCCGCGCGCGCTCGCCGACGTGGAGCGCTTTCTCGATCCCCGTCTCGAACAGCCGCCCGATCCCGCCGGCCGTCCGGGCGGTCGCGTAGGCGTCTCGGAGCTGGCCGAGGATCTGATCCTCGCCGAGCACGATCGATTCGAGGCCGCAGGCGACCCGCATGAGGTGACGCAGACTCTCCTCGTGGCCCAGATCGATCACCGCTTCGTCCGGTACGTCCTCGACGACCGACGCGACGATCGCCCGCCCGCGATCGGGATCGTCGGTGACGACGTACGCTTCGACCCGGTTGCACGTCTCGACGACGAACGCCTCGCAGACGTCCTCACGGTCGAGCAGCGCCTCGACGGCCGCGCGTTCGTCACGGACGCCGGCGGCCTCGATCGTTTCGACGTTCGCACGCCGGTGCGAGACGCTGACGCCGGAGATGACACCGGTGGCCGTGGTCATTGCTTTCCCGTCGACGAGAGCACGTCGCTGATCACTGATTCCGCCTCTGTCTCTGTTTTGTGATCCGGATCACCTAAACCCTTCCAAACCCGTTCCGATCGGACGACCGCCCGGATGGCTGCCCGACGCTGGGAGGGGCCGATGCCGCGCTCGCGGAGCTCCGTGCGGAGCTGTCCGGAGAGATCAGCCATCGCTCCCACATCTGCGAACTCCGCCTCGAAGCGCTCGCGGAGATACCGGCTGAGTGCTGGACTCCGGCCACCGGTGGCGACCGCCATCGTCACCGGATCGTCCCGGACCGTCGCTGGCACGACGACCTCCCTCGCATACCTATCGCTCCCGCCGTCCCCATCGTCAGTTGGCTCGCCGTTCGATTCATCCGCATCTCCACCCTTGCTTCGATCGGCACGATTCAGGAGGACGCCGCGTTCGTTTGCCACGCTCGCGATGGCGTCGTTCACCGCGTCGTCGTCGGTCGCCGCGACCGCGAGCGCCGGGTCGGTCCGTTCGAACCAATCCGGGACGACTGTGGGATCGGGGGCAGCCCGAACCCGCTCCGCACCGCCGAACTCGTCGCCAGCGAACGACGGGCTCACGACCACGACTTGCGCCTCGCGGGCGAACCGGCGGGCCTTGCGCGCACCGACCGACCCGCCACCGAACACCAGCACCGTCGCTCCAGTGAAATCGTGGAGTAGCGGTATCACGACGCTACCTCTGGTGTGCCGTTGCGGTGTGGCGCACGGCGCGGTCTACGGTGCGGTCGGTGTGGCGGTCTGCGGTGGCGGTCCCTGGTGGACTGGAAGGGCGAGCGGGCTACGCGAACCCGGACGAAGTAAGCACCGCAGGGAGTGAGCGAGCGGAGCGAGGCGCGAACGAAGTGAGCGTGGTTCGAAGGACGCGAAGCGTCTTTCATCATCACGAGAGAGCTTCGCTCTCTCGGACGACAACGAGTCCCGGGAGCGTACCCGCGAGGGCTTCCGCCGTCATCGCGGTGGACGTTCTTCATTCGTCGTCTTCGCCGTCGGTGTTCGCTGCGGCGCGTTCGTCCAGCCGGATGCCCGTCTTCTTCAGGATGCGCGTCGAGAACAGCGTGTCCCAGTCGTCGTCGCTGACGTCGAAGAACGCCGTCATTCGCTCCGTGACCTCAGCAACCCGCCGTTCGCTCTCGGCCTCGGAGCGGCCGTGAGTCATCGCGAAGAAGTTGTACGGCCAGACGCCCTCGTGGCGCGGGCGCTCGTAGCAGTGGGTGACGAAATCGAGGTCGGCGATCGCTGGCCCGACCTCGCCGACGAGGTCGTCGGGGACGTTCCAGACCGTCATCCCGTTCTCGGTGTACCCCAACGAGTAGTGGTTCGGGACGACGCCCACGCGCCGGATCTTCCCGCCGCGCTCGAAGCGTGTGATCGTCTCGATCACCCACTCGACGTCCGCGTCGATCGCTGCGGCGACGTCGCGGTACGGCGTTTCGGTGATCGGCAGCCCACCCTGGAGTTCGACGACGAGATCGCGTTCGGCGGGCGTGAGCCGGTCGTCGGTCGCGGGATCGACATCGGGCCCGAGATGCGATAGATCGAGGTCGCCGTCGTCCACCGGCCCGTCGAGCAGGAACTTCGCCTCGACTCGGAACTCCTGCTGCTTCGGGAGATTGTAGGTTTCCTGGCCGGTCTCGGCCTCGATCTCGGCAAGCACCTCGTCGACCCGCTCCGAGTCGGCGACGCTCACGACGAACCACATGTTGAGATGGGGATGCTCGCGCTCGTAGTTGTGCGCGACCTCGCGGTGGGCGTTGACCTGCTCGGCAACCTCCTCGAATCGTTCTTCGGGTGCGTGCATCGCCACGAGGGTCGCCGTGCCGCCGATCGCCTCGGCGTCGATCAGCGCACCGAACCGCGAGAGGGTGCCCTCCTCGTCGAGTCGTTGTATCCGATCGAGCAACTCGTCGGCCGAGCAGTCGACGTCACGCTCGCGGAGGGCCGCGGCCGCGGGCTCGAACGGCCGCTCGACCACCGGGAACCCGCCCTGGAAGGCGTTGAGAATCGCGCGATCGCGACGATCGAGATCGACTGCGACGTCCGCCTCGTTCATGATCGTTGTCGGTGCGCATCGGGGATAAACACCCCGTTCGGCCGGTCTTCGATACCGCGAACTCTGTCGCCGTCGTCCCCCGATCGTCCGTCGTCAGCCTTCGACGCCAGTCACCGTGTACCCTTCGTCGCGGAGATCGTCGAGGATCGCCGCGTGGTCGGCGCTCGCCTCGTAGTAAAACACCACGTCGTGGGTCCCCTCCCGGAGGAGTTGCTGGCACTCCCAGACGAACGCGTCGCCCTCGATCGTGAGTCCCTGGTGTTGGTTCAGTCCGAACTCGGGGTCGTCGGTGCCCGAGTGGACGTAGGTGTCGCCGGCGTCGGCGTGGCTCGCGATGGTCTCGCCGATCTCGATCGTGGCCTGGTGGAGCAGGCTCTCCTCGGCGCTCGAAAACTCGGTGTGGACCACGACGCCGTTGAGTTCGATCTCGCCCGGTTCGAGCAGCGCCGCCGCCCGCCGATAGAGGTCATCGTCGATGGATTCGCTCATACCGGAGGCTCACGGGCGGGACGTATAGATGCTGTCGATACCGCCGGCGACCGACTGAACAACGCTGTCGCTCGCCGGGAGCAAATATTGTGTTCGAAGGTCGCCGTTACAGCCGTTCGAGGTTCTCGGCGCGCGGACCCTTGTCCGCCTGCACGATGTCGAACTCGACCTCCTGGCCCTCTTCGAGATCGGGGCCGCCGATGTCCTCCATGTGGAAGAACACGTCTTCCTCGGAGTCGTCGCTGTCGATGAAACCGTACCCGCCCGTGTCGTTGAAGAAGTCTACTGTGCCGTTCGCCATGATTACAGCCGTTCGAGGTTTTCCGCGCGCGGACCCTTGTCTGCCTGCACGATATCGAACTCGACCTCTTGGTCCTCTTCGAGGTCGGGGCCGCCGATATCTTCCATGTGGAAGAAGACGTCCTCCTCGGAGTCCTCGCTGTCGATGAAGCCGTAACCGCCCGTGTCGTTGAAGAAGTCGACCGTACCTGTCGCCATTGCACTCGGTCCGAGGCACTGGGGACATAAAAACCTGCGCAAATCCTCGCCGTCCATGCCACCCTTTCGCGCCCGCATGTCGTGGCATAAGACTCATTTCACCCGCGCGAGTGCGAAGCATAATGCCTTCCAGTGCGCGTCGCTTGCTCGATCGGACGTACGAACGTCTGCTCGAACGCGAGGTCGACGGCGCGCCCTCCCACGTCGCCGTGATCCAGGACGGCAACCGACGGTACGCCGACGAGCGTGGCAAGGACGCCTCCGATGGCCACCGTGCGGGGGCGGAAACCACCGAACAGGTCCTCGATTGGTGTGCCGATGTCGGCGTCGAGGAGCTCACCCTCTACACCTTCTCGACCGAGAACTTCGATCGCCCGCCTGAGGAGAACGAACGCCTCTTCGCACTGCTCGACGAGAAGCTCCGGGAGTTCGCCGAAGCCGAGCGCGTCCACGATCGGGAAGTCTCGATTCGTGCCATCGGCGAGACCGATCAACTGCCCGAGCACCTCCGCGACGCCGTCGAGTACGCCGAAACCCGCACCAGCGGCTACGATCAGCTCCGCCTCAACATCGCGCTCGCCTATGGAGGCCGCGCCGAACTCCTCGGCGCGGCCCGTGACGCCGCTCGCGCGGTCGAGGAAGGCGATCTCGCGCCACACGAGATCGGCGCCGACGAGATCGATCGTCGGCTCTACGAGGGGCCGACGCGCGACGTCGACCTCATCATCCGTACTGGTGGTGACGAGCGCACCTCGAACTTCCTGCCGTGGCACGCCAACGGCAACGAAGCAGCGGTCTTTTTCTGCACGCCCTACTGGCCGGCGTTCGCGAAAAAGGACTTCCTGCGGGCGATCCGGACCTACGAGTCCCGCGAGGAATCGTGGCGGCGCACCCGTGCGCGGCGCGCGCTCGCGCTGGTGCGGGCGGTCGGCAGTGCGGAGCTCGACGAGGCGAGCGCCATCGTCGATCGGTTCCGCGAGTATCTCCCGCGTCGCGAACTCGAACGGGTCGACCGCGACGAGGGCGAGTCGGCGACCGCCGACTGACTGGCGACGCACTGCGGGCGTTCATCACGTCGCACGACGCTCGACGGTCAACAGCGTCGCGGCAAGCACCGACAAAACCGCGAACGGGACGATTGCGTTGCCGATGCTGAACAGCGAGAGCACCGAAAGCATCGACGCTGCCACCGCGAGTCCCCAGAGGCGCCACACGCGTTCGGTCCACGCCCAGTACCCAACGCCGAGCGAGAGCGCGGCGACGACGACCGACCAAAAGAGGATTATCGGTGCGTTCTCGGCGGCGAGCGTTGTGCCGTCTACGAACAGATATGGAATCGCGGACGTGACGAGCAGATAGCCAGCACCGAACAGTCCGGCGAGGGCCGCGAGCACGCCGACGCTCCTCCCGACGAGATTGAGGCGGGACCCGTCCGCCCGGTCGCGGTCGGTCGTGACGTTCACCACAGCCGACTGTTCGTTTCAACGGCACATAGTTCTTGTCGAGCCATGAAATCCGCTCGCCTTCCGGCCCTGGAGACATCACGGCGGCCGCTCTCCGGCCTCACTTTCCGTACCGGCGCTGTCGGTTCTGATAGTCCCGAAGCGCCCGCAGATAGTCGCGCTTCCGGAAGTCCCGCCAGTTCACGTCGGTGAAGTGGAGCTCCGAATACACCGACTGCCAGATCATGAAATCCGAGAGGCGCTCCGCGCCGGTCTTGATCACGAGGTCGGGATCGGTCGGAAAGACCAGCCGCTCCTCGATCGCGTCGCCGTCGACGTCGTCGGGCGCGAGCGTCCCGGCCTCGACCTGGGTTGCGACCCCGCGGACCGCCGCCGCGAACTCGTGTTTGCCACCGAGACCGATGCTGACCTGAATGGGGGCGTCGGCGCGCTCGGCGTCGTCGGGGCCCCGAACCGCGAGCTCGCGCGGCGCGTCACACCGCTCGAAGACCTGCCGGATGGCGGGCACGGCACCGGTGTCGAGCACGCTGACGTACACCATCACGCGGTCGGCCCCGTACTCGAACGCCCACGCGAAACAGTCCTCGAGGGTGCGGTAGGCACCGTCCTCCAGGAGGTCGCGCTCGGCGATAACCACCGCGATCCGCTCGGGCAGCGTGGCCGGGTTCCGGCGGACCCGGGCGGCGAGATACCTGTCGTAAAGTCCCACACCCCGACTACTCGCGGGGTGCGCCTAAAACTCACGGCTCGTCCCGGCGAAATCGGCGATTCGCCGCGTCACACCTGTCGGTTCCGGGCTTCGGGAGTGTTAAGTGGCCATCGGCGAAACGACGGGCAGTGACATCCACCGTCCGGCGGGCGGGCGCGTTCGCACTCGTCGGCGCGCTCTCGCTCGCCGCGCCCTTCCTCGGGCCCGCGATCGCGGCCCCGTTCGTGCTGATCGCCGGCCTCGCGGCCTTCGTGATCGACGACGGGCCGGTGTTCGAGCTGTTCGCCCGCTCGGGCGATCGCCAGGAACGCACCCTCTACGGGCTCGCGGGCTTCGCACTCGCGATCGCGGGGCTCGCGCTGTTCGCCTCGGTGTTCGAAATGCCGACGTTCGTGTTCGTGGCGAGCGTCCTCGTCCTCTCGGGTGGCACCCTCGCCGAGGCGGTGGCCCAGGAGTGGCGGGGCACACCGATCGCGGGCGTCGTCGGGTTCGTGGTCGGCGGAACTCTCACAGGCGCGGCGGGCCAGCTTGCTGTCGGACTCGCGGCTCCTGCGCCCCTGCCCGCGCTCGCGGTCTTTTACGCTGCCAGCGGGGCGTTGCTCGGCGCGCTGGTGCGCTCGGTGCTGTTCGAGCGCGACGATCCCCTCGTCCTGTTCTCGATGGGACTCCTGCTCTGGCTACTGGCCGCCCTCGAACCGTCGGTCCCCGCCACCGGAATCGGTCTCGCGCTCGCGGTCACCGCCGGGTTCGGCTATCTCGCGTACGCGCTCGACACCGCCTCGATCCCGGGGATGGTGACGGGCGTGCTCTCCGGCCTCCTGATGATCGTGCTCGGCGGGTTCGGCTGGTTCGCCCTCCTCATCGCCTTCTTCGCGGGCGGCGGGCTCGCCACCAAGTTCCGCTACGACCGGAAACGACAGCGCGGCATCGCCGAGGACGACGGCGGCGCACGCGGCAGCGGGAACGTGCTCGCGAACGCCGCGGTCGCGCTGGCTGCGGTGCTCGGCTACGCCGCGGCCCCGCTGCACCCCGTCGGCGGCGAACTGTTCCGGTTCGTCTTCGCGGGATCGATCGCCGCCGCGATGGCCGACACGCTGTCGAGCGAGATCGGCGGTCTCTACGATACCCCCAGGCTCATCACGACGCTCGAACCCGTCCCTCCCGGCACCGATGGCGGCGTGACGTGGCAGGGTGTGGTCGCCGGACTCGGTGGCGCGGCGCTGGTCGCCGGGCTCGCTGCCCTCGTCTTCGACGTGACACCTGCGGGCGCGGCGATCATCGCTGCGGCGGGCGTCGCGGGGATGATCGTCGACAGCCTCCTCGGGGCGCTGTTCGAGAACCAGCGCTTCGACAGTCTGCTCCCGGGTACGAGCGGCGTTCCCGGAGCCGAGCCCGGCGGCGGCTCGCTCGGGAGTCTGGAGTTCGACAACCGGACCGTGAACTTTCTCGCGACGCTCGCGGCCGCGATGATCTGTGCCGCGCTCGCCGTGAGCATCGGCCTCGCTCCGGGATGATCGAAATCCGCGAGGCGACCCGCGACGATCTCACGACGCTGCTCGCCATTCAGTCGGTGTCGCTCGACTCGACGTGGCCCGATCTCCTGCATGCGGGAATCGACGGCCCACCGTTGGTGCTGGTTGCCGGACAGCCGCCGGTGGGCTACGCGCTCGCGATCACGGGCGATCCAGCCTACCTCGCCGAACTCGCGGTCGCGCCCGATCACCGAGGAACGGGCCACGGCTCGGCGCTTCTCGGTGCACTCGTCGACCGCGTGGGTGGAAGCGAACTCCGACTCACGACCCGTGCGGATGCGAGGCGTGCGAAACGGTTCTACGAGCGCCACGGCTTCACGGTCGCCGAGCGGTTGCCGGGCCACTACGACGGCGACGACGGCCTCCTGCTCGTCCGTCAGTCCGAGGCCGATCTGCCGGACGGCGACGACGGCCTCCTGCTCGTCCGTCAGTCCGAGGCCGATCTGCCGGACGGCGACGACGAATCGGCCTCCCCGTCGGATTCGGGCCGGAGCTGAGCCGGCGTCCGCACCCGAACGCCGGTGGGTTTCTTGACGAACTCGCCCTCCGAACGCGCGACGACCTGCTCGACGCCGCGCTGGGCGGCGATGTCGAGTACGCGCTGGGAGAGTTCGCCGTCGATCACCACGCTCGCCGGCACCGCTGTCGCCTCGGCGATGGTATCGAACGCCTCTGCCGCCGGGGCCTCGGCTACCGTCTCGAACTCGGTGTCGAGCAGCCGAACACGCTCCGTTCCATCGTCGATGACTGCTCTGACGTGCCCTTGGAGCGTTTCGGGCTCGGATGTGGCGTCCGATTCGGTGTCGGCCGACTCGTCGTCCGCTGGTTCGTCGCTCGCCGGTTCGTCCGTGTCGCCGGTCGGTTCGCCGTTCGCGTCGCTCCTGGCCGATTCGGCTCCCTCGGTCGGTGCCTGTGCTCCGGGTTCGTCCCTTTCGTCCCCTTCGTCCGTCGAATCTGGTCCTGTCGAGGGCGACTCCGCCGAATCGACCGACTGGGTCGCCGGATCGCCGGCAGCGTCGTCCACCGACGTCTCGATCTGGCCAGCGAGGGCGTTGGATCGGGCCGCACCATCGGATTCGACCGGCGGCGCGGGCTCGGCGCTCTCGGGCGCGGGCCGCAAACTGCCGTCGGTGGCGGCGACGGCCTCGCGCGGGCTGCTCGCGCCCGCAACGAGATCGTAGGCGACCTTCTCGCGGAGTGCCGACAGCGCCGCCTCGCGCGCGAGGTCCTCGACGCTCTCTCCCGTTGGCGCGACCGCGACGTAGTCGACATTGCCGACCTGATCGAGCTCCTTCAAGATCAGATCGCCCCCGCGGTCGCCGTCGAGGAAGGCGGTCGTCGTGCGCTCCGTGGTGAGCGCGGCGACCGCGTCGGGGACGTTGGTGCCCTCGACCGCGATGGCGTTTTTGACGCCGTACCCGAGCAGGGTGAGCACGTCCGCACGCCCCTCAACCACGATGATCGCGTCGGCGTCGGCGACCCGCGGGCCGGCCGGCAGCCCCTCGTAGGTGGTGATCTCCCCGGTGCGTGCGCTCTCGCGGACGGCCTCGACGAGCTCCGCCGAGCTCATCGTGCTCTCCTCGAACGCGCCCAGCAGCGCCTTCGCTCGATCGACCACCTCGCGGCGTCTGGCCGCCCGAACGTCCTCGATCCGGTCGACGTCGACGATCGAGCGACACGGCCCGATCCGGTCGATGGTTTCGAGCGACGCGCCGAGGATCGCGGTCTCGACCTTGTCGAGCCCGCTCGCGATGGTGATCCGGCCGAACGACTGGCCGTTTTGAGAGTTGATCGTCACGTCGATCCGGCCGACCTTCGAGGCGTCCTGAAGCGTCCGGAGATCGAGGTCGTCGCCGAGCAGCCCTTCGGTCTGGCCGAAGACTGCGCCGACAACGTCGTTGCGCTCCACCACCCCCTCGGCGGTGACGTCCGCGTGAATCAGATACTTCGCTGAGTCCTCCATGATTGTGAACTGCCCCAGTGGGGCGTACTCCGTGAACCGCGTTGAAACCGCGTCACTGATGCAGCAGATATTGCCAGTCCGAACGCATATACCTACCGCCACACGGCTCCGTCGTAAAAACCGGACGTGAAACGCTCAGTCCGCAGTCGGGGCGACTCGTTGGGCGTCCGCCATCGCGAGCACGTCGTCGAAGAAGTCGAGCGAGTCGTGTGGGCCGGGGTTGGCCTCGGGGTGGTACTGACGGGTGATGACGTCGAGTGCGTCGCTCGCGAGCCCTTCCGGCGTGTCGTCGTTGACGTTGATCTGTGTGACGTCGAGCTCGCCCGGCTCGGTCACGGTGTAGCCGTGGTTCTGGGTCGTCATCACCACACGGCCCGAATCGAGGTCACGAACCGGCTGGTTCACGCCGCGGTGGCCGAAGGCCATCTTTTCGGTGGTACCGCCGAGGGCCGCCGCGACGATCTGCTGGCCGAGACAGATCCCGGCGAGCGGGAGGTCGCCCGCGAACTCCTCCACGAGTGCCTGAGCGGCCTCGAAGTTCTCGGGATCGCCGGGGCCGTTCGAGACGAACAGGAGGTCCGGATCAGTCCTCGAAACGTCTTCGGGGGTGGCGTCGTACGGCAGCACGGTGACGTCCGCACCACGCTCCATGAGCGACGACCGGATCGAGCCCTTCGCGCCGCAGTCGATCAGCGCGACGTCGTACGCTCCATCGCCCTCGTAGCGCGCGGGTTCGTCGACGCTGACCGTCGCGCCGATGTCGGTGTGCTCGCTCATTCCCCTGCACCGATCGAGCTCGGCGAGTGCGTCCTCGGGGGTCGCGTCGGGGCCGGCGGCGATCCCACACTCCATCGCGCCCTCCTCGCGGACGTCGGTCACCACGTCGCGGGTGTCGAGGTGATCGATCGCGGGGATTTCTTCGCTTCCGAGCCACTCGGCAACGTCGTCGGTGAGTTCGCGCGCGAGGACCGCCGTGGGCTGGACCTGATCGGATTCGAACCGCTCGTCCCGAACGCCGTAGTTGCCGATCAGCGGGTACGAGAAGGTGAGCACCTGCTCGGCGTAGGAGGGATCGGTGAGACTCTCCTCGTAGCCGGTGTAGGCGGTCGTGAAAACCAGTTCGCCACGGGCCGTGCCCGGGGCGCGCGCACGCCCGGTCAGGACGTGGCCGCCCTCGATCGCCACGTAGGCATCCGTCATTACGATATGCGTACAGACGCACCCCTAATAACCGTTGTGTTCGAAACAAGGTTACGATATTCGTAATCGTGAAGTGCCGGCGATCGGTACGGTCACGAATGGACGACCTCGATCGCCGCATCCTGAACGTCCTCCGACGCGATTCGCGGACACCGTACACCGAGATCGCCGAGGAAGTAGGAACGTCGGAGGGGACGGTCAGAAATCGCGTCGAGCAGCTCGTCGACGATGGGACCATCGAGCGCTTCACCGTGACCACCCGGACGGGTAACATCAAGGCGATGATCGAAGTCGGGGTCGCGGTCGACGTCGACACCTCGGCAGTCTCGAAGCGGATGACCGAGTGGCCCGAGGTGGATTTCGTCTGGCAGGTTTCGGGCGAGGAGGACGTGGTGCTCGTCGTCGACGCGGCCGATACCGCCGCGGTCAACGCGCTGATCACCCAGGCCCGCGAGCTCGACGACGTCGTGAGCACCAAGACCCGGCTGATCCTCGACGAACGCCGCGGGTAGGGTGGTCGTCGTCAATCCCCGAGCGCCGCGATCCCGGCGCGGAGCTGTGTCCAGCCGCTCGTGACCAGTGCCTGGGGAAATCGTCGCCGTGCGCCGTCGAGTGTCTCTATGAGCGCCGCCGTGGCGTCGTCGAAGATTCCGGTTCCGTGGCCGAGGAGAATTCGCTCCGGACGGAGATCACCGAACAGGTGTCGTGGTGGAAACAGCCGTCCGGGGAGAAACAGCGCGATGCGCTCGTCGCCCACGGTCGCCGAAAGCTCGGTGCTCAGCACGTCGGGGACGTAGAGCGTCCCGTTCGATTCGTGGTACGCGATCGATTCTCGACAGCCCGGGAACGGCCGCGCGTTCCGCACCCGAAAGCCGGAATCTCCGATCTCGTCGGTGAACTGCTCGATCGGTGCGTCGATGCGCGCCGTGGCCCGGTTCAGCCACCGCGGGACGTGAACCGACACGCCATAGCGCTCCGCGAAGACGGCGGCATCTCGGGCATGAAAGTCCGACAGAACGGCCACACCGACGATTTCGCCGATCGATTCGATGAGGTCGTCCACGCCCGGTGCGTCGAGCGGGTCGACGAGCCACACGCCGTCGTCGCCACCGATTGCGTGACTCGCCCGCCGACCGTCCTCGTGGGGATGCGCCAACCAGCCGACGCCACCCGCCCACCGATCGATGGGGCGACACTTGGTCGGCTCGTCGCGTGCGTACATCGGCATGGCCGACCCGTCGGCGGAACTGGTCAAGAGTATTGTGCTTCGGCCGGAACGAGCGCCGTCAGTCGTCCTCGGGCGGCGCGCCGACGCCCGGGGTGGCCCACTCGGGACGGTCGAACTGCTCGCTCTCCTCGTGGATGTATCGATAGAGCCGGCCGATGACCTGGTAGGGGAGCCAGTCGTCGACTCGTGGCTCGACCCGTCCGTCCTTGATGGCTGCGACCACGTTTTCGGGGGTGGGTTCGGCGACGTCGACTGCGGTGTACGCCCGGCCGACCTCCGGGGGGTAATGGACGTCGCTGCCGCCGGTCATCGGGAGTCCGTGGCGGTCGGCGAGGCGTTCGACCCACGCCCGCGTTCGGGGGTGTTTCCCGTTGACCTCGATGGCGTCGAACGACGCGTCGACCTCTCTGACCGTCGAGTTTCGGTAGGGATGAGCGACGATCGCGGCACAGCCCCGATCGTGGGCGATTTCGACGACTTCCGTTGGCGTGAGCTCTCCGCGCACCGTCTCGGACGGTGGATCGGGGCCGACCACGAGCACGTGACCCTTCGTCGTCGAAACCTCGATTCCGGGAATGACCGCGACGCCGGCGAGTTCGTCGCCGAACTCCCGATAGTAGTCGTGGTTGGTGGTGGCGACCCCGTCGAGCCCGCGAAGGCGTGCGGTCCCGGCGAGCAGCCGGGCCCCGAGCGGGTCGTAGGCGTCGCCGAGCCGACGATGACCGTGGAAGAATCGCGTGTGTGCGTGGAGGTCGATCCGATACACACTGGACGGTGGAGCCGGCAGGCCTTTGCTGTTCCGTCCGCAATCAGGGGGCCATGAACGGACGATCGGTGCGCAGAGGGCGTGGTCCCGAACCCCCCATCCGCACCGACGGCGGCCGCGCTGCCGACGGGCACGCCACCGATACCGGGAGCGAGGGATCGCGGGTGCTCGTCCTGAACCCGGTGAGCGGGAGCGCCGATCACACCGAGCGGATCCACGAGCTCGCCGCCGATCACGACTTCGCCGTCCGCGAGACCAGCGAGGCCGGCGACGCCATCGAATTCGCCCGCGAAGCGGCCGACGCCGACCTCGTCGCGGCCGCCGGGGGCGACGGGACGATCCACGAGGTGGTCCGAGGCCTCTACGACGCCGACGCGCTCGATTCGACGACTATCGGGGTCGTGCCGACGGGAACGGGCAACAACTTCGCCGGCAACATCGGGGTCGGCGATGTCGAGGAGGCGTTCGCGGTGCTCGAAACCGGCGATACGCGCGATATCGATTGCGGGATCGCGAACGGTCGGCCGTTCGTCAACTCCGCGATCGCGGGGCTGACCGCCGACGCGAGCTCCGAGACCACCGCCGACATGAAAGACAGCTTCGGCGTACTCGCATACGTCGTGAACACCGTCCAAACCGCCGCGTCGTTCGAGGGGCTCACGATCGACGTCGAGACCGCCGCGGACGAGGAGTCGTGGCACGGCGAGGCGGCGTTCGTCCTCATCGGCAACGGCCGCCGGTTCCCCGTCGAGGGCCACACTCAGGCCGACATGGAGGACGGCCGGTTCGAGGTCACCATCATCGAGGACCGTCCGACCGGGAAGCTCGTCGGTGAGGCTGCCATCCGGCGGCTGCTGGGGACCGACACGTCGAACATCACCCGACTCGAAACCGCCGCGCTCTCCATCTCCGTGCGGGACGGCGAGCCGGGAACGTTCAGCCTCGACGGCGAGATGCTCTCGGCGCGCGAACTCGATGTCGAGGCGGAGCGCGAGGCGCTCTCGATCCGGGTCGGCGAGGGCTACGAGATCGACCCGGAGCCGCTGGACTGATCCCCACTCGTCGACGTTCGGATCGGCGGCCGCACAGCTCCGGCGGCGACCTTCCTCCCGGGAGTCGAAGCCGCTTTGAGTCCCCTCCGCGAGACCCACCCATGAGCACGCCCGAGTCACCCAGCGCGGACGCCGACGCGGCCCACCCGAACGCCGGCCAGGACGTGATCGCGGTCGACGCCGACGACGAGCCGACGGGGACGGTCAACCGCCTCGACGCCCACACCGGCGACGGGACCCGCCACCGCGCGTTCACGGTGATGGTCTTCGATCAGGACGGCCGCATTTTGCTCGCCCAGCGCAGCCCCGACAAGCGCCTCTGGGACACCTTTTGGGATGGCACCGTCGCCTCCCACCCAGTCGAGGGCCAGACCCAGGTCGAGGCCACTCGCGAGCGCCTCGTCGACGAGCTCGGCATCACCGCCGACCAGTACGAGGAGGTCCGGGTGACCGATCGCTTCGAGTACAAACGCTACTACTACGACGAAGGCATCGAGCACGAGGTCTGCACCGTGCTGAAGGCCACGCTTGCCGATACCGACCTCGACCCCGACGAAAGCGAGGTCGCCGGCCTGCTGTGGGTTCCCTACGAGCACCTCCACGAGAACCCGCGGTGGTACCGCCAGCTCCGACTCTGTCCCTGGTTCGAGATCGCGATGCGCCGCGATTTCTAGAACGTACCTTTTTACTTCGTCGGGTGTCCTCGCGCTCGCTGCGCTCGCGCTGCGGGCACCACTCCTCGCAAAAATCTACGCTAAAAACACCCGCTCGCTCACCCCTTTGGGGTTCGCTCGCGGTAGACCTGCTGGCGCTTTCCGCGACCGCACGGCAACCGCCTCCGCGGCCGCACAGCACCGTCGAAGCCCTCGGCGCTCCCCCGCTGGTCGCGCCTCGCCCTTCATCCGCCAGGAACCGCCGCCGCACTGCTCCCGCCACCGAAACCACACCGCAGCCGCCGGCCGCACGGTGGTCCGGTGCAGTCATGACACCGGCGCACACACGAAACGCATGGGCATCGACGAACCCGACATCGATTCCGCAGCGTTCCTCGACGACGTGGAGATGCGCGTTGGCGAGATCGTCGCTGTCGATGAGTTCCCCGAAGCGCGAAAAGACGTCTACAAGCTTGACGTCGACTTCGGCGGCGAAACCCTCCAGTCGGCAGCCGGACTGACGCGCTACGAGCAGGACGAACTCCTCGGTCGCCAGGTGATCGCTGTCGTGAACCTCGGCACCGTTTCGATCGCGGGCTTCGAAAGCCAGTGTCTCGTGACCGGCGTCGACGCGGCCGACGGCGACGGCGTCGTGCATCTCCAGCCCGAGGGTGAGGTCGAGAACGGTGCGCGGGTGTACTGACCTATCCTCGCCGACGGTTCGCGATCCGCTCGACAAGGTTTATTCGTCGCTCAGGGGAACGAACGACCATGCAGACACACATCGTCCCGGTCGGGTTCGACTACGACCGGCTCATCGCGCCCCTCGTACGGGACAAACTCGATGTCGATCACGTGATCCTTCTCGAAGGCGCGGTCGGGAGCGCCGCGAACGTCGAATACTCCCGCAATCTCGCGGCGAAGCTCGAACAGGACTTCCGGAACCTGCTTGGCGCGGAGACCGAGCGGTTCGTCGTCGACGACGTCTACGACTACGACGCGGCGTTCGAGCAGGCCTACGAGATGATCAACACCGAGCTCGACGCGGATCGGGAGGTCTGGGCCAACATCAGCGCGATGCCCCGAACCGTGAGCTTCGCTTTCGCTACCGCCGCCCACTCGATCGGCGTCGAGCGCAGCGAGGACCGCGGACAGATTCACACCTACTACACGATCCCCGAGAAGTACTTAGAAACCGAGCTCGCCGAGGAACTCCACAGACAGATCGACCTCCTCGAGGATCTCGCCGGCGAGGTCGACGACGAGCGCGTCGACGAGCGCCTTCGGAGTGCGCGCGACCTGCTCGCGGAGTTCGACGAGCGCGGCACCACCATCGGCGCGAAGGCGGTCGACGGCAGCCATATCATCGAACTTCCCGTTGCTTCCTTCTCGAACGTCAAACCGTTCGAGGAGCTGATCCTGTTCAAACTCGGCGAGGACGGCCCGTTCGAGTCGGTAAGCGAACTCGCGCAGGCGCTCGCGCGCGAACTCTCCGAGGAGTACACCGACAGTTTCCGATCGAAAGTGATCTACAACGTCGATCGGCTCGGCCCCGGCGGGAAGGGGTACATCGAACAGGACGCGCAGGGGAAATCCCACCGGACGCGGCTCTCGCGGATCGGCGAGCTGTGGGTGCGCTCGCACGCGAACGGGGAGACACGAACGGAGTGAGTACCTCGGAGGCGGAACCGACTACTGCCCGGTTTCGAGCTTCTTCACCCGGGTCGCGAGCACGAGAAACGTCGCGAGCAGTGTCAGCGTCACCGCTGCGGCCGCCGCGAGGTCGTGGGCAGGCAGCGAGTGACCGATCACGCCGTCGACGAACTCCGCGCGCAGGAGGGTATGGTGGTAGTCGCCGACGAGCGGGACGAAGTAATCGACCACGTCGTTGAACCCGTACCATGCCACGGCGACCGCGACCGCGCCGACCGGAAAGTCGGCGTAGCGATGGATCACGAAGGCTTGCAGCGCCATCGCGAGATGGCTCAGGATCAGGAACCAGTAGAGCCACGCCGCGATGCCACTCGGGCCGTTGACGAACAGTTGGACGAACGGCGTCCAGAGGCCGAGTTTGAGACAGCCGAAAAAGGCGAGCGCGTTCAGCCACTCCGGGTCGTAGCCGAACTTCCACGCCGCGAGCGACAGCGCGACGAACAGCGTCGCTGCCGGACTGTCGGGCACGAACGGCCACATCACGATCGGGGTTCCGGCGAACTGGACTCGATAGTACCAGAAACCGAAGGCCGTGCCGACGAGGTTCACCGTAATGACGAGCCACACGAGCCGAAACCCGAGGTCCTCGATCGCACGTGGCACCGGCGCGACGTACCACGGCAGCGCGTCGCGGTCGGGAACCCGTCCGTCGAGGACGCGCCCGAGCGGGCCGACACCGGGTTCTCCGGCCATTGTGTGGTCGAAGGGTGGCCGTGGCAAAACGATGGCGGTCCGATCGGAAGACGGCGTGCCGTCGAGACCGCCGAACCGCAGCGACTGGTCAGTCGAGTGCGGCGTCGATCGCGCAGTCGAGATCGCGACGCTGGTCGTCGAGGTGTTCGATCCCCACCGAGACACGAATCAGGCCGTCGGTCAGCCCCGCTTCGAGGCGCTCTTCGCGCGGGATCGCGGCGTGGGTCATCGCGGCGGGCTGTTCGATCAGGCTCTCGACGCCGCCCAACGATTCGGCGAGCGTGAACACCTCCGTACTCTCGACGACCGTACTCGCCTCCGCCAGGCTGCCGTCGAGCTCGAAACTCAACATCCCACCGAAGTCGTCCATCTGCCGTGCGGCGAGGTCGTGCTGTGGGTGTGAGTCGAGCCCGGGGTAGTACACCTCGCTCACGTCGGGATGGTCGTCGAGCCACGTGGCGAGCGCACGGGCGTTCTCGCAGTGGCGATCCATCCGCACCGGGAGGGTCTTGGTTCCCCGGAGGACGAGAAAGCTCTCGAAGGGACCGGGTGTCGCGCCGACAGAGTTCTGGTAGAACCCGATCCGTTCGTCGAGGTCGTCGCTATCGACCACGAGCGCGCCGCCGACCACGTCCGAGTGCCCTCCGAGATACTTCGTCAGCGAGTGACTGACGATGTCCGCGCCGTGTTCGAGCGGGCGCTGGAGATACGGCGTGGCGAAGGTGTTGTCGACCGCACACAGCGCGTCGTTCGCGTGGGCAAGGTCGGCGAGCGCGGCGATGTCGACCACTCGCATAAGGGGGTTCGTCGGGGTTTCGAGCCAGAGAAGTTCGGTATCGGGTCCCATTGCCGACGCGACCGCATCGGGATCGGTGGTGTCGACGAAGTCGAAATCGAGATCGTACTCCTCGTAGACTTGGGTGAACAGTCGGTGTGTCCCTCCATAGACATCGTTGCCCGCCACGACGTGATCGCCCGCTTCGAGCAGGTTCAGCACGGTGTTGATCGATCCCATCCCGCTCGCGAAGGCGCGACCGTGAGCGCCACCTTCGAGGCTCGCGAGATTGGCTTCGAGGTCGGTGCGGGTCGGATTCCCCGTCCGGGAGTACTCGTAGCCACGATCCTTGCCGGGAGCGTCCTGGACGTACGTGGAGTTGGCGTGGATCGGCGTCATCAGCGCGCCCGTCTCCGTGTCGGGTGCCTGGCCGGCGTGGATCGCGCGGGTCTCGATGTGATCCTCGTGACCGTCGTGGTCCGTGTGATCCGTACCGTCGTTGTTCGCCATGAGTCGACGTGGGTGGCGCGAACCGTGACTCTTGTCGTTTCTACCCTTCCCAGTTCTCGAACTCGTCGTAGATCCCCTTCGAGAGGTAGCGCTCCGAGGAGTCGGGAAACACCGTCACCACCGTGTCGTGGGGGGCGTCGATCTCACCATTCGAAATCCGTTCGGCCACGTCGCGGGCGGCGACGCTCGCCATCCCCGCGCTCGCCGCGACGAGGTGACCTTCCTCGCGTGCGAGCCGTTTGAGTTCGTCCTGGGCGGTGCGATCCCCGACTCGAAGCACTTGATCGACGATCGCGGGATCGAACAGCTCGTTCTTCGAGGGGTCGTGCGTGCCGATCCCCTCGGTTTTGTACTCGCCCTCCTCGACATCGGTGCCCATGACCTCGGCGTAGCGCGATCCCTGGGGTTCGACCGCGGCAACGAACGTCTCCGGGTGCTGCTCGCGGGCGTAGCGTGCGAGTCCCATGAGCGTCCCCGCCGTGCCACAGCCTGCGACCACCGCACCGACCCGCCCGTCGAGCGCGTCGTGGATCTCGGGGGCGGTGGTCGCGTAGTGCGCCTCGGCGTTGAGCGGGTTCGCGAACTGCTGGGGGACGACCGCGTTCTCGTGTTCGGCGGCGAGCTCGTCGGCGCGATCGATCGCGCCGCCCATCCCCTCGTCGGTCGGCGTGTTGACGACCTCCGCGCCCAGCGATCGCATCAGCTGCTGCTTTTCGAGGCTGAACCGCTCGGGCACCACGAACACCGCCTCGACGTCCAGCTGGGTGGCGGCGAGCGCGATCCCGATTCCGGTGTTGCCGGCCGTGGGTTCGATCACGGTCCCACCAGGATCGAGGTCGCCACGGTCGAGCATTGCTTCGAGCATATACTCCCCGATGCGGTCCTTGACGCTCGCGCCGGGGTTGAACGATTCGAGCTTCGCGTACACCGGGACCGATTCGGGGGCGGCGTGAACGCGAACCAGCGGGGTCTCGCCGATGGCCTCGTTCACCGAGTCGAGCGGTTCTCGGTGGGTCGTCATCGGCCGTGCGGGGACGACGGGCTGGCTTTGGGGATCTGTGCCGGGGACATGAGCGGTATCATCGTTACGACTGAGGCAGTATTCGCGCGGGCGACGTTTGTTCCTTCTGCCTTCGGCGGCCGAACGATCTGTGGCCGAAGAGGAGGGTTAAGTGCGTCGGGCGGCAACTCCGGTCATGGCCGACGAGACCGACTTGGAGGAACTGAAGCGCGGTACCGACCTCGTGAAACGGGGGTTCGCCCGGATGCAGCAGGGCGGGGTCATCATGGACGTCGTGAACGCGGAGCAGGCACGGATCGCGGAGGACGCCGGCGCGGTGGCGGTGATGTCGCTCGAAGCCGTCCCCGCCGACATCCGCAAGCGCGGCGGCGTCGCCCGGATGGCCGATCCCGCCGACGTGACCGAAATCATCGAGGAGGTCTCGCTCCCGGTGATGGGCAAGTCGCGGATCGGCCACACCAAGGAGGCCCAGATCCTCGAAGCCACGGGCGTCGACATGATCGACGAATCCGAAGTTCTGACGCCCGCCGACGACGAGTACCACATCGACAAGCGCGACTTTACTGCGCCGTTCGTCTGCGGCGCGCGCGATCTCGGCGAAGCACTCAGGAGAATCGGCGAGGGTGCGGCGATGATCCGGACCAAGGGCGAGGCCGGCACCGGCGACGTCAACCAGGCAGTCTACCACCAGCGCACGATCAAGGGCGCGATCCGGAAGCTGGAGGGGATGAACCACGAGGAACGCGAGGCCTACGCCCGCGAGATCGAGGCCCCCGCCGACCTCGTCCACGAGACTGCCGAGGCCGGCCGGCTGCCCGTGGTGAACTTCGCCGCTGGCGGGATCGCGACTCCTGCGGACGCCGCGCTGATGATGCACCACGGCTGTGACGGCATCTTCGTCGGGTCGGGCATCTTCGGTGCGGAGAACCCCGCCGCGATGGGCGAAGCGATCGTCGAGGCCACCAACTCGTGGGACGATCCCGAGACGCTCGCGGAGATCGCCACGAACGCCGGCTCGGGGATGAAAGGCGACGCGAACGCCGACCTCGCCGAGGAAGAGAAGCTCCAGGGTCGCGGCGTCTAGTCACCCACTTTTTTACACGGGGTCCTCGGCTCGCTTCGCTCGCCTCAAACCCCGTCCAAAAACCTGGACTAAAAACACCCGCTCACTCACTCGCTCCGCTCGTTCGTTCACGGTAGGACTGCTGGCGCTCTTCCGCACCGCAACAGCCCCGTGACCGCACAGCACCGCCCGAGCCCTCGACCGTTCGCTTCGCTCACGGTCTCGCCCTCGATCCGCCAGGACCGCCCCGCAACCGCACCACAGCCACGCTGCACCGCTCTGCGCCCGCACCGCCATGCGAACAGCCGACGAATCACAGGCCGAAACTACAACTACGTCCCCGTCCCAACGCGGCGCATGGATCGTGTGAACCCGGCCACCGGCGAGGCGCTCGAACCCGTCGAGGGACACTCTGACGAGGAGGTCGACGACGCGCTCGGGCGCGCGAACAGGGCGTTCGAATCGTGGCGCGACCGCTCGATGATCGAGCGCCGCGAACTCCTCGCCGACGCCGCAAGCGTCCTCCGCGAGAACAAACACGAGTACGCCGAGGTCATGACCCGAGAGATGGGCAAACCCATCTCGGGGGCGCTCTCGGAAGTCGAGAAATGCGCATGGGTGTGTGACTACTACGCCGAGACCGCCGGCGAGCAGCTCGCTGACGAGGCCCTCCCGAGCGCGTCCGAGGCGTCCGCATTCGTCTCCTACGAGCCTCTCGGCCCGATCCTCGCGGTGATGCCGTGGAACTACCCGTTCTGGCAGGTGTTCCGGTTCGCCGCGCCCCACCTCACCGCTGGCAACGTCGGCCTCCTCAAGCATGCCTCGAACGTCCCCGAATGCGCGATGGCGATCGCGGACGTCTTCGAGCGCGCTGGCTACCCCGAGGACGTCTTCCAGACGCTGCTGATCGGCTCGGACCAGGTCGAGAACGTTCTCGAAGACGATCGGCTCAGGGCCGCGACGCTAACGGGAAGCGAATACGCCGGCCGGGCGGTCGCCGAGACCGCCGGCCGCGAACTCAAGAAAACCGTCCTCGAACTCGGCGGGAGCGACCCGTTCGTGGTGCTCGACGACGCCGACCTCGACGCCGCCGCCGCGACCGGCGCGGGCGCGCGCACCCTGAACTCCGGCCAGTCGTGCATCGCCGCGAAGCGGTTCATCGTCCACGAGGACGTCTACGACGAGTTCCTCGGCAAGTTCTCCGACGAGATGGAGGATTTGGTTATCGGCGATCCCACCGACGAGGACACCGACATCGGCCCCCAGGCCCGCGAGGACCTGATGAACGACCTCCACGACCAGGTCGAGCGCACGCTCGACGACGGGGCGAGCCTCGAACTCGGTGGCGAACCGATGGATCGGGAGGGGTTCTACTACCCACCGACCGTCCTCACCGATGTCCCGGAGGACGCCGCTGCGGCCTGCGAGGAGACGTTCGGTCCGGTCGCGCCGGTCTTCCAGGTGGCCGACGAGGACGAAGCGATCGAACTCGCGAACGACGTCGATCTCGGGCTGGGTGCCTCGGTCTGGACCGAGGACCTCGAACGCGGCGAGCGGGTCGCCCGTCGGTTCGAGGCGGGGTGTTGTTTCGTCAACGAACTCGTGAAATCCGATCCCCGAGTGCCGTTCGGTGGGATCAAGAATTCGGGGTACGGCCGCGAACTCGCCGGCCACGGCATCCGGGAGTTCGTCAACAAGAAGACGATCTGGGTCCAGTCTCCTGAAGGCGAGTAGACCGGAAGACGTTCGTTCTTGCTGGCGTTCGATCGGGCATGGACGTCCAGCCGCCGCCGTCCGATGCGGAGCTGCTGACCGATCCCGGCCAGCGACTCGTTGAGCACGCCCGTGAGGCGACTGAGACTGCATTTGATCCCGAGCACTTCCACGGCGCGCACATGGTCGGCGCGGCCGTTCGGACGACCGACGGCGATGTGTTCACCGGTGTTAGCCAGCCCGCCGGCGTCGGCCGTGCGTCGGTCTGTGCGGAGCCGTCAGCGCTCTCGGCCGCTCGGATTGCCGGGGCCGACGGGTTCGCCGCCAGCGCCGCGGTTCGTCATCCACTGCCGGACGAGGATCGCGAATTCGAGGTCGTGAGTGCTTGTGGCGTCTGTCGCGAACTGCTCTGTGACTACGACGAGTCGTGTGCCGTGATCTTCCCGACGACTGACGGGCCACGAAAGGCTCCCGTGGAGTCGCTGTTGCCGACGCGACACTGGTAACGTCCCGTACAGTCAAGCGTCGTACCATCGATACGCCGGTATGGGATTCGGACCGACGGACGCACAGCGCGACCTACGGGACGACGTGCGAGAGTACGCACGAACCGAAATCGTGCCACTGGCCGCCGAAATCGATCGAAACGAGGAGTATCCGGCGGAGATTCTCGACGTCACGGATGCGGTTCTCGACGACTGAACTACTCTCGACCACCCAGGGTCCGTCAGCATCGAACGGTCTTCCGGATGTACCCGTTCCGTGAGGATTGCCGGCCACTTACTGATCGGTGACGACGGTGATCACCGGGTGACTTCATCACCCCAGTAGCGCGACGAGATCGGCGACATCGTGGGTTTCGAGGGTTCTGACGGCGTCGACGATCCGTTCTCTATGATCCTCGTCGTAGCGTTCCTCGGTCATCGTGTGGAACTTCGTCTCTACTTGGCCCCACGTCATCGGATCGGTCGGATGGCCGCTGAACGCGTCCTTTGCGACGTGGCGGGTCGCGTCGTTCGTGAGCTCGATGTCGACGACTGCGGGCATCTCGCCGTCCTCGAAGCGCCGGGTGAGTTCCTCGTCCTCCTTGACCTCCACAGTTCGAAGGAGTTCCTGAACGTCCTCTCGCTGAATGCGCTCGGGATCGTAGGCATCGTTCGTGAGCTCGCGGTCGATCAGCGCCGCCGCGAGCATGTATGGGAGGGAGTGGTCGGCCTGGGCTTTCGTCTCGACCTCGTATCTCGATCCCTCGCCGCCGCCGATGATGAGTTTCGCGCCGTGGAAGGTGTCGAGGCGGATCGCGTTCACCTGGTCGGGATCGATGTCGGCCCGCTCGGCGAGTTCGATCACGCCCTCGACCGCGGACTGGGCGTAGGTCTCGGCGACGTAGCGCTTGGTCATCGTGTCGAACACGCGCCCACACCCGGGATCGAGATCCACGGTGAAATCGCCCGCAATGATCTGTTTCCATCCCTTCTGGCCCTCGAAGAGGTTCGTCGGCCCGCCCATCCCGTTGCTGGCGAGCAGCGCCGAATAGATCGCGTTCCGGGCGGCGTTCGCACTCGCGACGCCCTTCCACTCGTTGATTCCTCCTGTGCGGGTCACTCGAAGTGCGTTGTGGGCGGTCCCGGCGATCCCGACCGCGTTCCGGAGTTCCTCGTGGCTGAGCCCGAGCACCTTCCCCGCACCCGCTGCGGCCGAGATGACGGTGTGGGTCACGTGATCGTACCCGCGGTCGCGGACGGGCGCGTTCCACGCGAGTTCGCCCTGGATCTCGTAGCTCACGCCGATCGCCTCGACGAGCTCCGCGCCGGTGGCGTCGGTGTGCTCACCGCACGCGATCAGGCTCGCGATGTTGTCGCTCGGATGTGGGGTCTCGCCGGGCGCGAGAAACGAGTCCATGAAATCCAGATATCTGGTGAGCGTGGTGTTGTACATCGCCGCTCCCGTCGGACTGGCGCGCATCGCCGATCCCCACAGCCGGGCAGCGTCGCCCGATGCAGTCGTTTCGACCGTCTCGCGGACGGCCTCGACTGGCTCCGCGCCGAGCGCACCCACCGCGATCCCGACCGAGTCGAGCACGCGCTTTTTCAGTTCCTCGATCGTGTCGTCGTCGAGATCGTCGAACGCAACCGCCTCGGTGAACGACGCGAGCTCGTCGGTCGTGGTCATAGTTCACATATTCCTGACGCCGGCAAAAGCTTTCGCCGCCGACCGTCACACTGCATCGCATCGCACTACCGCGACGATTTATTCCGACCGACGGCCAACCACGTCCGAACCATGAGCGAGAGCGTGGGGCCAGCGGTGAGCGGGACAGGATCGCCGGTACGGATCACCGAGCGTGATAGCCAGAAGGTCAAGCTGGTGTTCGGCCACGCAGACTCCGGGGAACTGCTCGCTACCGCCGACGGGACGACTCTCCCGATCCCCGAAACCGACGAACCGATCCGCTTCGGTGAGATCGGGCCTGACGAGACGGGTAGTCAGGCCGCGAACGTCGGCGACGAAACGTACGTCGTGGTGGGTCGAGAGTACCACTACTTCGACGTCGACATCGCGGACGTCCCCGAACGCGAGGAATCGGCGTGTCTCGTGACCGTCGTCGTTCGGGTGCTGCCGGAAGCCACCATCGAGAAGTGATCGAGCAGCGAACGATGGTTCCTCGACGACGATGGATCGATGACTGAGGGGCCGACACGCGGTCGTGTCGCCCAAAAACACTCGTCACGGTGTTCCGAGCGACGACTATCGAGCGACGGCCGCTCCTCGCTGGAACCACCGATCTGTTGTGAGTGCGGCTGAGGACGAGGACGAAAACCGACTGTCAGTTAGGCACCGGTCCGGAGGTCTTTCACACCGACCTCGGTGCCGTCGCGGTAGAGCGTCACCGGGCCGTCGGCGGCGACGAAAACGCGTGAGGCCCCGTCGATCCGGTAGCGATGTTTCGTTCCGTCGAGTTCGCCGTGCGCTGTGCCGAGGACGGGCTTGCCCCCGTCGCCGTTTCCTGAGCCACGTTTTTCGACTGCACCATCGCCTCCGAGGACGTAGACAGTCTTTCCGGCCGCGGCCTCGACCGCCAATTCCCACGGCTCGTCCTGTGTGGTACTTCCTTCATCGCCCGGACAGTCCTTGTCGGTGGTGAGGTTCTCGGTCGCGGCTCCCTCGACGGGCGTGCCGCTCACGTTCACGTTCGAGTTCCGGACCGTCGTGCCGGACGAGCCGGTACATCGTACGCCGGTCCGGTTCTTTCCGTCACACGAGACGCAGAGTTCGTTGATGGTCGAGTTCGGCCGATCGACCAGTCGGATCGCCGGGGCCGCGCCGCCTCGGCCGATGACCGAAACCTGCTCGATCGTCGCGGCGTGGGGCGTCGGTGGTGGACTTCGATTGCCGATGCCACACGGCTGTTTTCCGACCACACCGCGGACGCCGCCGGTATCGATCCGGATGCGGACGTTGTGGACGCCGAACGCGCCGGTGTCCTGGTTCGCGACCACCGCGCCGTCGGAGTGAGGTGTGTCGGCGATCCGGATCGTGGAGTCGCGTGCTTCGGCTCCGTGGACCTTCGATTTCGGGCCGTCGAAACGGACGCCACGGGTGTTGAGCGCCGATTCGGGGTTCGGCGAGCGCGAATCCCGCATGTCGACCTCGAGCAGCGCGTTCTGGACGTAGCTGCCCTCGCTGCCGAGGCGGACCTGCGAGATGTCGTTGTTCCGGAACAGGCCACCCTCGACCTGGACCGCGCCGTTGGTCCGGCTGGTGTAGAGACCGTTGTTCGGGAACCCCTCGATGTTACAGCCCTCGATGGTGAGAGTGCCCTCGTTCGCCCGACCGGTGAAGATCCCGACGCGGCCGTCGCCCTCGTTGTACGCCCCCATCAGGCCGGCGTTGTGGGCGATGACGTGTTTGACCCGGCCGGTGCCGTCGGGCGCGCGGACATGAGCGTTGAGCGCGTTCGTCACGTCGGGATTGCCCGATCCCTCTCCGCGGGGCGTGGAGTCGGGGTGGATACCCTGACCGCGATAGCGGACGTGTCGGACGTCGAGACCGTCCTGGGCAGCGAGATGCAGCCCGGGCGTCGCGTTGTTCGCCCGGAGGTCGACGTCGATGTTCTCGAACAGCGTGTTCATCCCGCGATCGATGACCACGAACTTCCCGTTGAACCCTTCAGGCGCGACGAACCGCGTCGCGTCCTGCCCGCACAGCCCGAAGTTCTGGAGCCCCGTGTGGACCGTCTTCTCGTGTTTGGCGAACGCCCCGTCCGGGAAGACGATCAGCGTGTAGTCGGCGGCCGCGTCGCTGAGTTTCTCGTCGATAGGCTCGTTGCCGTTGGGATCCATCCCGAGATCGTTGACGGCGTGGAGCACGGTTTTGAACCGGATGCCGTGGCGCTCGATCGGTCCGTCGCCGCTTGCGGGTAGCGATCCTGCGTCGCAGTTGCCGCCGCTGCCACCGCTCCCGCTACTGTCACCGCTACCGCCGTCCCCACTGCTGCCACCGCCGCCCCCACTACTGCCACCGTCCCCGCTACTGCCGCCGCCTCCGCTACCGCCGCTGGCGCTGTTGTTATTCCCTTCGCTGCCGTCGTTACTGCCACCGCCGCTACTCCCGCTACCGCCACTTCCGCTACCGCCACTCCCGCTACCGCCGCTACCGCCACTCCCGCTACCGCCACTACCGCCGCTTCCGCCGGACCACGATATCGTCTCCCCGAACGCGCTGGGGGGCTGCCAGTCCTGGTCGTTGATCTTGATTCGGATGCGCTCGGGATGCTCGAACGCCATTCCGAGGCGCTTTCCGTAGTAGCGGTAGGCGTCGCGGCCGCCGTAGACTTCGCCTTCGACTCGGTACCCCTCCGCTGTCTGCGTGATCCCATCGCTGTCGTCCGTGGTCGCGCCGTGGACGGTCCCCTTTTCGGGTCGAGTGTCGCCGCTGAACGCGACCCAGTAGCTGTTCGCCTCGCCGTTGCCGTCGTCGCGGATCGTGATCGTGTGTCCCATCTGTTGTCTCTGATCGAATTCACTCGCCGTTCGATTCGCGTACGCCGTCCACCGTTCTCCTGCGGCGATCGTGGTCGGTCCCGTCGCTCTCGTGGGCTACGTCCGCGATCCCACTGTGGCTGCCGTTTCCGGCGCGTGTTCGTTCTGTGGGTCGGTTTCCGGTTCCGCAACGAGGGACACGTCGCGTGCGCCGTCGATGCGGACGGCGCGCTCGTCGGTGACGGTGATCGACTGTGCCGCCGCGATGTGGAGGATACGCCCGTCCATCGGTGCGGCTACATCCTCGTCCGTGCTCCCCGTAGCGGCCCTCGTGCGGTCGTCGGTGGCTCCGTCTGGTTCCGGGTCGGAGCCGTCACTCGCCGGTGCCGACGTCGCCGTTGCTGTCTCTGAATCGCCCCCTGTCTCGCCACTGGACACGTCGTTCGCCCCTGTCTCGGCCGTACCGCTTGAGGCGTCGGCTGCGCCGGTCCGCTGTGCGTCGGCGGTCGTATCGGCTCCCGCGACCGCTGCTCCGTCCACACCGATGTCCGCAGCCACGTCGTCCTGTGGGGCTGACGTACCGTCGTTACGGCCCGGTTTGCCGCGTTTCGCTCGGCCGCTGTCCTCCGTTCCGAGATCGGCCGCCACGTCGTCGCGCGGCCCGTCGTCGTTGCGGTGCTCGCTATCGTCTTTCGTCGCTGTCTCGACCGAATCCGCCGCACCTCCGCTGTCTCGGAACGCGAACGTGTCGCTGCGTGCTGCGTCGTTCGTGGGGGATTCGGTCGTTCCGGCGGAGTCGTCCCTGGCCGTACCGGTGCCATCGGTCCGTTCTCGAGACGCCGTTCCCTCGTCCGTCGTTCGATTCGTTGTCGTCTCCCCGTCGCCGAGTAGCTTCTCGGTGAATTCCATCGTATGCTGTGAGTTTCGTCGTGTTCGTTCGTCGGTCGTATCGCTGTTCCGCCCGGGGATGGTGGTTATTTCCCGCCGCCACCGCTGCGATCGCCCCCCCATGTTTCGAACGCCATCTCGCCGAACGCCCAGACGCCGGCGGCCCCGACGAGACTCACGTAGACCACTCGCATCTCGACCGGGATGGCCCCCAGGTCGATGATACCCCGCCCGGCGATCGCCAACAACCCGACGAACGAGAGGGTGAGGACGATCGCGAGGATGTCGTTCGTCAGCCAGAACCGCGCCCTCGTGGACGTCGTGTCCTCCGACGTGCCTTCGACGTCGACGATCTGTTTCTTATCCGTCTCGCCTCCGGTGTTCGATGGCTGTCCGCTTTGATTGGATGACATTGGTTGCGCTCCGGTGTCCGCGTCGAACGGCGCTGTGATCGCTCCGCTATGCGTCGCTGTTGTGCTCTCCCCGTCGGCGTCAGTTCGCTCGGTGGCTGAAAGCGGCCACCGAGACCACCGACTGTCGGCTCGGGAGTCATCCGCGTCCGCAACGCGTCGTCCGGGGCGTACGTCTCGGAGTTGTCGTGTACGAACAAAACCTCGTCGTCGATCTACAGATCAGCACTGTTCGCACCGATCGTTCCCTACGCCCGTGCAGCCGCCCACACTGCCGTCAGTCCGAGCGCGAGTGCGGGAAGCAGCGGGAGCACGAGAAAGGTGTCGCGCCACGTCAGCCCGAACGCACTCAGCGTGCCGCCGGCGTACGGTATCGCGAGGATCAGTCCCGGTGCGATCAGGAAGGCAAAAACGATCACGCCGACGAGGGCCCAGCCACGCCAGTCGAACGACCGGTCCTCGCCGCGCGCAGCGGCCTCGTCGTACTCGCTCCGCGGGGCGTCCTCGAACGCCTCCGGGTCGTGGACGTACTCGTCGGTCATCCCGACACCCCACGCCCCGCCGATCGGCGTTCGGAACCGCGCATACCCGAACCACGGCCGGTGTGGGCAAAAACCCGGCGGGTTTTGGTCGCGCAGGTGTAGTTTCGCCCATGCGACGCACCGACGGCGGCGATCCCGACGACGCACACGGCGCGGACGACCACGAGCACGGCCACGCCGATCACGGGGGCGACCATGCTGCCCACGATCACGACGAAGACGCCGTCCACGCTCACGCTCACGATTTCGGCTCGATCGGTATCGGGGTCGTGACGATCTCGACCAGCCGAACGCTGGAGGACGATCCCGCGGGCGACGCGATCGCGGCCGCGATCGAGGACACCGAGCACGAGGTCGCCACTCGCGAACTCGTCGACGACGACCACGACGGCATCCAGGGCAGCGTCGACGCCCTCGTCGGGCGCGAGGACGTCGACTGCGTCGTCACCACTGGTGGCACGGGCGTCACACCCGACGACGTGACCATCGAGGCCGTCCGGCCGCTGTTCGGGAAGGAGCTTCCCGGGTTCGGCGAACTGTTCCGCGCGCTCTCGCGCGAGGAGATCGGCACACGGGTCGTCGCCACCCGTGCGACCGCGGGGATCGTCGACCGGAGTTCGAGCGGCGGCGGGACCGAGGACGGCGGCAACGGCGTGCCGGTGTTCTGTCTACCCGGCAGCGAGGACGCCGCCCGCCTCGGCGTGGACATCGTGATCGAGGAAGCGCCACATCTCGCCGGGCTCGCCACACGCGACGATCAGTAGATCCGATCCTTCGGATTCCTGTCGTCGGTCGCTGACTAACCAGCGAACCCGTCACCGCTCCAGTACCTGGTTGAGTTCGGCTTGCACAGCCGCTGCCGACTCCGTGACCGTTGCCACTGTCGCTTAGCGCTGTGTTCCGTCGCATTCGGCCGCTGCTCGCTCGAAGGCCGATCGCATCGTCTCGTTTCGCTCCACGAGGAACGCCGCATCGAACCCCAGGATCGCGAAGTCGAATCCCATCGCCAGCCAGTCGTCGATCCGGTCGGGCTCCGTCGCGAACACTCCGACCGGCACGTCCTCGTCGGCTGCAGCGTCGATCACCTCCTCGACCGCGGCCCGGAAGTCGTCGGCGTCGAAGTCGAGATGAACGTCGAGCGCGGCGGAGAGGTCGGTCGGACCGACGAACAGCGCGTCGACTCCCTCGACGCCGGCGATATCGCCGGCCGCTGCCACCGCCGCTGCCGTCTCGATCTGGATGATCCGAGTCAGCACGTCGTCGGCCCGTTCGAGGTACGTCGGGAACGTCCGGCCGTACCCCGAGGCACGACCCGCGGCGGTCCCCCGGACCCCCGTCGGCGGATACCGGGTGGCCTCGACGACCCTGGCCGCCGTCTCGGCGGAATCCACCCGTGGCACCATGATCCCTCCAGCACCGGTGTCGAGAACCCGCTTGATCGCGACCGGATCGGCGGCCGGCGGGCGGACGATCGGGACCGCGTCGCCCGCGGCGTCGACCGCCCGGACGAGGTTCTCGACCGTCTCGATGCTGTTCGCGGCGTGTTCCGTGTCGATCGTCACGAAATCGTAGCCCGCCGCTCCGGTGATCTCGGCGACCGCCGGGTGACCGATCGACACCCAACCGCCGACGACGCGCTCGCCCGAGCGGACCGCCTGCCGGAACGCCGCCATGTCCGCCGTTGGATCCATGTCTCCTCACCCGGGTCGGGTGGTCTTAACTCGCCCGTCGATCCCGGATCGTCGGAGGCGAACCCCTGCCTCCAGACCGACGCGACACGCAGGTGGAGATCGCTGCGGGCGTCCGGCGGATGGTTTTTCTCACTGGCGCTGTCGAGTGACGCCATGCGATTCGGCATCCTCGGCACGGCGAACATCGGACGGATCGCGGTGCTCCCGGCCATCGAGGCCACGGAACACGAAGCGCTCGCGGTCGCCTCCCGCGACGAGGAGCGCGCCCGAGCCTTCGCCGACGAGTGTGACGTTCCCCGGGCGTACGGCTCCTACGAGGCGTTGCTTGCGGACGACGACATCGAGGCGGTGTACAACCCGTTGCCGAACGCCCGCCACGCCGAGTGGACCAGGCGGGCGGCCGATGCCGGCTGTCACGTCCTCTGTGAGAAACCGCTGACCGTCGACGCGGCCGAAGCGCGCGAACTGGGTGAATACTGCGACGAGCGCGGCGTCACCCTGATGGAGGCGTTCATGTACCGTTACCATCCCCGGACCGAGCGCGCGGTCGAGGTGGTCCGCGAGGAGCTCGACGATGTCCGGTTCGTGAAATCGTCCTTCCAGTTCCCGCTCGGCCGCGACGCCGAGGACATCCGGCTCGATCCCGACCTCGCCGGTGGGAGCCTGATGGACGTCGGGTGTTACGCCGTCACCGCCGCGCGGCTGTTCCTCGGTGAGCCCGATCGTGCGTACGCGAGCGCGGCCGACAGCCGGGATTGCGGCGTCGACACCCAGCTCGCGGGACTCCTCGAATACGCCGAGGGCGCGACCGCCGAGGTGTCATGTAGCTTCGACACCCAGGACACCCAGTTCTACCGGATCGAGGCCGAAAACGGGTGGCTCGAAGCCGACCCGGCGTTCGTCCCGCGTGAGGACGACCAGGCCACGCTCCGATACGCGGTCGACGGCCGCGAGGTCATCGAACGGTTCCCCGACATCGACCAGTACCGCCGCCAGGTCGAACACTTCGTCGACTGCGTTCGCCACGACCGCCGGCCGCGAACCGACGCCCGCGAGGCCGAGCGCACGATGGCTGTCATGGATGCGCTCGCCGAGAGCGCCGAGCGGGGGGAGCCGATCGAACTCGCCGAGTGAGTGCCCTCAGTACATCCCCTCGACCGAGCGTGAGTGGATCAGAGCGTCGTGCTCGGCATCGCCTCGATATCGCAGAGCACGTCCGTCGGACGTCGTTCGTGGTTCTCGATAGCGCCTTCATTCACGCACACCGGCAACGACTCGATTATCGGCGGTCTGTTAGTCGGCCCGCCGAGCGAACGTCCGTCCGAGCCACGCGAGCACAAGCAGGTGTGAAACGCCACCGACGAAGAGATACAGCGGCCAGATGGGTTCGCTGCTGGTGCCCGCTACGAAGGCCTTTACCGGCCAGTACGTGGGAAGTGCTCCTGCGACGAACTGGAGTGGCTCCGGCACCACCGCGATGACGACTGCGGGACCGAGGACGAGTACGTTGACGAGCTTACTGATTGCGAGTCCCTCGATAGTGTTCGACGCCAGCGTGCCGAACCCCAGGGCAAGGACTGGCCCACCGAGCACACTGACGGCCGCCGTCCCGATCAGGACCGCCGGTGAAACCGGAACCAGGCCGATGACGGCCAGCGCCGGGAGGGTCGCCAGCAGACTCAGCACGTACGCCGTCCCTCCTCGATACAGCAGATATCCGCGGGCCGACAGCGGACTCACGCGGTATGCAGCGAGTACGCCTTGCTCGCGGTCCTCCAGGACGAACATGCCGACGACGAACCCGTAGATCGCAGGCCCGAACGCCGCCATCGATCCCGCGACTACCGGGTAGTACGGGGAAAGTTCGAGTACCGGCGCTGCCATGTCCGCCACGATCGGTGTACCGAACCTGATGATCACCGAAAGCACGAGCGGACCGACGGCGGCGATCGACAACATCGGGTCCCGGACCCAGTTGCGGAGATCCGCGAGTGCCAGTCCGACAGCCGGCGAGCGAGACGCGAGCCCGCTTCGATCGCTCCGCTCTCGGCTCCGGGGCACTTCACCGCGACCGAACTGATCTCCGGGGTCACCGCCACGGACGACGTGACGCCGGAACGCCCGACGTGCCCACACGTACGCGACGGCGTTGCCGACCAGCAAGTACCCGGTCCCGTAGGCCACCTCCCACGCGGCCAGCGGCTCGAAGCCGCCCGTGACGAGCACCAGCGTCGGCTGCACGGGCAGCACGTAGAACAGTTGCGTGTCGAGAACTCCGACGTAGCCGAACAGCGGCAGGAACAGGATCGTCCCCCAGCCGACGGCGCTGATGAAGTACTCGTTGATCGAATCGAAGCGCGCGACGGCCACGAACCCCACGAGGACGAACAACGATGCCGACAGCGCGACGCCGACGACCAGTATCGCCAGTCCCCATGGTGAGCCGTGTCCGAAGACGGCGACCGAGGTTGCAGCGACGACCGCCAGCAGCGATAGGGAGATGACTTTCGAGACGAGGTAGCCCCGATCGCCCAGCGGCGACACCGTCAGCGCGTCCAACACGCCTTCCTCTTTTTCGAACAGCACTATCGAAGCGATGAAATAGAACCCAAGCACTGTCGGGTCGGTGACGATCAACAGCACTGCGGCGTCGGTCCGGAGCCCGGGTCCCACCGCCCGGAGGCCGAGGACGAACACCACGGTGAGAATCGCATAGACTGCATAGAAGCCGTAGCGTCTCTGTAGACGAACGTCCCACGCCAGCATCGACCGAAGTGCGCTCACGCCACTGCCTCCGGTACCACGGGTTCGATGGCCGCGACTCCCTCGTTCGGAGGTCCATTCACGTTAGTTCCTCCCCGGTCACGGCGATGAACACGTCCTCGAGAGTGGCCTCCTCGGTGTGGATAGTCTCGACGTGACCGCTCCGCAACAGGTCGTGGAACGCCTGGTCGTCGTCGAGGGAGGTCAGCGGGAACGCACGGCGTTCGAGTGCTCCGTCGGGGCGATATTCCACAGCGACGGTCGGTTCGCCGTGAGCGAGCTTCAGCGCCCGAGGCGTGTCGACCACCGGGAGCCGGCCGTCGACGATGAACGCCACCCGATCACACAGCTGGTCGGCAACGGCCATGTCGTGTGTAGTGAGGAAGACGGTTGTGCCCTCTTTTCTGAGCTCCTCGACGACGGTCTTCACCGCACGGGCGTTCCCTGGATCGATACCCGCGGTGGGTTCGTCGAGGAACACCAACTCGGGCTCGTGAATCAGCGCCCGGACGAAGTTCAGACGCATCTGCATCCCTCGTGAGTAGGTGCCGACCCGGCGATCGACTGCGCCGGCCATTCCGACCCGATCGAGCAACTCGATCGGGCTGCGGGCTGCACCGCCGTACAGCGAGGCGAACAGTTCGAGGTTTTCTCGTCCGGTCAGTTTGCGGTAGTGGTTCGGTGCCTCGGCGGAGATGCCGATACGTTCGTACAGCTCTCGCCCCCATTCGCTGACGTCACGGTCGAACATCCGAACCTCGCCCGCGTAGTCATCCAGTAGACCGATCAACACCTTCTGAGTCGTGGTCTTACCGGCCCCGCTCGGGCCGAGGAACCCGAACACCTCGCCGTCTTCGACGTCGAAGTCGAGCCCGTGTAGTGCGGGCTCGTTCGCCCCGGCATACGAGTACTGGAGATCCCGGACGCGAATCATCACCTGTTCGTACGGCGCTCGGGGAAATAGCGTTGGTGGCGGATGGAGCACGGCTAGCGGTCCCCGTCTGCACTATCGGACCGGCCCGCGGCCGCGCTCACCCGCGCAGGAGGTTCATCACCTCGTCGGCGACGCCGGACTCGACGGCGACCACGTAGCGATGACCCGCTTCGAGCACCGTGTCGGGCCCGCCGATCCGGCCGCCGCGGGCGTCGGAGATGATGAGGCTGCCCCGGGGGAGTCGGATCTGTTCGAGAGGTTTTCCGGCGGCCGGGGCGTCCTCTCGCACCTCGATCTCGACGATCTCCAGATCGTCGGTGACCTCCTCCATGGTGCGCACGCCGATCCCGCTGATCTCGTTGGCGGCGACCCTCGCGGTGGGGGTGCCGGGAAAAACGATGCCGTCGACGAACGCCGAGTACTGACCGCCTGGCTCGTGCGGCCGAACGCGACGACGACTCAGTTCGTGTCGCTATCCTCGTCTCGGCTCTCCTCCTCGCGCTGTTCTTCGGTCAGTTGGTCGATCTTCTCCTCGACCTCCTCCTCGCGCGGTCGTCGATCGACGCGCTCGTTGACCTCCTCCACTCGTTCCGTGACCTCGTCGACTTCTTCGGAGACCGTCTCCTCGACCCGTTCGTCGACCTCTTCGGCGACGGTTTCCTCGACACGCTCGTCGACCTCCTCCGAAACCGTCTCTTCGACCCGTTCGTCGACCTCCTCGGTGAGCACTTCCTCGACCTCGTCCTCGCGCGGTCGTCGGTCGACGCGCTCGTTGACCTCCTCGACCCGGTCCATGATCTCGTTGACTTCCTCGGCGAGCGTTTTCGTCGTTTCCTCAGTCATCCACCGGGGGTCGAACCGGGCCATTTTCCACCCGACGTGGATGGCGTAAGCGACGAGCACGCCCAGGCCGAACGCGACGCCGACCGCGGTGCCGACGGTGAGGATCAGGGCGACTGCGGCGAAGATCAGCACGCCGTAGGTGAAGTCGACGATGGAATCGACGCGGTTCGGATTCATTGTCTATCATACGAGTAGGTGTCGAGGATAGTTATACCGTCGATCGTGCATCGTCGCGCGAAGTTGCAGGACAGCGAGGACGAACCTCCTCGGTTGTTCCCTTGGAGAGCCGTACTCGAAGAGACCGCCGGCCAGGCGGGTCGTTTAAGCCACCTTGCCCGCTCTTTTCGGTATGGTCGATCCTCTCCTCGTTGTGGGTCTCGTCGTCGCGCTCTTTGTCGGCTACAACATCGGCGGTGCGAACACCGGCCCGGCCTTTGGCCCGGCAGTCGGCGCGGGGGTGCTCTCGAAGGTCGGCGCGGCGGGATTGATGTCGGTGTTTTTCTTCCTCGGCGCGTGGACCGTTGGCCGTCGGGTCGTGGACACACTCGGCCAGGATTTACTCACTGATCCCGGCGTGTTCACGATCGAGACCAGCATCGTCGTCCTGTTTTTCATCGGCGGCGCGCTGTTCGTAGGCAACTACTCGGGAGCCCCCGCTTCGACGTCGATGACCGCCGTGGGCGCGATCGCGGGTCTCGGGGTCGCCACGGAAAAACTCGACTGGGCCGTGATGGGTGAGATCGCGATCTGGTGGATCGTCGCCCCGCTCGTGGGCTTCTGGGTCTCGATGGTGGTCGGTCGGTACTTCTACCCCAGGATCAACCGTTGGATCGCGATCACGAGCACCGAGGGGGCGCTGCTCGAACTCGATCGAACGGGAACGGTTCCGACGCCCCAGCGCGGAGCGAACACCACGATGCGAGAACTGGCCGGCGCGGTGGTCGTCGTCGCCATCGCATGTGTCATGGCCTTCTCGGCGGGAACGTCGAACATGGCGAACGCGATCGCGCCGCTCTATGGGGCCGGCGTCTCGCTCGACCCGCTGATGATCCTCGGCGGCGTCGCGGTCACCATCGGGGCGTTCACGATCGCGCGCCGGACGCTCGACACCCTCGGTAGCGACATCACCACCCTGCCGCTGACCGCGGCTATCGTGGTTGCGGTGATCTCCTCGGGCATCGTGATCGGGCTTTCGGCGATCGGCATCCCCGCCTCCTTCGTCATCATCGCCACGATGTCGATCGTCGGACTCGGCTGGGGGCGGGCGACCCGCACCGTCACCGTCTCGGAGGGGCTCCGCGGCGAGGAGACGCCCCCGCTCTCGAAGGACGCGCTGGCCGCCGACGAACCCGGCGAGGAGCCACCCGAGATCGGCGAGGAGGAGCCCGAAGACGTGGCCGACGCGGGCGAGCTGTTCGACCCCGGCACGACCGGCCGGGTGATCGTGATGCAGAACGTCGTGCCGGTGCTCTCGACGCTCGGCGCGTACGGCACGTTCCGGGTGACGTTCGCGTTCTGGTGGTAGGTCCAGAACGAGCGAGGCGGGACGCCGCGGACGCGACGCGGCGAGCGCACGCCCCGGTGAGTCGACTGCCGCGGGGCACAGTCTGATTACCCGGCCACTCCGTGCGTGGTAGTATGGCACCCGACACCGCCCCGCTTCCGGCTGACGCGTTCTACGAGTACACCGCGATCCTCGATATCGCCACGTCGCCGAACGGCGAACGGGTGGCGTTCGTCGCCACCGAGTCCGACGAGCGTGAGGACGAACGCCGACGATCGGTGTTCGTCGCACCCACCGACGGCACCGACGAGCCCTACCGGCTGACACGCGCCTCGGACGCGGGCAGCCCGCAGTGGAGTCCCGACGGATCGAAACTCGCCATCACCGCTGCCCGCGAGCAGGACACCGAACTCGCGGTCGAACCGAGCGACGACGCCGACGAGGAGGACGCGGCGGACGGAAACGGCGACGACGGAGAGGGTGGGGATGGCAACGGCGGCGGGGACGACGGACCGGAGAGCCAGGTCTGGGTGTTCGATCTCGTTCGCGGTGGTGACGCACGCCAGATCACCGACCGATCCGAGGGAGTCACCGGGTTCGACTGGGGGCCCGACGGCGACCGGATCGTGGTCGCGGCTCCCGATCCGACCGACGAGGAAGAGGGGTATCAGGAGCAGGTCGACGACGACGGTCCGATCGAGATCGAGCGCCTCCAGCACAAGGTCAACGGATCGGGCTGGACCGACACCGTCACCACCTATCTGTTCGTCGTCGACATCGAGAGTCGGGAGGAAACCAGGCTCGACCGCGCCAACGACGGCGAGATGGGGAGTCGCCGTCCGCTCGCGCCCGCATGGAGTCCCGACGGCGACCGGATCGCCTTCACCGCCTACCTCGGCGACGATCCCGACGACACGATGGCGCTTGATCTCTACACGATTCGGCCCGACGGCACCGGCCGCGAGCGCCTCACCGACGCCGACCGCCGGCTCCAAGCACCGACGTGGAGCCCGGACGGCGACCGGATCGCCTTCGTCGGCGGCGACCCGACCAACTGGTACATCCCCTCGGAAGTGTTCGTCGCCGACGCCGCATCGGGCGAGGATCACAGCGTGTCGGCCTCGCTGGATCGCACCGTCGCGTGGGGCGGTGGTCCGCAGTGGATCGACGAGGACACGCTTCTCGCCCTGATCGCCGACGAAGGAAACTCCGTTCCTGTCCGACTCGACGCCGACGCCGACGACCCGGCGTGGCTCGCGCCGTGGCAGGGCGACGACCGCGCGATCCGCGCGCTCGATACGAGCGACGACGGTGAACAGGCCGCCGTCCTCGTCAGCGAACCGTCGGCCGCCGACGTGTACGCGCTCAATGTCGCCGACTTCGGAACCATCGACGGCCACGCGAGCGCCGATGACGATCCCCTCGACCGCGTCACGACGGCAAACGAGGGACTGCTCGACGAGGGACAGGTTCCGGGCTTCGAGCGGGTGACGTGGGAAGATAGCGATGGAATCGAGATCGAGGGGCTCGTCTACCTTCCGTCCGGTTTCGATCCCGACGATCCCGACGCTCGCCCGGTCGTCGCGTCGGTCCACGGCGGGCCGATGTCCTACGATGCGCCGGCCTTCGGCTTCGACACTCCCTACTGGACCAGCCGGGGGTACGTCGTGCTCCGGCCGAACTACCGGGGATCGACCTCCTACGGCCGGGAGTTCAGCGAGCGGCTACGGGGAACGCGGGGCGAAAAGGAGGTCGACGACGTGGTTTCAGGAGTCGATCACCTCGTCGAACGCGGCTGGGCCGACGGCGACCGCGCGTTCGTCACCGGTTTTTCATATGGTGGGATCACCACCGCAGCGACCGTGACGTCGACCGATCGGTTCGCGGCGGCGGCCGCCGAACACGGCATCTACGACTTCTACTCGGTGTTCGGCACCGACGACAACCACAACTGGCACGAAGACGAGTTCGGGCTGCCGTGGGAGAACCCCGAGGCCTATCGCGAGCTCTCCTCGCTCACCGACGTCGGTGAGATCGACACGCCGCTACTCGTGACCGCTGGCGAGCGCGACTGGCGGTGTCCACCCACGCAGGCCGAACAGCTCCACGTCAGCGTCAAAAAGCAGGGTGTGGACTCGAAGCTCGTGATCTACCAAGACGAGCACCACAACATCGGCGATCCCGACCGGGCGATCCACCGGATCGAGGCGCTCACCGACTGGTTCGACGACCACGATCCCGGAACCGAGTAGCCGAGTCTATGCTTTCTGTTGCTCGATGTGAAACGCGGCCTTCTCGCCGCGGGCAGTCACGCCGAAGATCGGCCCGTCAGACGCCTCTTCGGGGACGAGCAGCTCGACGAGATCGCGTTTGTGGAGCTCGGTCAGCGCCCGATGCGCTCGGCCGGCGCTGATCGGCGTGTCCGATCCGATCGCTTCTGGGGACACCGGCCCCTCGATCAGCCGGAACAGCACCACCGCACGCGCCGATCGCGTCGACTCCGCGGTGCTCACCGACGCTGTCGATGCACCCTCTGCCTCCGTGATGAACCCGGCGTCCGCTGCCATCTGCTCCCGCTCGGATTCAATGGCATCGTTCGGCATGTCTCGGGTTTCGACCCTCACGACACTAAGTGTATCGCCCAGCCCAACCATTTTTGAAAATATGGTATGATGACACGACACGTTCACTCTCTTTCAGCGATGGCGTCACTGGCGGAGCTGGCGAATCGCTGTACGGAGCAGCGGGACGGAACTAGGTGTCTCGATCGAGCGGAACAGTGATGACCGATGCGGCGGAACGGATCGATACATCGACCAGTGACCCGACGACGAACCGATACAGACTCCCTGCGATCGACGCTCCACCCCGCAATGGCGGCCGCCATCGCGGCGATCCGCCGCGGGGAGGGACTGCCGGCGTGGCACGAGATGTCGATCGATCGGGCACGCCAGCGCGAGAACGATGTGTTCACCGTTACCACCGACGCCCCTGCCGTCGATCGCGTCGACGACCGATCGATTCCCGGTCCGGCGGGCGACATCCCGATCCGTCTCTACCGGCCAGCGGTCGCCTCGCCCGCGCCGGTACTCGTCTTCTATCACGGCGGCGGGTGGACACTGGGAACGCTCGACTCCGCGGGATCGATCTGCCGACGCCTCGCTCGCCGCACAGGTCATATCGTCGTTTCGGTCGACTACCGCCTCGCCCCCGAACACCCGTTCCCGGCAGCGGTCGCGGACGCCGAGAGCGCGCTCTCGTGGGTGGCCGCGAACGCCGAGACGTTCGGCGGCGATCCCGACCGCCTCGCGGTCGCCGGGACCAGCGCGGGCGGCAATCTCGCGGCGGTCGTCGCGCGTCACACACGCGATACCGATGTCGATCTCCGCCACCAGCTCCTCCTCTACCCGATCACCGATCACGCCGCCGACGCCGATCCCTGTGATGACTGGTCGGGCCTCCTCACGCGCGCGGACATGAACTGGTTCTGGGAGCAGTACCTCCCGACGCCCGCCGACGGGACCGATCCAGACGCCTCGCCGCTCCACGCAGACGACCTCTCGGAACTCGCTCCGGCCACCGTCGTCACCTGCGGGTTCGATCCGCTCGGCGCGGAGGGCGTCGCCTACGCCGATCGGCTTCGCGACGCCGGTGTCGCCGTCGATCACGCCCACTATCCCCGGATGGCTCACGGGTTCCTCAGCCTCGCAAGCTCGATCGACGCCGCCGACGAAGCGTTCGACGACGTAGCGACTGCCGTCCACGAACGACTCGGATGAGTGTGCGCATCCGCTGGTCGGCGGGAACAAGGGGATGTGCGAGCGAACCGAGCGCCGACAGGACATTGTACCCTGAACGAGTAGCCCGGGCACATGGACGAGTCCGACGCCGACAGAGCGTCCGCCGAGCGGCTGGATCGAGACGATCCGTTGGCGTGGTGCGCAGAGCGATTCGCGGTCCCCGACGAGATCTATCTCGATGGGAACTCACTGGGACCGCTGTCGGCCGACGCCGAGCGAGCGCTCGACGATACCGTTGACGAGTGGCGGGAGCTGGGAATCCGGGGCTGGACCGACGCCGACCCGCCGTGGTTTCGCTACGGCGAGCGGCTCGGCGACCGGCTCGCGCCGCTCGTCGGCGCACGCGAGTCCGAGGTGGTGGTCGCGAACTCGACCACCGTCAACATCCACACGCTGATCGGGACCTTCCTCGATGGGCTCGACGGCAGCTCGAAGATCCTGGTGAACGAACTCGACTTCCCGACGGACCACTACGCGATCAGGGCGCAGTTCCGCCAGCGCGGTCTCGACCCCGACGAACATCTCGTGGTCGTCGAGAGCGATGACGGTCGGACGATCGACGAAGAGCGTGTCGTCCGAGCGATGGACGACCACGACGTGGGCATCCTGTTCATGCCGTCGGTGCTCTACCGGAGCGGTCAGCTCCTCGATATCGAGTATCTCACCAGAGCAGCCCACGAGCGGGACGTGCTCGCCGGATTCGATCTCGCGCACTCGATCGGCGTCGTTCCGCACGAGCTGTCGAACCACGACGTCGACTTCGCGGTCTGGTGTTCGTACAAGTATCTCAACGCCGGCCCGGGCGCGATCGCGGGGCTCTACGTGAACGAGGAGCACTTCGGCGCGACGCCCGCCCTCGCCGGCTGGTGGGGCCACGAGAAAGAAACTCAGTTCGAGATGAACCCCCAATTCACCCCGGCGGCCGACACCGGTGCGTACCAGATCGGCACGATCCCGATCCTCAGCGCCGCGCCGCTCGACGGTGCGCTCGATCTCATCGAGGAGGTCGGGATCGACGCGATCCGTGAGAAGTCGCTCGCCCTGTCGTCGTATCTCGTCGCTCTCGTCGACGAACGCCTCGACGACTCCTTCGAGTGTTCCGTCGGCACTCCGCGAGACCCCAACCGACGGGGCGGACACGTCGCGACCGAACACCCCGAGGCCGAACGGATCGCCCAGGCGCTCACCGAGGACGGTGTGGTGGTCGACTTCCGCCCGCCGAACGTCGTCCGGCTGTGTCCGTCGCCGCTGTACACCGGCTACGCCGACGTGTGGGACGCGGTCGAGCGCTGGCGGGAAATCCTCGATTCGGGAGCCCACGAACGGTTCGACGCCGATCGCTCGGGCGTCACCTGACGAATACGGAACGGGATCGGTGTGGATCGTTTCGCGGTCGTTCGACTCGTCGGACCGACCACTCGTCGTCGGGTCGCTCACGACAACGTCTTTCACATATCTCTATAGAGCGGTGCCGAAAGTACGGCCGTGAGATTCATTGGTTCCGACGGTCTCTTTCGAGATGCGGCACCGCCACCGCTACTGCCAATCACGTCGGGCGGGCGTTCGAATCGACCGACCTACCGCCACCACCATCGTCGGTCGCTCGATCCCGCCACGCCGTTTTTCCGGCCGAACGACGTGCTCCCGAGAACGTCGGCCGCGAACGCAGTCCTTCGATCGGTCGTTGCCTCAACTTGGCAGCGGACACAGACTCGCGGTGAGCACCGCCCGTTCGTCGGTTTCGTTGCGCGCACCGTGGACCGCCCCCCGTTCGTTGGGGACCACGCCGGGTGCGCTCACCCGTTCTTCCTCGTCGCCTCGCGTCACGACGACCGTCCCGTCGAGCACGTGGAAGACGTTGGTCGCGCCGGGGTGGTCGTGGGGATCGACCGCCGCGCCGGGACCGAGCACGAACGCCTTCACGAGCACGTCGTCGCTAACGTGGAGTTCTTCGGTTAGAACTTCGCCCGCGTCGGGATCGAGGTCGGGATACTGATCGAGCACACCCCGACGACGGTGGCGAGTCACGTAGCCGTTTCGCCCGTCTGAGCGGGTGGACGACGGGACGGTGGAATGCCACGAGACGGGAGCGTTTTACGCGCGCCGTTCCCCGTTACAGTATGGAACACGTCACTATCCAGGATGTCTCGGTCCCGGCCATCGGGCTCGGTACGTGGCGGATGACCGGTCCGACGTGCCGGCGCGCCGTGTCGACCGCGCTCGATCTGGGCTATCGCCGGATCGACACCGCCCAGGCGTACGGCAACGAGCGCGAAGTCGGCGCGGCGATCGACACCGCCGACGTGGATCGCGAGGACGTCTTCCTCACCACGAAGCTCGACGCCGGCAATCGGGACCATGACTCGGTCCTCGACTCGACCCGCGAGAGCCTCGACAAGCTCCGGACCGAGTACGTCGACCTCCTCCTGATCCATCAGCCGAACCCGGTCGCCGACCTCGAAGAAACCCTCGGCGCGATGGACGAGCTCGTCGACGAGGGTAGTGTGGAGCACATAGGTGTCTCGAACTTCGGCGTCGAACGGCTCCACACCGCACGCGAGCACGCCGACACGCCGATTCTCGCCGACCAGGTCCAGTACCACCCCTTCTGGGATCAGACGACGCTGCGGGATTACTGCCAGATCAACGATATCATGTTGACGGCGTACAGCCCGCTGGCCCACGGCGGCGCGGTCGACGACGACGTGCTCCGTGACGTCGGCGCGCGCTACGGCAAGACTCCCGCCCAGGTCGCGCTCCGGTGGCTGGTCCAGCAGGAGAACGTCTCGACGATCCCCAAATCCACGAGTCCCGAACACCTCGAAGCCAACCTCCAGGTGTTCGACTTCGAACTCACTGACGCGGAGATGGACGAGATCGCGCGACCGTCGCTCTCGCGCACCGCGTCGAGCTTCCTCCACCAGCGCCTCCCGTTCTGAGACGGGCGACGGCCGCCCCAGCCGCATCGGCCGTTTTCAGGCGGCGTCGCGTTCGGTTTCGATCCGTTCGGCGTACGCGCTCGCGATGCGTTCGAGGATCGCTTCGCCCGCTTCGGCCGTTCCTTCCCGCGGATCGCCGAGAACACCGTTCTCGCTGATCGCGTCGAACCCCTCGCTGAGCAGTCGCGACGCCGAAACATCGCCCTCGTGGCCGACCGCGAGCTCGTCCGTCCGGACGAGCCCCTCGTTCACCGCGAGCACGATCGCGGTTTCGGCGGCCCCCGCGTGAATCACCGGCTCCTCGTACTCGACGCCGGCCTCGCGGAGTCCTTCGTTCATCAGCCGCATAACACTCAACAATACTATTACTACACTATCTTAGTCGTCGCTGAACCTGCCGTAGCCGAAACACTTTTTCCATACCTGTTCTTGTGAATAAATCCGACTGACCCAGCCACCCAGTCGGGACGTGAGGAGGAGTGTTCCATGTCGTCTGTCCTCTGTCCCTCCCACGTTTAGACTGAGTAACTATACACGGTTTTGTGCTGTCCTAATCGCCACAGAAGACACTCCTATCGGCTGTTTAGCTGCCGGAAACCGCCAGTAAGTGCGCAAGATCGATCCTGCGACGACAACCAGTATCCGATACAGACTCGAAACCGGGTTGCACGAGATTACCACAAAAGGCGGTACGGTCTCGAGCGAGATTGGAAGTATCCCGTTAACGGTAGATGGCGATCGGCGAAATCCCTATCGATGGGTGTGATACTTTAAATCCGAATTCTGCTGCAATATCATCGGTAAAGTGGTGGAAGGAGCCAAGACTTAAATCATCCATCTCGTCCGGTTGAGTCCCTCCCTCAGATGTAGTTATAGTTTCCACACGAGCAAGAACTGTACAATCAGGAACGCTACTTGATTGATACTTAGACAATAGTTCTGCTGGATTCGAGTTTAACTTCTCGCTTTCTACTAATCCCCAAAAACTCGGCTCAGGGTGTTCATTTTGAGCTCGAATCTCGGCTGCGACCATATTTCGATATTCCTCTGGCATCATATCTTCGAAGAGATCGAAGATCAAGCTAATAAGTTCCATTTCGGCTGAATTGATCTCAGTAATTTCTCCGAGATCATATTCTGCTTTCAATCTCTCGTCAATATCAAGATCTTCTACTTTTTGTTCGAAGTTGTCGAATCCTTCAAATATACCATTCGCAAATTCCAGACTGGTTTGAAAATCAAGAAGATCCAGATCTCCCGTAACCCGTATTATATCGCCCTCTTCGATGCGATCTCGAACTCCTCCCTGTGCTACATTAGGTTGGCGCTCATATTCCTCAAGAATTGTATCAACGTCGTGGAACCACCCTGTTTCGGCCCCATCTAGCCACTCTTCGAGTAGTGTATACGAGTAATGGTGCAGGGATTTAGTTTCCTCAGAGATCTCAGTGTTAGTTTCACCTACTTCCGTCTCATTTTGTGCTGCAAAGCCACCAATTCCGTACAGTGTAGCCTTGACGCTGGCTGTGAAACGATTAGCCCATTGGAACTCGTCTTCTTCGGCCTCTACCATTTCCTCAACAATTCCTTCGTCCATTCGCGATGCGATAGACCGGACTCGTTCCATGTCCAAGTAAAGGAAGCCGGGAACTCGCTCGGACGCCATCTCGGTCTGGGAATCACTAGCACCCATACCTTCGATACGGACGAAAGTGGATTGTATGTTCGCCCTATACAGCTAGTGCTCAGACATGAAGGTAGTAGTTGAAAGCCACATTTGCGATTATAGCTACTATGGACTGTCTCGTGTTTATCCCTAATACTGGTCGAGGAAGCACACAGCAGCGTTTAATTATCACACATCGAAAATGGCAAGCATTTAAGCCCGTTCGTTCGCTCCGGCTGTGGTGTCGTCGTTCGCGTTCCGACGCAAGCGCCGGAGATTTCACCGCGTGGGTCGTACCCCCGACATGGCCACACAGCTCGGCGACGGCATCTGGTGGTTCGGCCTCCGCGGTGTGAACGCCTACCTCGTGGAGGACGACGTGTTGACGCTCGTCGACGCCGGTACGCCGCTCGACGCGGGAGCCATCGCAGCCGGCATCGAAGCGGCGGGCCACGCCGTCGCAGACGTCGAACGCGTGCTCCTGACCCACTACGACCTGGATCACGTGGGCACACTCGACCGGCTCGACGACCTCGACGCGGTGGTGCGGACGGGTGCGGCCGACGCCGCGATGCTCACCGGCGAGACGAACCCACCGTGGCGAAACCACAAGGGTGCGCTCCAGCGCGCCACGGGGACGTTCCTCGGCTGTGACCTCCCGGTTGCGGCGATCGACGACGGCGAGGAGGTCGGCTCGTTCACGGCGTATCACACGCCCGGCCACACGCCAGGTCACACCGCATTCGTGAGCGAGGAGCGCTCTGCGGGATTTCTCGGCGATCTCGTCTTCGAGGGCGGCGGTTCGCTCGACGCCTCGCCGTGGCTCGTGAGCTACGACACCCGCGAGGCCGCAGCGAGCGTCCGCTCACTCGCCGAGCGCGCGCCCGCGTTCGACGTCCTCGGAATGGGCCACGGCGTCCCGTTCGTCCGCGACGGCGATCAGCGCCTCGCGGATCTTGCCGGATCGCTCCGGTGAGAGGGATTTTACGCAGGGGAGTCGAACCCACCGCCGATGAGCGCTACTGACGACCTTCCCGGCGGCTGGACGGAGATCGACGACACCGACGAAAAAGCCGGCCAGTACGATCCACAGCGGCCGCTTCAATACGAACACGCCGACGGGATCGAACTCGTCGTCCAGCCCACATCGCCGAACGTCGCCGACGCCGATCAGGACGTCTGGCGCGTCCGCTCGATCCGTGAGGGTGGCGACGAAACCGAAACCCTCCGTGAGGAAGTCGAAGGCCGCGACGATGCGATCGGCGTCGCCCGCGAGTTCATGACGGTGTACGAAGAGCGGTGTGTCGAGGGTGACGAATCGCCAACGGACCTTGCGGCGTCGTTCTAACCCGCGAGTTCCTCGGCGACGATGTCGGGGTCCAGCAGCCCGGGATCGACGAGCAGATCCGCCTGACCCTTCGCGAACTCGGGCAGCGACTCACGCGCGTAGACGATCACTCGGAGATCGGCCGCGAGATCGAGCGCGACCGGGATCGAGGTCGCGTGACTGACGTCTGTCAGCACGAACAGGTCCGCCTCACTGACTCCACCTTCTTCGAGCGCCGGCCGGTTCGCCGCACCGTCGATCCTGGCCACCGACAGTCCGTGCGCTTCGAGCGCGTCACCGAGTCCCTCGGGATCGGGTCCGGTGACGATTGCCGTCTCGACTTCGTCTCCCGTCATCACTCGTACTCGATGGTCGCGGGCGGTTTGTGCGTGACGTCATAGACCACGCGCGCGACGTTCTCCTGCGAGCCGGTGATCCGGCTCTGGAGGCGCTGGAGGGTCTCCCAGTCGATTTCGAGGGCGCGAGCGGTCATCCCGTCGCGGCTCTCGACTGCGCGGACCGAAACCACCCAGCCGTGAACCCGGTTGTCGCCCTTCACGCCCGTGGCTTTGCCGATGACGGCGGCGAGTGCCTGCCACGGATCGTACTCTTCGAGCTCTTCCTCGACCGCGTGGGTCGCCTCGCGCGCGACCTCCAACTTCTCCTCGGTGACCTCGCCGAGGACTCTGACGGCGAGGCCCGGCCCGGGGAAGGGCATCCGTTCGGCCACCAGCTCGTCGAGACCAAGTTCGCGCGCGACCTCGCGGACCTCGTCCTTGTACAGCTCCCGAACGGGCTCGACGATCCCCTCGAAGTCCACGACGTCGGGCAGTCCGCCGACGTTGTGGTGGGACTTGATGTTGCCCTCGCTCTCGATTCGGTCGGGGTAGATCGTGCCCTGGACGAGGTAGTCGGCCTCGGTGTCGCGGGCCTCGCGCTCGAACTCCCGGATGAACCCTTCGCCGACGATGTGGCGTTTCTCCTCGGGGTCCGTGACGCCTTCGAGCGCGTCGAGGAACCGGTCGTGGGCGTCGACGATCCGCAGGCTGTCCATGTACGAGAAGGTGTCCGCGACCTGTTCGGTCTCGCCTTTCCGCATCAGGCCGGTATCGACGTACACCGGGGTGAGGCGGTCGCCGAGCGCTTCGTAGGCCAGCGCGGCCGCGACCGACGAATCCACGCCACCGGAGAGTGCGATCACCGCGTTCGCGTCGCCGACCTCGTTCTCGATCTCCGCGACGGCTTCCTCGATGAACGATTCAGTATCGACCATCAGGCTTCGACCTCGTCGATCGTTTGGTGGTCGTCATCCTCCATCGCGGCGTCGAGCAGCCCCACGAACGGCGGGCTCGCCCGGCCAGGCCGCGATCGGAACTCGGGGTGGAACTGGGTTCCGAAGAAGAACGGATGATCGGGGAGTTCGAGGATCTCCATCCGGTTGTTCGCTCGGCCCGAGAACTGAAGTCCTGCGTCCTCCAGCCGGTCGATGTACTCGGGATTGACCTCGTAGCGGTGGCGGTGACGTTCGGTACACGACTCGCCGTAGAGGTCGGCTGCGAGCGTCTCGGGCTCGATATCGGTCTCGTGCGCACCGAGGCGCATCGTTCCACCGAGGTCCTCGATGTCGTACTGTTCGGGCAGCAGACCGATCACGGGATTCGCTGTTTCGGGTTCCATCTCGGTCGAGTGCGCGTCGTCGAGGCCGCAGACGTTTCTGGCATATTCGATGACCGCCATCTGGAAGCCGAGACAGAGTCCGAGGAACGGGACGTCGTTCTCGCGGGCGTACCGCGCGGCAGCGATCTTCTCGGTCGTCCCGCGGGTGCCGAACCCGCCCGGCACCACTACGCCGTCGGCCTCCTTGAGCCGCTGGACGTGGGTGTTCGCCATCTCCTCGGCGTCGACCCAGAGCACGTCGACCTCGACGCCGTGTTCGAGACCGGCGTGTTTGAGTGCCTCGTGGATCGAGAGGTACGCATCTTCGAGGGCGTACTTCCCGACGAGAGCGATCGTCACGGTACCGGATTGCTCGCGGGTCACGAGGTCGCGCCACTGACTCGTGCGCTCGTCGGTAGGGAGCGCTTCGCCCTCGATCCCCAGCTCGTCCATCACGTACTTGTCGAGCCCTTCGCCCTCGACCATCAGCGGGACGTGATAGATGTCCTCGACATCGGGGTTCGAGAACACCGCGTCCTCGGGAACGTCACAGAACAGCGCGATCTTCTCTTTGGTCTCGGGATCGAGCTCGTCCTCGCAGCGGCCCACCACGATGTCGGGCTGCAAACCAATGGAGCGGAGCTCCTTCACGCTGTGCTGGGTGGGTTTGGTCTTCTGCTCGCCGTTTTTCGAGTACGGGACGAGCGTGACGTGGGCGAGGAGAACGTCCTCGTCGTCTTCCTCGTGACTGAACTGCCGGATCGCCTCGTAGTACGGTCCGCCCTCGATGTCTCCCACTGTTCCACCGACCTCGATCAGACAGACGTCGTGGCCCGCGGCAGCCTCCCGAACGCGACGCTTGATGTCGTCGGTGATGTGCGGGATGATTTGTACTGTCTTCCCGAGATAATCGCCGCTTCGCTCCTTCTCGATGACGTTCTTGTAGAGCTTCCCGGTCGTGATGTTCTGGTCGAAGCTCATGTCCGCATCGAGGAAGCGCTCGTAGTTGCCGAGATCGAGGTCGACCTCGCCGCCGTCGTTCAGGACGTAGACCTCGCCATGCTGGTAGGGGTTCATCGTCCCGGCGTCGACGTTGAGGTAAGGATCGATCTTGACGGCGGTGACGTCGAAGCCAGCGTTGGCGAGTAGTCGGCCGGTGCTGGCGGCCGTGATGCCCTTTCCGAGGCCACTCATCACACCTCCGGTGACGAAAACGAACTTCGGTCCCTCGCCGGGACCGGTGTCGGGGGTTGTCGGCATATCAACGGTGCGCCAGCGGGGGACAAAATCGTTTCGGAGCCCGCGGTGCCAGCCGTGCGTCACCACTCCTCGTCGAAGAACCCGACGACCTCCGCAGCCACCTTCTCGGCCTGCCCGACGAAGAAGTGATCCGCCGACAGCGCCGTCACCGTCAGATCGAGCTCGCGGGCGCGATCAACCACCGGCTCCCAGTCGGCGGTCGTGTCGCGCTCGGCATAGAGTACCTGGGCCGGACAGTCGACCCCGTCGAGGGCGGCCACCGCGTCCGCACCCTCGCGGCCGCGATCGGGCGCGAGCGCGCTCACCGCTCGGAGGCTTTCGATCTCGGCGGCCGCACACAGCGCCATCGTCGCGCCGAAACTGAACCCGAAGAGGCCGACCGAATCGGCGTGCTCGTGTGCCCACCGCACGGCGTTTTTCACGTCGGCCTGCTCGCCACGGCCCTCGTCCCATTCCCCATAATCGAACCGGAGACACGCAACGCCACGTTCACCGAGTGCGTCGCTCACCGCTACGAGCCGCCGATCCGAGCGCGTTCCGCCGTCCTGGGGATGGGGCGGACACGCGACCACGATTTGTTCGAGTTCCGAGTCCATGCTCTCGTCCGACGTATCGTCGGGATGATCGAGCGTTCCACGCACGTCCCGACCGCCAGGCACCACGACGTCCATCGTCCGGGGTTCGCGTAGGAGGTGTTTTAAGATGACGGGACTCCAACGGGCGGCATGGGAATCCTCTCGCGCGCGTCGTACGTCATCCGGTCGCGGCTGAACTCGGTCCTCAACAGCGCCGAGGACCCGGGCGAAGCGCTGGATTACTCCTACGAACAGCTCCGCGATCAGTTGCAGGATGTGAAGGGCGGGATCGCGGATCTCACCACCCAGAAGAAACGCCTCGAGATCCAGAAGCGCCGGCTGGAGGAGAACGTCGAGAAACACAACGAGCAGGCCCGCGAGGCCGTCCGCCAGGACCGTGAGGACCTCGCGCGTCAGGCCCTCGAAAAGAAAAAGCAGAAGATGACCCAGATCGAGGACCTCGAAGGTCAGATCGCGGAGCTCCAGAACACCCAGGACCAGCTCGTCGAGAAGAAAAACACCCTTCAGGGTCGGATCGAGGAGTTCCGCACGAAAAAGGAAAGCATGAAAGCGCGGTACGAGGCCGCCGAGGCGAGTACGAGGGTGTCCGAAGCGATGACGGGCGCTGGCGACGAGATGGAGGACGTGGGCCGATCCATCGAGCGCGCGAACGAGCAGACCGAGGACATGGAAGCCCGCGCGGCGGCGATGGACGAACTCGAAGAGTCGGGCGCGTTCGAGGACGCCCTGTCGGACAAGGACCAGCTGGATCGTGAGCTCGAATCGCTCAGCTCCGACAGCGAAGTCGACGCCGAACTCGAAACCCTCCAGGCCGAAATGGGGGCCGACGGCGGCTCCGAAACGGCGAGCGACTCCACGAGTGAGGACGTCGAATCGGCGACCTCCGAGGTCGAGGCAGCCAGCAACGGGGCCGACGGCGGTAGTGACGAGTCGGCCGATCCCGCGGTCGAGGCCGAGCTCGAAGAGCTCCAAAGCGACGAGGATACGTAGCGGAACGAGCTCCCGTCGGTAGCGGGACTCCGTTCCCGACGGCCGCAACCACAACCTTTTGCCCGACAGCGATGGGACGGTGAGTATGGCCGAGTCGGACGCCGACCAGCCGAGTGACACGATGCGCGAGCGGGTCGGCGAGAGCCGGACGAAGCTGTGGCTGTTGCTCGACGCCGACCGTCGCGTGATCGCGGCCATTCCTCTCGGTCTCGTGTTCGTCTCACTCGTTCTCCTCGGCGTGCTCGATCCCGCACCGATCTCGGGAGCGATCGCCACGGGTGACCCCATCGAAACCGTTTTTCAGGGCTTTCTGACCGCCATCATCACCGGCGTCACCCTCGTGGTCACCATCAACCAGCTCGTGCTCTCCCAGGAGCTCGGCGCGGTCGACGACCAGCGCGAACGGATGGCGGGCGCGATGGACTTCCGCGAGGACGTCGAGACCGCGATCGAGGCCCCGATCAGTCCTCCGGAGCCGTCGAGTTTCCTCCGGGCGATCATCGACGTGACCCAGACCCGCGCGAACGCGCTCGAAGAGGCCGTCTCGGAGAGCCGGGACGAGCAGTTCAAAGAGCGCACCGAGGACTACGTCGACAGCCTCACGGTAAACGCCGAGACGGTCGGCAACCAGCTCGAAGACGCCCAGTTCGGCACGTTCGACCTCCTGTTCGCTGCGCTGGATTACAACTACTCCTGGAAGATCTACGAGGCGCGCCGCCTCCGCAACGAACACGGGGACGCGGTGACCGACGAAACCGACGACGCCTTCGAGGGGCTGATCGAGGTGCTCAAGTTCTTCGGGCCGGCGCGCGAACATTTCAAGACGCTGTACTTCGAGTGGGAGCTCATCAACCTCTCGCGCGCGATGCTCTACTCGGCCGTACCGGCGCTGGTCGTGGTCCTCTCGATGATGCTGTACGTCGCCAATCCCGGCTCGATCACCGGCACCACGTTCGGCGTCGAGAACCTCGTCTTGGTCGCAAGCGCCGCCTCGACGATCGCGCTGATCCCGTTCATGCTCCTGCTTTCGTTCATCCTTCGGATCGCCACGGTCGCGAAGCGGACCCTCTCGATCGGGCCGTTCATCCTGCGCGAGTCCGCCCGCACCGAGGATATCGCGTGGGACGAGTAGCGCTCCGTCTGGTGGTCTGACGCCGGGTCAATCGACGTTCTCGCCCTGATAGCTCCCGTCGTATCGGCCGTCGTGGTCGGCCTCGGCGAGCACGAGCTGGGCGATGCGCGCGCTCCGCTCGATCTCGATGTCGTGGTGGACCTGAAGAAGTCCCTCGCCCCGTCCCTCGTAGCCCGCGTCCCAGACCGCGGTGTTGAGCATACACGAGTTTCGCATGAGCGACGAGCGCGGGTGGATGAACCCGATGTGGCCATCGGGGATCCGAACGGTTTCGGCGTACCGGACGACGTACCCGCCCGGCGGGAGATAGTACGGATCGGTCGCGTCGTCGGCCCCGAAATCGGTGTCGTCGGCCCCTGAATCTTCGGTGACGTGTTCGCGCCGTCGGTGACGGTCGCCGATCTCCTTGCCGTCGACCCCGATCTGGCCCGGCTCGTGCTGTTCGAACACTGCTTCGAGCGTGAGATCGACGCCGTTGGGCTGGATCTGTTCGTCCGTGACCGGCGTGACGTGCTCGGCGACGAACCGTCCGCTCTCGTACATACACTCGCTTTCCGGCCGTGAGTAAAGGCGTATCGAAGGGTCCGCCTTCCCCGTCGGAACGGTCGGGCAGTTCGACTCGAAATCGGTCACGATGTACGACGCCACCACTGCGAATCCCGATCCAAATGAGAACCGCAGGCCACACCCTCCCCAGCCGATTCGCTCCGTTTGGTCTTCGACCTCGCGTCACTCATCCCTCGCGCGAGTCGTGCGCTTCGCGCACTCCCGCGCGCCGCCGCCTTCAGCAGTCAGTGCTTTCGAGTGTCAGCGTGTGTCCTGTCCCGTCCGGCAATTCTTGCGGAGTGTGGCGGTCTTTCGTGCGAAACGCGCGGGATTTATACCGATGGCCGGCCGAGTATTCGGTGCTATGGGAAAAACGCTGACCGAGAAGATTCTCGACGACCATCTCGTCGAGGGCGAGCTCGAAACCGGCGAGGAGATCGGGATCGACATCGACCAAGTGCTCACCCAGGACACCACCGGTACCTTGGTTTGGCTCCAGTTCGAGGCACTCGGCCTCGACGAGGTCCAGACCGAACTCGCGGCCCAATACTGTGACCACCAGACCTACCAGTTCGACTTCAAAAACAGCGACGACCACCGCTTCCTCCGCTCGGCGGCCGGCACGTTCGGTGCGCACTTCTCTCGACCGGGCAACGGCATCTGTCACCAAGTTCATAAAGAACGGTTCGCCGCGCCCGGCAAGACGATGCTCGGCAGCGACTCGCACACCCCCACCCCGGGTGGGATGGGCGAACTCGCGATCGGCTCCGGCGGTCTCGACGTGGCCGTCGCGATGGGTGGCGGTCAGTACTACATCGAGATGCCGGAGGTCGTGAGCGTCCGCCTCGAAGGCGAGCTGCCCGACTGGGCCACCGCCAAAGACGTGATCCTCCACCTGCTCGGCGAGCTCTCCGTGAAAGGTGGCGTCGGCAAGGTGCTCGAATACACCGGGCCTGGCGTCGAGAACCTCTCGGTGCCCGAGCGGACCACGATCACCAACATGGGGACCGAGCTCGGGGCGACGACCTCGATCTTCCCGACCGACGACCACACCCAGGAGTTCCTCGACCGGCTCGGCCGCGGCGACGAGCACGTCGAGATCGGACCGGACGACGACGCCGAGTACGACGACGAGATCGTGGTCGATCTCTCCGACCTCGAACCCCTCATCGCGACGCCGTCGATGCCCGACAACGTCGTTCCCGTGCGCGAGGTTGCCGGCGAGGACGTCGAACAGGTCATCATCGGCTCGTGCACCAACGGAGCCTACGAGGACATCCTTCCCGGCGCGAAGATGCTCGAAGGCCGCGAGGTCGACAAGCGCACCGAGATGATCGTCGCGCCCGGCTCGAAACAGGCCTCCGAGCTCCTCGCGCGCGAGGGCTGGACCGCCGAGATGATGGCTGCCGGCGTCAACTTCTCCGAGGCGACCTGTGGCGCGTGTATCGGTATCGGTCACGTGCCCGCCTCCGACTCCGTGAGCCTCAGAACGTTCAACCGCAACTTCGAGGGCCGATCTGGCATCGAGGACGACTCGGTGTACCTCTGCTCGCCGGAGGTCGCCACTGCGTCGGCGCTCGCGGGCGAGATCATCGATCCGCGCGACCTCGCCGACGACCTCGGCGATCTCGAGGATCCCGGCTTCGAGATGGCCGACCAGTACGACGGCTCGACCGCCGACCTCATCGCGCCCGACGAGGCGGTCGACGACGGACTCGTGAAAGGGCCGAACATCGGCGACGTGCCCCTGAAGGACCCGCTCGACGCCCACCTCCAGGGCTCGGCGCTGCTCAAGATGGACGACAACATCACGACCGACCACATCATTCCGGCCACCCAGGACATCCTGATGTACCGGTCGAACATCCCCAAACTGAGCGAGTTCACTCTCTCCCGAGTGGACGACGACTTCGCCCAGCGCGCACTGGACGCCGATGGCGGCTTCCTCGTTGCCGGCGAGAACTACGGTCAGGGCTCCTCGCGCGAGCACGCCGCGCTCTGCCCGATGTATCTCGGCGTCGAGGGCGTCCTCGCACAGAGCTTCGCCCGGATCCACAAGGCGAACCTGTTCAACTTCGGACTCCTGCCCCTCACGATCGACGAGGACACCTACGCCGACATCGAGCAGGGCGACGATATCGAAATCGTCGACGATGTCGAGGAGGCCGTCCGGAGCGGCCAGGACGAGTTCACGATCCGCGTGAACGACGACTGGGAGGCAACTGGTCAGCTCGACGCCTCCGCCCGCGAGCGCGAGATCCTCGCCGACGGCGGCAAGCTCCCGCACACGAAGGCCAAGCAGGACGAGAGCTCGGGCGCGGCTCCCGCTGACGACTAACGACTTTTTTACTTCGGGGGTTCGCGCTCCCTGCGGTCGCGCTCAACCCCTCGCAAAAACCTCGACTAAAAACACCCGCTCACTCACGCCTTCGGCGCTCACTCGCGGTACAACTGCTCGCGCTTTCCGCAACCGCCTGCTACCGCAACAGCACCGCCGAAGCCCTCGGTGCTCGCTTCGCTCGCACCTCGCCCTTCATCTGCTGTCAGAGAAACCTCCGACAAGCCTCGTGCTCGTTTCACTCACACGAGACGCCAGGAGAGCGTTGCTCTCCTGAGCCCTGCGGTCGCGGAGCGACCGCAGGACGCCAGGCCCGCACCGCCCGGCGGCCGCAGCCGCCCCCAACGAGAGCAGCGCCGCTATTCGTCGGATCGATCGCTGTATGCGGCGTATCGGAGGAGATTGAGGCTCCACTCCTCGGGGAGTTCGGCGACGAGTTCGTTGACACCGGTCGACTCGTACTCGTCGTCGAGGATGGCGGCGACGTGATCGGCTGCTTTCCCGTACGCGACGCTCTTGCCTTCGGCTTCGCCTGCCTCGCGGTCGGTCAGCTCGTCCTGGTTCTCGATGGCATCGAGCTTGTGCATCCCGCTCAGGACGCGCAGCCGCAGCCGGATGTTCTCCAAGTCCTCACGATCTGCCTCGTCGAGCATGGGGGTGGGTTGTGCGCTCCGGAGTATAAACGGACCGTCGTGACCGCGAGATCAGTCGACGTACGTATCGCGGATCGTCTCCGTGAACAGGCCATCGCGATCGAGCGCGAGCGCGACGAGCACGAAAGGGTGTTCGGCCGGTCGGATCACGAAGGCTGCGTACGGTGGCTCCGCACCCTCGCCGAGCCGATCGATCAGCGGTTCGAGCGGGGTGACACCGTCCCGAAACTCGCCGTAGAGATCGCGCTGGCCCGCCTGCTCGGCGAACGTGTAGACCACACCGTTTTCCTCGCCGTCAGTGTCCTGAGTCACCCGCGAGTTCATCGCTTCCCCCTCGCGCCGCGCCTCGTTCCACGTCTCGCGCGCGACCTCGAAGATGTCGGTCGCACCGTCGACGAACTCGATCGCCGTCCGGGTGTCGATCGCGAGGTCGTCGAACCGCGGCGCGCTGTCGTCCCACGACAGCGTCGCGTCGATCCGGTTGCCGGGTTCCAGTTCCGCGACCGTTTCGGCGAGATCGCCCTCGTAGCCTGCGGTCGTGACGTAGGTCGGGTCCTGACTTTCGACATCGAGCAGAAGCAACTCGTCGGACCCACGCGTGCTGTCGAGCACGCGGTAGGTCCCGGCCGTGGTCGGCTGCATACCCGCCATCGCCCCGCCGCGGGTAAATCTCTGTCACCTGAACGGCTTTGGGGCTCCCGCCCGTAGCGAGTGCATGCGCATCGTCACGCTGCTGCCCTCGGCGACCGAGATCGTCTACGCGCTGGGGCTCGAACCCGTCGGGACCTCCCACGAGTGCGACTACCCGCCCGAAGCGGCCGCAAAGCCCGCGGCCAATCGCTCGCGGGTCGACGCCGAGGCGTCGAGTGCCGCAATCGACAGCCAGGTCCTCGAAGCCGAGGACGGCGAGGGAGTCTACGACATCGATCTCGACACGCTCGACCGGCTCGATCCCGATCTCGTGGTCTCCCAGGGGATCTGTGACGTCTGCGCGGTGGACTCGGTGCTGGTCAGAGAGGCAGTCGACGAACTCGACCTCGACTGCGAGGTGCTGACGACCGATCCCCACAGTCTGGGGGATGTCTTTGCGGACATCCGGCGGATCGGCAACGCCACGGATACTCAGGAACAGGCCGACGAACTCGTCGCCGACCTCGAAGCGCGCGTCGAGGCCGTCGCGAGGACGGCCGAGGATGCCATGGAACGCCCGCGCGTGGCGGTGCTTGACTGGACCGATCCCGTAATGACCGCCGGCCACTGGGTGCCCGAGATGGTCGACCTCGCCGGTGGGTCGTTCGGCCTCGCCGAATCGGGTGACACCTCGCGACCCCGCAAGTGGAACGCAATCCGCGAGTACGACCCCGAAGTGCTCGTGGTCGCGCCCTGCGGGTTCGACCTCGACCAGACCGCCGAAAACCTCGCGGACCTGACCGACCGTGAGGACTGGGACGATCTCACTGCGGTGCGTGAGGGACGCGCGTACGCGCTCGACGGTCATCAGTTCATGAACCGACCAGGACCCCGGCTCGTCGACTCGCTCGAACATCTCGCAGGAATCGTCCATCCCGACCTGTTCGATTCGCCGCCCACCGAGGCTGCCCGCCCGCTCCGGACGCTCCGGGGCGAGCCCACGGTCGAACCCTAAATAAACTACAATGAAATCATCACTTTCGGACCGCAATGCTTAGCGCTGTTGGCGAGTTGAGTGAGTCAATACGAAGAATATGAACAGTACGACACGAGAACTGTTCCGTGATTTTGCTAATGTTGCTACTGGAAAGGTTGTTCAGGAAACTGAATCGGTAAGTTATACCCACGGCTTGAGTGTTGATTGGAGGCCGGCAACTAAACACAACTCAAACACTGGCGAGACGACCGAAATCCCACAAGGCTCTCTTCACACTGAGAACTACGCAAAACCAGACTATTACAGATTAGTTCATGATTGTAGGGAAACAGTCACTCAACTATGCCAATTCAAGCGATTGAGAGAACATCTCTATTCGGAATATGAGTGCATTGTGGAATATCATTCGCCAAACAGAGAATTAAACAAGATTTTGTTGGGATTTCTAGTAGACCTTTTTGAGAAATCTTGTACTAACACACTTGTTTCCTTTTTGGATGAGGATTTTGATAGACAGTTTAAGGACTATATCTCTAGCCTTGATTGTGACTCGATATCAGTTTCAGCTATTGTACCTTTGGCAGGATTAGTATTTGATGGTGATTCAATCAAGTTAGACAAGAACACATGCATCAGACGCACAACAACGGAAGACTTAGAGTTCTTTCTGGGAACCTCAGATCAAGAAGAACATATGCATTGGACAAACTCACAAAGTTTAATAGAGTATCGGTTTGCAAAACAGAAATCTGCCGAGCAAGGTAGAGATACCGACATCTCTCAGAGCAAACGTAGAGAAACAAAACAGCGGATCGAAAATATACTCACATCTATGCGAATCTCGCATTCAGGGAACGCTGTATACTTCGCACATTACGAACGCTCGAAAGCTCCCTGGTTACGAGGCATCCGAAGTACTATTGAAAAGAATCGTGTACGGCCAAGATTATGGGGCGACCTTACAATCGATCAAGAAGAGAAACTATTGAATATGTATGGGATTCTCGAATCAAAGGATTTCTCGTCGATGGAATCCAATTTGCGTATGGCGATAGAGAAATTCAATTCAAGCTATGTTAGGAGAAATGATCGAGTGGCATTTAGTGATTTGATAATCATACTTGAGGCACTCTATTCTGCAAACTCTGGTCAAGAAGGGTTACATAGAAGCGATTTAGCGCAGCGAGTTGCCATCCTATTAGGTACTGATCCTGAATCTAAAGAGAGGATTCGCGATGATATTGCCGAATTGTATGATGAAAGGAGCGGTGTATGGGGAGTCGCTCACGGTGGCGGACGCAGGGAACTGAAAGAGGACAGTTTGGAAAAATCTCGAGGCTATGTTCGAAAATCATTAGAACAAATACTGTCACATGAGATGGATTTTGGCGGAAGAAACAATTTAATCAAAGAGATGAGGGATGAAATCAGACGAAGTAGCCTTGGTATTACATTTCCTTAATTCGACTTAGCTTGATCCAACCGCACACGAGTCGGTGTACTCGATTTCACCGACTGACTCGATCCCTCCCTCGCCACACACCGGGCAGTCGGGGTTCGGTGCGATCGGCACCTCCTCGAAATTCATGTCCATCGCGTCGTACACCAGCAGCCGACCGTCGAGGGTCTCGCCCACACCGATCAGATACTTTGCGGCCTCGGTCGCCTGAATCGAACCCACCACCCCAGGAAGCGCACCGAGAACGCCCACGGTCGCACAGTCCGGCACCGTCCCCTCGGGCGGCGCTTCGGGGAACAGACACCGATAGCACGGCGATCCTTGGGTGAAGGTCGTGACCTGCCCCTCGAAGCGGTAGATCGCGCCGTGGCTGAAGGGAATGCCGGCGAGCGTGCAGGCGTCGTTCACGAGATATCTGGTGCGGAAGTTGTCCGACCCGTCGAGAACGAAATCGTAGTCGGCGACGAGATCGGCGATCGTGCCGGGGCCGACGCGCAGATCGTGAGTCTCGACATCGATATCGGGGTTCAGTCTCGTGACGAAGTCGGCGGCGCTGTCGACTTTTTTCCGGCCGACGTCGCTGTCGCCGTGGACGACCTGGCGCTGGAGGTTCGATCGTTCGACGATGTCGTCGTCGGCGATCCCGAGCGCGCCGACGCCCGCAGCGGCGAGATACTGGATCGCGGGCGAGCCGAGCCCGCCCGCCCCGACCACGAGCACGCGCGCGTCGAGCAGTTTGGCTTGGCCCGCCGGACCGATCTCGTCCATGATGACGTGTCTGGAGTACCGATCGAGCTGGGTCGGATCGAGACCAGGGCCGCTCATGTGGATCGATTGGTAGCGAACCGAATAAGCCCGCGGGTGTACCGGACTGTGGCATCGGCGCAGTCACCGGCCGGGAACCCGCCTCCGGCCGTCGGCCCGCCGGCCCGATCTCCACATTTATGTGCCCCGACTCTGTACGGTGGTCCGTATGCGAACGAGCACACTCACTGTTGCCCTCCTATCGGCGCTGCTGGTGGCAAGCGCCGGTATGGCGGGTGCGCTCACCACGAACGGTCTCCAGCCACAGGAATCACCGACCAACACCACGACGAGCGGTGGCGACGCGGCGGTCGAGGGTAGTCCGAGCGTCACGTTCGATGATCAGGAAAGTAGCGGCGAGTCGCTCCTCGTCGCGTCGGCGAGCCTCCCCCGACAGGGCTTCGTCGCCATCTACGATAGCAGCCAATCCGGCAACCAGACCGATCAGGTCGTCGGTGCGTCGTACCTGCTCGAACCTGGCACGTCCGACAACATCCGGATCGCACTCGACGAGTCCCTCGACAGCTCGGCGTCGCTGACAGCGGTCGTGCACGCCGACACCAACGAGAACGGCGAGTTCGACTACGTTTCCTCGGATGGCCAAGAGGACGCGGCGCTCACGCCCGAGGGCGACCGACGGATCGTCGACATCGCTCAGGTCACCGTCGAGAACGCTGGCGGCACGAACGACAGCGCTGCCGACGGGTCGAACACGACCGCAGCGACCACCGACGACGACGCGGCCGACAACGCCACCACCGGCACGACCGCCGATGGGATGACGACGGCCGACGTGACGAGTGCCGAGGAAACGACGGCTGAAGAGACGAGCGCCGAAGAAACGGCCGCTGACGACGCCACCGAGGCAACCAACGGAACAAACGGAACGGCCGCGAACGAATCGAACGGCTCCGGCGATTCGGGCGGTAGCGGTGCGTTCGGCCCCGGATTCGGTCCCGTGGTTGCCGTCGTTGCACTGCTCGCAGCCGCGTTGCTCGCAAGCCGACGGCGCGAGTAACGTCCACGAACCGTACCGAACTTTTCTTTACACCGGTCCAGCGTTCGAGTCCACCGGACCAGCCAACCGCTCCGCAAACGACTTCGTGAACGATTAAAAGACGTTCTAACGTTGCCGGTGTCTCGCCGATCGAACGCGGTTTCAATCGCCCGGATACGCCTGCTCGAACGGTCGTGGCGGCAGCCGGAGCTCTTCGAGTTCGGGGAGGTGTTTGACGTTGTAGAGCACCTGCATCTCGTCGGTGACCGGGATACCGTTACACGACAGCCGGATGTCCTGCTCGATCATCTCCGGCGGGAGGATGTTGTTGACGGGCATCGAGAGCTCGCCCTGCTTGACGATGACCGCACAGTTCGCACACGCGCCGCCGCGGCAGGCGAAGGGCCACATGAACCCGCGATTTTCGGCGGCTTCGAGCAACGACTCGTGGGGTTCGACGAGGAACTCGCCGTAGTCCTCGTGGTCGAGGTCGCCCTCTGCGGCCTTCCCAAAGAGATCGTCGTCGTCGAGATCCCAGCCGTGGTCGTCGAGCACCGCGTAGTTGAGGTACTCGACCCGCGAGCCAGCCTGCTCGTAACTCTCCTCGTCTTCGAGTTCTGGCTCGGTATCGACTTCGGGCTCGTAGCCCGCCTGGAGCTGCTTGTACGCCGTCCGAACACGTTGAAACTCCTCGGGAGAACCCCCGTGGTCCGGGTGGGCCTCGATCACCCGCTCGCGGTAGGCCTGCTCGATCGCCTCCTCGCTCGCGTCGGGCTCGACTCGGAGGACATCGAACGGGGACGCCACATCGGAGGAAGGGTCTCGGGATCGAAAAGGGTTCTCAATCGGGAAACCGCTGTCGTCGGTGATCGGTTCGCATCACGTTACGGCGGTGTCGATTTCGCCGCTACTCGGCCTCGATACCAAGCCCGGGATACCACCGATCGGCCCCGGCCTCGCGCGCCCGCTCGTCCATCTTGGCGAGCAGCGCGCATGCGAGACTCGCAGTCTCGGCGGCGCGGGTCTCGCCCTCGGTTCGGAACTCGCCGGTGACGCGGTTCGCGTACACCGTACAGACCGCGCCCGCCCGGAGGCCGTAGAGGTTCGCGAGAGTGCAGATCGTGCTCGCCTCCATCTCGATGTTCAGGACGTTGGCTTCTTGGAGATTCTCGACGAGTTCGTCGCTGCCGGCGGCCTCGAACCCCTCGAACCCGGGGCGACCCTGGCCGGCGTAGAAGCTGTCGGTGCTCGCGGTCACGCCGACGTGGTAGTCGTAATCGAGGCGTTCAGCGGCCGCGACCAGCGCCGCCACCACGCGGTCGTCCGCCGCTGCGGGGTAGTCCTCGCGGACGTACTCCTCGCTGGTACCTTCCTGGCGCACAGCGCCGGAGGTGATGACGAGATCACCCACTTCCATTTCGGGCTGGATCGCGCCGCAGGAGCCCACCCGGAGGAAGGTGTCCACGCCGACGCGTGCGAGCTCCTCGACCGCGATCGCCGCCGAGGGGCTGCCGATCCCCGTTGAGGTGGTGCTGATCGGCGTTCCCCGGTGCTCGCCGGTCGCGGTGCGGTACTCGCGGTGTTCGGCCACGATTGCCGCATCGTCCCACACGCCGGTGATCTTCGGGATGCGCTCGGGGTCGCCAGGCAGGAGCACGGTGTCGGCGACGTCGTCCTCGCCGACGCCGAGGTGGTACTGCACCTCGTCGTTCGGGTCCTCGCTGTCGCCGGTCATCGTCCCAGAGTCTCGGCGGTGATCGCGTCGGGCAGGAGGTCGCCGAGGCGGTACTCGGCGAGCTCGTCCGCTTCGTCACAGAGCACGCGAAAGTCGTCGTCACAGAACTCGGTGAAGGTCTGGCGGCACATCCCGCAGGGGAGCACGCCGTCGCGCTCGCTCGACGTCACCGCGACCTGCGCGAACTCGTCGTGGCCGTTTTTCACGGCCTCGGCGATCGCCACCTCCTCGGCGTGGAGGCTGTTCGAGTAGTTCGCGTTTTCGATGTTGCAGCCCGTGAACACCGTTCCGTCGGCGGTTTCGAGTGCCGCGCCGACCTGATATTCGGAGTACGGGACGTGGGCGTTCGCCGTGGCCTCGCGGGCGGCCGCGACGAGGTCTTCGTCGTCCATGCTCCGCGATTCGCTCTCGTTCGTGAAATAACCACCGAGCGCGAGGCTGTGACGGTGGCAGCGGTGGCGGTGTGGCAGCGGCGGCGGTGCCTGGAGGATGAAGGGCGAGGCGCTCGCGGCTTCGCCGCTCGCTCGTTCCGAGGTGCTCGCTTCGCTTGCATCTCGCGGCCGAGGGCTTCGGCGGTGCGGTTGCGGATGTGGACCGTCCGCACGAGCGTGGGCGGCGCTACGCGCCGCGATTCGAGGTGGCTCCGTCGCCTCGCGCCGCCCGTGAGCAGACGCAGCGAGGGCCGCCAAACGAACGAGGAGCAACGTGACCCGTGAGCGTAGCGAGTGCGGTTCACCGCGAACGAGGCCGAAGTTCTCGTGAGGCGGAGGCGAACGAGAGCACGGAAGAGCTCCGCTCTTCCGGAGGCCGAGTGAGCGGGAGTTTTCAGTCCTCCGGAAGACTCGTTTCGCTCGTCTTCCGAGCTCTGCCTTACTTCGTTCGGCAGAACAGGTTTTTGGAAGGGGTTCGAGGGAGCGAGCGAAGCGAGTGACCGAGGACCCCTTGTAAAAAGTGGGGGTCTCTAGTCCTCGCCCGACTCGTAGTGATCGCCGGCCGCCGACGGAATTCGAGTTCGGCCGACCAGCGCCAGCACGATGATCACCGTGATGTACGGGATGGTCTGGACGAGCGAGCTCGGCACTGCGTACGCCGGGATCTGCTGGAGACGGAGCTGAAGCGCGTCGAGACCAGCAAAGAGCACGCCGGCCCCGAACGCTCCCACCGGGTTGTAGTTGCCGAAGAGGTAGGCCACGATCGCGATGAACCCGCGGCCGTTGACCATCGTCTGGCCGTTACCGATGAACAGCCCGACCTGGCCGAGCGAGAGCCCGACGCCGCCGATCCCCGAGAGCACGCCCGAGAGCGTGACGGCCACGTACCGGGTCCGGGTGACGTTCACGCCGGCGGTGTCGAGCGCCTTCGGGTTCTCGCCGCTCGCACGGACGTGCCGGCCGAACGACGTGCGATTCAGGACGTACCACGAGCCGGCCACCGCGAACAGCATGATGTACACCACCGGGCTCGCATCGAACAGTACGGATCCCACGAACGGGAGCTCCGAGAGCACCGGGATCGTCCATGTCCCGAGCGTGCCGACGCTGTCGGTGTTGACGCTGCCGTAGGCGACCTGCGAGATGAACGGGGCCAGCCCGAGCGCGATCAGCCACACCGCGAGCCCGGCGATGATCTGGTCGGCCTGATACTCCAGACAGACCACCGCGAACAGCAGCGACAGCAGCGTGCTCGCGAGCACGCCGGCGAAGAAGCCGACCCAGATCCCGGGCAGGAACGCCAGCGAACCGATCGCATCGGCGACGTAGACGCCCGTGAACGCCGAGATGATCAGCAATCCTTCGAGCCCGATGTTGATCACGCCGGATTTCTCTGCGAAGATCCCGCCGAGCGCAGCACACACGATCGGCACCGCGAGCCGGAGTGCGGCCCCCAGCGTGCTCTCGCTCAGTGCGACTCGAAGGAGATCGCCGGCGGCCGTGTTCGGGAAGATTGCACCGTAGACCACCGCGATCGCGAGGAGCACACCAGCACCGTAGGCGAGCAGCCGCCGGGGTCCGTACTCCGCGACGGTGTTTCGAAGCTCGGTGGTACTCATTGTTCGCCCTCCGTCCGCTCGAACTCCGTGCTACCGCCGGACTCGATTTGCTCGTCCGGCGAGGACCGTCGGTCTTCGACGGGCTTACCGCCGTCAGTCGCGACGGGATCGCGGCCGGTGGTGACGAATCGTTTCCCGAGCAGCCGGAAGAACTCCGGCATCGCCACGAACAGGATGATCAGTCCGCGGAGCACGCCCACGAGCTGTTTCGGTGGCGACTCGGCCGAGAGCTGGAGCGCGAGCGACCCGCTTTTGAGCACGCCGAACAGCAGCGCCGCGGGCACCACGCCGAGAGGGTTGTTGCCCGCGAGGATCGACACCGTGATGCCGTCGAACCCGAGCGAAGGAACCGAGGCCGTGAAGCGTCCCGTGACCATCAGCACCCAGACCGCGCCCCCGATGCCCGCGAACGCACCCGAGAGCGCCATGCTTGTCACGATCGTGCGATCGGCGTCGACGCCACCGTACTCGGCGGCCTCGGGCTGGAGCCCGCTCGTCCGGAGATCGTACCCGAACGCGGTTCGCTCGATCAGGTAGTACAGCCCTGCGACCAGCGCGAGCCCGAAGACGAACACGAACACCGAGAAGTTGCTGCCCGAGCCGAACAGTGTGGATTCGAGCACCGCCGCTCCCGGAACGGTTCGCGTTTCGACCGACTGGCTCCCCGGCGCGGGGAAATACGACGAGACGAGGAAGAAGGCGACCTGGGCCGCGACGAAGTTGAGCATGATCGTCGTGATGACCTCGTTCGCGTCGGCATACGCCTTGAGCGCTCCTGGAATCGCGCCGTAGAGGCCGCCGACGATCGCGCCCGCGATCACGCCGAGCGGCACCAGCACGATCGTGCCGAGTCCGGCGGGCACCAGCGGGGCGGCGAACAGCACCGCGAGCGCGGTCGCGAGCGCGCCAGCCACGAGTTGGCCCTGCGAGCCGATATTAAAGAGGCCGGCGCGGAACGCGACCGCGACCGACAGTCCAGTAAAGACGAGCAGCGTGGTCTCCTTCAGCGTGAGTGCGATCTGGAAGTTGAAGGGATCGGCGAGGACGTTCCCGATCGCGCCCTGGAACAGCTGGACGTACACGCCGACCGGATCGTAACACGACGTCGGCCCGAAGAAAGCGAACGCCGGCTCCTCGCATGTCGCCGCCATTCCCGACACCACCACGATGACGCCGCCGACGACGATCGACGCCGCGAGCGCCGCGAGGCTCAACAGCAGCCGCTCGACCCACGACGCCGCCACCAGCCGTGCGAGTCCGTCTTCGATGTCATCCCGGCGGCTCATCGCTCACCTCCGGTCGAGCGCTGCTCCGCACCGGTCTCGTCGTCACGTGACACGTCGTCCTGCTGACTGCCATCGGCCGTCACGTCGGCGGACTCGCGCTCTGCGAGCTGTTCGCCCGCCATCAGGAGGCCGAGATCCTCCTCGGTGACCGCATCGGGATCGACGACGTCGACGAACCGGCCGTCGTGCATCACCGCGAGCCGGTCGGACAGTCCCCGGACCTCCGTGAGGTTCGCCGATACCAGAAGGACGGCGACGCCCGCATCACGGAGTTCGAGCAAGCGGTCGTGGATGAACTCGGTCGAGCCGACGTCCACTCCTCGGGTGGGGTGGGTCGCCACCACGACGTCGGGATCGCGTTCGAACTCACGGCCGACCAGGAACTTCTGCTGGTTGCCACCCGAGAGCGAGTGGGCTGCCGCCGCCGGTTCCGGCGGCCGGACGTCGTACTCCTCGATGATGTCCGTGGCGTGGCCGCGAGCGCCGTTCCAGTCGATCCGGCCGCCGCCGATCGGCGGGGTGTGCTGACTTCCCAGCACGCCGTTCTCGGTGAGATCGAACTCCATCACGAGACCGCGTTCCTGGCGGTCTTCGGGGACGTAGGCCATCCCGCGGTCGATGTGGCCGCTTCGCGAGACCCGGGTGATATCCTCGTCGTCGAGATCGACGGTGCCGGCGTCGGGTACCCGGAGCCCGGTGATCGCCTCGATGAGTTCGGACTGGCCGTTGCCGTCGACGCCCGCGATGCCGAAGATCTCGCCCTCGCGCACCGTGAACCCCGTATCTGTGACGTGCCTCGCGCCGTGCTCGCCATGAACTGAGAGGCCGTCGACCGAGAGGACGCTATCGCCGGGATCGGCGGGGCCGGCGTCGACATCGAGCACGACTTCACGGCCGACCATCATCTCCGCGAGCTCCTCGCGGGTGGTGGCGTCCGCATCTACGGTGCCGACGTTCACGCCGTCTCTGAGCACCGTGATCTCGTCGGCAGCCTCCATCGCCTCGCCGAGCTTGTGGGTGATGAAGATCAGTGTCTTCCCCTCCGCCGTCAGCTCCTCGAACACGGCGAACAGCTCCTCGACCTCCTGTGGCGTCAGCACGCCCGTGGGCTCGTCGAGGATCAACACGTCGGCACCCCGATACAGCGCCTTCAGAATCTCGACGCGCTGCTGTTCGCCGACGCTGATGTCTTCGACCGTCGCGTCGGGGTCGGCCGCGAACCCGTAGCGTTCGGCGAGCTCCCGAACCGCGTCGCTCGCCTGGTTCCGGTCGGTCGCGAGCCCGCCCCACTTTTTCGGCTCGTGGCCGAGCACGACGTTCTCGGCCACCGACATCGGCGGGACGAGCATGAAGTGCTGGTGGATCATCCCGATTCCGGCATCGATGGCGTCCCGTGGCGAGTCGAACGTTCTGGACTGTCCGTCGAGCTCGATGGTGCCCGCATCGGGTTCGTAGAGCCCGTAGAGCACGTTCATCAACGTCGACTTGCCCGCGCCGTTCTCGCCGAGCAGCGCGTGTACGGTGCCGGGTTCGACCGCGAGCGAGACGTCATCGTTGGCGATCACTCCCGGGAAGCGCTTGGTGATCTCTTGGAGTTCGACTGCGTTCGTCATCGGATCTCCCACGTCGTCCGTGGCATGAATCGTTCGTCGGCCACTCACTCGCCCTGGCCGGGCTTTTGTGGCACCGAGATGTCGCCCGCGATGATCTTCTCCTGGGACTCCTCGAGGGACTGTTTGACCTCCTCGGGGATCTCCGAGCCGAGTTCCTGGCCGTAGACCGCCTCGACGCCGTTCCCTTCGAGACCGAGGGTCGTCACGCTCCCGCCGTTGAAGCTGTCGTTGGCGACGTTCTCGATCGACCTGAACACGGCGTTGTTGACCTTCTTGACCATGCTCGCGAGGATCACGTCGGAGAAATTCGGCGAACTCTTCGACTGATCGGAGTCGACACCGATGGCGTACCGGCCCTGTCCCTGGGCGGCCTGGAACACGCCGATACCACTCCCACCGGCGGCGTGGTAGACGATGTCCGCGCCGTTGTCGTACATCGAGACCGCGGCCTCCTTGCCTGCACCGGGATCGGAGAACGAACCGGTGTACGCGACCCGCACGTTCGCCTCCTCGTTCGCGTGTTTCGCACCTGCCTCGAACCCGGCCTGGAACTTCTTGATCAGCGGGACTTCCTCGCCACCGACGAACCCGAGCGTCGCGTTTTCGGGGTTGGTTTCGCCCGCACCCGCGCTCATCTCACGTGTCGTGAGCAGACCCGCGAGGTGGCCGATCTGGAACGATCCGACGTGTTCTTTGAACGTGTAGCTCGCGACGTTCGGCTCCTCGACCACACCGTCGACGAGCATGAAGTTCTGGTCGGAAAAGTTGGGAGCGACGTCCTGAAGCCCGCTCACCTGTGCGAACCCGATACAACAGATCAGGTCGTAGGCTGGGCTGGTCTGCTGGGCGAACCGGCGCTGAAACGTCGGAAAATCCGAGTTCTGCTCCGGCTGAGCGTTGTTGAAACTGACGCCGATCTCGTTGGCGGCCCGCTTGACGCCGCGGTTGGCCGAGTCGTTGAACGACTTGTCGCCGAGGCCACCCTTCGCGTACACCATCCCGACGTTCATGTCGGAGCCACTACCCGACCCGCCGCTCGCGTTCCCGGTCGCGTTCGAGCCGTTGCCACCGGACCCGTTCGATCCTCCTGAATCGTTCGACCCACCGGAGTCGTTGCCCGAACCGCTTCCACCACCGCCGCTCGTACAGCCCGCAAGACCGGCGATACCGGCTGCTCCAGTGATCTGCAGGAATCGTCGTCTGTCCGGACTCGTGCGCATGCCATGAACCACTGTCGTAGTGGAATAAGTGTATCGTTCATTCGGGACCACCGACGGTGCCGGCGATGTTCGCATAGCGACATCGACGGACACGTGTGGGTGTCGCCCAGCATCGTTCACTCGCCGACCGACGCCTCCGAGAAGTCGACGGGAGACGCCCGTCCGGCGCAAGCAGATCGGTTCGGATGCGGAGGGCAGCAGTGAGAACGCGACGGCGATCGTCGGAATACCGGATGCCGTCGGGGCGATCCCATCGTAGAAAACCTTGAAAACGATTTTCGCGGATTCGACGCTCAGTCTTCGACGGCCGTCTCGACCGTCGCCACCGCCCGTTCGCGGAGCTCTTCGACCTGCTCGCTCTCGGCGTACACCCGGACTTTGGGTTCGGTACCGCTCGGTCTGACGAGCACCCACCCCTCGTCGAGATCGAGCCGGACGCCGTGTTCGGTCTCGACAGCGGCGTCCGGGAACGCCTCGGGAAGCGTCGTCGCGAGGCGCTCCATCACCGCGTCCTTTCGATCGTCGGGACAGTCGACGCTCACCTTCCGGTAGGGGCGCTCGGCGATCGGCTCGCGGAGCGCGGCGAGGCTCCGACCGGCGACCAGCCGCGAGAACACCGCAGCGCTCGCCACACCATCGATCCACGGCCCGAGGGCGGTGTGGATGTGTTTCCACGGTTCGGCCGCAAAGACCACCGACGTGTCGGCGTCGCCCGCCTCGCGCACCGCCGCGATCCCGACGTGGAGCGCTCCCAATCGGACGCGCTCGACTCGGCCGCCGGCCGCCGCGACCCGCTCGTCGATCCGTGAGGAGGCGTTCGGCGTGGTCACCACCACCGGGTCGTCGGCGTCGCTCGCGCGGGTGTAGTGCTCGGCGAGGATCGCCACGATGGTGTCCTCGTGGACGATCTCGCCCGTTTCGTCGAGAAACACGACCCGATCGGCGTCACCGTCGTGGGCGATCCCGAGCGTCGGTCCATCGGTCTCGTTGGCCGCGGCTCCGTCGCCGTCGTCGCTGTCGTCGAGAAACACCTGAAGATCGCCGAGCGTCTCGGGCGTGGGCTTGCTCCCGCGGGCGGGGAAGTGGCCGTCGACGTTCGCGTTCAGCGCCACCACGTCGGCCCCGAGCGCGCGGAGCACCTGCGGGGTCGCGCGGCTCGCCATCCCGTTGCCGCAGTCGACGACGATTTCCATCCCGTCGAGCGCCGCCCCGTGGCCTGCGGCGTAGTCCGCGATGCGGTCACGATAGCCCGTGAGCGGGCCGATCCGTTCGGTGTCGCCCCACTCGTGCCACGCCGTTGGCGACCCGTCCTCCTCGACGCGTTCCTCGATCCGGGCTTCGGCGTCGTCGCCGTACTCCTCGCCGTTTTCGAACAGCTTCAGCCCGTTGTCGGTCGGTGGGTTGTGACTCGCTGTGACCATCACGCCGCGACGGCCGCGCGAGGCAAAGGCGAGCGCTGGCGTCGGGAGTACCCCTGCCCGTCGGACCGTCGCCCCCGCGCTTTCGAGGCCGGCTTCGAGCGCCGCCGCGAGCGCCGGGCCGGTCTCGCGGCCGTCACGGGCGATCACGAACTCGACCGGCTGACCGTCTTGGTCGACAGCGTCGGTTCCGGCGGCCCGGCCGACCGCGAGCGCGAGCTCGGGCGTGAGGCGCTCGCGGACGTCACCGCGGATACCCGCGGTACCGAAGAGAGTCATGGTCGAGGATCGAACGGGCGGTATTTATGGCGGGTGGTTTCCGCCGACGGTCCTGGCTTAGAGCTCGACGCCGCCGGGGATCAGACTGTGCTGGCGCACGAGATTTCCTTCGCTATTGTACACGAGAAACGTCGTCTTGTCCTGGGTGAGCACGTCACGGCCCTCGAAGCGGACGACCATCTGGTAGCGCCCCTCGTCGTCGGTCGCCTCGCCGTAGGCGCGCGCCGCCCGGATGAACCCGAGCACACCATCCGAATCGGCGTTGAGTTCGAGCACGAAATCGCCGGTGATGCGGTTGGTGACGCTGAGGACACCGTCACCATCGTCGGCGTGGAGGCGGTAGTTGACGTCGGTCTCGTCGGCGGCAACGAGGTCGTCGGTTCCCGCGAGTCGCTCCTCGAGCACCTCGCTCGGGCCGTCGAAGTCGATGGTGAGGGTGGGTTTCGCCGGCTGGCCGTCCACCGCCACCCAGTCGGTGTTGCTGACGTGGAGGTCGAAGTACTCGCGCCTCATTCGGTATGGCTCGCCTACGACGCCCGGCGTCATGAACGTAACGCCGGTGTGGCCGATCGGTGGGCGACCGCCCAGCCGAGAATCGCCGAGCCGAACGGTTGAGGTGGGCGGGGACCGAACGCGACTCACTCGATGGACGACGATTCGCCCACGCGCCGCGGCGTCAGAGAAACCTACGACCGGATCGGGAGCCACTTCGCCCAGACGCGTGCACACCCGTGGCCGGCGGTCGAGCGGTTCGTCGAGCGCGCGACGCCCGCGACCGACGCGACCTGGGGACTCGATCTCGGCTGTGGGAACGCGCGCCACGCCGCCCTGCTGACCGACCGAACGGAGCGGGTCGTGGGGATCGACGCGAGCCGCACGGTGCTCGACACCGCACGCGAGCGGGTCCAGGAGGTGGACGGCAAAATCGAACTCTGTCAGGCCGACGCAACCCACCTCCCGCTCGCCAGCAACAGCGTGGCCCTCGCGGTGTACATCGCCACGATCCACCACCTCCCGACCCGCGACGCACGCATCGCGAGTCTCGACGAACTCTCGCACGTGCTCGCACCGGGTGGGCGCGCCCTCGTGAGCGCGTGGAGCACGACCCACGAGACGTTCGACCGGGAGGAGGGGTTCGATACGACCGTCGACTGGACGCTGCCCGGCGGCGAGACCGTTCCGCGATACTACCACATCTACGACCCGGACGAGTTCGAACGGGACCTACGCACAAGCGCGCTCGGAATCGAGCGAACCTTCGAAGAAGCGGGAAACTGCTACGCCGTGGTGGGCGACTAAAGGGAAAGGTCCTTAGTCGCCGCCGAGAGAAACTCGAATGCGCACCAGTGGTCTAATGGCAAGACCTGGGCCTTCCATACGCGGACGGTCCCCGTTCGGGTGAAGACAGCCCATGATCCGAGTTCGATTCTCGGCTGGTGCAATCGCTTTCTTGACGCTCGACGATTCGTTCGGTCGCCCTTCGAGTGTCCATTCGAGTTCGAGGACGACCTACTCGGTTAGTCCGTACCCACGCTGGAACAGCCAGACATCGATCGCGACGACCACTGCGGCCGCACCGCCGAGCACGGCGAGCGAAACGTTTGGCTCGATCGAGGCGATCCCGAGGAAGCCGTATCGCACCCCGTCGACCATGTAGACCATCGGGTTCACCAGCGAGACCGTTCGCCACACGGGTGGAAGCGCGTCGAGCGGATAGAACACCGCACCGAAGAACACGAGGGGACGGATGATGAACTGGTTCAGCACGGTGAGATAATCGAAGTCGCGTGCCCAGAGCCCGCCCATCACGCCGAAGCCAGCGAACAGCACCGCGATCACGAGCACGAACGCGACCGCGTAGACCGGGTTCGCGAGCCCGACGCCCGTCCCGATGGTCAGCGGGATCATGACAGCGCCGACGAGCGCGATGAGCACGCCGATGATCATGCCGCGGAGCGCGCTCGCGCTCACGTACGCGCCGACCATCTCGGTGTAGGAGAGCGGCGAGGTCTGAATCTCGTGGATGTACTCGTTCCAGCGGCCGTGGAAGATCGAAAACGAGGCGTTCTCGAAGGCGTTCGCGATCACGCCGAGCACGATCAGTCCCGGGAGGATGTAGAGGATGTAATCGACGCCCTCGATCGAGCCGACGCGCGCACCGAGGATCACCCCGAACACCGAAAAGTAGAGCACGTTGGTGATCAGCGGCGGCAGGAACGTGTTCCGGGGCCGGCGGACGAACCGGAGGATCTCGCGGTGGACGAGGGTTCGCAGACCGGTCGAGACGACGCTCATATCGAGGCCTCCGGCGATTCCGTTTCGTCGGCCCGATCGGTCCCGTCGGTTTCGTCCGCTTCGTCGCGTCTGGTCAGCTCGACGAACACCTCTTCGAGCGAGGTTCGAGAGATGTCGATGTCGACCACGGTGTGGCCCTGGCGATCGAGCTGGCGGATGAGATCGGGCGCGACCTCGCCACCCTGTGGAGCCGTGATCACGAGGGTGTCGCCGTCGAGATCGACGTTCACGACCCGTTCGTTGTCGATATTGGGAGCTTTCGCGGGTGGTTCGCGGAGCTGGAGTCTGATGGTGTCGTTGCCGCGGGCCATCAGCTCGTCGGGGCTCGCGACCGTGACCTTCTGCCCCGAGTCCATGATCGCGACCTCGTCACAGAGGCGTTCGGCCTCCTCGATGTAGTGGGTGGTGAGGAGGATCGTCGTGCCGTCGTCGTTGAGATCGGTGATGATCTCCCAGAGATCCCGACGGAGTTCGACATCGACCCCGGCGGTGGGCTCGTCGAGGATCAGGAGGTCGGGGTCCGACACCAGCGCGCGGGCGAGCATGAACCGGCGTTTCATCCCGCCGGAGAGCCAGTCGAAGCGCGTCTCGCGCTTGTCGTAGATTCCCACCGTTCGGAGTGCCTCGTCGGCGCGCCGACCCGCTTCCTCGGTCGAAATCCCGTGATAACCTGCCTTGTGGATCAGGACTTCTCGGATCGGGAAGAACCGGTCGACGTTGAACTCCTGGGGCGCGAGGCCGATCCGGTCACGGGCCTCGCGGTACTCGTCCTTGACGTCGTGGCCGAACACGCTGGCCTCGCCGCCGGATTTCCGGACGAGCCCGACGAGAACGTTGATGAACGTGGTCTTGCCCGCGCCGTTCGGGCCGAGGAGGCCGAAGAACTCGCCCCGCTCGACCGACAGCGAGAGCCCGTCGAGCGCCTGCACGTCGCCATAGCTTTTTTCGAGATCGGTCGTAGAAATCGCGAGCGACACTACCGGACAATGGGTCGGCGGGCGATTAAGCGTGTTGGCTTCGGCTGGGCAAGGTCCTCGCTGGTGCGATTCCGGCAGATCAGTCGCCCGGCGTGGGTGTCGCGCTCGGTGCGGGATCGAGGCTGTAGAGTGCGGCGAACACGCCGGTGGCAACCACGATGAACCCCGAGGCCGTCAGGAAAGCGACGAACACGCCCGTCGCGTCCCAGATCGCGCCCACAGTGAAGGGACCGGCGACCTGGCCGACCTTCCACCCGATCGAGCGCAGCGAGAGGCTCGCCGCGACCGCGTCGAAGTGCTCGCCCTCCTCGACGAACAGCGCCATGCTTGCGGGGAGCCGGAGACTGTCGGCGATCCCGATCACCGCGAACGCACTGAATAGCACGAAAAAGGCCGGCACGAGCGTGAACCCACCGAACGCATTCGTCGAGAGGGTGGGGAACACCGCGCCTGCGTACTCGGCCAGCGGGATGATCGCCGCGCCGAGCGCGTACACCAGTGCGCCCGCGATCACGAACTGGTGTTTGTGGCCCACTCGATCGGTGTAGCTGCCGACGCGGCCCTGAAGGAGGGATTTCGTGAGTTTGCCACCCGCGAGCACGATCCCGACGAGGAAGGGGTTCATCCCGAACTCGGTCCGGGCGTAGATCGGGAGGAAGATGATGACCGCCATCTTGCCGAAGCTGAGGCCGAGCCGGAGGACGACGAGCGCGCGGATCGCGGTCCGGTCCATGAGTCTGCGGAGGGTCTCGACGCCGGTGGCTGCCTCGGGGTCGGTCCGCCCGCCGGGGTTGTCCCGGAGGAAGAAGAAGACCGCGACCGTCGCGCCGATGGTGACGACACTTAGAACGGCGTAGGTCAGGGAGAACCCGTAGACGTAGAGCAGGAGGCCGCCGACGAGGTCGCCAGCGAGGCTCGAAAACGCCCCGACCTGGTTGTAGGTCCCGAGCCACTTCCCGCGCTCCTCGCTCGGGCTGAGTTCGCCCACGACCGCCGAGCCGGTGATCCAGAGGACGCTCGCGCCGAAGCCCTGGACCACGCGCATCAGGATGACACCGGAAACGTCGCCGACCTGCGAGAATCCGACGAAGACGAGAACGTTGAGCACCAGGCCGGCGAGCAGGAAGCGTTTCGCGTTGTGGGTGTCGATCAGTCGCCCGAGCGGGAGGACGATCAGGAGCTGGACCAGCGCGAATGCCGTGCCGAACAGCCCTTCCACAGTACCAGTGGTCCCGAACTGGTCGGCGTACAGCGCGAGCGCGATCAGGATGGTGGAGTACGCCTGTGAGCGCGCGAACGCGGTGCTCGCGAGCGCGACGAACTCCCGATTTCTGAAGAGGCTCAGCGAGCCGCCGTCGGTTTCCGCCACTATCGTGGAATCCGCGATGGAGACTGAAATATTCGATTATTCCGGGGATGTTCGGAGGGTTCTGGCACGTTATCGAGGACCACGAAGCGGTTCGTGTGGGCGGCCGCTGTGCAGCTGCGGTGGCGGAGCGGTCGTGGTGGCGGCGGTGCAGTTGTAGTGGTGGCGGTGCAGTCCTGGTGGATCGAGGGCGAGGCCCGAACGAAGTGAGGGGCCGAGGGCTCGGGCGGTGCTGTGCGGGGCGGTTGCGGAGAGCGCAGCGTCCGCACGAGCGGAGCGAGCGCGGTTCACGAGAGACGCTCCGCGTCTCTCTGGCTCTCGTTCGCTCCCTGCGGTCGCTCACGGCGAGCGCCCAGCGGGCGCGAGCGGGGGTTTTTCATGTCCTCGTGAGCAGCGTGGGATCGAAGGTCCCACGGGCCGTTCGCGCGGCTTCGCCGCGCGAAGACGAAGCGAACGAGGGCTCGGAGCGGCTACGCCGCTCCGGTGAACGTTTTTGCAAGGAGGGTTGCGCGAGCGAACGTAGTGAGCGAGCGCAATCCCTCCGCAGTAAAAAGGTTCGTGCGCGGGATTCGAACCCCGGTCGATCGCTTCCTCGCTCCCGTCGGTCGCGAGACTGCGCTCTCCCTGCTTCGAATCTCGCACGGTACGCTGTCGGTTGCTCACGTCCGTTCGCAACACGACAGCGGGCGTGGCGGGACTCCCACGAGCGTAGCGAGTGGGAGTACGTCACGGCCGCGAAGCGGGCGTGACGGGATTCGAACCCGCGATCGAGAGGTTAGGAACCTCTCGCCCTATCCGCTAGGCCACACGCCCCGGCGGGGCGAAGTGGCGGGTGGGAAAAACCGTTGTGTTGTTAGTTGCTCTCGACTTCGGTGTTCTTCTCGTTGACTTCCGGCGGGTTGTGATCGACCGCGTCGCCCCCCGAACTGGCCTCGTTCGCGGCGTTTGCCGTCTCCGAAGTGGCGTCGCTCTGGGCGACGTCCTGCATGTCTTCGAGTTCGTTCTCGACTTCCGATCGTCCTTGCTCGAACTCGCCGCGGGCTTCGCCGAGTGCGCCAGCGAGTTCGGGGATCTTGTTCGCCCCGAACAGGAAGACGATGATCACGAGAATGATCAACACCTCCGGCCCGCCGGGAATGCCTGGTATCTGGAGTATGGCTCCGAACATCGTGGTCATAGCTTACGAACTGTGTAATATAGGCTTTTTGCTCGGGTAGGAAGCGTTTTGCGCTCGTCACGTCTACCCGGCTCGTGGCCGATATCGGCGACACGGCCCCCGATTTCACCACACTGCTCGCGAACGGCGACCTCGCCGAGACGCTCGCCCTCGCCGATCGGTGCGGCGCTGTACCGTCTCGATCATTCACCGCAGCACACGACCCCATCAGTTTTCCTTCCAGCCATCGAACGCCGTCCGATGAGTGACACCGCCGGCACCGCGAACAGCGGTCGCGTCTACGCCCCCGAAAACGACCACGCGTTCCCCGACGAACGGGTCAACGAGGTGCTCGATCTCGTCGAAAGCGACCCCGAGATCCAGGCGTACCTCGACGCCCAGAACGTCAACCCGGTCGCGCGCAAGCGCTACAACGACCACGGAGCGAAACACATCTCGATCGTGCGCAACCGTGCGCTCTGTCTGTACGACCTGCTCAAGGCCGGCAGCGTCCAGTTCAACGGCGCAGCCGATCAGGGTCTCGACGAAGCCGACGAGCCCGTGATCATCGCACTCGCCGCCACGCTCCACGACATCGGCCACGTCGTCCACCGCGACGAGCACCCCTACTACTCGATCCCGCTCGCCGCCGACGTGCTCGATCGGGTCCTCCCCGAGTTCGGGTTCTACGACACCGAAGCCCGCGTCCGTGTCAAGGGCGAAGTCCTCCACGCGATCCTCTGCCATCACACTCCGGAGACGCCGCTGACCCTGGAGGCGGGCGTCGTCCGGGTCGCCGACGCGCTCGACATGGAACACGGCCGCTCGCGCAAACCCTACGAGCAGGGCGGGCGGGGGATCAACACCGTGTCGAGTCAGGCGATCCAGGAGGTCTCGCTCGAAACCGGCGACGGTGCGCCCGTCCTCGTCGAGATCGAGATGACCGACGCTGCCGGCGTCTACCAGGTCGACACGCTCCTGAAGGCCAAACTCACCGACTCCGGTCTCGAAGACCACATCCGGATCGTCGCCGTCACGACCCACAGCGCCGACGAACAGCTGGTCGAACGCGTCGAGCTCTGATCTCCCCGCATCTTCCCCGCCACAGCGCACGAGTTCGGGTGATTTATGTCGTCGAAGCACGTCCTCCCGGATGCGCGTCAGTGGTGTAGCCTGGTATCACCTCAGCTTCCCATGCTGATGACCCGCGTTCAAATCGCGGCTGACGCACTTCTCTCCATCCGACTACCGACTATCGGTCGTCGGGCTCTCGCTCGACGTCGATCGGTGTGCCGATCGGCCCTGCCTCTTCGTCCCCGGTATCGCGCTCGGCCATGGTGTCGGTCGCGCCGTCACCTTCGGTCACGGAGTCCGTGTCCTGTCCGCGACGCTGGCGCAGGCTCTGGCGAGTGAACTCCGGCGTGGCCTGGAGCCGCTGTCGGCTGCGGAACGACCGGTACAACAAGAGTGCAATTCCCACCGAGAACGTCGCGGCGACCGCAGTCGCAAACGGCGTCGCGAACGCGTAGAGTATCGCCACCGAAAGCACGCCCGCCGTCAGCAGGAGGCCGAAGACCAGGCGGTTCGCGAGCGATTCGAACAGGCCGTCGGTGTCGTCGAGATCGGCGTGTACAGTGAGATCGCCCCGGTTGAGTCCGTCGAGCGCACGTTCGAGTTTCGGCGGGGTTCGCACCGTGGCCTCGGCGAGGTCGGTGACCTCCGTGCCGCGCTGTTCGAGGAACTGCTTGATCCCTTCCTCACGATACCCCTCCTCGACGAGGTAGTCGGTCGCGACCGAGATGAAATCGAAGTTCTGATCGAGCGTGACACAGACCCCCTCGACGACGGTCGCGACACGAAGGACCAGGGCGAGGTTCGCGGGCAGCCGGAGCGGGAACTCGTAGATGGTGTCCTCGACCTGCCCGACGACCTCCTGAACGCGGTACTGGTCGACCTCCTCGCCCCGGATGTCCTGTATCGCGAGCTCCATCACGTTGCCCATCGTCTCGCGGTCGGCGGTCGGGCTGAGGGTGCCCATCTCGACCAGTGCGTCGAGGATCGCGTCGATGTCCTGGTTCGCGATCCCGATGTAGAACTCCACGATCTTGCTCTGGATGTAGTCGTCGACCCGACCGCTCATCCCGAAGTCGTAGAACACGAGCGTGCCGTCGGGTTCGACCGCGAGGTTGCCGGGATGGGGATCGGCGTGGAACACGCCGTCGTCGACGATCATCTGGAGGTAGACCCGTTCGAGGCGCTCCGACAGCTTGGTGCGGTCGATCCCCATCTCATCGAGCTCGTCGACCGCGGTGATCTTGGTCCCGGGAACGTACTCCATCGTGAGCACGCGGGGGGTGGAGTGACTCTCGACCACGTTCGGGATGCGGATCGTGTCGTCGCCCGCGAAGTTCTCCCGGATCTCCTGGAGCATCCGTGCCTCCCGAGTGTAGTCGATCTCCTCGTGGATCGTCTTGTCGAACTCCTCGGCCAGCGTTTCGAGCGAGAACGAGCGCGCCTCGCCGATGAACCGGATGAGGACGGGCAGACTCCACTTGATGACCTGGAGATCGGCCTCGATCAGCGATTCGATGTCCGGTCGACGGACCTTGACCGCGACCGGCTCGCCCTCTAGCTCCGCCCGGTAGACCTGACCGAGGCTCGCACCGGATATCGCGTCGGTGTCGAACGCCGAGAACGCCTCGTCGACCGATCCCAGCTCTTCCTCGACCACCGGTTCGGCCTCGGCCCATTCCGCAGGGGGGACCTCGTCCTGGAGCTTCGAGAACTCCGCGACGTACTCTGGTGGCAGGACGTCGGGCCGCGTCGAGAGGAGCTGGCCGAGCTTGATGAACGTCGGGCCGAGTGTCAACAGCGAATCGAGCAGCACACGCGCGCGTTCGCGTCGCATCGTGCTCGTGACCTCACGCCGCCCGCCGAACAGGAAGTATCGTCGGCGGTCCCGAAGGTACGCGACGATCAGCGGGAGGAACTGGCGGAAGACGACGAAGAACCGGCCGTACGCACGGAGGTTCACAGCGTGTGCCCCGTCACAGCTCGTCGGACTCGCTCCCGCCGACCGCTATCGGGATCGACGTCGCCTCGGTGGCGTCGCGCTTCGGGAGCCGGAGCGTGAGGGTGCCCCGATCGAGCGTCCCCTCCGCGCCCGTCCCGGCGACGTCCGGCGGCAGCGGGAGCTCCGCGTCGAGGAAGAGCGGCCGGTCCTCGTCGAGATACCGAAACGCCATCGGGAGGTCCTTCTCGCGCCGGGCCTCGATCCGAAGACGCGCCCCGTCGAGTCGGACATCGAGCGTCTCGCTGCCGACACCCGGAAGATCGATGACGAGGAGATACGCCGCCTCGGACTCCAGCAGGTCGGCGAACACTGGGTCCGGGAGGTCGCCCAACGCATCGCGCAGCGCGGACATGGGGAAACCGTGGAACGCCGGGGCGAAAAACCCCCCGATAGCGGTCACCGACACCCTACCAACGGCCCGATTTCACGTCTGAGACGCCGTGAAACAGTCCGAAACAGTGCTGAACGATCGGGAACGGTCGGTAACGGTCCACATGGTTCATATTGGGGAGGTGCTATCTTCGGATAGATGACGAAGACCCGTCCCGAGCCCAGGGTCGAAGGTGATGCCGCCGCCGGCCCACAGCCCACCGCCACCGAACCGCCGACCGTCCTCCTCCGCAACGAAGACGACACCGATCACGCGCTCGACGTGTGTATCGCTGCCGGCGATGGCGTCCTCGTCGACGATTCGCCCACCGTCGACGGCGACAGTCAGCGTACCGTCACCGCCACGGCCGGCAGTGTCGGCACCGTCCGGGTCGAACTCCGCGCCGACCACGGCGGCTCCGCCAGTCTCGCGTTCGATCCCGGCCAGCCCGGCTCGACGCGGGTCCCGGAGTTCGTCATCCGTCCCGAGACCATCGTCGTCGCCGGTCTCCACTGAAGCGCTCGTTCTCCCGGCTCTCCATTCGATCACTGCCACCAGTCGTTCTCACCGTCTTTCCTCGCCACCGTTCCGGCACACGTTTTTGCCCACCCGCCCGGTTAGGAGTGGTATGAACGACGTCCGCGAGAGCGGGTTCAAACGGCTCACTCGGCTCGAAACGGCGCGCGAACGGCTGCTCGACCGGGCCGAACCCACGGAGCGGGTCGAATCGGTCGGCCTCGTCGCCGCCGACGACCGTGTGCTCGCCGAGCCGGTCGTCAGCGAGCGGGACGTGCCGCACTACCCGCGTGCGGCGATGGACGGGTTCGCGGTTCGGGCCACCGACACGTTCGATGCGAGTCGGCGCTCGCCTGCCGTCCTCCGACGGGATGCGATCGACGATCCCGACACCGCGATGCGGGTTCACACCGGCAGCGAACTCCCGGACGGGGCCGATGCGGTCGTGATGGTCGAACACGTCGAGACGGTCGGTGACGAGATCGAGGTACTCGATCCGGTCGCCGCCGGCGAGAACGTCGCACCGGTCGGCGAGGACGTTCAGTCGGGAAAGTGCCTCTACGAACCGGGCCATCGGCTCCGGCCTTCGGACCTTGGTCTGCTGAAGTCGGTCGGCATCGACGAGGTTTCGGTGTACGATCGCCCGACCGTGGGGGTGATACCGACGGGCGAGGAACTCGTGCAAGCCGACCCCGACCCCGGTGAAGTCGTCGAAACCAACGGTCTCACGACCTCACGGTACGTCGAGCGCTGGGGCGGACGGGCGACCTACCGCGACGTCGTGACCGACGACCGCGCGGCGCTTCGGGCGGCGATCGAGCGCGATCTGACGAAGGACCTCGTGGTGACGACTGGGGGTTCGTCGGTCGGCGAGCGCGACCTCGTTCCCGAGATCGTCGACGACCTCGGCGAGGTGCTGGTCCACGGTGTCGCGTGCAAACCCGGCCATCCCACAGGATTCGGGGTCGTCGCGGACACACCAGTTTTGATGCTCCCAGGCTATCCGGTCTCGTGTATCGTCGCCGCAGTCCAACTGCTTCGACCCGCGCTTCGGCACGTCGGCCACCACTCGGTCCGGTCCCATCCGACGACCGAGGCGCACCTCGATCGAAAGATCCCCAGCGAACCTGGCGTCCGAACCCACGCACGGATCGAGCTACGAGAGGAGGGCGACGACACGCCGACGGCCGTTCCGACGCGGACGAGCGGCGCGGGCGTGCTGTCGAGCGTCGCGCTCGCTGACGGCTGGGTGGTCGTCGCCGAAGAGCGTGAGGGGATTCCAGCGGGTGAGACCGTTGCGGTCGAACACTGGGAGGCAGAAATATGAGCGAGCGCAAGCAGTTCCGCGATCTCGCATCGCCTGCGGCGGCCCACGACGCGATCGCGTCGCTCGACCTCGATCCGGGAACCGAAACCGTGTCGCTCGACGCGGCCGAGGGCCGGGTACTCGCCGAGCGGGTCGACGCGACGCTCGACGTTCCCGGGTTCGACCGGTCGGCGCTCGACGGCTATGCGCTCCACGCACGCGAGACGTTCGGGGCGACCGAAACCGATCCCGCGACGTTCGATCTCGTCGGCGTCGTCGAAGCTGGCGAACGGCCGACGGTCGATCTCGATCCTGGCGAAGCGGTCGAGATCGCGACCGGCGCGGTGATGCCGCCCGACGCCGACGCGATGGTGGCAGTCGAGCGGACCGACCGCGTTGGGGGCGAGGACGTAGCGGGTGACGACGGTGGTGCAGGCAGCGACGATGCAGCGGGCGACACGGGCGGCGAGCGGGTCGCGGTCCGGACGTCGGTGACGCCGGGCGAGAACGTGATGCCCGCTGGCGCGGACATCGCGGCGGGCGAGCGCGCACTCGGGCCCGGAACCCGGCTGACGGCGCGCGAGATCGGGCTGCTCGCCGCGCTCGGCGTCGATCGAGTTCCGGTGCGTGCGAAACCTCGAGTCGGGATCGTCTCGACCGGCGACGAACTCGTCCGCGTTGGCGAGGATCTCGACAGCGAGGCGGGCCAGATCTACGACGTGAACTCCAACGCGACCGCGGCCGCGGTTCGCGAGGCCGGCGGCGAGCCCGTCGTCTACCCACACGCTGGCGACGACTACGACGCACTCGAAGACGTGCTCCGTGAGGCCGCCGCCGAGTGCGATCTGGTCTGCTCGTCGGGCTCGACCTCCGCGAGCGCCGTCGACGTGATCTACAAGGTCATCGAGGAGCAGGGCGACCTTCTCCTTCATGGGGTCGCGATCAAGCCGGGCAAGCCGATGTTGGTGGGCCAGTTGGAGGTCTCCGGGTCCGAACAGGACTCGGACGGTACGGAAGACGAGCAGAGCGAGTCTTCCGGTAGATCGGCGTACGTCGGGCTGCCCGGGTATCCGGTCTCGGCGCTCTCGATCTTCCGGACGTTCGTCGCCCCCGCGATCCGCCGGACCGCCGGGCTGCCGGAACCGGCGACCGCGACGGTCCGGGGACGGATGGCGGTCGAGGAGCGCGCCGAGGAAGGTCGTCATCGACTCGTTCCCGTCGGACTGGTCGAAAACGGTGCGGGTGAGACTCTGGTCTACCCGGTCGACAAGGGCAGCGGCGCGACCACCAGCCTCGTCGAAGCCGACGGGATCGTGGAGATGGACGCCGAGGTCGCCTATCTCGACGCGGGCGAGGCGGTGACGATCGAGCTGTTCTCGCCCGAGGTTCGTCCTCCGACGGTTCTCGGCGTCGGCGAGGACGACCCGCTCCTCTCGCGACTGCTCGACCGGATCGACCGACCGCGCTATCTGGGTGTCGGGAGCCGTGCGGCCCGTCGGTGGCTCCGCGACGGCGTTTCCGACATCGTGGCGGTGACGGGCGATCCCGACGAACTGGACGCCAACACGACTGAGATCGGCGGCTGGACCCGCGAGTGGGGCCTCGTCGTTCCGTTCGGCAACCCCGAAGACGTGGACGATCTCGCCGATCTCGTGGATCGCGACCTCGCGTTCGTCAACCGTCCGACGGCCTCTGGATTGCGAACGACCCTCTCGAACGCGATCGCCGACCTCGCCGACGAGCGCGAGGCCGACCGCCACGATCTCGTCGACGCGATCGACGGGTTCGATTTCACCCTCGAAGCCCACGAGAGCCCGGCCCGGCGGGTGGCTGCCGGCGGGGCCGACGCGGGGCTCGGGCTCCGTGCGACCGCCGAGAAGCTCGACTGTGGGTTCGTTCCGCTCGGCGAAGAGACCGTTCGGCTGCTCGCTGCTTCGGATCGGATGGAGAAACCTGGTGTCGCGGCGCTCGAACGCGCGCTCGACGATCTCGACGAGTTGTGTACGGACCTGCCGGGATTCAAAGGTCGCCGAAGCCAGTGATGCGGCGGTCGCCCCGGACACACCATCCCCGGCGATCGTGACCGTGGCGCTCGACGTGGATCCCGTCGAGGCCCGCGTTCCACGCTGCGCCGACGTCGTGGGGGCCGTCACCGACGAGCACCCCTTGACTCTCGGGCGCGACATCGAGGCGGTCGATCGCCAGCTGGACGGGTGCGGGATCGGGTTTCCAGCCGATCTCGCTCGTACAGCAGACCACCGCGTCGAACCGTTCGCGGAGATCGAGACGATCAAGTACCGGATTGGCGAGGAACGGCTGGCAGTGGGTCACCACACCGATCGGGGCGTCGATCGACGCGAGGAACGCCCGCGCGTCGTCGTAGAGGAAGGTCGCGGCCGCGCGGGCCTCGGGGTCCTCGATCGCGTGGAGCGCGTCCCAGAACCGGGCAACGTCGATCCCCCACGCCCGGAGCTGGTCGTCGCGCAGACCGCCGAGCCCGTGCCAGAGCCTTTCGGCCTCGCGGTCGGTGAACCGCCGGCCGAGGCGCTCGCCGACGCGGTCGAACACGCTGCGGACGTAGCTCGCCTCGACGTCGACCAGCGTGCCGTCGAGATCGAGCAGCCAGAAATCGTACTGTGGAGGGGCCATCGGGCTCTGTAAATACGGTCGCCACCGATAAATCCCTTCTGCCGGGGGCCGATGACGTGCAGCAGTCGCCCGCCGGAGCGGGTCGCTGGTGATCCTGCTGCGTTACCGCACGTCGTCGAACCGTCCTGCCATCTCGATGTCCTGATCGGTCACCCCGCCGGCCTCGTGGCTCGTCAGGCGCACCTCGACCTCGTCGAAGCGCACCTGAATCTCGGGATGGTGAAACTCCTCGTCGGCGATCTCGGCGACATCGGTAGCAAAGGCCACGCCATCGAGGTACTCTTCGAACTCGTAGACGCGGACGATCTCGTCGCCGTCCTGCTGCCACTCTGCGGGGGCGTTCTCGCTGATTTCCTCGTCGGCAAGCGTTTCGGCCATGAGTGAGGTGTCGCGGCCCGGACGAATAAAGATGGTGTCGATGGTCGCCCTCGGCTCGGATTCTCCCCTGAGACGGTCAGTCGGCGCGACCCCACTCGGCGTCGCGTTTCGGCCGCCGGTCGACCGCCGCGACCGCCGAATCCGTGTCGCGCGCCGCGAGGCCGTCGAGTGCGGCGCGGGCGCTCGCCTCGGTCGAGAAGTACGTGACCTCTTCCTCGACACACACTTCGAGCGCCGCGCGATCCCGCGAGATCACGAGATCGACCTTCCCCTCCCGAATCGCCGCTGCGAGGTCGTCGAACTCCTGACAGTCGAAGTGTGCGGCGAACCCGTTCTGGAGGTCGCCTCCCGCATCGCTCTCGGGATCGGGGAACTCAGCCGCCGAGAGGTCGACCGCCGCGACGCCCTCGGCCGGGATCGGCTTGCCCGTCGCGGACTGTGCCTTCCAGTACGCCTTCCCGAACTCCTCGGCGGTCCCCATCACCTCGCCCGTGCTCTTCATCTCGGGGCCGAGTCGCGGGTCGCTTCCCGGGAGCCGGTCGAACGGCAGGACGACCTCCTTCACGCTCGTCTGCTCGGGGACCTGTTCGGTCGCGTCGAGGTCTGCGAGCGACGCACCCGCCATCACCTGGGCAGCGAGTTTGGCGATCGGGACGCCCGTCGCCTTCGAGACGAACGGCACGGTGCGGGACGAGCGCGGGTTCGCCTCCAGAACGTACACCTCGCCCTCCTTTATCGCGAGCTGGACGTTGAGCAGACCGACGGTGTCGAGCGCGCCCGCGATCCCCTCGACGACATCGCGTACCTGCGTTAGCACGTCGGCGTCGAGCGAGCGCGGCGGGATCATACACGCCGAGTCGCCCGAGTGGACCCCGGCGGACTCGACGTGCTCCATGATCCCGCCGATCAGGACGTCTCCCGCTTCATCTGCAACGGCATCGACGTCGAGTTCGACCGCGCCCGCGAGGAACTCGTCGATCAGGACCGGCTGGTCCGGGCTCACGCGGACGGCTTCCTCGACGTACTCGCGGAGATCGTCGTCGTCGTAGACCACGTCCATCGCGCGGCCACCGAGGACGTAGCTCGGCCGGACGAGCACGGGATAGCCGATCTCGTGGGCGAGTTCGAGCGCTTCGGTCTCGCTGACGGCCGCACCGCCGACAGGCTGGGAAACGTCGAGATCGTCCATCAGGACGTTGAACCGATCGCGGTTCTCCGCGAGGTCCATCGCCTCGACCGACGTGCCGAGCACCTCGCAGTCGAGGCCCCGCCGGTCGAGTTCGCTCTCCAGTCCGCGCCCGATGTCGACCGAGGTCTGGCCGCCGAACTGGACCATCACGCCGTCGGCCCCGGTGGCCTCGATCGCATCGGCGACCTCTTCGGGGGTGATCGGTTCGAAGAACAACCCATCGGACGTGTCGTAGTCGGTCGACACGGTTTCTGGATTGTTGTTGACGACGTGGGCCTCGATCCCCATCTCGCGGAGCGCGCGGACCGCGTGGACCGAGCAGTAGTCGAACTCCACGCCCTGGCCGATCCGGATCGGGCCACCACCGACCACGACGACGCTCTCGACGTCGCGATCGACTTCGAGCTCGCCCGCCGCTCCCTCTCCCTCGTAGGGACCGGTGTCGGCGTACTCGGGCTTGCGCGCGGAGTAGTAGTACGGCGTCTCGGCCGCGAACTCGCCGGCACAGGTGTCGACTTGCTTGTATTTCCGGCCTGTCACCGACGACTCGACGTCGCCGACACCGCCGATCTCGGTGCCACCGGCCGCGGCGGTCGCGGCGATCTCGCTGTTGGTGAATCCGGCGCTCGCTGCGGGTTGGAAATCGCCCGCGGCGGCCGCTTGCGCGGCGTCGGCGATCCGAACGTAGCGCTCGGTGTACCACGATTTGATCCCGGTGAGCGCCGCGAGATCGTCGGCGGTGTAGCCCCGCTCGGCCGCCTCGAACATCGCGTAGGGGCGGTCGGGCGTCGGGCGTTCGAGATACTCCGTTTCGAGCGCCGCGTCGTCGAGTGCGTCCCACTCGACATCGGGCTCGTACTCGGTCGAGCGCAGCGCCTTCAGAAGCGATTCCTCGAAGGTCCGCCCGATCGCCATCGCCTCGCCGGTGCTCTTCATCGCGGTTCCGAGCTCGAACTCCACGTCCCGGAACTTCTCGCTCGGCCACCGGGGGACCTTCGTGACCACGTAGTCGATCGCGGGCTCGAACGCTGCGGTGGTCTCGCCGGTGATCTCGTTGTCGATCTCGTGGAGCCGTTTCCCGAGGGCGACCTTCGCGGTGACGCGCGCGATCGGGTACCCGGTCGCCTTCGAGGCGAGCGCGGAGGAGCGCGAGACTCTGGGATTGACCTCGACGACACGATACTCACCGCCAGGCGTGCCGTCGTCGCGCCACGCGAACTGGATGTTACACCCACCCTGAATCCCGAGGTCGCGGATCACGTCGAGCGCCGCGGTCCGCATCTCCTGATGGCCGTCGTCGGGGATCACCTGCGAGGGCGTCACGACGACCGACTCTCCCGTGTGAATCCCCATCGGATCGAGGTTCTCCATGTTGCAGATGATGATACACGAGTCGTCGGCGTCGCGCATCACCTCGTACTCGAGTTCGACCCAGCCCGCGATCGACTCGGTGATGAGGACCTCGCTGTTGCGCGAGAGCCGCAATCCCTTCCGGACGCGCTCGTACAGCTCCTCGCTGTCCGCGACGACGCCCGACCCGCTCCCGCCGAGTGTGTAGGTCGTCCGGGAAATAACTGGCAGTCCGCCGACCGAATCGACGGCCGCGTCGACGCGCTCGCGCAGGCCTGCCTCGTCGAGGTTCGTCTCCGATTCGCCCTCTTCGAGGGTGATCGTCGTCGAGGCAGGCACCGGCTGTCCGATGTCTTCCATCCGCTGGCGGAACAGATCGCGGTCCTCGGTGGCGTAGATGGTGTCGAGCGGCGTCCCCATGATCTCGACGTCGTACTCGTCGAGGACGCCCTCCTCGGCGAGCTCGGCGGTCACGTTCAATCCCGTCTGGCCCCCAAGCCCCGCGATGACGCCGTCCGGGCGCTCCTCGTCGATGATCTCGGCGATCGCGTCGGTCGTGATGGGCTCGATGTACACCTCGTCGGCCATCTCGGGATCGGTCATGATGGTCGCCGGGTTGGAGTTGACGAGGACGACTCGCGCGCCCTCCTCCGCGAGTGCGCGACACGCCTGCGCGCCGGAGTAGTCGAACTCCGCCGCCTGGCCGATCTGTATCGGACCGCTGCCGATGAGCAAAATCGTTCTGTCCTCGTCGGTCATTACCCGTCGTGGTGCGTACATCGTAATAAGCACCACGATTGGGTACGAGATACGCAACTCAGTTTCGAAAATCGAAATCAAGGGGCCGGCGACCTCGTTCCGTGACCTGTTCGAAGACGTGACGCCACAGCAGCTCGTCGGAGTTACTGTCTCGATGGAACGAAGCGCCGCTCCGCTCGAAAAGCAGTCGGTCGACCGAAACCGCTCGATTTCGGCGGGTCAGTTCACCGTACCGTCGAGCACGCGATACCGGTACGGCCGATCTCGGATGACTTCGACCTCGCCGTCCGCACGGCGGCCGAGGACGGTGGCCACCCGGTGTGGACTGTCGAGTGTTTCGTCGCGCTCGTCGAGCAGGTCGTGGATCTCCCGCGCCGTCAGCGGCTCGTCGGGGTTGACCTCCGCGAGCACCGTCCGGATGCGTTCGAACTCGCCCCGGCGGAGTTGCATACGTCTTCCCATGGCCTCCACCCACATAACATGGCGTCAGACAGCCGTATGACGGCGCACTCGATGAATCGCCAGCCGGCACCGATACGCCCGGTGCGGGGGCGTCAGACGGGCGTATCGGTCTCGCGTTCGAACTCGCGCTCGCGGCGGTACTGGTCGACGAACGCCTCGACGTCGAACTCGTGCATCTGGCGTTCGAACTCGCTCGCCGCGTCGTCGTCGGTGTGGCTCACCGCGTGTTCCATCAGCTCCACGACGAGTTCGACCACGATCTCGTGGAGTCGCCGGGCGTCGAAGTCGGTGGCCCAGACGAGGGCGTAGCCGACGTCGCTGTTCTCGGCGACGTCCTCGGCGACGACCTTCTCGGGGAACTCCTCTAAGACGACGCCCATCAGATGGAGCGTGTCGAACTCGTCGCCCTCGGTGGGTTCGATCGTCTCGCGGAGCACTTCGACGAGCGACTCGGGAACGAACCGACTCGGTGGATGGACGTCCATCACGAGCGCGTGGCGCTCGCCGCAGTCACAGTCGAACTCCCGCATCCCCATGTCGAGATCCGCAATCGCGACCGACTCGCCGCAGGGGAGGGCGAGGTCCGACCCCCGACTCCCGGGGACGCGTGGCTCTGCCATACGTCAGCAAAGGGACGGCACGCGGTTAAACGCCGCGGCTCCCCGGCGTTAGACCGCCCACTCGTCGATGTCCTCGCCGTTCTGGACGGCGGCGCGGTCGGCGTGAAGCTGTGCGTACGCACGCGTTATCACCGCAGTCCCGAACACGGCCGTCACGCCGCCGAGAAGGATCGAAACGACCACGTTGAGCAGCGGGCTGACGGCCCCGACCAGCAGCGGCACCACCGTCGAGGCGAGCGTGACGAGGATCGCCACTCCAATCACGAGCGCGAACAGTTCGAGTCGGTTGCCCTTCGTCAACTGCCAGCTGTCTGCCATCGCGTCGACGAAATTGCTGTCTTCGATCGCGATCTCCTGTCTGAGAAAGAGGAAGGCGATCGCGAAGAAGATCCCCGGAACGATCAGGAAGATCAGCCCGATGGCGACGATGATCCCGACGACGATCCCGCCGACGATACCGTTGAGTGTCGCCAGCACGATATTCCGGCCGGCGAGCCCGCCCGAAAGCGCTCGGCTACTCTCGGCGAAGAAGGCCCGAGCGGCAATGATGTTGGCTGCCTCCCCGAGGACGGCAGTGAGTGCGATGAGCAGCCACGCGACGATGGGCGGAACCGGCAGGGCGAACGGCGTCAGTCCCTCGGTCGACGTCTCGACCATCCTGATCTGCTCGCGAGTGAACTCCGCCTCGCCAGCCCCCTGATTCGATCGCATGAGTTCGAGCACCGTATCGACGGCGTTCGCGGCGATCGTCTGTGTGGCCAGAGCGGTAACGATCCCGATGACGACGAACACGACGGCGAGAACGAGACCGTCGCGCGTGAACGTCCGGCGGGCTCCCTCACGGAGCGCCGTCCCGATTCGCAGTGACATATCACGACCGTCCACGCGGCAGATATTAAATCAATGCATGTGGCCGGCGATTGCGGGCCGGGAAATCAACGCACACGAACGGCGATCGGATTCAGGGCCAGTCGTCGCGCGTCGCGGTGTCGGTGTCGGGATCGTCCTCGTCGGGTGCGTCGGCAGCGAGCGTCCACCCGGCGGCGTCGGCCGCGTCGTCGAGCGCCAGATACTCCCACTCGACATCCTCCGCGAGGTCGACGTCATCCTCGTCGGTGCCGACGAAAACGTGGCGTTCGGTGTCGAACTGGCGTTTGACGTTGTCGAGGCTCTCCTCGCGCCCGCGCGGTCCCGAGAAGAAATCCTGCCGGATGCGGTGTTTCCGGGTGAAGTTCGTGACCACGTAGGTGGGCTGGTCGGAGATCACGCCGACGTACTCGGTCCACCGGCGTGCGTCCGAAACCACCTCGGTGGGGTCAGCGAGCGCTTCGAGCGCCGCGAGTTCGAACGCCAGCGTCATGTCGCCGCTGCCGCCTTCCATACCTCGGATCGGCCGTGCTGGAGGAAAACGGCTTCGATGCGATTCCCGCTTTTCGACGGAGACGACGGACTGTCGGCAGCTCGTTCGACGGACCCAGTTGCAGGACCCAATCGCGACGAGGACTCTCCCGACACAAATGAGAACCGCAGGCCACTCCCTCCCGCACCCACTTTTTTACTCCTCGGGTGCGCTCGCTACGCTCACGCACCGCTCGTCGCAAAAACCTGGACTAAAAACACCTGCTCACTCGCGTTGCTCGTTCGCAGTTCGATCACTGGTACCCCACCCCAGCACCGCGCCGCGACCGCCACACCCTCCCCAACCGACTCCCTCGTTCGCTCACTCCGTTCGCTTCACTCGGTCATCCCTCGCGCGGGTCGCACGCCTTCGGCGTGCTCCCGCGCGCCACCACCGGGCGTCGGTGGTGCAGACTGCCGGAGGGATCGAGGGTCGTTCGCTATGATAGCCGTTCGTGCCGGTCTACTGCTCCGGGGCGGGCGCGAGCTCGTCGAGATCGACCTCCTCTCGCATCAAGACGTCTTTCTGATCGGCCACGACACGCTCCTCGCGAGCCAGCTTCTTGTACTTGCTCTGGGGGGCGAGATCGCCGATCAGGACGCCGCCGACGATCTTGCCGTCCTTGAACGCGAGCCGCCGCCACTCGGTGTCGGAGAACTTCGCCTCGGCGTGGTCGTCGCCGAGAGTCGGATGGCCAAAGGAGAGGAAGGGGAAGTCGAAGTGGGTGATCGAATAGGACGAAACCCAACGGAACGCTTCCTCCTCACCGTCGACGGCTTCGCCGTCTGCTCGTTGCGTCTCCGACGCAACGGTGTCCGCGAGCATGTTCTGAGCCGCGATCGAACCCTGCTCTTTCGCGCTGCCCCACGAGCCGTTCTGGGCGTAGTCGTCGATGATCGTGTCGTAAAACCGGGTGAGGTCGCCCGCGGCGTAGACGTCGTCGACCGAGGTCTGCATATACTCGTCGACCACCACGCCGTTGTCGCGCTCGATGTCTGTCCCCTGGAGCAGTTCGAGATTGAAGTCGAGCCCGATCGCCACCCCGGCGAACTCGCTGTCGTAGGTCTCGCCGTTCGGGTCGACAGTCGAGGAGATGTGGCCCGAATCGTCGACTTCGAACCGATCGACGCCGCTGTCGAAGACGGGGGTGACGTTGTTCTCTTCGAGCGCGTCGTGGATGATGTCGGCTCCGTCCTTCGAGAGCGCGTACCGCCACCAGCACTCGCCGCGCATCAGGTAGTGGGCGTCGATCTCCTGTGCGCCGCAGATGGCCGCGAAGTCGATCCCGAGGAGCCCGGCACCCACGACGACGCCGGTGTCGGCGTCTTCGGCGTGTTCCTTGATCGCGCGTGCGTCGTCGAACGTCCAGAAGTGGTGGATTCCCTCGGCGTCGCTGTTGTCGACGGGGAGCTGGACCGGCGTCCCGCCCGTCGCGACGAGGAGTTTGTCGTAGCTGTACTCCGTGCCCTCGTGGGTGTGGAGGGTGTGTGCGTCGGTGTCGATCTCGGTGACGTGGGTGTCGAGCTGGAGGTCGATGTCGCGCTCGTCGTACCAGTCGGGATCGTGGATCGACATCGGGGCCGCGGGTAGTTTCCCCTTCGCGAACTCCTTGATCAGAATGCGATTGTAGAGCGCTTCACCCTCGTCGGTGATCACGGTGATGTCGGCGTCGGGAGCGCCCTCCCGGAGGCTCTCCGCCGCGGAGCTCCCCGCGATCCCGTCACCGATGATGACGTACGACCCAGCCATAGGTGGGCTTCGACACCCGGGGTAATGTGAATTGCTATCTCCGTAGCCGGTCGGCTCGGCGGCTGGCGCGCCCACGATCGATTCGGCGTGATCGGTCGTCCCGATCCGCTCGCCCTGGTCCGCTCGTCGCCGTCCGCGCTGGTGTGTCAGCCCTGCGTCTCGCCGCCGTCGACGGGGAGTGCGTGGGCGGTCACGAACGACGCATCGGCCGAACAGAGCCACACGATCGCGCTCGCTATCTCGTCGGGCTGTGCCGGCCGATCCATCGGCACGTCGGCAGTGACTTTCTCGCGCTCTTCGGGCGACAGCGATTCGATGGCCGCCGTCTCGACGATGGTCGGACAGACGGCGTTGACCCGAACCCCCTCGGTCGCGTACTCGACGCCGGCCGAGCGGGTCAGCCCGACGACGCCGTGCTTGCTCGCTGCGTAGGGCGTCCGCCCGGGACTGGCCTCGATGCCGGCCGTCGAGGCGACGTTGACGACCGCCCCGTCGCCCTCGCCGTCGAGGATCGCCGGGATTTCGTGTTTCAGCCCGAGCCACGTCCCCTTCTGGGCGATCGCCGTGACACGATCCCAGTCGTCCTCGTCGATGTCGGCGGTGCGCGCCGCCGGGGCGCCGGCAGCAACGTTGTTCACCGCGAAATCGAGCCCCCCGAACTTGTCGACGGCGAACTCGACCATCGCCGCAACGGCGTCCCCGTCGCTGACATCCGCCTCGACGAACGCCGCGGTGCCGCCCTCGTCCCCGATGCGTTCGACCGTCTCCTCGCCGGCGTCCACATCGATGTCCGAGACGACGACCGAGGCCCCCTCGCGAGCGAACCGTTCCGCCGTCGCTCGTCCGATCCCCGCCCCTGCACCCGTCACCAACGCCACGTTGTCGATGATCTCGTTCATACGCACCACTACATACTGACCATTCATTCAAACCGGTTTTGTTCCCGGGCCGATCGGAACGAGAGTCCGGATCTAACGGTCGAGGCGGTGCGTTGATGTGACTCCCACCCCAAGATCGGCCGATGAAGATCAACCAGAACGTGCGTCACTTCGCGGCGAAACAGGCGCTCACGACGCCCGGGGTCGCGTCGGTCGTCAGCTACGGGCTGGTCAAACTCCACACCCGGGTGTTCCTCGGGAAGGCCGACCCCGCCCACGCGGAGGAGCGCGAGGACCACCTCGACGGGCTCTTCGAGGCCACGACCGATTCGTACACCGCGGCGCTCAAAGCGGGATTCACCGAGGCTGAGGCCCGCGAGATCACCCATATCCAGGCCAACTTCGACTTCTACAACCACGGCTGGACCGAGATGATGGAGATCCCGGCCGACGAGATCGAGGCCCACTACGACCGCTACCACGAGTTCTTCTCCCAATACGACATCACCATCGCCGATCCGCTCGGGTCGTTCGCGCCGCGTGGCGGAATCCCCGAGGCTCCCTCGACCCCCGAGAGGCTCGACGAGCCCGAGCATCCGCACGCGAAAGGTGGGTTCGCCGACGACGTCTACGTCGAGGGCCCGGACGGCGAGATCCTGGTCGGCGGCCACGACGAGCCGGACGATGTCGATCTCACCGACGCGCCCGGCGTCGGATCCGAGGACGTCGACGACTGAGACGATCGGCGACCGCGAACGGTCGAGTCGCAGGCCACGGATTTATTTTGTCCCCGACGGTGACGACGGTATGGTCGATCCCGAACTCGGTCGCGCCACTATCGTCTACGACAAACTCGACGAAGGACAGGTCGAGATCACCGTCGACAACGAGTACATCGCATATTTCGACGACCACTGGCTCGTGAAGGTCGGCGAGGACGACGACGGCAACGACGTCGTGCGCCGGATCCCGAGAGATCGCGTCCAGCACGTCGAGCGCTCGGTCGAGAAGTTTCAGGACAAGCTCGACATGATGGCCGACGAGGCGAGAGAACGACTCCCGTTCTGAACGCCAACGGACGGCCGCTTTCCGTCCCGTTATCGCCTGTCGAAGAGGCGTCGGAGCCACGACGTGATCCCGAGGTTCCGTTTTGCGAGGATCACCGTACTCTCCGCGGCCTCGCCGACCCGTTCGGGGATCGAACCGAACACGACCTGCTGGAGGAGTCCCGACCGGGTCGCGCCGATGACCGTGAGATCGTGGTCCGCCGAGTGATCGACGATGGCGTCGACGACGTCGTCGCTCTCGGCAACTGTCGCCGTCGTCTTCACGCCGTCGAGCGCGTCGGCGGCGGTGTCGACCGTCGTCTGCGCTTCGGTGCGCTCGCTCTCGGGTGCGTTCGGGTCGACGACGGTGAGCAGTTCGACGCTGACGCCGGTGGGTCGCGCGACGGCAGCGGCGACGTCGCCGGCCAGCTCCGCGTGCGGCCCGCCGGCGGTCGGCAGCAGGATCGATTCGACCGACGCCGAGGCGTCGGGATCGATGCGTTCGACGAGGACATCGCAGTCGGCTTCCTGCACCACCGTGTCGACGATGTTCCCGAGAACGACGTCCCGCCGCCGGGCCCGCCAGCCACCCCAGCCCATCAGGACGGTGTCGCCGTCGTACTGCTCGACGGTGTGGAGGATCGTGTCGTCGATGTGGTGGCCGATACGAACCGTCCCGCTGATCGGAACGTCCCCCGCACCGTCGAACTCGCTTCGCTCGTCTGCCGATGTTCGAGAAGCTGTGCTTCTCTCACCACCGTCCGCGAGCGCCATCGCCCGGTTCAGCACCTCGCGACGATCGTCGACGTACTGGTGGCCCTCCGACAGCGGCGTCTGCTCGGGGAGATCGACGACCGAGAGCACGAGTATTTCGCCGTTCTCGTCGCGCGCGAGGTCGAGCGCCGTTCCCATCAACTGCTCGACGTGGTCGGGGTTGGCGATCGGGACGATGATCCGGTGGTCGCGCTCGTGGCCCGACGGGTTGCGCTCGGCGACGGCGGTCGGCGTCTCCCGTTCGAGTTCCTCGGTCGAGGGCGTGCGCCGCTTCCACGCGAACCAAAAGCCGATCCCGACGAGTTCGGCAACCAGTCCGAGGAAGAAACTCGATGGCTCGACGTTGAACAGAAGGACGAGAGTCGCGAGCACCGCGACTGCGGGGATCCACGGCACTGCCGGGACTTTGAAGGATCGATCGAGGTCGGGGAACTTCCGGCGCGATCGCACGATCGCGAGGTTGACCACGACCAACCCGGTGAGCAGCATGAAGTCGGCGAAGTGCGTGATGGCCTCGATACCGAGGTGGAGCTCCGTACCGAGCAGCGGCAGCGCGAACGGCAGGTGGACAAGGGCCTCGCTGCCGGGGCCGCCGCCGAACACCACGGTAAAGACGAAGATGAACAGGACGATCAGCCCGCCCGTGAGAAGCACCGACTGATACGGCGTGTTGAGCGAGGGATGCAGCTTCTCGAACCGATCGGGGAGGTGGTCCCGCCGACCCATAGCGAGCTTGACCCGCGAACCGGCGAGGATCGTGGCGTTCGCCGCGGACAACATCGAGAGCAGCGCACCGACGATGATCACGTAGAACCCGGCAGGGCCGAGGTAGTACTGGGCGGCGTACGCCATCGACACCTCGCCGTTGTTGGCGATGAACTGTCGGGGGGCAACGCCGCCGAGATCGGTGTTCGTCGTGAGGAACTGGAGGAAGGCGTCGTTGTTCACCGCGAAGACGATGACCATCACCACGAGCGCGTAGACCACCGTGACGAACCCCATACTGAAGAAGATCGCGCGCGGGATGGTCGTACCTGGTTCCTTGATTTCCTCGGCGTTGGTCGCGATCGCCTCGAATCCGAAAAAGGTGATGAACACGAGCGAGCTCGTGACGGCGATGTCGCGGAAGTCGGCGATTCCCTGGGTGTTCTGTGCGATCGAGGTGCCGATCACGTCGGTGTTGAACGCCTGGAGGCCGCCGTAGAGGAAGAACAGGATCAGTACGACCTTCAGGCCGGTGACGACGATCTGGAACGCCCCCGTTTCCTCGGTTCCCTTGAGATTGACTCCGACCAAGAGGGCGAGCACCCCGACTGCGGAGAGCCAGTACGGGACCGCTTCGGGGATCGAGAGGACGGGATAGATGAATCGGTAGAACCAGTCACCGAAGCTCGCGAGATAGAACGCCGCACTCGCGGGATAGCCGAGGATCATCGACCAGCCGACGATGTACGTCCAGTCGCGGTCGAACGTGTTGGCGACGTAGGCGTACCCGCCGCCGCTCTCGGGGTAGAGCGCGGCGAACTCCGCGTACGCGAACGCGGTGAACGAAGCGACGAACGCGGCGATCAGGAACGCACCGATCGCCATGATGCCCACGTTGCTCACCGCAAGCCCCGAGAGCACGAAGATGCCCGCCGCGATCATCGTGCCAACGCCGAGCGCGACCGCACCGACGAAGCCGATGTCACGGTCGAGTTCGGTCTCGATGTCGCCCGCCCCGCCAGCAGTCTCACCACCGGCTCCATCGCTCATTGGGAACGACGATGACCGAAGGGCCAAAAACCCTTCACCCACTCTCCCGGTCGCCTTCCTGACATCATCGTCCGCTTCGAGGAGCAACGAACCGCGATAGCGGAGCCGTTTTGCCTGCGCTCGACTCCGATGGATCACTGTAATCTCGGACGTTTCGCTCCCGCTCGAAACGCCCGGGCCGATTCACTGTGGGACTACGGATCGAGCCCGTACAGCACCGCACGGGCGAACACGAGCACTGGGATGATTTCGAGCCGCCCGATCCACATGTTGACGACGAGCATCGCCTCGGCGAGCGGTCGCATCGACGGCCCGGTGATCCCGGTCGAGAGGCCGACGTTGCCCTGAGCACTCGCCACCTCGAACAGCGCGTCGGCGTAGCCGAACTCCGGCCCGGCGAGGTTCGTGAGCACCACGCTGCTCGCGAGCAGGACGAGCAGCCAGAGCAGGCTCACGATGGCGGCCTCGCTGAACTCGCGTTCCATCCCCTCCCTGTCGAGTTGCCGATCCCCGATCCGGGCCGTCACAACCGTACTCGCGGGTAGGAACACTCGCGAGAACTGCCACTTGATGCCGCGCGCGATGGTGTACCCCCGGATGATCTTGATGCCGCCGACGGTGGAACCGGCCGCGCCGCCGAGCACCATCGCCCCCGAGGTGATGAGTTTCCCGCCCGCTGTCCACGACCCAATCGGCGAGGACTGAAAGCCCGTGCAGGTGAGTGCGCTCACGAACTGGAACGCCGAATCGCGCAGCGAGAGCGCTGGGGCGAACGTCCGCACGTTCTGGAGCGTCAGGACGACGATCCCCACACCGAACAGCACGAACAGCCAGCGCGTCTGGAGGTCCGCGACGAGCGCGCGGAGATCGCGATCCCTGAGAACGACGTAGTGGATGGGAAAGGCGATCGCGCCGAGGGTCATGATCGGCAGCAGGACGGTTTCGATCAACGGTGAGTCGTAGGTCGCGATCGAGTTATCAGTGACCGAAAATCCACCGGTGGCAAGCCCCGTCATCGCGTGATTGAGCGCCTGCCACGCCGCCTCCGCCGGCGGCAACGACTCGCTTGCGAGGATCGCGCCGAACAGCACGATCACCGCGAGGACGGTGTACGCGAGGAAGATCTTCCAGACCGTTCTGACTGTGGAAACGATGCTCGGATGGATGCGCTCCTCGCGCGCCTCGCTGCGGTAGAGCGTGTAGCTCCCGCTGCCGGGCCGCGAGAGGATCGACACCGTGAGTACGATCACGCCGACGCCGCCGACCCATTGAATGAGCGAGCGCCACCACAGCAGCGCGCGCGGCAGCGACGGCTCGTGAATCGCCATCGTCAGCCCGCTGCCGGTCCAGCCCGACATCGACTCGAAGACGGCGTGGAGCGGATCGGCGAAATATCGGAGGCTCGACTCGGCGTAGCTCGCCCCCGCAGGCACGTAGGCGGCCGTATCGGCCGGCGAGAGGAGGTGTGCCGAGATGAAAAAAGGGAGTGCGCCGAACAGCGCGGTGAGGAGCCAGCCGGCGGCAGCGATGACCATCCCGTGTTTCATCCGCGGGGCTGGCGCGGTGGCGAAGACGTGTCTCGTGGCCCCGCCGACCGCAAGCGTCGCCACCGCGGAGAGGATGAACGCGAGTGCGACGCCGTACTCCCCGAGTGCGAGCGCCACCAGCGCGGAGCCGGCCATGAGCACCGCCTCCATCGACAGCAACGAACCGACATCGCGCGCGATGGTGGCGAGGTCCGACGGCACGCTGGCGACGGTGTGACCGCGGCGCATTTCAGTACCGCTCGCGTCGTTGTCGGGGCGCTCCGGCGTGGTCCTCGTCGCAGCCGAAGACGTCCGTGACTTCGGGCGTCGCGCCCTCGCCCGAGTACACCGCCAGCAGATCGCCGACCTCGATCCTGGTTCCGCCTCGCGGCGTGATCGGATCACCACCCTCGCGTTCGACCGCAACGATCAACGTCTCCTCGGGGAGCAGCCCCGCCTCGTCGGCCTCGGCGAGGGTGTAACCGGCAATATCGGCGTCCTCGGCGACGGTGACTTCGAACACTTCCGCGTGCTCACCGATCCGCATGAAGTCGACGATCGACGGGCGCGTGGCGGCGCGATAGAGGTGTTCGGCGATCAGCCGCTGGGGGTTCTCCATCCCGGTGACCCCGATCTGTCGGAAGACGTTCAAATGGTCGGGGTCGTGGACGACCGAGACCACGTCGGGGACGTCGAGTTCCTGGGCGAGCAGGCAGACCATGATGTTGGTGGCATCACGCTCGGTCGTCGAGATCAGCGCGTCCGCACGGTCGGCCCCCGCGTCTTCGAGCGTCTCCTTGATCGTGGCGTCGTCGTTGAGAACGAGACAGTCGTACTCCGTGGCGGCCGCCTCGGCCTTCGCCGCATCGTGCTCGATCACGACCACCTCGTTGCCGCCCGCGGTGGCGACCTCGATCAGCGGCGTGCCGATGCCGCCCGCACCGACGATCACGATGTACATTCTTTCGGCGGTTCTGCCCCACCGGTAGAAAACCTACCGTTCTAGTCAGACGGCTGTAACCCACGCACGGTATCCGTCAGAGCGGTCGTAGACCTGTCGAAAGACCCGATCCACGAACTCACCGACGCGCTTGTCGTCCGTTCGCGCCATCACCCGAACGTTGGTGCCGTCAGCCTCGTCCGGGGTGGCGAGATCGTCGATGGTGAACGACGGGAACTCGTCGAGCAGCGACTTCAGACGGTCGAGCTCGTCGTCGGTGCAGTCGAGGTTGAGTGTGCCGTCGGCGTACTGGACCCACGGCGGTCCGTCGGTGTCGGTCGCATCGGCTTCGTCGCCGGTCGCGTCGGCTTCGCCGGTCCCACCGACTTCGTGGGTCGCGTCGTCGCTCTCGCTCGTATCGTCGGTTCCATCCGCGTCGACCGTGGCGGTCTCGATCGTCAGGAACGTGCTGTCGCGCTCGGTGTGGGCACGGATCGCATCAACGAACAGCTCTTGGCGGGTGTCCGCGGTAGCGGCGTCGAAACGGGTCATGAGCCAGCTTCGGCCGTCGGAGTGAAAAGCCGGACGAACGCCGTGTCGTCCGGTTGAATAGTAGGATTTATGTCCAACGTCGCTGCACGGCGATGAGATGCGCGTCACCGTCTGTGAACTCCCCGAGGACCGCACCACGTTCGAACGCGAGTGGCCGAAGCTGGTCGAGCACGTCGCCCGCGAGGAAAGCGATCTCGTGGTGTTGCCCGAGATGCCGTTCGCGCCGTGGCTTCCCGCGACCCCGACCGACGACAAGGCTGCGTGGGAGCGCGCCGCCGCCGCACACGACGAGTGGATCGAACGTCTCGACGCCCTCGCACCCGCGACCGTGCTACTGTCCCGTCCGTCGATCCGCGGGGAGCGACGGTGTAACGAGGGCGTCCGGTGGACTGACGACGACGGCGCGACGACGGTCCACGAGAAGCGCTACCTTCCCGAAGAACCCGGGTTCTGGGAGGCGTCGTGGTACGATCGCGGCGAGCGCGAGTTCTCCCTCGTCGACTGTGCCGGCGCGCAAACCGGGTTCCTCATCTGTACCGACCTGTGGGCCGCCGAGGAGGCGCGTTCGTACGGCCACGCCGGCGCACACCTCATCGCCAATCCGCGGGCGACCGAGCAGCGCACCCTCGAAAAGTGGCGTGCCGGCGGGCGTTCGACCGGGGTCGTCTCGGGCGCGTTCGTAGCGTCGTCGAACCGGGTCACGATCGAAGACGAGTCGAACGTGGTCTTCGGCGGTGAGGGCTGGATCGTCGATCCCGACGGGGCTGTGATCGCCCGCACCACGCGAAACCAGCCGTTCGTCACGGTCGGGATCGATCTCGACGCCGCGGAACAGGCGAAAGAAACGTACCCGCGTCCGGCGTTTCGCGAGTGATGGGCATCTCCGGGAGCGGGCCCGGACGGCACGACGGCCGCGCTACTCCGCTCTCGCGAGGAGGTGAAGCCACTCCCTGTCGCTTCCCTCGTGGAGCTCCTCAACGACGAAGCCTGCGTCGACCGCGCGCTCGCGCAACCCATCCGGTGTGTAGAGCGTGAAGCGGCGTTCGTCCCGTTCTCCATAGGCTTCGCTCTCGCTCGCCCGCACACCCTCGCCCCGTGCCACAGCACAGAAGAACACTCCGTCTGGTCGGAGCACGCGCCGAAACTCCCGGAGCGTGCCGTTGGCGTCGGCGCGCGGGACGTGGAGAAACGACGCACACGACCAGAGACCGTCGAAGGCGTTCGCGGCGAACCCGAGCGTGCGCATGTCCATCCGCGCACGGCTCGCCCCAGGAGCGATCTCACGAGTAGCGTCGAGGAAGGGCCGCGAGAGATCGATGGCACTCACGTCGAATCCGTGCTCGCGGAAGGTCGCGGACTCCCAGCCAGGACCGCAGCCGACGTCCAGCACACGATCACCGTCGATCCCGCCGATCGCCTCGAGAAACAGTTCGATAGCGTCGGCGATCACGCTACGATCGGCGTGGCGCTCTCGGTACTCGGGGGCGACCCGTTCGTAGGTGGCGACCGTGCTCGCGACCGACTCGTCCATACACCGGCCACCGATGCCGCGCCCCATCAAGATTGGCGTCGTCGGAGCGGCAGTACGCTCCGTGGTCAGGTGGTGACGAACGACGGTCGTGACCAGAACTACTGTTCGATCGGGCCGTCGGCTGGGTCGGGCTGAAAAACGGGGTAGCGACTGTTCGTCGATACCTATCGCGGATCAAACGGTTCGTTTTGCTACACGGCTCACAGCTCGATTCGACAGCACGCCCCCTCGGTCAGTCCTTCCTCGTCGATGTGTGCCGACAAACAGGCGTAGTTACAGAACTGCCCCTCGCGACGTCGTTCGCCGTCCGTGTCGATGGAGCCACGTTCGACGGACACCGGGTCGTACGACGAGAGATCACTATCGCAGTACGTACACGTGTTCATAACGATCGAACGGTTTCGGCGTGAATATCGATTTCGATAGTCCATCCCTCAGTAGTCACTCCGCGCCGGGGTACGGAACGTCGATCGCCTGGCCGTCCTCGGCGACGAACGCCTCGCACTCGGCGATTTCGCGCGCCTCGCGATCGAGTTGGGAAGCGTCGCCCGCGTACCGCGAGGAGATGTGGGTGAGCGCGAGCCGTTTCGCGCCCGCGCGGTTGGCGAGTTCGGCGGCCTGGATCGCTGTCGAGTGGCCGGTTTGGGCGGCACGCTCGGCGCGATCGTCGGCGAAGGTCGCCTCGTGAACCAGGAGGTCGGCGTCGGTTGCGGCCTCGACGGTCGCGCCCGTCGGTCGCGTGTCGCCGGTGTAGACAATCCGGCGGCCCGGCCGCGGCGGTCCCACTACCTGTTCGGGCTCGATCACGGTGTCATCGTCGAGCTCGACGGTCTCTCCCCTGTGGAGTCGGGAGAACTTCGGCCCCTCGGGCACGCCGAGTTCCTCTGCGTGCTCGCGATCGAATCGGCCCTTGCGGTCGTCCTCGATTAGCGCGTAGCCCACCGACTGGGTGCGGTGGTCGGTCGCGAACGCACGGACCTCGTATTCGTTTTTCCGGAGCACGACGCCGCCCGGCTGGGCGTCGCTCACCCTGATGGGGTAGCCGAGGCGCGCGCCGGTGACGCCGACGAGGTTCTCGACCGTGCTCCGGGTGCCCGGTGGCGTGTGGATCGCGAGCGGCTCCTCGCGGTCGTTGAAATCGAGGGTCTGACACAACCCGGGAAGTCCGAGGACGTGATCGCCGTGGAGATGGGTGAGGAACACATGGGAAACGGTGAACCCGGTGGAAAAGCGCATCATCTGGCGCTGGGTCCCCTCGCCGCAGTCGAAGAGAAGGCGCTCGCCGTCGCGGCGGAGCAGCAGTCCGCTGGTGTTGCGTCGTGTCGTCGGGACCGCGCCGCCCGTCCCGAGGAACGTTACCTGCATACCCGTGCTCGCCCGCCCGCCGGGATAGCCGCTTCGGACCGATGATCGGTGTGATTGACTCCGACGATCAGCGTGGTTGCTGCGGCTGGTGCTGGTTTGCGGTAGTGCTGCTTGCGGTAGTGCTGCTTGCGGTTGGCGCGCGGCTGCGCCGAGCGGGACGGCTTGCCGTCCCGCTGGCCGTGCGAACGGCGCGAAGCGCCGTGAGCAGACGCCGCTCCGTCGGCGCACAACTCCCGTGCGAGGGATGACTGAGCAGAGTGAGCGAATGCGAACGAGCGAAGGAGTCGGTTGGGGAGGCGTGTGGCCTGCGGTTCTCAGTTGTGTCGGGATCGTAGCGGTCGTAACAGCAGCGACAGCAACCGAAACGAAAGCAACTGCGACAACGATCACAGATGCCCGAACACTCCGAACACCTCGCCCCTATTAGTCCCGACCGGCGACCGTTTCAGCGATCCAGCCGACGCGCTGAGCTACCCGTCGCGCGGTTCCGAGCCGCGAATCCTCTCGAAGCGAAGTGTTGAGCGTCTGTCGCAGCAGCCACCGGTCGGATTTGCCGTCGAGCCGCCACCACCGCACGTCGGCCCGGCCGAGGAGATACGATTTTTCGAGGAAGTCCCGGAAGGACTCGACGTAGGTGTGCTCGACGACGAGTTCGGGGACGTACTGTATCGCGTACTCCTCGGCGATCCGTTCGGCGAGTTCGGACTCCTCGTGGCCCCAACCGAAGGCTTCCTCGTCGAACCCACCGACCGATTCGATGACCTCACGCCGGATCGCCATGTTACAGCCCGGCAGCAGATCGGTGGGTTTGGTCTTCTCGCCCTGATCGTACCACGGGAGTTCGAGGTCGCGATACGGCGCGTCGGCGGGCTGGACCACCCGGCCCGCGACTGCGGGGTAGGCGTCGAGCGCGACGCTCGCCGTTCTGAGAAACCCCTCACACGGAACGGAGTCGTCGTCGAGGAAGACGAGTTTCTCGCCGCTGGCCCGTTCGATACCGACGTTGCGCGCGTGGGCCGCCCCGTCGTCGCGACGGACGATCACCTCGTAGTCGTCGAATCCGTCGCGCGCGAGGCGCTCGACGGGCTCGATCGTCGCCCCGGGCGGCAGGATCGTCGGCACGATGACGCTCACCTCGACCATCGCTCCCCGCTTTCACCAGCCACCGGAAAGCCCTTCCGGGCGCGCGCCGCGGGCCGTCCCGACTGTCGAGACGGGACGAACGGGCGACAGCATGCGGTAGACCGTCCCGATGACACCGCAGTCAGCAACACTTAATGTGTCCGCTGTCGTTCATATTGCCAATGGTCGGACAGGTTCTCGCGGCGGTTCCCGCGATCCTCTCGGTGATCCTCTGGATCATCGTTCTCCTTGCTGCCTGTTCCATCGTGTACTGGACGTATCTGGTGGCGTTCGTCGGCCGGCGTTACGAGTATCCCGACCCCGCGTACGATCCCGCCGACGTTCAGGTGCGCTTTCTGACGGTCGACTCCGAGCGGATCGTCCAGGAGAGCGTGAACGCGCTCCCCGAGTCGATCACCGACCGTCACGTGATCGCCGAGCAGCCGATGACGATCGACGGGGCGACCGTCCACGTCGTCCCCGAGGCGTTCAAGTGCGAGGCGATCCGGAAGGGGCGCGCGCTCGAATGGGCGCGACAGCATCTCACCTGCGAGAAGGAGTTCGTGCTCTTTCTCGACGAGGACAGCATCGTGACCGACCTCGACGGGGTTCCGGACGCCGACGTGGTCCAGTTCCGCGAACGGCCGCGCCGGAGTCAGTCGTGGCTCACCTATCTCGCCGAGGTCTTTCGACTGGGGTTCCAGATCGAACAGCGCGCGTTCCCCTCGCTCTCGGTGCCGCTGTACGCGTGGGGTGGCGGGATCGCGATCCGTGCGGAGCTCGAAGGCTGGGTCGGGTGGGATCGGAAGACGATGATCGAGGACACCACGTTCGTCTGGAGCGTGGCGGCCGACGAGGGGATCGATCTCGACTTCGCGCTCGCGCGCGACATGTTCGACACCCAGGCCCCGCCGACGGTCCGGGCGATGATCGCCCAGCGGAGCCGGTGGATCGCGGGCTCGCAGGCCCAGCGCGGCCTGCTCTCACCGCTGTATCGCACGCTCACAACCGTTCGGAACATCGCGTGGGCGTTCTCGCCTGCGGTGCCGTTGCTGACGTTCGTCCCGCTGTTCATCCCCGGAACCATCGCGTTCGAGCTCGCCTTCCAGGTGCTCTCGGTCGCGGTGTTCACGTTCGTGCTCGTCTGGTCACTCCTCGGGATTCGGTACTACGACGAGTCGTTGCTCGTCGGTGTGGCGTTGGTCGTGCTGACGCCGATCGTGAGCCTGCTCCACTCGCTCGGGGCGCTCGCCGGTCTCGTGATCCCGCCGACGGACTTCGCGGTGACGCGGAAGGTCAACCCCGATCTGGTCGATACCACCGACCGCGAGATCGACGGCGACTGAACTCGTCGCCACGAAACGCGAATCCGGGCGTCGCGGGCGGCCGCTCGGCTGTCGGCTCCCCCGGTGGAACAGGGGGTTTTCTCCCGGGCCGTCGCACCACAATCTTTAACGGGGCATGCAGCCATTCCCGAACCAGTAGATGAATCGTCGGACGTTCCTGCGAGCGGCGGGCGTTGCCGGAATCCTCGGAGCCAGCGGCTGTGCGACGCCGTTCGATTCCCTCGGTGGTTCCGGCCAGAACGGCTCAAGCAATGGATCCGGATCGGACGGTTCGAACGGATCGGCCGGGATGGGTGGCTCGTCCGGCTCGAACGGTTCGAACGACTCGACCGGGACGACCACCTCGCCGGCGACGGCAACGCCCGAAGCGCCGTCGACGCGCTCGGGGGCAGCACTCGCCGGCGTCTATCCCGGTGGCCCCGATTTCGCTTCGAACCTCGCACCCCTCACGGAGTGGCTCGGCCAGCCGCCGGCGGTTGCCCTCCTGTTCGTCGATGCGCTCGGCCCGACCGAGAACAAACGGCGGTTCGTCGAGGGGCCTCTCACCAACGTCTGGGAGGCGGGCCACGTCCCGATGATCTCGTGGCAGCCGTTCGTCCCCGAGCGACAGCAGACCTCCGAGGCGATCGAACGTGAGATCGCCGAGGGCGAGTACGACGACCAGCTCGCGGAATGGGCGTCGCTGCTCGAATCGTGGGCGCGCCCGCGAGGCGACCAAACACGCGGGCGGCGGTTTTACTTCCGACCCGCCCACGAGATGAACGGCAGCTGGTTCCCGTGGAGTGCGGTCGATTCGAGCCGTATCGAGTCGACGCCTGTGCCCGTCGAAGACACCGGCAACGCCACCGGCGGCGAGAACCCCACAGCCGGAACGCCACAGGACTACGTGGAGATGTGGCGACGGCTGTACGACGCGTTCGACGAGACCGATCTCGACGAGACGGACGTCCAGTGGGTCTGGGCGGTGAACGCCGAGCAGGTCCCCTCTTACCTGCAAACCGAACGGTACTACCCCGGCGACGAGTACGTCGACTGGGTGGGGATCGACGGGTTCAATCGGGGTGGGACGGAGTCGTATTCGAGCTGGCAGTCGCCAACACAGCTGTTCGACCCGATGCTCGGGCGGCTGCGCGAGCTGACCGACAAGCCGATGGCGCTGACCGAGTTCGCCTCGACCTCGGTCGTCGGCGGAGAGGGTGGCACTGAGCCCCGACCGGCACGCAAGGCCGAGTGGATCGAGAGCGCGTTCACGTACGTCGAGGAGAACGACATCAAGATGACGTGCTGGTTCAACGTCGACAAGACCGGGGTCGACGAGGCTGACTGGGCGATCTTCGGCGGCGAACGCGGGACGGGACAGGTCTCGGCTTCGGGCACCCAATACGCCGCCTACGAGGCGTACAAGCGATCGGTCTCCCGCGATGGGTTCCTCAGCGCGCTCCCCGATTACCCGCCGCTGTTGACCGACGACGAGTTCGCCGGCGAGTTCTAACCCCGCCCGAGAAACGCCGCATCACTCACGATCCGTGATCTCGGTGGCTCCGCACGGTCACCGCCGGCGAGCGCCCCTCTGTACGTCGCGTACGCTTCGTGGGATGGCTCGCCAGCGACACGTTCGGTTCCGCGCTCGCCGCCGAACGCCGCCCAGTCGGTCTCCTTGTCCTCGTTGAACCAGCACGCCAGCGCTACCTCTGCGTCGTCGAGATACTCGTACGCCGCCCGGATCCACGCCGCCTTCCGTGCGGGGTCGTGGCCGTTCGCGGTCTGGGAGGTGCTCGCAAACTCCGGTACGGCGATCGGTTTGTCGGCGAGGTGGGTCAGTCGATCGAGCGCATCGTCGAACACCGCCGCGGGCGAGCGCCACGCCGACCACTCCCGACTATCCCCCCAGTTGAACCCGTCGATGCCGAGCCAGTCGACGAATTCGTCACCCGGATAACAGTCCTCCATCGACACGCCGCCAACGTCGACGTGGTTGACACACCAGAGCCACTGGCAGTGCGTGCCGTCGATACCTTCTCGCTCGATGCGATCGTGAGCGTGACGCCACAGCTCCCGGTACGTCGACGGATCGGCCGCCGTTCGGCTATCGTTTTCGCCGACGGTCGGGCTCCAGGGGTACCAGTCACCGTTCATCTCGTGGGCGAGTCGGAGATACAGCCGCCGGTCGTCCGCGGTCCCCAGCTCGCTATCGGGGCCGGCGAGCCATGTGGCCAGCCGGTCGGCCCACCGATCGAGATACTCGTCGTACTCGCCGGCAACGATCCGGGCCGCGACGTCGGGCGGTGTCGCATCGGGCGTCGGGGTGAACGGTTCCCACGTGAGGAGCGGGACGCGACCCGCCGTCCAGATCGACGGGAGGATTCGATCGAACAGTTCGTCGATGGCACCCGGACTCCACGGCGTGAACACCGTCTGGATCGCGTGGGACGTGCCGAGCCACTGCTCCATCCGTTCGAGGACAGCCATCCGATCCGGATCGTTGTAGACGCCGAACAGCGGGGCGGTCACGCCGCCGACTCCGTGTGCCGGGCGGTTATACTGTTCGTCGGATGTGTCGGTGATGATTGCGAGAGTAATTCGGGTATCCTGATGTCGCGTACGGGACTGACGACCACTCGTCGACCACGACGACTGCCAGCGAGCGGGGTTGTCTGGTTGCGCGAAACGCGTGGCTAACACCTGTCGGACACATCGTCGGGCTTTTAACCGTCCCTCTCATTCCGGAAGTGATGACGCTGACGAGGGCGGCCGCCTGCCACGCGGCGTTCGCCCCGGCGGAGCTGTTCGCATGACCTCCATTCGACGACGCAGCGCCCTCCTGCTCGCCGTGCTCGCAGCGGCGAGCCTCGCGATGACGACGGGGGCTGCTGGGAGCGCGCCCGCGATTTCGGCCGGTGGGGCGGCGTTGCAAACCGACGACGCAAACGCAACGACGAACGCCTCGATCACCGTCGCGAACCAGACGCGTGACGGCCGGTCGGTTGCTATCGAAGCCGCCACGCTCCCCGACGGCGGGTTCGTCCTGCTCGAAGAGGCCGGGTCGAACGGCTCGGTCGTCGGGGTAAGCCTGCCGCTCAGTGCTGGCACCCACGAGGGCCGGGTGACGCTGCGTGGCGTTCCCGGGGCCGACGTGAACGTGAGCCGTCTCAGCACGAACACGACGCTGGTCGCCACGATCCACCGTGACACCGACGGCGACGATCGGTTCGATGGGCTGATCGCGGCGGATACCGACGGAGCCTACACCACGAACGGATCGCCGGTCGCCGATCGCGTCCGCGTGACGGTGCCGTCCGCCGAGCGACCGACGAACGCGACGCTCGCGTTCCCGAACGAAACCACGAACGGCTCGACCGTCACCGTCGGGCCGGTCACGCTCCCCGAGGGCGGCTACGTCGGTGTTCACCGGGGTCCGTACAACGACTCGAACGCGACCGAGAGCGTGATCGGGGCCACCCGATATCTCGAACCCGGCAGCTACACGAACGTCACCGTCCCGGTCAGCAGCGACGATTCCGGCCTGAACGCCACGGCACAGGATCGGAACATGCGTCTCAGCGCGGCCGCCTACACCGACTCCGACGGCGACCGCGAGTTCCAGTACGTGCCCTCCAACGGGAGTGAGGACGAACCGTACATCGACGATGGACCGGTGAACGCCTCGGGCGTCGTCACCATCGAAGCGCCGAATACGACCGTGACGCCATCGGGGAGCGTCGCCGCCCCGACGACCGCCGAGAACGGGACGCAGCAGCCGACACAGGGCGAATCCACTACGACCGCCCCACAGCCGTCGTCGACCACGTCGGGAGCGAACGTGTCGTCGGCCACGCTGACACCGACCACGACCCAGACGGCCGAGACGACCGAGCCAGCCACGTCCACCCCCGATCCTGCGAGCGGGTCGGATCACGAGACCACCGCTTACGGTGGCGGGAGCGACGGCCGTGAGGGCATCCTCGACAACCCGCTGTTCCCGGTGCTCGCGCTCGTCTTCGCCGTCTTCGTGGTGCTCGTCGTGGTCACCGGGCAGTAGTCCGGAATCGCAGCCGGCCACGACCGACCGATTCATCTTCGTGGCGTCCCGATCACTCGTCGATGGACGGGCCGCTGTGGACCGACACGCACGCGCCGGCGCTCGCCGATCTTCCCCAATCGTCGGTTCGGGAGTCGCTGGAGCGCGCGATCGACGAACCGCTGAATCTGATCCTCCACGGACCATCGGGTGCGGGCAAGACCGCCGCGGTGCGCGCGCTCGCCGAGCAAACGCACGCCGACCCCGACAACGATCTGGTGGAGCTGAACGTCGCCGACGTCTTCGGCCGGACGAAAAAGGAAGTGAGCAACGACCCTCGATTCGCGTCGTTCATCACGCCGAAGCGCCGGCGCAACTCCTCGAAGGCCGATCTCATCAAACACGTGCTCTCGGAATCCGCGAGCTACGCGCCGGTGTCTGGCGGATACAAAACCGTGCTCCTCGACAACGCCGAGGGGATCCGTGAGGACTTCCAGCAGGCGCTCCGGCGGGTGATGGAGCGCCATCATCGGACGACACAGTTCGTCATCGCGACGCGCCAGCCCTCGAAGCTGATCCCGCCGATCCGCTCGCGGTGCTTTTCGATCCCGGTGCGCGCGCCGACCACCGACGAGATCGTGGGCGTCCTCGAATCGATCGTCGCACGCGAGGACGTGGCTCACGACGTGGACGGTCTCGAATACGTCGCCGCCTCCGCCGACGGCGATCTCCGGCGGGCGATCTTGGGCGCGCAGACCACCGCCGAGGAGGTCGGCGAGATCACGATGGACGCCGCCTACGACGCGCTCGGTTCCGTGGGCCGCGACGACCGGATCGAGGCGATGATCACTGAGGCTGCCGACGGCGAGTTCACCGACGCCCGGTCGACCCTCGACGACCTGCTCGTCGACGAAGGGATGGACGGCGGCGAGGTCCTCGCCGAACTCCTCCGTGTCGCGCGATCACGATCGGTGGGTCCGGACGCCGCCGCGCTCCACCGCCTCGCGGGTGAGATCGACATGGATCTCGCGGAGGGCACCAACGACCGCCTTCATCTCTCGCACCTGCTCGCCGAACTCGATCGGTAGCCCGTGGTGATACGTTCCGCCAGCGTCTCTCGATCAGCTCGTCGTAACGTGCAGTTCGTCGTGCGCCAACCTTGTCGTACGACGAACGAACGCGTATGACCGTCCCTGACTGATCCGGAGACACGATGGACGACAGCGTGCCGGCGCTCGCCGGCGTCGTGGGATGGTGGACCGACCTCGACAGCGGTTGGCAGGCCGTCGTTCTCGGCGGGGTTCTCGTTGCGATCGTCCAAGCGGGAGTGTCGATCCCGTGGTGAGGCGGATACGACGGTTGCTGCCGGGACTCGTGGCGCTCGTTGTGATCGGCCTCGCTGCCCGCACCGTCGCATCGGTGGTGCCCTCGATGAACTACCTCATCGTGGCGATCGTCATCGGAATCGTCATTGCCAACACCTACGGCGTCCCTTCGTGGGCACAGCCGGGTGTCGGGACCCACAACGTCTGGCTCGAAACCGGCATCGTGGTGATGGGCGCGAGCGTCGCACTCGATCGGGTTCTCGCCGCCGGGCCCAGCATCCTGTTGCTCGTTATTGGTACTGTTCTCGCGACCCTCGTGGTCGTCGAAGCGCTCGCTCGCGGGGTGTTCGCCATCCACGAGGAGACCGGATCGCTGCTCGCCGCGGGATCGAGCATCTGTGGCGTGTCGGCGGTCGTCGCCATCGCCGAAAGTATCGACGCCGACGAAACCCGGATCGCCTACGCCGCCGCCACGGTGTTGCTGTTCGACGCGGCGACGCTGTTCGTCTACCCGCTGGTCGGCCACGTCCTCCAACTCTCCGATACCGTCTTCGGCATCTGGGCCGGGCTCACGATGTTCAGCACCGGGCCCGTGACCGCCGCCGGGTTCGCCTTTTCCGAGACTGCCGGCGAGTGGGCACTGCTCGTCAAACTCACCCGGAACGCATTGATCGGGCTCGCCGCCATCGGCTACGCCCTCCACTACGCCCGACGGACGGAGGGATCGGGCGTCGCCGAAAGCGTCTCCGGCGGCGTGGCCCACCTCTGGAAGACGTTTCCGAAGTTCGTGCTCGGATTTCTGGGGGTGATGGTCGTCGCCAACCTCGGCGTCCTCGGCGATCCCGCGATCACGTCGCTCTCACACGCCTCCGACTGGGCGTTCATGCTCGCGTTCGCAGGACTCGGACTCGAAATCGATATCGACGACCTCCGCTCGACCGGCTACCGCCCGATCCTCGTGGTGCTCGTCGGGCTGGTCGCCGTCAGCACCACCGTCCTATTGGTGGTCAACGGACTGTTCTGAGACCCACCCCGTCGACTGTCTCTCGGCCGTCCACGGACGGCACCCTTTTGTCGAGCGCCAACTCGTCTCCACGAGTGCGGGAGTTCACGTTCGCCATCGACTACGACGCCGGGGCCGACCCCATCATGGACGTCTGCATCGAGTGGCCGTCGGTCGTGGCCCACTCGCTCGACGGCTTCGTGACCGAGGATCGGTTCTGGCGGATCGAACGGATCTCCGGGCCGGAGCGTGCGCTCGACCGGATCGAGGACGTTCGCTTCGACGGGACGAAATGCGGGGAGTCGATCACGGAACAGGACTGCGAGGCGGCCCGGTATCACGACGTGCTCGAACGATCTGCCGACGAGCTCGTAATCTACACGTATCTCGAAGACATCGCGGCGTGCGAGTCGGTGCATACGCTCGCCGGCAACCACCTCCCGTCGGGGCTGGTCTTCGAGACTCGCCGCCAGGGCTCGCGCCACCAGTGGCGGGTGCTGATGCGCTCGGACGCGAAGGTCGGGGTGCTCTACGACGAGATCGGTGCGCGCCTCCGCGACGGGCTCACTTTCCGGATGGGCCATCTCCGTGACGCCGACGGCTGGCAACGCGACTCGCTCACGACGCTCTCGATGCCGGACGAGCAGCGGACGGCGCTGCGCGCCGCCGTCGAGAGTGGGTACTACGAGACGCCACGGGGGACGACCCTCGACGACCTCGCCGATACGCTCTCGGTGCCGCGATCGACGCTGTCCTACCGGCTCCGACAGGCCGAAACCCGACTCGCGCGTCGGTACGTCGGGGACGGGACCGACGACCGATGGCTCCGAGATCGGGGGGAGGGTGAGTGAGTTCGCGCCGACGCGGTCTCGCTTCTGGCACCTCTCGCCACGAGGTTAATGCGTCTCGCGGTACGAGGTGGGTCACCGGATGAGCGACTACGCGAACGACGTGCTCGTTTCGACCGCGTGGGTGAACGAGCGACTCGACGGGTTCGAGCGCGACGATCCCTCGCTTCGGCTGCTGGAGGTCGACATCGATCCGAGCAACTACGACGCGGGCCACGTGCCGGGAGCGACGAAGATCGACTGGGAGCGCGACCTCCAGGACGCCACGACGTTCGACGTCCCGACGCGAACCGATTTCGAGCGGCTGCTCGGCGACGCCGCCATCACCGCCGACTCGACGGTCGTCATCTACGGCGACATGATGAACTGGTTCGCCGCCTACGCCTACTGGCTGTTCATCTACTACGGCCACGACGACGTTCGCCTGCTCGACGGCGGCCGTGATCGCTGGCGGGCCCGCGATCTGCCGGTGACGACCGACGTGCCCCGATTCACCGGTCGGTCGTACGAAGTGACGACGACGAACGGCGCTGTCAGGGCGGACCGACCGGACGTCGAGGACGCGATGGGTCGTGGCGTCCCGCTCGTCGACGTTCGCACCCCCGAGGAGTACCGCGGCGAGATCCTCGCTCCACCGGGCTGGAACGAGGGCGTTCAGCGCGGCGGTCACATCCCAGGGGCGGTGAACGTCCCGTGGAGCCAGGTCGTCGACGACGACGGCTGTTTCAAACCCGGGGCGGAGCTGCGGGAGCTCTACCGAGAGGCGGGCCTCGATCCGGCAACCGAGGTCATCACCTACTGTCGTATCGGCGAACGCTCGGCGCTGACGTGGTTCGTCCTCAGCGAACTCCTCGGCTACGACGACGTGCGCAACTACTACGGCTCGTGGGTCGAGTGGGGAAACACGGTCGGCGCGTCGATCGAGAAGGGCCAGCGTGCCGAGATTCGCCGAGAGTAGCGCTCGATATCAGCGATCTTCCTCTCAGTCGAGAACCGCGATGTGGCGCACCAGCGAGCGGTGGACCTGGCGCTCGAACGTCGTCTCGACTGTCCACCCCGCTTCGCGCGCCGCGGTCGTCCACGGTCGATCACCGACCACCACCGCCCGCTCCGCGATCCGCCGTACTTCCGTGAACGCGCCCGCCACCACGCCATCGAGATCGCCCTCGATCTTCGACTGACGGCCGTACGGTGCGTCGAACACCACCGCGTCGGCCGCATCGTCGCGAAGCGGCAGGCGGGTTGCGTCGGATCGCGCGGTGGCGAACTCGGGATCAGCTTCCCCATCGAGGTAGTGTGCGAGATTCCGGGCCGCACCGTGGGCCATCGTCGCCTGGGCGTCGAAGCCGACGACGTCCGCTTCGACGAGTCCCGCCTCGACGAGTATCCCTCCCGTGCCGCACATCGGATCGACGAGGAGGTTTCCGGACCGCGCGCCCGCGATGTTGACGAGGGCACGCGCGAGCAGCGGGTCCATCGATCCCGGTTTGAAGAAGGGCTTCTTGGTGGGTTTGCGCGGGCCGAAATCCCGAACGCTCTCCGTGACGAGCCACCCCAGAATGCAGGTCCCGTCCGCGAACAGCGCTCGGAGTTCGTGGTCGGGGTCGTCGAGATCGACCGCGAACCCGTGGTCGGTGAGCACGCCACCGAGGCGTCGTTCGACCAGTTGTGTATCGATGCCCGTCGTGCGGCGCACGTCGCGTGCCCGGACCGCGACCGTTCCTTCGACATCGAGCGTCGCGTCGCCGAGGAGTGCCGTGGCGTCCGCGATGGTGGCATCGGTTCGGCCGAGCACTCGACTCGCCCGGTGGGTGTACGCGAGCGTTCGGACCCGTTCGTGTTCGACCTCGCGAGCGAGCGCGAGCCCCGGTACGACGACCTCGACAGCGGCCGCCGCGCTCGCCGCCTCGCGGGCGGCGAACGCGTCGTCCTCGCCACCGAGTTCGAACACGTACACGCGCGGAGGTGAGTCGGTGTGGAGTATGACGCTGTTGATCGGCGGAGCGGTCGTCACCGCGACCTATCAGCCTGTGACACCAATATTTATAAGCCTTAAATACGAGCTTTAAGACGAGTCATGTCTGCCCAAGACCCAAAGGAGACGATCAACATCGAGAACGTTGTGGCGTCGACGGGTATCGGCCAGGAGCTCGATCTCCAGAGCGTGGCGATGGACCTCGAAGGGGCCGACTACGACCCCGAACAGTTCCCCGGCCTCGTCTACCGGACCCAGGAGCCCAAATCCGCCGCGCTGATCTTCCGGTCGGGCAAGATCGTCTGTACCGGGGCGAAAAGCACCGCCGACGTCCACGAGAGTCTGGAGATCGTCTTCGACAAGCTCCGCGACCTCGAGATCCGCGTCGAGGACGACCCCGAGATCGTGGTCCAGAACATCGTCACGAGCGCCGACCTCCAGAAGACGCTGAATCTGAACGCGATCGCGATCGGGCTCGGTCTCGAAAACATCGAGTACGAGCCCGAGCAGTTCCCCGGCCTCGTCTACCGGCTCGACGATCCCGAGGTCGTCGCGCTGCTGTTCGGATCGGGCAAACTCGTCATCACTGGCGGGAAGGAGCCTGCCGACGCCGAACACGCGGTCGACAAGATCACCGACCGACTCGACGATCTCGGCCTCCTCGACGGGTAACGCTTCTCTGTCGCGATTTCTGCGTCCTTCTCACTCCCTGAAATCCGGGTTGATGATCTCCGCCATCGGCACGATGTCGGTGCCGCCACACTCCGGACACGTCTCGTCGGTCTCCAGCGGTACGCCACAGCTCTCGCACGCGTATCGGTCCTGATCTCGATTCTCGGCGTCGTGTTCCCGCCTGAGATCGTCAGCCCTGGTCATACTCACTACTATGGCTCATGTCATCATGTACCTATCGTCTGCAAATGCCTGCGATGGGATCGTCAGTGGTGATGGATCGAGCGGTGTCGTTGCAGCAGTGACGCCGCCGTGTTTTTGCTCCTGGCCGGTGGACGATCGAGGTGATGCACCGCGAGCGCGTCTCGACCGGCACCGAGTGGGAATCGCAGGTGGGTTACTCGCGCGCCGTGCGTGTCGGGTCCCAGGTCCACGTCTCGGGGACGACTGCGACCGACGACAGTGGTGCGATCGTCGGTGTGGGCGATCCGTACGAACAGACCGTCCACGCGCTCTCGAACATCGAGCGTGCGCTCGAAGACACGGGCACGGCGATCGGGAACGTGGTTCGCACTCGCCTCTACGTCACCGATATCGACGATTGGGAAGCGATCGGTGCGGCCCACCGTGAGGTCTTCGATGACGTTCGGCCCGCGACCAGCATGGTCGAGGTTGCACGGCTGATCGATCCCGACCTCCTCGTGGAGATCGAGGCCACCGCCGTCGTGGGTGCGACTGACGACGCCGAGTAACCTAGGAATTCAGTAGGGCGTTCGATCGGTTCAGAGTCCGGCCTGCACTGCCACCACCACGAGGAAAAAGAGCGCGAGCACGCTGATCACCGCACCGCCAAGGACGAGCCACGACGTTGGAGTCGGTTCGTGTCCTCGGCGGATGGAATCGGGACGGCGGTGATAGTACACTGCCATCCCGAACATGAAGAGCCCATTGGCGAGAAAGAAAGTGTCGGCCGACACCAGTTCGTTCGGCACCCCGTCTCCGAACGCGCTCACCAGCGAAAAGATGCCCATCGCAGCCCAGAGCACGGCGAGGAAGTCCGCGCGCCGGAGTGAGATCGGCGCGGCGTCGTCGGTAGGCGTGCTCATGCCGGACCAGTAGCACTGCTCACACATATGCGTATGGGAAGTGTGCGAAAACGTTCGGGGATTCGGTCAGTATCCAGAACCGAACACGATTCAGTCGTCAGTATTGATCAGAGAATGCTGTGAGGAGGGATCGAATGCGGTCGAAGATGCCGATGGACCATTTCACCACGAGCCACAGCGCGATGAAGAACGCGAGAGGTACTATCGGTCCAGCGAAAAAGAACTGCGGCCAGACGAACCCGGCACCGAACGGGATGCCGACGAGCGAGAGCAGACCCTCTGCGTTCCGTCGTCGGACGACGGTTCTGCTGGTCCCTTCTTCGATACGATCACGGATCGGGATGTCGTGCGAAGAGAGCATCTCTCGGAGGACATCCAACTGGCTGGTGGGAACGAGAACCGATCTCGGACTGACGGAAAATCGGGTTTCGTACCGGAGTATGGCCAGCGGTTGCGTACCGACACGACGGAGCTCCACTCGTTGGACGCCGGCGAGATCGATTTCCTGTTCGGAACCGCTCGGCGAAAGCGGGTGGTCTCCGCCCCGCCACGTCACTTCGATCGTGCCGTCCGCTAGATCGAGTCGGATGGTCGTGTCGGTGAACGCATTGGCGGTGCCCAGATACGTCAGCCAGAACAGACAGCAGAACCAGGACAGCACGATGGCGATGCGTGCATCCACGAGGACGGCGAGGATCAACAGGATCGGCGAGCCGGTGACTGCCACCTGCCAGAGTGTTTGCCCGTCCTGGATGGTGTACACGAGTCGCCGGGGAAGTCGACGAAGCCCTCGGTTTTCGATGGTCCAGACTGCCTCACCTGCTGTCTCGGTTGTCGTCGGTGGAGCGAGATCCCGGGTCGGCAACTCCTTGCGCCGCGAGAGATACGCTGCAAGGATAAGGAATCCGACGAGCGGGATCGAGACACCATAAAAATACAGTCCGGAATAATCGAGCTCGCGCCGATTGGCGTCCATGTAGACGAAACCCCCGAGAACGAACTGGAGAAGTACCACGCCAGCAATTCCAAGAGGGATCGTATCCGCCATCACGTAGAGCTATCGGTACGTTGAATATAGTTCTGTGCCTCGATACCCCCAGAACTGGCACGATCTGTCGTCGGTACGAAACTGACCGAACTACCGAACTGCACCACCCCGTGGTAGCGTATCGTTGCGTGAGTACACAGCCGGCAGCGCACGCGTCACTCGTGCTCACGGGACGTCTCACCGACGGAAATAGCCAGACACAAGCCGCCGCGGGGCGGATCGCCGTCCATGATCGGGACCGCCGTGTTACAGGTTTCCCCGACTACGGGCGGCCCGCTCGCCTATCTCGGCACCTTTCTCCTCGCGGCAGGGGCGTACGCGCTGACGGCCCACATCGCCGCACGGAACGTGCTCGGCGACGTCCCGCTTCGGCGGGCGGGCGTGATCGGTCTCGTGCTCGCGGTGATCGTCGTCGCCCTCCAGCAGTACGGACTGATCGCGTTCGTCGTGGCGATCGCGGTCGATTTCGCTCTCATCCGGTACGTCTATCGACTGCGGCTTCGGACGACGGGCCTCGTCACCCTCGTCCACGTCGTCGTGAGTATCCTCCTGCTGTTCGTCGTTCTCAGTGCCTATCGGCTGATCGGGACCGCCCCGACCTGACGCCCTCGAGTGATCGCTGGTCGCCATCGCCGATCGGGTTCTCCGGCGCGGCCGTTACTCGACGAGGCGCTCGATCTCGGTCACGAGAACGTCGCTCGCGCCCATTCCCTTGACGTCGTTGATCGTCGCGAAGACGTCGTCCTCGTCGACCACCGCATGGACCGCGACCCAGTCCTCGCCCGCGATGTCCATCACCGTCGGCCCGCCGAGACCGGGGATGACCTCGCGAACGTCGTCGAGGCGGTCGGTCGGGACGTTCATCATCAGATAGCGCTTGTCGTCGGCCGAGATCACCGACGCGAGCGCGGTCGCGACCTCCTCGACTTTCGGGTCGTCGACGACGTCGGGGCGGGCGACCAGCCGCACCGAACTCTGGAGCACCTCCTCGACGATCGCGAGGTTGTTGACCGCGAGCGTGGTCCCCGTCGAGGTGATGTCGATGATCGCGTCGGCGACGTCGACGTGGGGTGTGAGCTCCGTTGCCCCCGAGACCTCCACGATGTCGGGATCGATCCCTCGCTCGGCGAAGAAGTTGCGAGCGACGTTCGGGAACTCTGTCGCTACGGTGCCGCCGGCGAGATCGTCGACCGACTCGACCGCGCTTTTCTCGGGGGCGGCGAGTACCAATCGACAGGAGCCGTAGCCGAGATCGAGCAGGTCGTGGAGGTCGACTCCGGCTTCGTGGACCTGGTCCAACCCCGTGATCCCGACGTCGGCCGCCCCGTCGGCGACGTACTCCGGGATGTCGGCGGCGCGAACGAACAGGACTGTGACCTCGGGATCGACCGTCTCGGCGTAGAGCTTCCGGTCAGCGCCGTCGGCGACGTGGAGCCCGGCGCGTTCGAGCACGTCGATCGTCGGATCGTGCAGGCGGCCCTTGTTGGGCACGGCGATGCGCATACTGGACTCCGGCGTTCGCGAAGCAACTACCTTTCGTTACTCTCAGTGCTCGTCCCGCCGCCGCTTCGGGCGACCGTTCGGGGGCCCCATCCGTACCGTGCGATCACATCTCTCGGTCGGGAGCGTCCCGGCGATCCCTCAGCCGAAGTGTGGGTACTCCTCGATCTCGATGAACTCGGTGTTGCCACACCCGGAACACTCTCCGGGCGCGCTGTACACGTGATCCTCGGGGGTCGGCCCTTCCGAGACGTCTCCGACGAACACGCTCTGACAGCCCCGACAGACGTACAGTTCGGGTTGTTCTGCGACGTGTGACATGGTTTTAGAGCCCCAGGTAGCCCGAGGTGGGAATGATGCCGACGAGGTAGAGCACCCCGATGATGAACATGAACAGCGCGATCGCCATCGCCGGCGGATCGACGTGCGTTCCCGAGTGTGAGTAGAAGATCCGTTGGGTCATCTCGCCGAAGAGGCCACTGATCGCGCCGAAGACGCCGGCAACGATGATGGCTGCAACCGGCCCGCCGATCATCTCGGTCGCGACGACGGCACCCACCGATCCCAACAGCGTGATGTGATGCGTGACTGGAATCTTCTCGACACCGAGGTTGAGGAACAACAGACTCATCGCGGAGAACGCGTACCCGAGGAACACGCTCCCGGTTTCGATCCAGATGAACCCGCCGAGGATACCGCCGACCAGCCCGATCACGGCGACGCCGGACCACTTGTACTGGTGGGGGAGCCACGGCTCGGTCGCCAGCCGGACGTCCGTCCCGCCGTCCGCCACCGCCCGTTCCTCCTCGCGCTCGAACGGCGACATGTCGAGGAGCGAGGAACCGCCCGTCGAGCCGATCAACGGGTAGTCGAAGACGACGCGGGCGAGCATCGCCGTCAGGAACACCGAGAGCGCGATCCCGTCGGTCGGGAACCCGATCCCGCTTGCCAGTTGATTGATCAGCATCCCGACGGCCCCGAAGACGGCACCGACCGCGAGGATGTCGGGTTTCGTCCCGAACGCGTACAGGATGTCCTTCCCGAAGTGGTAGTCCCACCCGGCAGGGTTCATCTCGGGGTATTTCTTGCCGGCGTACGCCGTCGCCGCTACCCCGCCGGCGAAGGCGATGTGCGGCCCGAACACCATCCCGAAGCCGATCGTGCCAGTCACGCCGGTGGCGATGTCGCCCTCGATGCCGCCGGCACCGGCGAGATTCCCTTCGAGGATCGCGAGTCCCTCACCGAGGAACACCGCGAACCCGGTGAAGACGAACGCCGGTAGTGCTCCGAGCGCCGCGCCGAAGGCCCCGCCGGCGAGCGCCGCGATGAGCAGGACCACGAACTCCTCGACCTCCACCCCGATGACGGGGATCTGCAGCAACAGGTGCTCCATCTCAGGCCTCCCGCGCCCAGTCGCGCGATCGGTCGACCGCCTCGCTCCACCGCTCGTAGCGCCCGTCGACGTCCGCCTCGTCGTCGGTGGAGAACTCGCGGTCGACACGCCAGTTGTCCCGGAGTTCCTCGGGGTCATCCCAGTACCCCACGGCGAGGCCGGCGGCGTACGCCGAGCCGAGCGCCGTGGTCTCGTCGACCTCGGGCCGGACGATCTCGGTGCCAACGATGTCTGCCTGCTGCTGGCAGAGGAAGTCGTTTTTCACCGCGCCGCCGTCGACTTTCAGGCTATTGATGTCGAGACCCGCGTCGGCCGCCATCGCCTCGGCGACGTCGCGGGTCTGGAACGCGATGGATTCGAGCACCGCGCGGACGATGTGTGCCTTCTCGGTGCCGCGGGTCATTCCCACGATCGTCCCGCGCGCACGCCCGTCCCAGTGGGGTGCGCCCAGGCCGGTGAACGCGGGCACGAAGTAGACCCCGTCTGTCGAATCCACCGAGCGGGCGAGATCCGCGGTCTGGGCGGCGTTGTTGATGAGGCCGACGTCTTCGAGCCACTCGATCGCCGCGCCCGTCACGAAGATCGCGCCTTCGAGCGCGTACTGGACGGGTTCGCCCGAGCGCTGGAACCCGACCGTCGTGAGGAGGCCGTGATCGCTCTCGACGGCCTCGTCGCCCGTGTTGAGAAGGAAAAAGGAGCCGGTGCCGTAGGTGTTCTTCGCGTCGCCCTCGTCGAAACAGGTCTGGCCGAACAGCGCGGCCTGCTGGTCACCGAGCGCGCCCGCGACCGGGATTTCCGCGTCGAGAAATCCATCAGAATCGGTCGTTCCGTAGAAGTCGTCGTCCGAGGACGGTCGGACTTCGGGGAGCATCTCACGGGGTACATCGAACTCCGCCAGGAGCTCGTCGTCCCACGCCATGTCGTGGATGTCGAACAGCATGGTCCGGGAGGCGTTCGTGACGTCCGTGATGTGATTCCCGGTGAGCTGCCAGATCAGCCACGTGTCGATCGTCCCGAAACAGAGTTCGCCGGCGGCGGCACGATCCCTGAGGTCGGCGGGCTGGGCACCCTGGGTCTTGAGCGGGTCGGCGTTGTCGAGCAGCCACTCGGCCTTGGTCGCCGAGAAGTACGCGTCGGCTTCGAGCCCGGTCTTCGCCCGGATGTCCTCGACTTTCCCTGCTTCTTCCAGCTCCTCGACACGATCGGTGGTTCGACGGTCCTGCCAGACGATCGCGTTGTAGATTGGCCGTCCCGACGCGCGGTCCCAGATCAGCGTGGTCTCACGCTGGTTGGTGATCCCGAGCGCTTCGAGCTGGCCGGCGTCGAGCCCGGCACTGTCGAGTGCCTCCGTCACGACGGCCTGGGTCTTCTCCCAGATCTCTACGGGGTCGTGCTCGACCCACCCCGGCTCGGGGTAGATCTGTTCGTGTTTCTCGTAGGCCTGTGCGACCACTTCGCCGCCGTGGTCGAAGATCATGAACCGCGTGCCGGTCGTTCCCTGATCGATCGCGCCGACGTATGTATCGGATGTCATGTGGTGTCCCTTCGGTCTGATTCTGGAATCCATCCAGCCATTATTTACTAGTGGCGGTGCTTCGTCCGTAAACACCATAGTGTACCATTATAAATCCTCGGGTACTTTCGACGAATCGACGACGGGACGCCGTCCTGATCGGTACGTGGCTACTCCAACCACGAGGCTGCGGTGCGCTACGCGTTCGACAGGTCGTAGAGCCGCCGGAAGACCGTGGTCGGGAATCGGGGTTCGAGCCGGCTCGGTGGCCGACCGACGCTCTCGGACGCGCGGTCGCTGGTGACGCGCTCGGCGATGCCGTCGTTCGCGATCTCGTAGAGCAAGCGTTTCACGGTTCCTGCCGACAGATCGATGTTCGGCGACGCGGCGACGGCATCGGCTGCGGCATCGACGGAACCGCATTGCCCCGCGTCGATGTCGATGAGGCGGCGCAACACCCGCTGGCGGTTGTCCGGCAGCGCGAACACCCGCCCGAGCGAGACCGACGGGCGGGGAACGGCGTTCATCCCGGTGCGGAGGTCGCGTTCGCGAAGCCGGGTACTCCCTTCGGCGACGGCCTCGTCCGCCGCAACGAACAGCGCACAGAGCGCGTCGTGGGCGTTGCCGTCGGCCCAGCTCGCGAGCCGTCGAAGCTGTTCGTGCTCGACGGCCTGGCGAGCCATTCCTTCCGACGCACGAGCCGTCAGCACGTCCACCAGCGCGAGATCGCGGTAGGCGGGCACCTCGATGTGCTCCGGCGGCCGAACGGAATCGGGAAGCGTCGACGGCGACGGTCGACCGACGACGAGCCACGAGAGCGACGCGTCGTCCGCGAACGCCGCCACGATCTCGGAGAGTGGGCGCGCTCCGGGCTCGCCGACGTGATCGATGGCGACGAGGACGCGACGTTCGTAGGGCGCGAGGTACTCGGTCAGGCGCGCGTGGAGCGCGTCCGTGCCGACGCCGTGTTCCGGAACGGACTCGTCGAGCACCGCGTCGAGCACCGTCCGATACAGCCCGAAGTCGCTGCTCGCGTGGCGCGCGTCGACGTACACGAGATCGGGCGTCGTGCCCGTCCCGCCACGGGTCGAGGTGTGGATGACCGATCTCGACGGCGAATGCAGCCGTCCGAGCCGGGCGAACAGCGCGGTGACGACTGCCGACTTCCCCGTTCCGGGGGGCCCCCAGACGTACGCGTTCGGCGGGAGTTCCCCGTCGAACACCGGATCGACGTAGTCGAGGAGGCGTTCGAGTACCGATCCTCGACCAGTCGGCTCTCCGAGGTGGGCGACGGGGCTGATCGCATCGTAATCGAGCACCAGCCGCGAGTCGTTCCCCGAGCGCTGTCGTCGGCGGATACGGGCTGTGAGGTCCATCGTGGTCGTCACCGGCTATCGCCCCGCTCGGAACTACCGGTGACCTCACGGGACGGCAAGGGCCGACGCCTTCGGCCCGCCCGGGAAGTTGTTTACCGATAGCGCGGTTCCGGGGGTAAAGCGTCCGCAGGAAGGCATAAACTTTGCGTGCGCGGTCGACGAGCTCGGAACCCTGTCTCCGGACGAAACCGTTGTCGGATCGACGGATCGCCGCTGTCAGCCGTGATATCCGAGAACGGTAATCGTCATCAAATCACACAGCAGAAATAAATTTTACTGCTGGTATCGGAATGCCCGATAAAGTAAAGTGGCGACGGGACGATCACCGAAACGATTGGATGGGACGTGAAATGGAGGTGCTCGTCATCGGGGGTGGGTCGACCGGCTGCGGTATCGCTCGTGACCTGTCGATGCGCGGCGTCGACGTCACGCTCGTCGAACGGGGCAACCTCACTCACGGCACGACCGGGCGGATGCACGGGCTGCTCCACAGCGGCGGGCGGTATGCGGTCTCGGATCAAGAGAGCGCCGCCGAGTGTATCGCCGAGAACCGCGTGCTCCGGGAGATCGCGAGCCACACGGTCGAGATGACCGGCGGGCTGTTCGTCCAGAAACCCGGCGATCCGGACGAGTACTTCGAGGAGAAACTCGCGGGCTGTCGGGAGTGTGGAATCCCGGCGGAGGTGCTCTCCGGTGCGGAGGCTCGCGAGATCGAGCCGTATCTCGCGCGTGATGTCGAGCGCGCGATCCGGGTCCCCGACGGAGCCATCGATCCGTTCCGGCTCTGTGTCGCGAACGCCGCCGACGCGGAGAAACACGGTGCGCGCATCGAAACCCACGCCGAGGTCACGGACGTGCTCGTCGAGGACGGGCAAGTCAAAGGTGTCGAAGTGCGTCACGCGAGCGGTCCCGGCAAGCGCACCCACCGCGATCCTGGCACCACCGAGCGTATCGAGGCCGACCACGTCGTGAACGCGACGGGCGCGTGGGCCGGCCAGTTAGGAGCGATGGCGGGCGTCGAGGTCGAGGTTCGCCCGTCGAAGGGCGTGATGACGGTGATGAACTGCCGGCAGGTCGATACCGTGGTCAATCGATGTCGACCGAAGGGCGACGCCGATATCGTGGTGCCCCACGAGACGGCGTGTATCCTCGGCACGACCGACGAGGAGGTCGAAGATCCCGACGACTACCCCGAGGAGCAGTGGGAGGTGGACATGATGATCGACACCCTCTCGGAGCTCGTGCCGATCCTGAGCGAGGCGCGCACGCTCCGATCCTTTTGGGGTGTCCGCCCGCTGTACGAACCGCCGGACACCGGCACCACGGACCCGACCGACATCACGCGACAGTTCTTCCTGCTCGATCACGCCGATCGCGACGACCTCGCCGGCATGACCACCATCGTGGGCGGGAAGTTCACGACCTATCGGTTGATGGCCGAGCAGATCACCGATCACGTCTGCGGGAAACTCGGCGTCGACGCCCCCTGCCGAACCGCCGACGAGCCGCTACCGGGGAGCAACGACTTCTCCGTGCTCCGGGACTACATGGAGGAGTTCGGGCTGCGATCGCCCATCGGTCGCCGGAGCACCGAACGGCTGGGGAGCAAGGCCGACAGGGTCCTGAAGACCGACGATCCGAACCCGGTGGTCTGTACGTGCGAGGCGGTCACGCGCGCGGAACTGGAGGACGCGATCGACGACGCTGGCACCGACCTGAACGCCACCCGCATCCGGACCCGTGCCTCGATGGGCAACTGTCAGGGTGGGTTCTGTGCACATCGGATGGCTTCTCTGTTGCATCCCGACCACGACGAGGCCACCACGCGCGCCGCGCTCGATGACCTCTACGCCGAGCGCTGGAAGGGCCAGCGCCACGCGCTCTGGGGCGAACAGCTCTCCCAGGCGATGTTGAACCACGCGCTTCACGCGACCACGATGAACCGCGACCACGACCCGGCTGCGCGCGAGGAAACGATCGAGTACGACCGATTCGATGCAGGGCCGTCCACGTCGGCCGCCGACGCAGCGACCGACGGAGAGGGGGTCAACCGTGGCGATTGAGGACGACGTTTGCGTGATCGGCGGCGGCCTCGCGGGGATGACGAGCGCGCTCCGGGCGGCCCGCGAGGGCGCACGGGTGCGACTCGTCTCCCACAAGAAGAGCACGCTCCGGCACGCGAGCGGTCTCGTCGACGTTCTGGGGTACACCCCAGATGGCGAACTGGTCGCGGAGCCGTTCGGTGCGCTCGCCGCCCTTCCGGCGGGCCATCCCTACGAACGGGTCGGCGTCGACGCGGTGCGGGACGGACTCGGCCTGTTCGACGAGGTGGTCGGTGACGCCTACTACGGCGATCACACCGACGCGAACGCGCTCGTGCCGACTCACGGGGGAACGGTGAAACCGACTGCGCGCTATCCCGAAAGCGCGGCTGCTGGGTTGGCGAGCGATCCCCGGGAAACGCTGCTCGTGGGCTTCGAAACCCTGACCGCGTTCGACGCGCCGCTCGCCGCCGACCACCTCGACGCTGCTGGCGTCCCTGCGGCGACACGCGGCGTCACGGTCCCGTTCCCCGGCGCGTTCCGGGCCGATTCGCGGGTGACGCGCTTTGCGCACGCGCTCGACCGTGACGAGGCGATCGAGACGAATGCCGGGACGACCGGTGCGCGGCGGGCGCTCGCCACGGCGGTCGACCCCCACCTCGACGGTGCGGAACGAGTGGGGTTCCCGGCGGTGCTCGGCGACGACGAGTCGAGCGACGTTCGGGCAGCGCTCGAAACCCGCCTCGGGGTCGACGTTTTCGAGGTCCCGATGGGGCCGCCGAGCCTCCCCGGGCTCCGGCTCGAACGGCTGTTTACGGCAGCGCTCGACGATGCGGGCGTTCGCCGGACGACCGGCAACCCGGTCGTGGATTTCGAGGCCGACGGCGAGCGGATACAGGCGGTGTACGTGGATCGGAACGGCCAGCGAGCCCCCTTCCACGCCGACGAGTTCGTGCTCGCCACCGGCGGCCTCGTCGGCAAGGGGATCGACTCCGACCGCGACGGCGTGATCGAACCGATCTTCGACTGTCACGTTCCCCACCCCGACGACCGCTACGAGTGGTTCGTCGACGAGGCGTTCGGCGACCATCCGTTCGCACGCTTCGGCGTCGATGTCGATGCGGAGTTGCGACCGCTCGACGCCGACGGGGGTATCGAGTACGCGAACCTTCGCGCTGCTGGGGGCGTTCTCGGTGGTGCGGACTTCGCGGCGGAGAAATCGGGCAGCGGTATCTCGCTTGCGACCGGCTACGCTGCCGGTCGTGCGGCGGGCGAGGCGGTGTGATTCGACGAGCTACCACAATGAGTGATGCAGATTCCACGGACGAGTTCGAGCCGGTAGAAGTGTTCGAGACGACCGACATGGATCTCCGATCGGGATCGGACGACTGCTACAAATGTTCGACGTGCGATACGTCCTGTCCGGTCGCCGAGGTCGACGACGAGTTCCCGGGACCGAAGTTCCAGGGGCCCGAGCAGTGGCGGCTCAAACGCAAGGAGGGCCACGAGATCGACGACTCGATCACGGGCTGTTCGAACTGTATGCGGTGTGACGACGCCTGTCCCTCCTCCGTCCCGCTGAGCCAGATGCACAACACCGCTCGCGGGGAGTACGTCGAGAGCCAGCGGTTCGGGCGCGAGGCGCTCGCCGCGCTCCGGCAGGGCGAACCGCGCGAAGCGCTCGAAATCGTTCGGAATGGGACCGACGGACTCGTCGAGCGGGTTCGCAATCGGGTGCTCGCGAACTACCGGACGTCGGCGTGGCTCGCCTCGAAGGTCCCGTGGCTCGCCAACCGCGCGATGAACTTCGGGCCCGCGCGCTGGCTGATGGAGGCAACGCTCGGCGTCACGAAAGAACGCGAGTTCCCCGCGTTCGCCGACCAGACCTTCCGAGAGTGGTGGGTCGAACGCGGCGGCGCACACGTCGGAAATCCGGACAAACAGGTCGCGTACTTCCACGGCTGTTACTCGAACTTCAACACGCCCGAGGTCGCGAAAGCGATGGTCCACGTGTTCGAGGAGTTCGGGTACGAGGTGCTGGTCCCGCCACAGAAATGTTCGGGAACGCCGATGTTCGCGAACGGAATGCTCGGCGACGCGCGCCGACACGCCGAGACCAACGTCGAGAACCTCGCGGCGGCGATCGACGGCGGAGCCGACATCGTCGCCTCCTGCACGTCGTGTTCGATGGCGCTGCGCCAGGAGTACCCCGAACTGTTCGATCTCGACGGGATCGACTCGGTCGCCGCCCACACCTACGAGGCCGTCGAGTACCTCCGCCTCCACGAGGATCTGGAGGGCGAACTCGCCGCAGCCGAGGTCGACGCGAGCGAGTTCGCCTACCACGCGCCGTGTCACGCCCGGAACCAGGGAATCGACCGGCAGGCGATCGAACTCTTTTCCGACCTCGACGGCGCGACGGTCGAGGACGTCGGCGACTCCTGTTCGGGGATCTCGGGCACCTACGGCTGGAAGGAGGAGAAGTACGACTACTCGATGGAAATCGGCGAAGAGATGTTCGAACACATGGAGAGTGCCGACGGCGAGACCGGGATGACCGAGTGTCCGACCTGCGCGATGCAGATGGAACACGGAACGGGCTACGAGATCAGTCACCCGCTCGAACTCCTCGAAGAAGCGCTGGTCTGAGCCGCAGCGGCTTCGAGCTGCTGTGTGTTCCGCTGAGTGCTGTCGCCACGAGGGCACCGACTTCCGAGACTGACGGAGTGAAGTGGAGTGGACCCTCATCGACGACGTGTCCGTAACAACCGACGTGCTCGTGATCGGCGGCGGGGCCACCGGGACCGGCGTCGCGCGCGATCTCGCGATGCGCGGGGTCGACGTCGTGCTCGTTGAACGCGACGGCCTCTCCGGCGGGACCACCGGCCGCTCGCACGGCCTGCTCCACAGCGGGGCGCGCTACGCCGAGGCCGACCCCGAGGGCGCTGCGGCGTGCATCGCCGAAAACCGCGTGCTCCGAGAGATTGCGGGGGCGTGTCTCCGCGACACCGGCGGCTACTTCGTCCAGCTCGCGGGCGACGATCCCGACTACTTCGCGGCGAAGCGCGACGCGTGCCGTGGCCTCGGGATCGAGGTCGACGTCCGCTCCGGGACGGCAGCACGCGAGACCGTCCCGGAACTCTCGTCCGACGTCGAGCGCGTCATGCAGATCCCCGACGCCGTGGCGTACCCATCACGGCTGGTCGCCGCGACCGCACAGAGTGCCCGCGATCACGGGGCTGCGATTCACACCGACGCCCCTCTAACCGACCTCCACAGCGACACCGAGACAGCCGCGGACGGAGCCACGGACGAGGCGGTCACTGCCGCGACGGTCGGTGGAAGAGTCGACGACCGCGTGGAGGCCGAGCACGTCGTGAACGCCACGGGCGCGTGGGCTGGCGAGTGCGCCGCGCTCGCGGGGATCGACCTGGCGATGAGCCCGACGCGCGGCGTCATGGTCGCGGTCGAAAACGAGGAGCTCGACACCGTGCTCAACCGCTGCCGCGAGCCCGCCGACGGCGACATCGTGGTTCCACACGAGAACCAAGTCGTGCTCGGCACGACCAGCGTCGCGGTCGACGACCCCGACGAGTATCCACAGCCGGGACGGGCGGTCGAGCGGATGATCGACGAGTGCGCTGCGATGGTGCCGGTGCTCGACGGCCGCGAGCCCGCACGCACCTACTGGGGTGTCAGACCGCTCTACGATCCCGGGGCGGCAGGCGAGGGCGCACGCGCCATCTCGCGGGATTTCTTCCTGCTGGATCACGAGGCGCGCGACGACATCGATGGGTTCACCAGCATCGTCGGCGGGAAGCTCACTACCCATCGACGGATGGCCGAGGCGGTCGCGGACCACGTTTGCGCCCGGCTGGGCGTCGACGTCGCGTGTCGGACCGCCGACGAGCCATTGCCGGGCCACGACGATCCGGCCGTCCTCGACGAGTTGGTCCGGGAGTTCGACGCCGGCTCGCCCGCCGATCGGGACGTGACCGGTGCGTGAGTCGACGGGACACTCGCTTCGTCGGCAGCGAACCCGTAAATTGACACCACCGGGGCCGAAACGACCGGTATGACGACGCTCGAAATCGTCGGCGGGCGCGTGCTCCGCCCCGATATGACCGTCGAACGCGCGGACGTGCTCGCCGACCAGGAAACCGGCGACATCCTCGCGGTCGGCGACGTTCCGGGTGGCGACGAAACGCTCGACGCTACCGGCGGTCTCGTGATTCCGGGACTCGTGAACGCCCACACCCACGTTGCAATGGCGCTGCTGCGGGGATACGCCGACGACAAGCCGCTCCACGACTGGCTCCGCGAGGACATCTGGCCGATCGAGGGCGTCCTCGAACCCGACGACGTCCGTGCGGGGGCCGAACTCGGACTGGTGGAGATGATCCGATCGGGAACGACGGGATTTTGCGATATGTACTTCGATGTCGGCGAGATCGTCGACGCCGTCGATCGTGCGGGCCTCCGAGCACGGGTTGGCTACGGCTCGGTCACCGTCGGGAAAGACGAGGAAGCGGCCCGCGAGGAACTCGAAACGGGACTCCGGGTGGCCCAGGAGTACGACGGCGCGGCCGATGGCCGGGTCTCGACCGCATTCATGCCCCACAGCCTCACCACCGTCGATGGTGAGGAGCTCGACGAGTTCGTTCCACAAGCGCGCGAGGCAGGTGTGCCGATCCACACCCACGCGAACGAAACGACGGGGGAAGTCGAACCGATCGTCGATGAACACGACGAACGGCCGCTCGCGTACGCCGTAGGTCACGGGCTGCTCGAAGATCGCGACTTCATCGCCCACGGGACTCACTGCGACGAGAGCGAGATCGAACTGCTCGCCGAGCGCGGCGCGGGCGTGGTCCACTGCCCCGCCTCGAACATGAAGCTCGCGAGCGGGATCGCGCCGGTCCAGGCGATGTGCGACGCTGGCGTCGCCGTCGGAATCGGCACCGACGGCGCGGCCTCGAACAACGATCTCTCGATGTTCGACGAGCTCCGCGACGCCGCGATGGTCGGCAAGCTCGCTGCCGGGGACGCGAGCGCGGTCGACGCACCGACGGCGTTCGGAATGGCCACCGCGGGGAGCGCCGCGGTCGCGGGGTTCGACGCCGGCCGGATCGCCGAGGGGAAAAACGCCGATCTCGCCGTCGTCGACCTCGATCGAGCCCACCTCACGCCACACCACGATCTCGTGAGTCATCTCGTCTACGCCGTCACTGCGGCCGACGTGCGCCACACGGTCTGTGACGGCCGGGTGCTGATGCGCGACCGCGAGGTGCTGACGCTCGACGCCGATGCGGTGCGCGAGACGGCCGAGCGCCGGGCACGGGCGGCCGTCGACCGCGCGGAGTCCTGACTACTCCTCGCCCGCGAGCAGGTAGGCGACGACGCTTGCGAGGCCCGACAGCACTGCGACCGCACCGAATCCCGGCCCCGAGCCGGTGCTCGTTCCGTTCTCGGCTCCTTCCTCACCCGCCGCCGTTCCGTTCGCTCCATCCGTTCCGGTCGCAGTGTCCGCACCGCCCGCGCCGCTACCGTTCGCTTCGGTTCCCGCTGTTGTTTCGGCCGTTGCATTCGTCCCCGCATCCGTTCCGTTCGCGCTCCCGGTCGCGTTTGCGGCCGTCCCCCTCGATTCGCCGGGCGAGACGAGCTTGTGGACCGCGCCGCCGAGATCACCACCGGCCGTCAGGGCGTAGAGTTCGCCGGCATCGTCCCGACCCACATCGAGCAAGTAGCCGCCGAGTTCGCCGTCGTCCGCGCCGGCGATTTCGAGTTTTGTGAACTCCCAGAGCCCCTCGTCGCTGGGTGTGGCGGCGAACAACGATCCTTTTGGGCTGCCGTCCTGGCTGTAATCGCCGAAGACGTACTGGCCGCCGAGCGCATCGATCGCGCCGTCGTAGACGTACCCGCCGATGACCGAAATACCGATGGTCTCGCCGTCGCGGGTATGGGGGTACTCGATGACGGGATCGCGGAGCGGTTCGCCGCCGCGGACGTTCTGCGGTGTCGTGTCGGGACACTCGGTCGTCTCCTCGCCCGTGCTGAAACAGTGGGTTCCCTCCTTCACGTTCCAGCCGTAGTTGCCGCCTTTCACGACTCGATCGACCTCCTCGTAGCGGTTCTGGCCGACGTCGCCGACGTACAGCGCCCCATCACTGAACCCCATCCGTCACGGGTTGCGAAAGCCCCACGCGAACTGCTCGTCGAGGCCCTCCTCGCCGACGAGCGGGTTGTCGTCGGGGATTCCGTACGGCTTGTCTCCCGTCCGGCTGTCGACGTCGATCCGGAGGAGCGATCCGAGGAAGTTCTCGGTGACGTCCTGGCCGTTGCCGCCGTCGTTCGCGTCGTACCAGTCGTCGACGTGGCCGGTACCGATGTCGTTGGCCGCGCCGCCGTCGCCGAACGGCACGTAGAGAAACCCGTCGGGACCGAACGCGAGCGCGCCCGCGTTGTGGTTGCTCTGGGGTTCGGGGACTTCGAGCAGTCGGCGCTCGGAGCCGGGCCGCGCCGCGGTTCGGTCGTCGTTCGCGCGGAACTCGGCGAGCACCGCTGTGTGGGAGTGGCTGTCGGGCGTCGCGTCGGTCGCTGGGGCGCTGTAGCGCAGGTAAAATCGTCCGTTCGTCTCGAAATCAGGGTGGAACGCGAGCCCGAGCAGTCCCTGCTCACCCTCGACGGGCGTCATCAGATCGCTGACGTCGAGGAACGGCTCTTCACGCCGGCCGTCCGCCCCGACGACGTAGATCTGTCCCGGGCGATCGACCACGAACCGACGGTCGTCGCCAGAGGGTGTCGCGAAGTCGGTCGGCATCTCGAATCCCCCGGCGACGGATTCGAGCGCCACGGTCGGCCCTGCTGGAACGGGACCACCGTCCTGTGCGGTCGCGCTCGTGGTGGCACCACCGTATCCGACCACTCCGGCGACCGCACCGGCCGCAGTCGTTCGGAGTAGTCGGCGACGGGTCACTTCCGACCGATCCTGCTCGGCAGTGTCAGCTGCCGTCGCTGTCGTGCGGGTCACTACCACCAACGAGTGGTCGTCCGACCAAAGACCTGACGCAAAGCGGCCAGCGATACCGTGCGAACGCGCCTATTATCGTCTCACGAAGCGGCGTGCCGCCACACCCGCCAGCCCGGCGAGCGCAGCGAAGACCCCGAACCCGGGACCATCGGCGTCGCTCGTTTCGTCCGGGTTCGTTCCATCCGTCTCTCCCGACGTCGATTCTGCCGATAGCGTCGAGGTCGCGTTCGTCCCGACGGTCGTCGTCTCGGTCGTTTCCGTCGCCATAGCAGTCGTTTCGGTCGCCGATCCGGCCGTCTCGGTCGAGGTTTCACGCGTCGTCCCCGTCGCTGGCGAGTCGGTCGGTTCGACCGTCGTCTCGGTTGCGTCAGTCGTCGTTCCGTTGGTCGTCGTTCCGTTCGCGCTCGCGGTCGCGTTTGCGGCCGTTCCTCTCGATTCGTCGGAGGAGACGAGCTTGTGGACCGCGCCACCGAGGTCGCCGGCGGACGTGAGTGCGTAGAGTTCGCCGGAATCGTCCCGGCCGATGTCGATGAGGTAGCCGCCGAGCTCGCCGTCGTCCGCGCCCGCAACCGAGAGTTTCTCGAACTCCCAGAGGCCCTCGTCGCTGGGTGTGGCGGCGAACAGCGAACCTTGTGGATCTCCCTCTTGGCTGTAATCGCCGAAAACGTACGTGCCGTCGAGCGAACCGATCGCACCGTCGTAGACGTAGCCACCGATGACCGAGAGGCCGATCGGTTCGCCGTCGCGGGCGTGTGGGTACTCGATGACGGGATCGCGGAGCGGTTCGCCGCCACGGACGTCCGGCGGTGTCGAATCGGGACACTCGTCCGGGATCGCTCCCGGGTTCGCGGTGCTGTAACAGTGCGTACCCTCCTTCACGTTCCACCCGTAGTTGCCGCCCTTCACGACCCGATCGACTTCCTCGAACCGGCTCTGACCGACGTCCGCGACGTAGAGCTCCCCGTCGGAAAACCCCATCCGCCAGGGGTTCCGAAAGCCCCACGCGTAGTGTTCGCTGAGGCCGGCTTCGCCCACCAGCGGGTTGTCGTCGGGGATCGCGTAGGGTCTGTCCCCGTCCGCGCCATCGACGTCGATCCGGAGGATCGATCCCAGCAAGTTCTCGGTGACGTCCTGGCCGTTGCCGCCCGTGTTTGCTTCGTACCAGTCCGCGGCGTGGCCGGGGCCGGTGTCTCTCGATCCGCCCCCGTCGCCGTACGAGGCGTAGAGGAAGTCGTCGGGGCCGAACGCGAGTGCGCCGCCGTTGTGGAACTTCGTGGGTTCGTCGACCGCCAGTAGGACCCGTTCGGAGCCCTCGACCACACCGGTCGCGTCCTCGGTCGCACGGAACTCCGAGAGCCGCTCCGTATGCGAGAACTCGTCGGGGGCGTCCTCGGCCAGCGGCGCGCTGTAACGCAGGAAAAAGCGCCGGTTCTCGTCGAACTCCGGATGGAACGCGAGCCCGAGCAGCCCGCGTTCGCCGGTGCGTTCGGCGAGACGGTCGCTGACATCGAGAAACGGTTCCCCGCGCCCGCCGCCCGACGCGACGGTGTAGATCCGTCCTGGGAGATCGACGACGAACTGACGGTCGTCGCCGGGCGCGGTGGCGAAGTCGGTCGGGACCTGGAACCCGCCAGCGACGGTTTCGAGCGCGACGGTCGGCCCCTGTGGGACGGGACCGCCCGCGCTTCCGGAGGACCCGGCCTCGCTTTCGGTGGTGTCGGTTTCGGCCACCGATCCTTCATCGACGGCGACCGCTCCGCGCATCGTACCGCTGTGTGGCTCGCAGATGTACTCGGCCATCGTCTTGCGCGCCGTGAACGTGAGTGACTGGGTCGTGCCCTCCCCGCTCATCACCTCGGTGCGTTCGAGCGTCGCGCCGTCGGCGTCGAGCAGCGCGACGTTGTGGCCCATCCCGTCGAGGTTCTCCCAGACGATGCGGTAGTCGGTTCCCGGTTCGAGATTCAGCGTGGGGTTGGTCTCGCCGGCGATCGCGTCGGGCGCGCGGCCCTGCCAGCCGGCGATTTCGCCGCCGAGCCGAATCTCCTCGGGCTCCGACTGGGCCGTGGCGCTGCCGAGGCCGCCGACACCCGCGAGCGCACCGGCAGCGGCCGCTCCGAGAAATCGGCGGCGGGATGCCTGGTGCCCGTCAGTGTTGCGTGGATCACCTGTCATCGTGTTCACCGGACCGTTCAGTGAACGAAACCAACGACCGTCCGAGTAAAGCCCTGACGGACTCGGCCGGCACGGCCGCCGATCGCCTCCGGGAGCGCCGTGCGCATCACGCCGTCGCTGTCCCCGTTTCCGCGCTCTGTCGGCTCGCGATCTGGAAACGGTCGGTGCGGCCGCCGTCCCAGTAGAGCCGCACCACCTGTCCGCGAGACGCCTCGACCGCGACCCCATCGCCCGTCGTTACCCGATCGTCCCACGCGGGGTGACGGCTGTACCCATCGACGGTCACGACGAGCGCCGACCCCGCGACCGACTCGCCGCTGTCGTGTGCGATCCGGACGTGTGTCTCGTTGATCTGGCGGATCGACCACTCGGCGTCCGGAGGTTCGACCCGATTCGCCGGGACGTTCACCGCGATGACGACACCGACGACGATCACCACCACTAGCGCGACGACGAGCGCAGCCCCGATGACGTTGAGCAGCCGATCACCCTCGTCGGTCATCCGTCCTTACACGTCCTCCGCGAGGCACTTCGAGGGCCGTGGATAAAAAACCGAACTCGGTGAAGTAAGCGAAACAGCGAGCGACAGCATGCCCGCAACCTTCGGGATTGGCTGACAGACTCCTGCTCTTGTGAGTTGTAGAGTGCAATAAAACCGGTGATACGACACTGAACAAACAGTTTCCGATGGATCGTTTTAGCCCTTCTAAAGACGGCATAGCTTCCAGAAAATACTGTCTCGATTCTCGATGTGTTCGGCGTTAGTCGCGCTCGATCCACGATCAATAACTGGGTTCACAAGGCGGAGTTACAGCCAGAGTCCGGCAAAACGCCGGATCACGTCGCGGTCGACGAGACCGTGATCCGACTCGACGACGAGCGCTACTGGCTGTACGCTGCGGTCGATCCCGAGTCGAACGAACTGCTGCACACGAAGCTTGAGCCCACCAGAAACACCGCTCTCGCTCATGGCTTCTCCGCCGAACGTCGTCAGAAGCACCACGTCGACGACGCCACGTTCCTCGTCGACGACGCCACGTTTCTCGTCGACGGCGCGACACCGCTACACGAAGCCTGCCGCCGCCGACGGCCTCGATTTCCGCTCCGAACGACACGGAAATCGTAACGCCGTCGAACGTGTCTTCCGCGAGGGAAAACGACGCATCTCCTCGTTCTCGAACTGTTTCAGTCATGCCGGCGCAGCAACTGCCGACGAGTGGTTACGATCGTTCGCCGTCGCATCGAATCTGCGTATCTGAACACGACCGTCACGACTGGGACAAGATTTATTTGCTAACGAGTGACCTTCACGGGGCGTGAACCGTTCGCAGGTCTTCGCTATCGCTGTCGCCGTGGTGGTCGTGCTCTCGGGCTGTAAGCTCTCACCGGTAGCGACACCGAAACGGACACACCAACCGTTACCCCGGCCGCCGTCCCGACCGACGAACCGACACCCACCCCGATGCCGATGCTCGCGCCGGGACTCACACAGGCAGGCGTCGTGAGTGTGAGCGAGCTGGCGGGCGCTCACGAGGCCGCCCTCGCCAACAATTCGCATACAGTCGTGTCAAATAACACTGTCAGATACGAAAACGACACGCTTCGTCATCAGATGAACCGAACGATGCGAGTAGCGGAGGGGTCGGAACCGTTCTACGCCATTAGCAGATACGATGGATCGGGACGGCAACCCGTCGTCTCCTCACAGCGTATCGAGCGATGGTCGGAGGGTGAACAGCTATACTCCGCGGTCGTCCGAAAAAACGATACGAGGTATTCAGTAAGCGCGTTGAATCGGGTGTTCTTCAGTGTGCAGAACAGAGAGCAGTTCATCAAGCTCTTCAACGCGCTCGAAACGCGCGTCGTCGGTCAGGAGACACGCAACGGCACGGAACTCTACCGGGTTCGGGCGACGAACGTCTCGAACCCGGAGTACCTCCCACGATCCGTTCTCAACGCCTCGAAAAACCCGCAGAACGTCTCGTTCCGGGCGCTCGTCGACTCTCAAGGTATCGTTCGGTCGTACTATCTCGGCTACACCGCGACCGACATCCGGCGGAGAGTCAACACCACGAACCGCGTCACGCAGTCGCTTCGCTACACCGACATCGGCTCGACGACCGTCGAGCGACCTGATTGGTACGAGGCGGCGAACCGAACGACCACGGTGGCAGAATGACCGATTGAAACATCCGAACGAGTGAATCGGTGACTATCCGACCTCGTCACGGTCCTCGTTCGTCGAAACTCGTCCGAGCGGTGTGTCGCCGGAGGGGGTGCTCGTCGAGAGCGGCTTTCGGCGCGCGGTGAGACTCGCCTGCAACCCACGTCGGACCCGTTCGCGGAGTTCGGTAGCCTCGTTCGCGTCGAAATCCACTGCGCGTGCGCCCCGATCGGTGACCGAGAGCGATCCGGCGGTATCGATCGCGACCGTGGCGAGCGACCGCCACCGCTGGAAGGGTGTCGCGGTCTGGATCACCGTTTGGACGCGGTAGGCGGGCACGACTGCGATCGAGCGCCGCCAGAACCCGTTGCGCGTCTGGACGTGCCTGCTACCCACGTCGTACCCGCGATGGAGCCACTTGTAGTGGCCGCCGATCGGTGCGAGCACGATCGCCACGAGCGGGGCGTACCAGTAGCGGAGAAGCGACACGTCGAGGAAGATGTTCGCGATCCAGAGGACGCCCGCGAGCAGGCCGAGCGCGAGCGCATACCGGACCGCGTAGCGCCGCCTGGCACGGCGAGGCGGGCGGGTGAACTCCGGCTCGTCAAACTCGAACCCCTCGATCGAGCGGGCGAGGGAGAGCACGCGGGCACGCCCCGCGAGCGGGATCGCCGCCTCCGAACCGCCGGATGGCCCCTCGCCCGGCGTGTAGCCCGCAGTCTCGATGGCGAGCGACGCGTAGCCGACCCGGCGCATCAGGACGTTCTCGCGCACGTCGATCTGCTGGATCTTTCCGATCGGGATCGAGCCGTCGTATCGGCTGAGCAGTCCGCGCTCGTATCGGAGTTCGTCGCCGATTCGGGTGAGCCGGAAATCGTAGTACCGCGCGGCGGTCACTGCGGCGGTGCCGATCCACGAGACGATCGCGAGCGCCGCCCCGCGCGGCCCGACCGTGAACGCGCCGGTCTCGGCGAGGAGGTCGGGAATCGAGATCCCGACCGTGGGAACGGCGAAGAAGAGCACGGGCAGGAGCGCACGGAGGTCGGGAGCCACCAGCCCCAGTATCGCGAGGTTCCGTGGCGAGAGCGCGAACAGCAGCTCCTCGGGCTCGTCACGGCGTCGGGGTTCGGCTGCGTCCGCAGTAGCCGCGTCCGCGGCAGCCGCGTCCGCATCGGTCGTGTCCTCGGTACGCGCCCCTCGTCCATCCTCGTCGCTGTCTTCGCGTGCGCCGCGCCGCAGGTCACGCTGGAGGCGTTTCGCCTCGTCGTAGCCCACGTACCGGAGGCTCGCCTCGGTCTCACCGCCGCCGGCGGTCTCGACGTCGATGGCCGCGATCGAGAGGGCGCGCTGGACGATCCCCCGCGAGATATCGACGTTCTGGATCCGCCGGAGCGGGATCTCGCGCTCGCGCCGTGAGATCACGCCCGAGCCGATGTCGAACGTGTCCGCCGTCACGTCGTACTCGAATCGCCGGTAGTAGACGACCTCGTAGCCCGCCCCGAACACGAACCCGAGGACGGCGAGGGTCACTGCAGGTGCGAGCGAGCCGAGCGAAACGATCCCGACCTCGGTCACGACGATGGAGAGAAAAAATCCCATCGCTGCGCCGTTTACCCCACGCGGCAGCGCCCGAAGCGGCAGCGAGAGTGGGTGAAGTTTCATCGGTAGCTTACACCGCATCCTCCAGCTCGCCGGGTTCGCTCTCGGTGGCGAGCCGGCGAAGCTCGGCCTGGATCGTTTCGGCGCGCTCTGGTCGGAGTCCAGGAATCGTGACGTCAGCCCCTCGCGAGCCCGCGGTGTAGACGACCACGCTCGACAGCCCGGCGAGCCGTTCGATCGGTCCCCGTTGTGAATCGACGTGCTGGACCCGAACGAACGGGACGACCGAGTTCACACGGGTCACGACGCCGCGTTCGAGCGTGACCGCGTCCGCCTCGATGTCGAACCCCCAGACCCGGTATCGCTGGAGCGTGTAGCCCACACCGATCAGGGCGAGGACGACGAAAACGACGGGTCCGACCCAGACACCGATCTCGAACCATCGTCGATCGGCGATTCCGACCGCCACAGCCACCACCAGCGCCGTGAGAAGCGAGCCCCCGAGCCAGACGATCCGCACGCGGGGATCGAGCCGTTCCATACCGCGGGCTACCGCCCCACCCCACATAAACCCATCCGCGTCCGGCGGTTGTGGGGTGGACGGCTCGCCGATCGAATTCATCTCAGACGACGAGATGCAGGACCACACCGCCGAACACCGCGAGACTACCGAGCCCGACACAGACGCCCCAGAACGCGACCCGCTCGACCACTCGCATCAGCGCATCGATCGTCAGATACCCCACGATCGCACTCGTGGCGAGCGCGATCGCCGCCATCGCCGGCGGAATCGCCGGGATGCCACTGTCGAGCAGCGGGAGCAGGCCGCCACCGATCGACGCCGGGATCGAGAGCAGGAAGGAAAGCTGGAACGACGACGGGCCGTCGTGGCCCCGGAGGAGCAGCGCGCTCGCGGTCGTTCCCGATCGTGAAATGCCGGGGAGGATCGCAAGTCCCTGAAGTCCGCCAACCAGCACCGCGTCCACGAGATCGGGTGTCTCCCGCCGGCCGCCACGGTCCTCGACCCCGCGTTGGACGAGCCCGGTGACGATCAACAGCGCGCCGATCAGCGCGACGAACACGCCGCCGGCGAGCTCGCTCACGAACCCCTCCAGCAGCACCAACGACGGGATGCCGACGATCCCGGTCATCAACGTGGCGACCACGATAAAGGTAAGCTCCGAACGCTCGCGGTCGAACGCGCGCTCGGGTCGCCACGATGGGAGCGTGCGGACGAGCGAGGCGACCTCGTCGCGATAGTACGCGAGCGCCGAGAGCGCGGTCCCCGCATGGAGGAACAGCGAGAGCTGGATCGCAACGGCCGGCTCGATGTTCGCCACGAGATTCAAAAAGAGCGTGATGTTCCCCTCACTGGAGATGGGGAGCCACTCGAAGATCCCCTGGAGGATACCGATGACGACCGCCAGAACGACCGACTCCTGCATGCGAGAGGAGGCTCGCCCACCGGATAAAGGAAGTTCGGTTGCGCGCTCGTCGGACGTCGCCTCGACCCCAGCCCCGCTCGTCGTCGGCCGGGACGACTGACACCACGAGAACCGACACATGTATGTCGGACTGTGTTGTAGCTTGTCAGAGAACGGACGTGAGCGAGATCACCACCGAGCGCTTCGGCACGCTCGACGACACCGTTCTCGCCGACGACAGCGACGCATTGACGTACGCGTGGACGGCCGCGCTGTTGACTTCCCTTCTCACGGTCGTGATTCCGGTGGTCGGTCTCGCGAGCGATGTCTCGACGCCCGTTCTCGTCGGGGCCGCCGCTGTCCTCTACGTCGCGACTGTCCTCGCGGCCGGTGTGGCGTTCGAAGGGGTCGCCGCATCGGTGTTCGTCCTCGGACTGTTCGACATCGCGGTGACGCTGATCGACGGCCCAGGGATCGCCACTTTCGACCTCGTAGCGGTCGACGTGGTCGCGATCCCGTTGGGGTTCGTGCTCGTCTACGACTGGTTTACCGAGCGTCCTCAGCTCCGCCCGACCGCCCGCGGGATCGCGGTGGCGGCGTTCGCGGGCTTCGTGAGCTGGTCGTTTCTCACCACGTTCTTCGGCAGCGGCCCCTCGGAGCTGGCCGCCGGACTGTTCGCGGTCGAACAGCTCCGGTATTTCGTAGTGTTCGTCGTGGCCGCCCTGATCGTCCGCCGGACGAACCCGTGGTGTGCGATCTACCCGTTCGTGATCGCCGCGCTCGGGAACCTCCTCGTCTCGCTTGCCCAGATCGCGAACGGCGGGCGGCTCGGCTTCCCGCTGCTCGGCGAGCCACCCGACCGATATCTCGGTGCGTTCGCGCTCGGCGCGGCGGAGATCCCGACCGGCTTCTACGCCGGCGGGTTCGTCGGCCACGGTCGGGAGCTGGCGATGGTGCTCTTTCTGTTCGTTCCGCTAGTGATCGCGGTCGCGCTGCGGCGGTCATGGGGCGAACTCGGGCTGGCGGGCGTCGCGGTCGCCGCCTCGGTGTTCTCGATCCGGGTCGCCGACACCGACGCCGGCTGGGCGACGCTGCTACTGCTCGGTGCGGTGTTCGGCACCTACCTCCTCGGGGTGGCGCTCGTCCGGATCCGGCGACGCTACTCGGCGCTCGCGCTGGTGCCGGCGGTGGCCGCCGTCGTCGGGTTCGTGTACGTCCTCGTCCGGGGCGTTCTGGCCATTCTCGCGTCGAGTGCGGGCGACGGTAACCTACTGGTGTTCGAGACGAACACGCTCGCCGTGCGGATCGACCAGTACGTCGCGGCGGTCGGGATCGCGCTCGACCAGCCGCTGTTCGGACTCGGCGGGGAGAACTTCGTGCTCGTCTCGGAGCGCTACGTCGACCAGGCGAATCTCGGCATCCACAACACCCTGCTCGCGAACCTCGCCGCGACCGGGTTCGTGGGATTCGGCTTCTACCTGCTCGCCATTGTGGCAGTGTTCTGGGTCACGCTTCGTCTGGCGCTCGACACGAGCGGTGACGAACGCGTGCTCTGGGTTGCAGTGGCCTGTGCAATGTTCACCTACCACGCCTACTCGTCGTGGATGTGGTCGTACCCCTGGACCGTCGGCAACAGTGCGTTCTGGCTGCTCGCGGGGGTCGTAGTCGGCGGCGCGGCGTCGCGGTGGAACGATACGGTACGGTCGATCAGCGGTCGCATCGTTTAGGAGCCACGGCGTCGTGGTCGCGGTATGCACGATGTCTCCCTCGTCGGTGCGGGCCAGTCGCCGTTCGGCTCCTCTCCCGACAAAAGCTACCGTTCGCTGTCGCGACTGCCGACGACCGCGCGCTCGACAGCGTCGACGGCGAGCTTGACCCGAATCGGATCGACGAAGCGTTCCTCGGCACGCTCGGCGTCGGTGGCCGCCAGATCGGTCTCAGCGCGCCCGCCGTCACTGATCGAGGGTTGCTGTGACGCCCGGTCAGAACGATTTTATAACCATCGAAGCAACGGTTGAACGTCATGGTCGAAGCAACGACGGGCGCGGACTCGCGCGAGCAACTCACCGCCCTTCAAGACGAGCGCCTCGTCGAGACCGTTCGTCACGCCTACGAGAACGTCCCGTTCTATCGCGAGACGATGGACGACGCGGGTGTCGCTCCCGACGACATCGGTGGCGTCGACGACATCCAAAAGCTGCCGATGACCACGAAGGACGACTTCCGCACGGAGTACCCCGACGGGCTGTTCGCGGTCGACGACAGCGAAGTCCGCCGGATCCACGCCTCCTCGGGCACCACCGGCAAGCCGAAGATCGTTGCGTACACCGAGGGAGATCTCGATCGGTGGGCCGAAGTCATGGCGCGTTCGCTCGCCACCGCCGGCGTCGAGCCGGGTGACACGGTGCAAAACGCCTACGGCTACGGCCTCTTTACAGGCGGTCTCGGCTTTCACGACGGGATCGAGGAGTTAGGAGCGACCGTGATTCCGATGGGTGGCGGCGACTCCGCACGCCAGCTCTCGATGCTGGAAGACTTGGAAAGCGACGCGCTCGCCTGCACCCCATCGTACTGCCTCTATCTCGCGGATTTCGCCGCCGACCGCGGCGTCGATCCCCACGATTTGCCGGTCTCCACCGTGGTGATCGGCGCGGAGCCGTTCACCGACCCGATGCGCGAGGAGATCGAGGACGCACTCGACGTCACCGCAATCGATATCTACGGCCTGTCGGAGATCATCGGCCCCGGCGTCGCGGTTGAGTGCGCTGCGGTCCAGGAAGGCCTCCACGTCTGGGAGGACCATTTCTACCCCGAGGTCGTCGATCCCGCGACCGGCGAACCGCTCCCGGCGGGCGAGGAAGGCGAACTCGTCCTGACCTCGCTCACCAAGGAGGCCCTCCCCGTCTTCCGCTACCGAACCGGCGACATCACCACGCTCTACGAGGACGAGTGTGACTGCGGACGGACCGCAGTCCGGATGGGAAACATTACTGGTCGGACCGACGACCTCCTGATCGTTCGGGGCGTCAACGTCTACGCCAGCCAGATCGAGGAAGCGATGCTCGACATTACTGGGATCGCACCCCACTACCGACTCGATCTCCAGCGTGACGGCTCGCTCGACACGATGGACGTGACTGCCGAACGCCACGCCGAGGCCGACGCGAGCGCGGACGAGCTTCGGGCCGAGATCGAAGGCCGGCTCGGCGAACAGTTGGACGTCTCACCCGACGAGATCGACGTGGTCGAACCCGGCGAGATCGAGCGGACCGAAGTCGGGAAGGTCAAACGCGTCTTCGACCACCGCTGACCGGCTGTCGGGTTCGACCCGCGACCGACCACGGACGGCTGACCGACTCTCGATACGTTACGATCGATGCTGATCGCAGAGGTCTACTTTCGAATCACAAGCTTGGACGGGGTACGGCCCAGACGATCGAAGGGGCAACCGCATTGAACGAGGACCCCGTAGAGATAGACAATGAGTCACCGAAAAACCCAGCTCGACATTCAGGGGATGAGCTGTGCGAACTGTTCACAGACGATAACGGAGGCATTGCAGGACCTCGACGGGGTGGAGACGGCGAGCATCAACTACGCCACCGACGAGGGGACCGTCGAGTACGACCCAGAGACGACCTCGCTCGCGGAAATCTACGCCGCGGTCGACGACGCCGGCTACGAGGCGGTCAGCACTGCGACCTCGATCGCGATCACCGACATGACGTGCTCGAACTGCGCCGAAACCAATCAAGAGGCGCTCGAAGACGTCCCCGGCGTGATTGTGGCAGAGGTCAACTACGCGACCGACGAGGCGAGCGTCGAGTACAACCCCGCCGCAACCGACCGCGAGCAGCTTTACGCGGCGATCGAGGACGCAGGGTACTCGCCCGTTCGCGACGACGAGGGTGAGGAATCCGAACAGGACCAGCGCGACGCCGCGCGCAGCGAGGAGATCCGCCGCCAGCTCCGACTCACCTTGTTCGGTGCGGCGCTCTCGCTCCCGCTGATCGCGTTCATGGTCGAGAAGCTCATTCTTGGTGGCGGGGCGCTCCCCGAAACGGTGTTCGGGATCGAGTTCGGCTGGATCGAGTTCCTGCTCGCGACCCCAGTCCAGATCGTGCTCGGGCGACCGTTCTACGAGAACGCCTACACGGCGCTCGTCAAGAACCGCACCGCGAACATGGACGTGCTGATCGCGCTCGGCTCCTCGACGGCGTATCTCTACTCGGTCGTTGTTCTTCTGGGAGTGCTCGCGGGGAGTCTCTACTTCGACACCGCCGCGCTGATCCTCGTGTTCATCACGCTCGGCAACTATCTCGAAGCCCGCTCGAAGGGCCAGGCCGGCGAGGCGCTCCAGCAGCTCCTCGAGATGGAGGCCGACACGGCGACCGTCGTCGACGAGGACGGCAACGAGGAGGAACTCCCCCTCGATGAGGTCGATGTCGGTGACCGGATGAAAGTCCGGCCCGGCGAGCAGATCCCGACCGACGGCGTGGTGGTCGACGGCCAGTCTGCGGTCGACGAGTCGATGGTCACCGGCGAGTCGGTACCCGTCGAGAAGGAAGAAGGCGATGAGGTGGTCGGCTCGACGATCAACGAGAACGGCGTCCTGGTAGTCGAGGCGACCAAGGTCGGCGCGGACACGGCGCTCCAGCAGATCGTTCAGACAGTAAAAGAAGCGCAGTCGCGCCAGCCCGACATCCAGAACCTCGCAGATCGCATCTCGGCGTACTTCGTCCCGATCGTGATCGCGAACGCGCTGCTCTGGGGGCTGGTCTGGTATCTGTTCCCCGCAGCGCTCGCCGGGTTCGTCGACGCGCTGCCGTTGTTGGGGCTCGTCGCGGGCGGTCCGGCGGTCGCCGGTGGCGGCGTGTCGGTGTTCGAGTTCTCGGTGGTCGTGTTCGCCTCCGCCGTCCTGATCGCGTGTCCGTGCGCGCTCGGGCTCGCAACCCCGGCGGCGACGATGGTCGGGACCTCCATCGGGGCGAAAAACGGCGTCCTGTTCAAGGGTGGCGACGTCCTCGAACGCGCGAAGGACGTCGATACGGTCGTGTTCGACAAGACGGGGACGCTCACGACGGGCGAAATGGAACTCACCGACGTGGTTCCACTCGATGGCGCTCGGACCGCCACCGACGGCGGGAACGGGACGGCCACCGACGGTGGCACGCAGACGGTCAGTAGCGGCACGGAACCCGCCACCGATGAAATCGACGAGGAGACCGTGCTCTGCGCCGCCGCGAGCGCCGAATCCGGCAGCGAACACCCGCTCGCACAGGCCATCGTCGAGGGTGCCGAGGAGCGCGGCATCGCTCTCGCCAACCCGACCGAGTTCGAGAACGTCCCGGGACACGGCGTTCGGGCGACGGTCGACGGTGACGAGGTGCTCGTCGGCAACCGCAAACTCATTCGGGACAACGACATCGACCCCGCACCTGCTGAGGACGAACTCGAACGGCTGGAGAGCGAGGGGAAGACCGCGATGCTCGTCGCCCGAGGCGGGAGCCTTCTCGGGCTCGTCGCCGACGCGGATACGGTGAAAGAGAGCGCGAAGGAGGCCGTTGGGGCGCTCCACGACCGCAATCTCGCGGTGCAGATGATCACCGGTGACAACGAGCGGACAGCCGGAGCGGTCGCCGAGGCGGTCGGGATCGATCCCGCGAACGTGCGTGCGGAGGTGCTCCCCGAAGACAAGGCCGACGCGGTCGAGGAGATCCAGTCATCGGGCAGTCGTGCGATGATGGTCGGTGACGGCGTGAACGACGCTCCCGCGCTCGCGACCGCCTACGTCGGGACCGCGATCGGCTCCGGTACTGACGTCGCGATCGAAGCCGCCGACGTCACCCTGATGCGCGACGATCCGCTCGACGTGGTGAAGGCGATCCGCATCAGTGACGGCACGCTCCAGAAGATCAAGCAGAACCTCTTCTGGGCGCTCGGGTACAACACCGCGATGATCCCGCTCGCGTCGCTCGGCCTGCTCCAGCCCGCACTCGCCGCCGCGGCGATGGCGTTCTCGTCGGTCTCAGTGCTGTCGAACAGCCTGCTGTTCCGGCGGTACACGCCGGACGAGGACTATCGCCTGCTGTACCGCTGGCGATAGTTCGAGGAGGCGTGTATCTCGAAGTGCCAGCGGCACTTCGGCGGTACACGCCGGACGAGGACTACGAGCTACTCGGCTTCCTCCGATAGCTGTGTGAGGATTTCCGGCGCTTCTGTGACGGACGAACAGGTGGTTTCTTGTATCCCTCACGCGATCGATGAGGCAGTATGCCCTACAGCTACGAGCCGCACTACTTCGAGGACTTGGACGTGGGCCAGACCTTCGAGAGCGCCGGACGAACGGTGACGGAGACCGATTTCGCGATGCACTCGATGTTCACCGGCGACTGGACCGAACTCCACACCAACAAGGAGTATTCCGAGGACGGCCCGTTCGGCGCGCGGATCGCCCAGGGGCCGATGACGTTCATCCTCTCCACGGGACTCTTCCAGCGGACGGGGATCGTCGAGCGCACGGTCGTAGCCTTCCTCGGCATGAACTACATGGATATTCCGAATCCGGTGTTCATCGGCGACACCGTGAGCGCCGACTTCGAGGTGACCGAGAAACGCGATCTCGACAGCCGCGACGACGCCGGCCTCGTGGTGATCGACAGCGAGATGACCAACCAGGACGGCGAGTCGGTGTTCGCCGGCGATATGAAGTTCCTGTTCAAGACCAGAGAATAACAAACCTTTGAAAGACAGCCACAGTTTCGAGTGTCGTGTTAACCGTAGCAGGGACACGACCTCGTGTAGATCTCACAGAGTGATATCGGTCTCCACAAACGTGTCTGATAGCATTTCTGAGACTCTTTTTCCCCAAACGTCATCCTCAATTAGTGAAGGAAGATGACCAATATTCTTCATGAAATCTCCCCGCGTGAACACCACATATTCAGGGGCGAGAGGAGGTAGGAAGGCCACTTCTAACTGTAGTTTGGAGAGAAATCGATCCAAAACGCCAATAGTGTGATTGATTACAAATGCAATTGGGGGCCAGAATGGAGCAAGATCGTTTTCTAAGAAATCATCCTCGTTCCACACGTCAAATGTAGAAAAAGGTTCAAAATCGGACCTGACCGCATACCCCTCATCTGTGATGAAAATGAGTCTAACTGTTTCCCCATGATGCAAAATATTGTCTCTGAAATCCCTTATTTTGCTAAAAGTTTCTGCTTCATTCTCATAGAACTCTGCAATGGATGTGAGAAGACCATAATCCTTTTCCAAATTTTCTGATGAGACTGGCTGATCTCCATGTAGTGCAATACTTGAGAAACTCGTTGGGGGGAGTTGGTTGCCGCCATCTACGCCGATCAGGTTCCAAACATTTGCTATGATCTCTTGAAATAAGTCATACATACTTCTACATACGCTAAAGATATACTCTACTTCAGATGTTATCATGCGACTCCTGCCAGTGTTGTGTGCTTTTGGCAATTTTTCATACAACCCCAGCTTCGAAATCGAAGCACCCAAATTATGTATATCTTCAAATATGCGGCCAAGTGGTTCCAGAATTGAGTTGTAACACAGATACTGTGTGATCATATTATTAAATCTAAAGTATATATCATCTTGATGTTCTGGTCCCCGTCCAAAATAATGAGACTGTGCTGGATATCCTCTCAGACATTCGATTTTTCCTTCCTGTTCTACCCACATATACCAGTTACGAGGTTCATCCGCCCAATCAGGAATATATCCTTGATTTTCATCAGGGCAGTAGACAGGGTGCAAGGGGATATCTCTCCCGTGAATCTTGCTCGATATGTGGAATAGCTTGTGTAGACTGTCTTTGCGGATCACACCCGACACAATTTGAAGCTACGCTTATAATCTAATAAGACTAACGGGGATTCCGTTCTCAGAAGGTGATTAACACTACTCATCGATTTTTGTGTTTGGAGTGTAGTTCATATCTCCTCTTAAGGACAGAAGAAGACCTCTTATGTTAATATTATTAAATATAATCTCATCAAATCGTTACTTAAACCAAAACCCGACAGCGAATAGCAGCGCCAATCGAACGAGCACGGCTCCGACCTGGTTTACGGTCACGACGAATCCGAACGGTGAAAGTCCCCGCGGCGAGTCGGACTAGTAGTGGCAGTCCTCGCTCGATTGCTTGCGATGCTCGCCGTGGTGCTGGCCGGGACCGGGCTGCGCGCGATCGGGGTTCTCGATGATCGGCGGACTGGTCGGCTGAACGCGCTCGCGTACTACGTCGCGCTCCCGGCGCTGATCTTCACCGCGACGTACGACCAGTCGGTCGGCGACCTCCTCTCGCCGGCGCTGCTCGCGGGGCTGTTGGTCGTGCTGTTCGCGACGGCGGCGCTCGCGTGGCTCGTCCACCGGGATCGGTGGTCGCGGGCGCGCCGGAGCGTCGCGGTCGTCCAGTCGTACCACTCGAACCTCGGCTATCTCGGCCTCCCACTCGTCGCCGCGACGTTCGACGGCGAGGTGACCGCGATTGCGAGCGTGATCCTCGGGATCGTCTCGCTGGTCCAGGTTCCGCTCACGATCGTCGTGCTCGTCGGGATCAACGACGCCGACGCACAGGTGCGCGAGGAACTCCGTCAGATCGCGACGAACCCCGTGCTGGCGTCGCTGGTCGCCGGACTCGCCGTCGGAGAGATCGGCGTCGCGGTTCCATCGACCGTGGCGGCCGGTCTCGACGGCCTCGGTGCGCTCGCGCTCCCGCTTGCGTTGCTCTGTGTCGGTGCGTCGCTCGAACTCGATCTGCCGTCGGTCGACGCTGGTGCGACGCTCTCGGTCGTCGCGCTCAAGATCGCCGCGATGCCGGCGCTCGCGTGGATCGTCTTCTCCACGCTCGGCGTCGATCCCGCGGCGCTGACCGCGGGCGTGGTGATGTTCGGGACGCCGACCGCGGTCTCGACGTTCGTCTACACCACCGAGATCGGCGGTGACGAGGGGTTCGCGTCGCTCAACGTCTTCGTCACGACGGTCGCCTCGATCGGGAGCCTGTTCGTTCTCATCCACCTGATCGGGTAGTCCGGACGGACCCCAACCCTTACTGTTCGATCGCGTCACCTTCCGGTCGAATGCCATCGAACGACTCCCGCCGACAGTTCTTCGTCCGGGTCTCGGTCGTCGTGGCCGTCGCGACCCTGTTTCTCACCGCGAGCTTCGTCGGTCTGCTCGCCCTTCTCAACGGCGATCTGCGAGGGAGTTCCTCCCGTATCGCGTGGTATCTGACGATCGCTGCCGTCGCGTTCGTCGGCGTCATCATTCTCCTCGAAACCCAGGACGCCGCGGGAACGTCGATCATCACGACGGCTGCGATCGTGGCCGTGATCGTCTTCGTGCTCGTCTCGCTCGGTGTCGAAGGACTCCTCTATGCCGTCCGGAACCCGGCCGCAGTGTTCGTCTCACAGACCATTCTCTACTTCTTCGCGGCGGCGCTCATCGGCAGCGGGGTCGGCTACTGGGCGCTGCGCCACTGGCGGGAAGTCGTCGGCTAAGACGCGACGCTGTCGGCGGCCCGGCCAGCACGAACAGACGCGTTCACGGTCGGCAGCGAATCGCTCGCTTACCGATCGTCGCCAGCGAGTCGCCGACGGAGCAGGTACGATCCCAGCCGGAGGCGATAGCCGAGCGACCGAAGCAAGAACAGCGAGAGATCGCCGACTTCGGCGATGACTTCGCCGACGCCGGTGTGGTCCTCCGCGGTAGCCGGCGGGGTCGGCGGCGTCGGACGCTGGCGCGGCGACGACACGATGTCGTTCGGGATATCGATCACGCGTCTAGCCCGCGATCCGGTGTCCCTGCCGGTGGGATCGTCATTAGCGTCGCTGGCTGCGGGGTGGTCGGCTTGAGTAGCTCGAAGCTCGGCGACTTCGTTTTCGAGCGCACGATTCCGCTGTTGCTCTCGCTCGACCGCGGCTTCGAGCTCGGTCGAGTCCATGTTGTCGAGCGCTCGGTCGCCGTCGAGATCGGGTGACGCGGCGTCCACCGCCTCGTCGAGATCGGTGTTCGACGTCACCGTCGCCTGCTCGCCTGCCGCCGACTCGGCCCCCCAGTCCGAATCGGCACGGTTCGGTGCGTCGTGCTCCGGATCGACGTGTGCCGACTCGGGGTCGGTGTCGAGCGGCGATCCATCCGAGCGGAGTGCGTCGGCCGCGCCGCTTCCGGCCGGCGAGTCGTACGAATCGAGACCCGGCGTCGCGCCCGCGTCGTGGGTGGCTTTCCGCCGGAATCGGACGCGATCAACCGCATCGTCCCAGTCCGTGAGGAGGAACCCCTCGCCCGCGTCGAAGTCCTGAATCATGTCGGCGCGTTCCGAGCCGAGCACGTCACCCGCGATCGAGACGTCGTTCTTCCACGTCAAACGGTGCCAGACCAGCCAGTCACACTGGGTGATGAAGTCCTTGTCGACCGACGAGGGGCGCTGTGACATCCCGCAGATGCCGAACCCGCGCTTCCGGCCGCGCTTGCCGATCCGTTTCAGGAGTTTCGCGAGATCGGTGCCGCCGCCGGACTGCGGGAGGTACTCCTGCATCTCCTCGATCAGGAGCAAGAACGGCTTGCGCTCGCGTTTCTCCTTTCGAAAGAGGTGGGCAACCACGTCGTGGATCAGCGTTTCGGCCTCTTCGCCGTCGAAGTAGCCCGATACGTCGAGGATCACGGGCACGTTCTCGACGAGGGCGGCCTCGGCGATCGATTCGGCGTCGTCGGGCGCGACCTCGACGTCACAGAACTCGTCGGCACCGACGTGGAGCACCTCGAACCGTTCCTTCAGCCCGTAGTACTCGCCCTCGGTGTCGACGATCAGGAGGTTGTACCCGTCCGTGAGCAGCTGCTCGGTGATCACGCTCGCGGTGTTCGACTTTCCGCTTCCCGATTTCCCAGTGACAAATCCGCGCCCCGTGAGGATTTCGACGGTCGGGAGCGCCCTGCCGTCCTCGGTCACGACGATACGCTGTTCGCGCTCCTCTTGGGCCATTCGTGAGGATTGGTTCACGCCACCACGATAAAGATCCTGTGTCGACGGCGCGCCACCACGCCGGTCTGCCGAGGCCGACACACGTCGGGATCGACTCGCCGTAGCGGCGTGGGACGTGGGGTTCCGCAGCGTTCATACTGACTGGCCAGTTAGCGATTCGCAAGGAGATATCCTCTCGAAATGCTCGGAGCACTACGAGATCGGCTGTACGCTGCCGTGCTCCACTTCCCTGCGTTGCTGGCGCGGCTCGGCCTCGTCGACCGCGAGAAAGGGACCGAAGCGTTCGATCTCGCTGTCCCGGTGATGGTCTCAGGGGGATTTCGGACGCTGCTCCGAGTCACGGACTTCTTCATGGTGAGCCTCGCGCTCGGAAGCGCGGCGGTCGCCGGGCTCGAACTCGGCTTTCAGTACTACTTCATCGGCTTCGGGCTCGCGCTCGGGCTTTCGAGTGGGACGATCAGCGTCGTCTCGCGGTTCGTCGGGGCCGGCGAGGACGCGCGAGCGAACCTCGCCATCAAACAGTCGCTCTGGCTCGCGCTTTCGGTCACGATCCCGCTCACGCTCGTGACGTGGTTCGAGGCCGAGGCGATGGTCGGCCTGCTCACCGATGCCCCACAGACGATCGCCCTCGGCGGCACGTACCTCCGGATCGTGATGCTCTCGGTCTCCTTCCGGTTCTGGAGCATGATCGCCGCGCGGGCGCTCCAGGGCGCAGGCGACACCCGCACCCCGATGTACGTGCGCCTGCTCACGATCCCGGTCAACATCGTCCTGAACGCCGTCCTCATCTTCGGGGTCAGCGTGTTCCCCGCGCTCGGCGTCGCCGGCGCGGCGTGGGGTACGACGATCGCGAACGTCCTTGCGGGGGTGATCTTCTTCGTACTGCTTACTTCCGGGCGCTACTCCGTTCGGCTGCGGCTCGGGGGCACGCAGTGGTCGACCGACATCGCTCGGGAAGTGATCCGGGTCGGCTACCCGCTCGCCGGCCTCCAGCTGATCCGGACCTTTGGGAGATTCCCGTTCCTGTTCGTTCTCGCGAGCCTCGGCACGGGCGTGGTCGCCGCGTACGCGATCGCGCGGCGGGTCATGCTGCTCGCGATGATGCCGGCGTGGGGCTACTCCACCGCATCGAGCACGCTCGTGGGCCAGCACGTCGGCGCTGGCGACGCAGAGGAAGCGAACGACTACGCCTGGCAGACCCTCCGGATCGCGCTGCCGACACAGCTCCTGATCGCGGGCGTGCTCGTACTGTTCGCGCGCCCGATCGCACTGCTGTTCGCGACCGACACGCCCGGTCTCACAGTAGAATTCATTCGGGTGTTCGGGCTCGGCGTGATCGCGTTCAGCGTCTCACGGACGATGCGGGGCGGGCTCCGCGGCGCGGGCGACACCCGCTGGCCGCTCTACGGGACGCTGCTCGGCACCCTGGTTCGTCTGCCGATCGCGGCGCTCGCACTCCCGACGACGCTCACCATCACCGTCGTTGGTGTGTCGTTCGCGCCTGGTCTCGGCCTCGGCCTCGTTGCCGTCTACGTCGCGATGCTCGCGGATCTCTACCTCCGCGCGGGCGTCAACCTGTTCCGGTTCTGGACCGGGAAGTGGAAGACGATCGCGGCACGCTCCGGCGTCGGTGCCGGCAGTGACTGACGACTGGGTACTCGTGGCAGTGCTCGCATTCTGTACTCGGTGATCGAAAGTTCACGGCGTGTAACTGCAGCCATCGACGATCAGTCGGCCGTGTGATCGATCACCTCGTATCCGAGATCGGCGACGACCTGCTCAACGTAGCTTCCGGTCGTCGGGTGTGGCGTGGCGAACGCGACCACGCCCGTCTCGTGATCGGCTGTCACGTCCGTGACGTCGCCGACCGCGCCCACCTTGTCTTCGACGATCGCTTCACATCCCGCACACGTCATCCCGTCGACGTCGATTCGGTGACGCATAGTCTGTGATACCCACGGAGGCGGCTTAAGCTACCAACAATCTGAGAAAAAATGGATCGGACCGATCACACGTCGACGATGGTCGGTCGACGGTTCAGCCGCGCGTTTCGACCGGTGCTTCGCCGGCGTTCCGTCGTTTTTGGATGATCCCTTCGGAGGGTGACGACGGTTCCAGGTAGATTCAATCGAGATCGTGACCGCAGTGGGGGCACTGGTCAGGGCCGGGATCGGTGTCGGCGTCGTCCGCGATGAACCCCGAAGCGAGGATACTGGCGGGGAGCGCGACGAGGCCGGTGCCGAGCACCGCGACCGTCGCGCCGAGGAGTTTCCCGAGCGGCGTCACGGGGTAGACATCGCCGTAGCCGACCGTCGTCAGGGTCACGACGCCCCACCACAGCGCCGCCGGAATGCTCGAAAACGCCTCGGGCTGGGCGTCGTGCTCGACGAAGTACATCAGGCTCGATGCCAGCGTGAGGAGGAGACTCGTCCCGGCGATCGCGACGATCAGATCGCCGGTTTTCCGCTTCACCACCCGTTCGAACCGCGCCACCGACCGTGAGTATCGCGCGAGCTTGAACAGCCGGAGGAACCGGAAGAGCCTGAGCGCGCGGAGCACCCGGAGGTCCGAGACGAACACGACGGTGCCGAGATAGAAGGGTGCGACGGCGAGCAAGTCGATCACGACCGCGGGCCGCGTCATGAATCGCAGGCGGCCGAAAACCGGATGGTCGTCCTTCTCGGTCGCCGTCGCGGACCAGACTCGGAGGACGTACTCGGCGGTGAACACGCCGACCGAGACCAGTTCGAAGGTATAGAAAACGGCCTGGTAGCGGGTGAACAGCGGATCGACCGTACCACAGACGACGGCGACGACGTTGCAGACGATGAGCCCCGCGATCAGCCAGTCGACGGCCTGTGCGGCCGGTCCTCCCTTGCCGACCGTCAACAGGAGATGTGTCGAGCGCTTTGCGTCTCGATACCGCGCTCGAAGGTGACGTAACATCGATGAGACTGAAAGCTCGGCAAACGTCGACGTCGCTGCGTGTTTTCGGTTACGCCCGATGCATTCTCGTGGTCTCGAAACGGGTGTTACGGACCGAACTCCTCCTTGTGATCCTGATAGAGGATGCCCGTGAACAGGGCGAACGGGACCAACCCGAGCACGGCCAATCCCAGTCCGGCCCCGAGGAGTGCCGGGACGTTCGCATACCGGATGAAGTACACCAGCACGCTGATTCCGGCCCCGATGAACGCGACGACGCTCGTGATCGCCAACCCGAAGCTCCACTTCCGCATCCGCCATCCGAGGTTCTCCGAGCGCCGGAGCATCTGGATCAGGACCGCGATCGGCGGGATCGTCAGCGCCACCAGCTGGAGGAGGTTCAGCGCGACCTCTTCACTCACCGGCCGCCTCCAAAACCGATGATCGGCCGCCGTTCGATCGTGCGTCGTCGCTCTCGGACCGTCCGGATGTGTTTGGTTCGTGCATGTGTCGTGTTCAGCGTTCGATGATCGTTCCGTCCTCGCCGACCGCGACGTCGGTGGCTCCGAGCGCGATCCCCCAGAGGTCGGATTCAGTCGGGGAGTCGATGCCGCGCCAGCCTCGGCCGGGCGTTCGTTCGATGACCGCTCCACTCTCGCCCACCGCAACTGCGCGCGTTCCGTCATCGTGGCTCGCAGCGTGTTCGTCGCTGGCGAGGCCGTGAATCGCCGCCTCGCCGACCGAGAGCGGTGTCCAGTTGCCGCACGCGCGGTCGTAGCGATAGAGCATGCCGTCACCGCCGCCGACGAGCAGTGTCCCGTCCGCGGTGCACATTCCGTAGAAGTTGACCTGCGCGCAGTCGATCCCGATCTGGGCCCACTCCTCGTCGGCGGTTGCGAAGACGCCACCGCTGGTGTCGGCGGCGTAGCAGGCAGTCGCGTCGGCAGCAAGTGTGGCGATCGTCGAGCCACCACCGGGTTCGGTGACTGCACCGTACTGCGGACAGCCGCGGTCGTCGAACCCGATCGGGAGCAGTTCCCCCGACCCGTTCGCGACGCAGAGGCGCTCGTCGTCGGGTGTGCCGGCGACCGCGATCGCCTCCCACGTGCTCGTCTTCTCCATCGGGGCGGTGTAGTCGTACTTCCGGCCGGAGGTGGTGTCGTACATCCCGAGCGCGCCGCTGTCGCCCGCGAACCAGCACCGCTCGCGGTCGGGCGTGACCGCGGCGCAGGTGAGCCGGTTGCGCTTGGTCGCTGGCCCGGCCCCGATCACCGTCGTCCATCCAGCCTCGTCGCGTGCGAGAACTACCCCGTCCTCGCCGACCGCGTACGGGCCGCGGACGGTTTCGACGACGCCGAGAAGCGTCTTGTCGGTCGGTGAATCGATCGCTCGCCACTCGGTGCGGTCCCTGTGATTCGTCGTTTCGGTCATGGTGTGCAGTAATCGGTGTGGGTCGGGAGCAGCGCCACCAGTCTCACTGAAACCCGCCGAGCAGGAGGACGGAGAGGCCGTTCGTCATCACGAGTGCGATCGCCCACGCGACGACGCCGACCCCGACCGCTGTCGGGGGGCGCGCATCGGTCCGGTGGCCGACGACGCCGACCCACGCCGCGGCCGGCAGGATCGCTCCCAGGAGGGGGATCCAGCCGAACAGCAGCGCCACGACGACGGCGAGCACCGCGCCGACCGCTGCGGTGGCGAACGACTCTTCGCCGGTGGGCGTCGCCCCCCCTGCCCCCAGCGGGACACCGACGTAGATCGTGAGCCCGCCAACGAGGACCCCGACGACGAGGTTCACCAGCGCACCGAGGAGTCCGGCGATCATCGGTCGAGGAGCTTCGTGTGCGCCGTGGTCGTTTCGAGGTCGTCGACGTCGAACGTGGCGGCGTGGAACAGCTCGCCATCGGCCGAGAGCAGCATGACGAGGTGGACCTGGCTCTCGGGGTCGGGATCGGGGAGGACGTACAGCTCGTAGAAGTCCTCCGTGCCGTGCTCGCCGACGGTGGCTTCGAGATTGCCGGCAAGCAGGTCGTTCAGGTCGGCCAACAGGCCGTCGTCACACGTGATGTCGGGCGATCCACTCGTCCCCGCGCCCGCGTCCGTTCTTCCTTCGTGGCTCGGATCGGTGTGGTTACTGCTCATGATCGTTGGCCCCCAGTTCAGGCTGCCTCACCAGGGCCATCGAGAAGACACCACTCGCTCCACGCGGTGTGGGCTTCGAGGTACTCCCGTGCCGCCGCGCTCGCGCGGTAGGCGTTCGTCCGCCCGTCGACCGGACGCTTCTCGACCAGGCCCTCGTCGACGAGTTCGCGGAGGTTCTGGTAGAGCCGACCGTGGTTGATCTCCTCGTCGTATGCCTCGCGGAGCTCGCGCTTGATCTCCACGCCATTCGGATTCGTCCCGTCGAGGCTGACGACGACGAACAGCACGTCGCGCTGGAACCCCGTCAGTTCGGCGAGGGGCTGTGGTTCGTCCGGAAGGTCGGGTGCCGGTTCGTCGGTATCGCTGGTGGTGTCGTACACGGACATGGCAATCACGACGGCTCGCGCCGTCGACGCCGCGACCGGGACTCGAACCCGGCGGTCGGCCTGGCTACCGAACACGGTGGAATCGCTGCTACGCACGCTTGTCATCCGCAGTTGTCGCCGCCGAATCGGGACGGGATTCGGCCTCTTCCAGACGCTGCTCGAACCGCTGCCACTCCCGGGTGAACGCCCCGCTTGCCTTCAGGTTCCAGATGTCGGCGGTCTCGACGATTCGTCCTGTGCGCCACGAAACCAATATATTCCACAGCCAGAGCACCTGACCGAACCCGATCAGGTACGCCCCGAGAGTGGCGAGCTGCTGGGTGGTGGCGAACCGGACAGGATAGGACGCCATCCGTCGCGGCAGCCCGCCCATCCCGGCGACCAGCATGGCGAGGAAAGCGATCACCACCCCGATCGTCGTCAGCCAGAAATGCGCACGGGCGAGGCCGGGATCGAACAGCCGGCCCGTCAGGAGCGGGAACCAGTAATAACACGCCGCGAACAGCGCGAACACCACCATCCCGACGAGCACGAAGTGGAAGTGACCGACGACGTAGTACGTGCCGTGATACAGCAGATCGACGGGCACCGAAGCCAGGAACACACCGGTGACGCCGCCGATGATGAAGTTCCCGATCGCGCCGACACAGAACAGCATCGGTGCGGTCAATCGGATCGTGCCGCCCCACATGGTGGCGATCCAGTTGAACGTCTTGACCGCGCTCGGCAGCGCGATCGCGAGCGAGACCGCCATGAAGCTCGCTCGGAGCCGGGGATCGATCCCGGTCGTGAACATGTGATGAGCCCACACACCGAAGGCGAGCACCCCGATCGCCAGCGTCGAGTAGACCACGAACTGGAAACCGAACAGCTTCCGCCCGGTGAACTTCGGGATGATGTGGCTGAGCAGGCCCATCGGCGGGAGCGCGAGGATGTACACCTCGGGATGGCCGAAGAACCAGAACAGATGCTGCCAGAGGAGCGGGCCGCCCGCTTCGACCGCGAAGAAGGTCGTCCCGAGGTTGCGATCGAGCAGCAACATGACGACCGCGCTCCCGAGCACCGGAAACGCGAACAGGACGAGCCCGCTCGTGGTGAGCACCGTCCACGAAAAGATGTCCAGCCTGTGCCACCCGACCAAATCGGCGCGCTCGGTGACGATCGTCACGACGAAGTTGCCCGCACTCAGGAGCGTGCTGACGCCGCTCAAGTGGAGCCCGAGCAACACGAGATCGAGATCGACGTTCGGGGCGCGTCGCGACAGCGGCGGGTAGAGCGTCCAGCCGGTCGCCGGTGGGTGAATGTCGGCGATGCCGAGCAGATCGGCGACGATGCCGGCGCGCATGAGGACGAACGCCGCGGGGAGCAGCCAGAACGCGGTCGCGTTGACCCGCGGGAACGCCATGTCGTCAGCGCCGATCAGCGACGGCACCACGTAGTTCGCCAGTCCAAAGGCGACCGGGGTCGCGAAGAGAAAGAGCATCGTCAGGCCGTGGGTGGTGAACAGCTCGTTGTAGGTCTCGGGCCCCCAGACGTCGGCCGACGGGGTGAGGAGCCCGGTTCTGAGCAACATCGCGTCGAAGCCACCGAGCAGCCCGGCTGTGGTCCCGAAAACGAGATACAGCAGCCCGATATCCTCGTGATCGACGGTGGTAACCCACCTGAGCGCACCGCGAAGTTTCTCGCGGTCGTCGGTCGTTCGGTCGGTGGGTGGTCCTGCCATACTGAACGCTCGTTATCCGGTGTCGGTGGATTCGCCACCGAGTCGCGTCACGCCCACGAGGAGTTCACGGACGCCGACCGCGCCGACGACCGTCGCGAGACCGAACGCGAGCGTCGGGCTCACGGCGTACAGCACGCCACCGACGAGAGCGCTCGGAACGCGCAACGCGGCCCGTACCGTTCGGTAGCCGCGACGATCGTCCGAGATGTCGTTCGCGGCGCCAGTCTCCGTCGTCGTGTCATCCCCCGTTGTGATCGAATCGACGAACGCATGGCGGGTCGGGAGACCTGCACGATACAGCCCGAACGCCGCGAACAGACCGGCGACGATGGCCGCGTTCGCGGGCGCGCTGACCAGCGCGATCGGAAACAACGCTCCGACGAGGAGAGTGCCGGCGACGACGCGCTCGCGGCCGATTCGACTGGTGAGCCGCGTCAGCGGTCCGGTGGCAACGAGTGCGACGCTCATCTCGGCGATCAGACACACACTGAAGAACGCGTCGGGCCGGAGCCGGTGGCCGAACAGCGTGACGTCGATTTTGAGCACGCTCGTGACGGTGATCACAAGAAACACCGAGACCATCCCGACCGCGAACTCCACGAGCGCGTCGCCGACGAGGGGCTGGCGGACCGATCGCGGCAGCGAGCGCAGCGAATCGAGCGCGGATCGGATCGGCTCGTCACGGATAGCGATCCATCCGTCTTCCATCGTTTCGTCGTCCGCCGTCTCGCCGTCGGTCACACCGTCGGAGCGACCGTTCTCCGTCGTCGAATTCGCGCTCGCAGCCGGAATCTCGTCCTCGTCGAGCACCGCGAGGAGCACGGTCGTCGTCAGTCCGATCGCGGCCGCGAGGCCGAGCACGACCTGGATCGCCGTGATCGCTGGCGAGATCAGGGTCAGAAAGCCGACGGCGATCGGCAGGCCGGCGAGCAGCGCGACGTACCGTGGCGTCCGCGCGTGGCGAATCACCTGCGGGACGCGATCACGGATCCGCTGTGGAACCACGCCGATCGTGGCGGCGGTCTCCGGCCCGACGGCCTGCCACGACTCGATCAGCGCGAGGCCGACGAACACCAGCGCCACGGAGCGCAGACCGTCAGTCGGGCCGAGCTGCGGCGCGACCAGCCAGCAGACCACCCCGAGCGAGGCGAGAGCCCCCACGACGGGGGCCGCGCTCGAACCCAGCTGCTCGGCCACCGAGCCGAGACGGGGGACGGTCACCGCGAGCAGGGTTGCGCTACTCCCGAACAGACCGATGACGATCGGTCCGTTGCCGAGCAGTCGGAGGTACTCCGGGGCGTATCGGATCGCGGTGTAGAGTGCAACGTTGAACGCGACGACTGCCACCGACGCCGCAGCGTCGCCAGCCACGTTTCCCTCGAAAACGCTGGCGTCGGTCCGGGGTGCGGTGGTACTGTCGCTCGTCATCGGTGGTTCGTGCGGGAGTGAGAGAGCATTCTGTGAGAATCGGTCGCGATGGTCGAAGTACCGTTCGCGATCGTGAGGTCGTCAGGAACGTCCGGCGATCAGTCGGGTTGCTCGAACGCGTCCCTGAGACGTTCGATTGCGTCGTGAACGGTTTCGCGGAGCTGTGCAAGCGATGGGTATTCAGTGTCGTTCGTCATTGTCGTGTGTCGGTGAAGTGGGTGGTCGGTGTTCGGTACGTCCGGCTGCAGATCGGTCGGCGAACGTCGTCCTACCGGAGGTTTCGCCCCTCCGTGTAGAGTGTCGAGCAGGCGGCGCGCACGGCTCCGAGCGCCATCCGGAACGCGCCGCCGATGGTCACGATCCCCGCGCCGATCGAACGCACGCCCGCACCGAGCGTCCGGCCCGCGTCGCCGAGGTCGGCGAGAAACGCGCCGGCCGTCTGCACGAGGAGATCGGTCGCGTCGAGTACCGTCTCGAACCCGCGCCACGCGGTTCGGGGGAGCCCACGGACTGCCCTCGCCATCCGTTCGGGACCGTAGGTGACGTACACCTGCGCGAGGAACACCGGGGTGAGCACGAGATTCAGCGTCGTGGTGTACCCGCCCGAGAGCGTGCCGCCGACCTCGGTTCGTGGCGGGACGAGTCCGAGCCCGCCGAGGAGGTAGTGAGCGGCCACGCCCGCGACGACCGCCGCGACGAACAGCGAGGCGAACAGCACGGCGGCCATCCGCGCCCCGTAGTACCGCCGGTAGGTCCGCACCAGCGGCGGGATGATGAGGTCGGCGTAGATGAACGCGAGCACGCTCCCGAACGGGAGTCCGTTGGTCCAGAGCACGAGCGCGAACGGCACGTTGCCGACCGAGCACATGAACGTCACCACGCCGATGACGACCGCGATCACCGTGTCGAACACCACGGGTTGAAGCCCGGTCTCGGCACCGAACAGCGCCGCCCACCACGCCTCGGGGACGAACGCGCCGATCAGCCCCGCGAGAACGAACCCGAACGCGATGTCCTCCCAGAGCATCTCCCAGTCCTTCACCGTCTTCTTACAGGCGGCGTCCCAGCCGTCGACGGTGAACAACTTCTCGGTCCACGAGACTGCTGAACCTCCCGTCTCGCCGTGCTGGCTCTCGTAGGCACGCCGACAGCCACCACAGCAGAAGTACTTCGTTCCGCCGGTGGTTTCGGCGGCGATCGTCTCCTCGTCGGTCGGATCGGCCTCCATCCCGCAGGCGTCGCAACTCGTCTCCTCGACGTCGTGGAGATGCTCGCGCGCGGCGTCGAACCAGCGCTGGGGGACGACGTTTCGGAAGATCACGGCGAGCACGCAGATCGCGATCACGCCGCCGAGATACTCGCCGACCACGAACTCCCAGCCCAGCAGGACCCACATCACGAGCCCGAGCTCGATCACGAGGTCGGTGCTCGCGAACAGGAAAGCTCCGAGGCTCGCGACGCCCGACGCACCCTTCTTGAACAACGATTTGCTCGTCCCGGCCGCGGAGTACGAACAGCTCGACGAGGCCGCCCCGAACGCCGAACCGAGCGCGACCTCGCGCCAGCCGTCGTCGCCGAGCAGTCGGGTCATCCGCTCCTCGCTCACGAACACCTCGACTACGCCCGAGAGGGTGAACCCGAGCACGAGTGCCCACCACGTCTCCCAGGTCATCCGGGCGACGAGGCGGAGCGCATCGGCGAACGAAGCAGTGACTGACATGATCGTGGCTATGGTTCGATGAGTCCCAAGTCGTCGAGGTGTTGTCTCGGTGTTCGCAGCGGTTCGGCCGAGGCCTGAACACGCCCGAGGCTCGGGAGGATCAGTCGACAGGAACGGGCCGAACCCGCTCGAAGCGGTTCCGTCTCGCCGTAGAAACTACTGGCCATCGTCCCGGGGCTCATCCACGTCCGGTTCCCGGACGCGTCACCCCAGGTGGGCGTGCATGCTTCCGTATATTCTACGGTGTAATAAATCATTCCCTCTGTGAGATTATCTGTCCTATCGAGTTTATTCGGGATCGACGGTACCGATCGGTCGCGCGGTTCCATCGGTTCGGCCGCCGTCATCACTGGAAGTTCTCGAGGATCGTACCGTCGGCCCCCACGGCGACGTCGGAGTACTCGACCGTACCGAGCGCGACGCCGTGAAGCGTCTTCGACACGGATGTATCGGCCGCCGACCACTCGTTGCCGTCGACGGTGACGACCGTCCCGCCGGGGCCGACCGCGGCTCCGCGGCCGTCCCGTCGATCGACCGCGTGGAGCGCGTTCTCGACCGACGCGACCGAGATCCAGTTGAACCCGTTGTAGAGGAAGATCGATCCGTCGTCGGCGACGGCTGTCACGGTGTCGGCGTCGAGGGTCGCGACGTCGTGAATACCGGCACTCACGTCGTCGATTCCGATCGAGCGCCACCCGCCGTCGGATCGCTTTCGGGAGACGTTACCGTTGGTGTCACAGAGATAGCCGGTCGATCCCCGCATGGTAATGGCGTTGACGCTGTCGCCGTCGGTGGGTTTCGTGACCTCGCTCCACTGGATGGTTCCCTGCTGGTTGCGGCCAACGAGGAGTTCGCCGGAGCCATTGATAAGCGAGATTCGCTCAACGCCAGCTTGGCCGACGACCGCGACGTCCGCCCACGAACTCGTCTTCTCCTTCGGGGCCGAGCGGTCGGTCAGTTCGTCGTCCGCGACATCGTAGTAGCCCGCCGCGCCGCTGTCGCCGCACACCCATACGCGCTCGCCGTCGTTCGTGACGGCCGCGCCGGTGAGTCCGTTGCTCGCTCCACCCGGCCCGCTCTCGACGACAGTCTCCCAGTCGTCGTCGCTCCGGGCGAGCACACGGCCGCTCTCGCCGGCTGCGACGGGGCCCTCAGTCGAGAACACCACGTCGTGGAGCGCCTTCCCGGTCGGCGAGTCGACGCGCTGCCAGCCGTGGGCCGCCGTCGAGTTGCCCGTCAGACAACCAGCGAGTCCAACTGTGACCGCGCTCCCCGCGAACGCGAGCACGCTCCGTCTGGAGCAGCGGCGCGTCCGGGTCGGCGTGGTCGAGTCATCGTGCGTCATCGATACACCCCCGACTCACCACTCCTCCTGGCGATAGTCCGGCGTCTCACCGCGCGGCGTGAACGCGCCGGGCGACGCCGTGCGCTTCGCGATCGTGGCGATCCGGAGGATAAAGGAGAACAGCACGGCGAACGGGGCGAACGCGACCGCGAGCGCCATACTCACGAACACCACCATCCCGGGACCGTGACCGCTCGGCGGTGCGCCGTCGGCGAAGATCAGAATGAGGAACGCCGAGACCAGAAACGCACTGAGGCCGGAATACACGATGAGCCGCGAGAGTCGTGCGAGCTCCTGTTGGATGTACAGCGCCTTGTAGTACTGTCTGAGAATCGACAGTCCACGGTACATCTCGCGGAGATCGTCGAGGAGGGTGTCCGCACGTGCAGTGAGCGCGTCGGCGGACTCACTCTGGATGCGTCGCGCGGCGTTGATGTTCTCGGCGTAGCCATCGCCCATCATCGGCAGCAACACGTCGATGAGTGGGAGGTTTTCCTCGTCGGCTCGGGCTGTGAGCTGCTCGACCTGTCCGATCACCCCCTCGACGTACTCGTCGACCCGTTCGCGCAACCCCGCGTCGCCGCTCTCGACCCCTGCCTCGCGCAGCGACTCCGCCTCCCGCGACAGCACCCGGGCGGCGACCGCGAGGAAGGCCCCCGGATCGGTCGGGCTCACGGCTACGTCGGGAAGGCGTTCCTCGACCGTCCCCCGGAACGCCCGGACGCTCTCGATGCGCTCGCGCAGCCGATCGGGCGTGCCGAACAGTTCGGAGATCGTGAGCTGGTTGACCGCGACCACTATCGGCACGAACGAGAACAGCCCCGAGATGATCCCGCCGAACAGGCTCGTGACGAACCCCGCCTTGGCGATCCCAACGACGTCGGTGAGGCCACCGATCAGCGCCACGACGAACACGCTCGCCACGAGCCCGCCGACGATCGCCCAGCGGTTGCCTTCGAGTAGGAGCCATCTCCGTGCGCCGATTCGACGTTCGCGGTCGGTGAGATACGTGATCGCGATCCGGCCGCCGGCGACCAGCAACCGGCCGACGATCCAGACGAACCGCACGACGAACGCCACCACCGGCCGAAGTGCCGGCACGATGGTCCCGAGGACGCCGTCGGTGCTGTCGTCGCTCGGTTCGGTGTCGATCGATTCGTTGTTATCGGTTGGTTCGGCGTCGCCGGTCGGTTCGTTGCCGTCGCTGTCGTCGGTTTCGTCAGGCACAGTGTCATCGGTCATGGTTACAGGAGCAGTCCGGCGAGGCCGGCTAGCGTGCCGGTCGCGAGATGCGCGAGGAAGGTCGCGAGCACGATCACCGCGGTCGCGAGCACGATCACCCGCCGCAGCATCGTGCTCCGGGCTTTCCGGAGCTCCGACCAGCTCTGTGGGTGGTAGCCGAGATACCAGAGGCAGATGATCGCGGCGAGGTTGATCGAGAGGATGTTGAGGAGGACGACGGCGGCGGAGCCGAGAACGGCGGTCGGTCGTCCCCACGCGATCCCGACGCCGACGACCCCGAGCGGCGGGATCACGGCGGCGGCGATCATCACCCCCACGAGCCCGATGGTCGCGCTGGTCGAGAGGCTGATCGCGCCCGCAAAGCCCGCGCTCAGCGCGATCACCACTAGCAGGAAGCTCGGCGCGGTGTGGTTGCTGAGCTGGAGCACCCGATCGACGTTCAATCCCGTGGGAATGAACTGGGTCGAGCGGATCAAGAGGGCAAATCCGACCGCGCTGGCGATCGCCACCACCCCGCCGATCGCTTGGAACTTCAGGCTCCGAGCAAAGAGTTTCTGGTCGTCGATGACCGTCGCCACGCTGGTCGCCATCGGCGGCCCGATCAGCGGTGCGATCACCATCGAGCCGACCAACACGGCAGTCGATTCGAGCATCACCCCCGCTGTGGCGACCACCGCGCTGATCGCGGTCATCAGCGAGTAGATCACGAGGTCGGGGATGAGATCGGCCGCCTTCGAGTGGAGCTCGCTCCGTGAGATCCCCTGATGGCCGAGCCCTTCGACCTGCTTGTAGAGGTCGTCTGACTCGCCCAGTCGATCCGAGGTGATCGTCTCGGGCTCGACCACGACGGTGTACATGTCCTCGCCGAGATCGAGCGCCGCGAGCTCGTTCTGGATCGGTTCGACGGTGTGTGACGGCAGCGGGAACGAGATCGTTGCCGACGTATCAGGATCGTCGGTGTGGTCGGAGACCGTGTAGTCGAGATCGTTCGCGTCGAGCACGTCGAGCACCGTCTCGCGGGTGCTTTCGGACATCGTGATGATCTCGACCAGCCGCATGTCCTTGCGGGCCATCTCAGCCCACACCTCCACGTTGCGGGCGATGCGTCGAGACGAGTTCGATAGCGATCCAACCTGTCAGGGACGTCGGTTGACGGTCGACGTCCGTTCGAGCGTATCGGTGGGTCGTTTCCATTTCAGCGAGAGCTATCGGTGATGAGTCCAGCAGTCGAGAACGTCGAAACGATGGCCGCTATCGAACGGCGGGCGGCACATCGCTCTCGTGGTCGTCGCGGTCGCAAGCGGTTCGTCGTCGATACCACCAGCATACCAAGAGCAGCGTCGTGATCATCGATAACGAAACGGGACGCCGGTCGGGTCACGTCCGCGAGTACCCTCGCCTTCGGTCAGCACCGTCGGTCGATCGGCGGTCCGCTGTGATCGAAACCCGGCGGCTGCGAGGCTGTCGGCCGCGGAGGTCATCCACGCCCGCCGTGGGCGCGTCGTCCGGCGTCGCTCCGTGACCGACGATCGATCGCCGGCGGAGAAAAGGACACCAGATCGTACAGCACGGTAGTCTGTGCTGCCGGAGAGCGCTGCCGTCGTCGCTCGTCGGGGCGACTGTTCCCCGTTACCGACCACCGGATCGGCGTGCGATCGCGGCGCTCAGTTGACTTCGGGTTCGTGTCGCGGCGCTGGTTCGGGCTCGGGTCCGGTCCCGCCGATGAGCGATCTCGCGGCTTCGAGCGCCTCCAGCCGGTCGCCGATCTCCGCGAGGAGATCCGCGCGTCGGGCGCGGAGTCGCGCCTCACTGTATCCCGCCTCCGACTCGGCCGACTCGTCGAGGAGTTCGACGAATTCGGCGAACAGTTCGCGCTCGGCGAGGTCTTCCGGTGGTGTTTCGCGGATTCCCATCGGTAGCTACCACCGCGTCCGCCGACAACTTCGGTTTTTCTAGTCATAGACTAGAGAAATTGTGTGTCGTGACACGTGGCTGCCGAGGCGATGGGAGCGCTTCGGGCGAACGCTGCCGTCACGAAGACGGAGTCAACAGCGGGTGTGCGCCGTGAGCAGGCCTGAAAGCGAGCGCTGACGGTCGTCAAAACTGGAGGAGGTCGGCGGGCGCAACGGCTTCGTCGAACGCACGGGCGTGCAGATCGGCGATCGTTTCCCTGATTGCGGACAGTTGGTCGATACCGGTGCCACAGTCGGTCACACAGCGAGCGGTCACGTCGTCGGCGTACTCCTCGTAGCGGAGTCGGCCGTGACAGTGTGGACACCGCGGTTCGGCGTGGGCGTGCATCCAGTCGACGTCGTAGCCGGCCGCAGCCAGCCGCTTTTGGAGGGCGTACCAGACGTGAACGTCCCACGATTCGGTGCCCTCGGCGGTTCGTTTGAGCCGCGCGAGTGCGAGCGCCGCCTTCCGGTAGAGCGCGTCGTCGGTCGGGTGATGGGTGGCGTGACACCGTCGAAACCGGTTGAACAGCGCGGCCTTCGACGATCGAGCCGCGCCAGTGGTGAACTCGCCTGCCGTCGCGGACGCCAGCGACTGCTCGTCGGCGGTGACGACGCGCCGTGGCCGTCCCTGGTCGTCGTACTGTTGCTCGTCGGAAAGCGATGCCCCGGTCTTCGGACAAAACGCGTCTTCCCCAATCATGGTTGTACTCACTACTGATCGAAAGAAACCGCTGCAGCCCGGCGGGACGCAGTATCCCAGCCGTGTTCACAGCGAAAAGTCGTGGCCTGAGCTTGTATCGAGCCGCGGTGATTGTTCGCGCTCGATGGCTCGTCTGATTTCCCTCGCAACGCCGTGGTGCGCCCGATGAATCCACGCACGACCCCGTGCTGGTCGGTGGGACGTCATCCGCGCCCCGACGGGAGCGCGTCGTCCGGCTCGGGCATGCGATAAATCCGTAGAATACTCCGGGCAAAAAACGTTTCGTCGATGTCGTCTACCGGAGAATCGTACCGAACAGCCGGTTCGCACGGGTCGAAACCAGTTCGTTGGCGGGTGATCGAGGGGGCCACAAGCGAGGACGCTCGGCGTTCCCTTCGTCGAATTTTCGAGCACACCTACGATCGTGGGTTGGAGCCGCCGACACGTCAGCGCCGACGAGATCGGGTTTCGATCGTGTCCCGAACGGTGCTCGGAATCCGCGATCGTCGCTGTAGAACGATAGACGAACTTTCCACAACGTGTCGTCCCGTTAAGTTGTTGGTAGACCTCTCGCCGAACGCGCATGGTGGAATACACCTTCCAAGTAGCCGATATGAACTGCCGAGGCTGTGAAAACATGCTCCGAGAAGGGGTTACCAGCTTGCAAGGCATCGCGACCGTCGAGACTGACTCGCCAACGAACACGCTCGTCGCGCGCGGCGAGTCGGGGATGGAAGACCGCGTTCGGCAGGCGATCGCCGAGCACGGCTACAGCGTCGCGGAGTAGCCGGAGCCGCGCTGTTCGAACAGGAATCAGCAGTTCGTTCACTATCCAATCATGAGTGTCAGTACCGAAATCGCGGACAGGGTGAAGAACGGCGTCGGCCAGTTCGAGATCGATTTCGACCGCACGACCACGACCGTGGTCGCCATGATCGGCCTCGACGTGCTCTGGTGGGTCATGCTGTACAACGGGAACGTCCCGATGCCGGGGATGACGTGGCTGATGGAGCAGGCCATCCCGATGGCTACGCCGGGGGCGATGGAACTCGGTGTTTTCCACGTCGGAACGCTCGGTGCGATCGTGGGGTACGTCTCGATGTGGGGCGTGATGATGTGGGCGATGATGCACCCCGCAATGCTCCGATTCACTCGGGAGTACGCCGCTGCGTACCAGGGGTCAGCGGTCGGGGCGACGACGGCGGTGACGGCGTTTCTCGCGAGCTATCACCTCGTCTGGGCGCTCTCCGGCGTGATCCCGCTCGGGTTCCACGCGATACTGCCGGGTGGGATCTACGGGTTCACGCAAGCACACACCCACCTCGTCATCGGCGGCGTGCTCGTGCTCACCGGTCTGTACCAGCTCTCGTCGTTCAAGCGGTGTCGACTTCGGGCGTGCTGTGCGCGTATCGACCCGCACAGTCAGGGCGTCATGGTGGCGTTGAAGAAGGGGTTCGATCACGGGATCAGCTGCGTGTTGATCTGTCTCGGCCCCTTCTTCCTGCTCATGCCGTTTTTCGGCGAGATGAACTTCTTCTGGATGGTCGCACTCACCGGCCTTGCCACCATCGAACGCCTGCCCGACTGGGGACGTGAGCTGGCGATCGCGACGGGGATCGTCGCCTTGCTGGCCGGAGTGGGTGTGCTTGTCCTCCAGCCGGATCTTCCGATCGCGTTCACCATGTCGATGTGAGATGAACGGGATTCACGAACGACCGATCGTGCGGATTGTGGTGGGCGGGATCGCTACTGGATTGTTCGTCCTGTTCGGGTTCGCTGCGGTCGGCTATCTGCTGTCGGGCGACGCGTTCGGCGTAGTGACGCTGAACGTCGGTCTCGCGGTGGTCACCGGCGCGCTTGCTTGCCACGAGTTTCGCGCGTTCGATCGCTGTTGCAACCGATAGCATCAGCCGTCCCTCCGCTTCGCTGGCGATCGCTTCCCCGACTGCCGAAACGGCGCTGCTACGAGCAGCGTTCGTGGGTAGCGGCCCGATGTCGGACACACCGAGCCTGCGGTGGCGAACCCGAAGGGACAAGACGCTGGCTACCGTCCCGTCGGCCATGTTCGGAGGAGGCGGCGGGATGAACCCGCGCAAGCTGAATCAGATGATGGAACAGATGGGCATCGATATCGAGGAGCTCGATGCCGAAGAGATCGTGATCCGCACCGGCGACGAGGAGCTCGTCTTCGACCAGCCCGACGTCCAGCGAATGGACGCCCAGGGCCAGGCGACCTACACCATCACCGGTGAGCCCGAAACGCGGCCGGCTGGCGGTGGCGAAGAGGCGACGCCGCTCGGAGCCGGCGACGACGGCGGGAGCAGCGGCGATGGCGACGAGAACGGTGGCGACGTGATCCCCGAGGAAGACGTCGGGATCGTGTCCCAGCGTACCGGCGCGAGCGAGGACGACGCGCGCGAGGCACTCGAAGCGACTGACGGTGACCTCGCGGCCGCCGTCTCGCGGCTGGAGTGACCGCCGTTCTGCTGGTCACCGACGACCGCGAGTATCTCCGCGAGCCGGGCGAGACCCTCGAAACCGATCTCGGCGTGCTCGACGTACCCGACGACGTCGAGCCCGGTGAGGCCCTCGAAACGCACCTCGGGACCGAGTTCCGGGTGCGGGAGCTCCGCGGCCCCGACCTGTTCAATCACTTCGATCGCACCGGCGCACCGATGATGCCCCGAGACATCGGGCTGATTGCGGGCCACACCGGCGTCGCGACCGGCGATTGCGTGCTCGACGCCGGGACCGGAACCGGCGTGCTCGCCGCGTATCTCGCGCGGGCTGGTGCGTCGGTGGTGACCTATGAACAGGACCCCGAGTTCGCCGACGTGGCGCGCGAGAACATGGCGCTCGCCGGCGTCGCCGGGGCGGAGTCGGAGGACGAAGCCGAGTCGACTCCCGAGCCAGGTAGCGCTGCGGTCCGGGCCGGTGACGTGCTCGACGAACTCGACGACCTCTCGGGGTTCGATCTCGTGACCCTCGACACCGCCGACGCGCCGGCGGTGGTCGAGCACGCGCCGGAGCTGCTGGTTCCGGGCGGGTTCCTCGCGGTCTACTCGCCGTTCGTTGAGGATTCTCGCGCGGTCGTCGAGAGTGCCCGCGAGGCCGGTCTCGCCGTCGAGACCTACGAGACCATCCAGCGTGAGATGGATTTCGACGAGCGCGGCACCCGTCCCTCGACCGCCGGCGTCGGCCACACCGGCTATCTCGTGTTCGGCCGGAACTAACGGCCAGTTCTTCGGTTATCTGGGGCTATAAGCCCGTCACACCCCGAGCGAAGGTGGACCATGAGTGAATCCGAACCCGAGGAGCGACTGGACGAGACGACGACGTGGCCCGAACTCGCGATCGGACTCTACGACCGGTTGACCGGCCGCGGCGCGGAGATCACCTACGAGTTCGAGGAGATGGAGGTCGCAGTACCGTCGAAAGCCGGCGAGGACGCCGACCACGCCCACTGGCACGTCGACGGAACGCTTCGGATCACGACGCGCGAGCCGTAGCCGTGAACGCCTCGCGCGCGCTCGTGGCGATCGCTGACGAGGACCTCGCGCCGCTCGACGTGAGTGCCGACCTCGCGGTGTCGATCGACGGCCACGAGGTCACGATCGAAGCCGCCACCGACCGGCTTCACGTCGCGGTGCCGACGGTTGGAGTCGCGGCGACGCTGGTTCGGCGAGCGCGTGGTGTGCTTCCTGAGGCGGCGCGGGTGCTCGCGGCGGCCGACCTGACCGCAGTGGTGCGGGTGCGTGGGACGGTCGTGGCCGTCCTCGGCGCGGAGGCGCGTCCCGGTCGGCTCGGCGAGCGACTCGACGCGCCCCTTCAGGTCAGCGCCGACGGCGCGCTCACGGCGGCGATCCGCGAGGCGCTGTCGACGCGGTGATCGGCTGTGGAGACAGCTGACCGCACAGCCGCTCTACTTGACGGCCCGTAACAGTTCGAGCAGTTCCTCACGGTCGGCAGCCGGATCGAACGTGTACTCGACGCCGAGCACCGCGAGCAGCGCGTCGAACCCCTGTTTTGGGTAGGCCCCGCCAGCTATCCGGAACGATCCCTCGTGAATCCAGACGGCCAGCCACGCCTCGATCGCGATCTCGCCGTCGTAGTCGCTCGTTGCTATGGCGTGGCGCGCGGTGTACTTCGTGAGGCGAGCGCGGTCGCCGCTCTCGGTCCACATTCGCTCGGTGCGGCTGCGGTCGATGGCGCGGAACCCACGGTCTTCGAGCCTGTCGACGAACGCGCGGCGCGCTTCGGCGACCACGGTGGGACGGATCATCGCCGGTCCGACGCCGGCCGCGAGCGGCGGGCGGAAGGTGAGTCGCGTGGCGAAGAAAAACCGCCACGGGCCGTCGAGGCCGCCGTCGGACGCCGTCTCGATCGCGTCGCGCCGGTTAGCGTCCTCGTAGACGAGCGTGTGGCCCTCGACCCGGACAGCGGAAAGCTGGAACACCGTCTCGGTGGAGTCCTCGGCGCGCTCCCACCCGCCCTCCGCGAGGCGTTCGTCGGGAACCGACGGCATTGGTGATGGTGCTACGCGCCGAGTGCTCTTGAAGGTCGGCGGTGGCCGCGGTGCGGTTGCGGTCGTGTGGTTGCGGTGGCGGCCGTGCGGTTGCGGTGCGGACCTGGCGGATGAAGGGCGAAGCGCGCGAGCGACCGCAGGGAGCGAGTAGCGAACGGAGTGAGCGCGTGCTGAGGGCTTCGACGGAGCGGTTGCGGTGGCGGGGCGGTTCCTCGGAGGATCGAGGGCGAGGCCCGTAGGGCCAAGGGCTCGGGCGGTGCTGTGCGGGGCGGTTGCGGGGAGCGCCAGCAGTTCTACCGCGAGTGAGCGTCGAGCGGCGCTACGCGCCGCTGACCGTTCGAGCGGGCCTTCGGCCCGCGAGAAGAAAGCGAACGAGCGGGCCGAGGAACCCCCGAAGGGGGTGACGACGGCTTTTGATCCACATTTTGCCAGCGGAGCGAGCGTTAGCGAGCGGAGCGTAGCAAAAGGTGGGGGCTAGTGATCGTCCTCGCGCCAGCTGTGCTCGCACTCGGTACAGACGAAAAACCGGGTTTCGGACTCGTCGGCCGCCCGGATCTGCTGCATGTACCAGTACGCGCGGTCGTTGTCACACTCGGGACACTCGACGTCGGTCGTCGGCAGGCCCCGGTCCTCGGCGTCGGTGACGTCGATGATCTCGGACTGTTCTTGTGACTCGGTGGTGCCAGTCTCGCCGGTGATCTCCTCGAAGAGATCGGCGTATTCGTCGTCTGCCATGATGGAATCACGCGCTGAGCGCGGTCGCTCGCGGTTGGTTCCTCAGCGGTTTAAATCGACTGGGTTCCGTGCCACGAAGCAAACTGTGATAGGTTCGCAGGGCGTGGCGTCGGTAGATGGTTTTTCGACGCTTGTGGGAGTGGTTTCGCGCCACGTTCCTCGGCACCGACCGCCGGGTGCTCGTGCTCGCGCTCGCTCGGATGGCCGACTCGATCGCGAACTCTTTTCTCATCGTGGTGTTGCCGCTCTATCTCGCCAGCGGGCAGATTCCGATCGAAGGGTTGGTCGGCATCGAGGTGGGTCCGATCACGGTGTCGGAGGAGCTCCTCATCGGGATCGTGCTCTCGCTGTTCGGCTTTCTCAACAGCCTCGGCCAGCCGTTCACTGGTCGGCTGTCGGATCGAACCGGTCGACGCCGGCCGTTCATCCTCGGCGGACTCGCACTGCTCGGGGTCGCGAGCGCCGCCTACGCGTTCGTCGACAACTACTACGCGGTCGTCGCCTTCCGGATGCTCCAGGGACTCGGCGCGGCGCTCACCATCCCGGCGACGGTCGCGCTGGTGAACGAGCTCGCGACCTCGGTCGATCGGGGCGAGAACTTCGGCGTGTTCAACACCTTCCGGCTGCTCGGCTTCGGCCTCGGACCGATCGTCGCCGGCGTCCTCATCACCGGCGGACTGTCCGGGACGAGCGTCGTCACGTATCGACTGTTCGGCACGACGGTTTCCGGCTTCGAGGCTGCGTTCGCCGTCGCCGTTCTCGGCGCGGCGGTGAGTTTCGCTCTGGTGACGCTGCTGGTTTCGGACCCGCCGGAGACCGAGGCCGCCGCCGGCGAGGATCTCTCGGTGGCGATCCGCGATCCGACCGGCGAGCACCTCTTCGATCCGGTGTTCACCCTCGGCCTCGCCACGCTCTTCATGGCCATCGGCATCGGCCTCTTCGCGACGCTTCAGGAGTTGATCAACAGCCGACTCGACCAGGGACCGTTCCTGTTCAGTGTCGAGTTCGCCGCCGTGGTCATCGCGAACGTCGTTCTTCAGGTTCCGATCGGCCAGGCGAGCGACCGCTACGGCCGCCGCCCGTTCATCGTCGCCGGATTCGTCCTGCTCGTCCCCACGACGTTCGTTCAAGGGATCGTGACCGAACCCCTGCTGATGATCGCCGTCCGGCTCGGCCAGGGCGTGGCGGTGGCGATGGTGTTCGCACCGGCACTCGCGCTCGCGGGCGATCTCGCTGGCGAGGGTCAGTCGGGCACGCAGCTCTCGATCCTCACGATGGCGTTCGGGCTCGGCGTCGCCATCGGCCCGCTCGCCTCCGGCTTTCTCGTCGGGTTCGGGTTCGTCTACCCCTTCGCGTTCGGGGCCGTGCTCGCGGCGATCGGCCTCGTGTTCGTCTACACTCAAGTCGAGGAGACGGTCTCCGATACCGCCGCGCCAGGTGGCGACATCGTCCCGCAGGACGACTAACCACCCACGTTTTTAGACGGGGGAATCGCGCCCTTCGGGCGCTCAACCCCCGACCAAAAACCTGGACCAAAAAAGCCGCTCGTTCGCCTGACGGCTCACTCGCGGTAGAACTGCTGGCGCTCGCCGCAACCGCCCCGCACAGCACCGCCCGAGCCCTCGGCCCTACGGGCCTCGCCCTCGATCCTCCGAGGAACCGCCCCGCCACCGCAACCGCACCGCTGCCGCAGTCAAAAACCAACGATCGCCGTCAAAACGTCGTATGGTCGCTGTTACTCGAACTCGGGTTCTCGATCCTCGACGAACGCAGCCATTCCTTCGCGCTGGTCGTCAGTACCGAAGAGGCCGCTCCACGCCCGGCGCTCGTAGGTCAGCCCGGCCGACTGGTGTGTCTCGTGGACCTGGTTCATGGCCTCTTTCGCGGCCTGAAGCGCGTGTTTCGGCTTTGCGGCGAGTTCGGCGGCCATCCCGGCGACGTGATCGTCGAGTTCGTCGTGCGCCACGACCTCACCGACGAGCCCGTGCTGGTGGGCGTCCTGGGCGTCGACGCGCTCGCCGAAGAACACCAGCCGGCGGGCGAGTTCGTCGCCGACCAGCCGCGAGAGGCGCTGGGTCCCGCCCCAGCCAGGGACGATCCCGAGATCGATCTCGGTCTGGCCGAGGACGGCGTTCTCGGCGGCCACTCGGAGGTCACAGGCAAGCGCGAGCTCACAGCCACCACCGAAGGCGTAGCCGTTGATCGCGGCGATCACCGGGGCGGGGAACGTCTCGATCGCGTCGGTCACCCGATGGCCGAGTTCGGCGTAGGCCTGCGCCTCCGCGACCGAGAGCTCAGCCATGTACGCGATGTCCGCGCCCGCGACGAACGCGTCATCGCCCGTTCCCGTGAGAACGAGCGCGCGGGCGTCCTGGGCCTCCACCAACGCCTCCTCCAGCGCTTCGAGGGTGTCGGTGTTGAGCGCGTTCAGCCGATCGGGGCGGTCGACGGTGATCGTCGCCACACCGTCCTCGCGGTCGAGATCGATCGTATCCCACGACATGCGCCGGTCGAGGATCGGCAGCCACAAATCGTTTCGCAGTCCACACCGATCACCGAAAGCGGATCAGTCTCTCACCAGCCGAAGGATCGACAGCGTCTCGAACGGGAACGGGTCCTCGGTGACGGTCTCGCTTGCGAACCCCTCGGCTGCGGCGTGGTCGACGATCGTCTCGACGCCAGCGAGGCTACTCACGAGCAAGAGGACTCGTCCATCGGGCGCGAGCACGCGACCGACATCCGCGAGGAACGGTTCGATGACCGCTCGCCCGGTCTCGCCACCCGACAGCGCCACCCCCATCCAGTCGTCAGCCGCCTCGTCGGGCTCGGTCGGGAGATAGGGTGGATTGAACGTCACGAGATCGAACGCATCGGCCGCGAACGCGGTCGTGAGATCCGCTCGAACGGCGTCGATCCCTGCCTCACGAGCCTGCCGGCAGGCGTGGGGGTTTCGATCGACACCCACGACCTGCGCTCCGGCCGCTTGCATCTGCGCTGCGACGTAGCCCGATCCCGTACCGACATCGAGCGCGCGGTCGGTCGCCGTGACGTCGGCCGTCGCTGCGGTCGCGAGGAGATCGGAGTCCTCGGCGGGTTGGTACACGTCGTCGCGTTCGCGGCGGTCGTCGAGCCCCATCAGTCCTCGCCGCCGTTGGCTGCCGTGGTCGATCCCCGTGCTCGGTCACCTGATCCAGTGCGTTCGGGCGTGCCATGTCCGGTGACGTCGACGTCCGACTCCGGGCGAGCGGTGAGCGTCCGCTGGGGGAACGGGATGGTGATCCCCTCGCGATCGAAAGCCGTCTTCACCGACTGGATCACGCTGGTCTTCGACGCCCAAACGCGACGAGCGCTCGGCTTGTCGACCCAAAACCGGAGTTCGAGCACGATCCCCGAGTCGGCGAACCGTTTCAACACCGTCCGTGGCGAAGGGACCTCTCGAATTCGGTCGTCGTGGTCTTCCATCGCTTCGGTGGCCACTGACATCGCGTGATCGAGGTCGGTCTCGTAGTCGACGCTCACCTCGATGTCGGCTCGGAACCGATCGTTCTCCGAGCGGTTGATCAGCGGATTGCTGGTGACTTCGTTGTTCGGGATCAGTACGTGCTCGTCGTCGAACGTCCGAATCTTGGTGTTGACGATAGTCACGTCCCGAACCACGCCCTCGTGTTCTTCGACCTCGATCCAGTCGCCGACACGGAACGGCCGTGAAAAGAGGAGCACGAACCCGGCGGTGATCGCACCGAGGGTGTCGCGTGCCGCGTAGCCGAGCACTGCCCCGAGCACGCCCGCACCGACGAACAGCTGTCCCGGATCGATGCCCCAGATGACGAGGAGCCCCATGAACGCGAACACGAACACCCCGACGTCGGCGACGTGATACGCCACTTCGCTCTGGTGGTCGGTGATCGCGTCGTACTCCTCGGAGAGCCGATCGATCGAGCGGTTGATGAGTCGGATGAGGAGGTACGCGATCACGAGGACCGCGATCGTGACCAGTACGCGAGCCGCCTCGAAACGGGAGATGGACGCCGATTTGACGAGATATTCGACGAATCCGGTGACGTGCCAGACCACGGCCAACGCGAGGACGACACCCACGGTGAGCACCGCCACCGCGCCGGCCTGGGTCGCCTCGGTCAGCCGCGAGCTGTACCGTCGTTTGAGCGGTCGACCGGCCCGTCTGATGGCCTCGCCGACCACCGCCAGCAGCCCGAACAGCACGACGGTCCCGAGCAGTTGCTCGCCGAGCGTGTGGAAGTACGCCTGCTGCAACTCCTTTGCGTACTCGAAGACGTTCATCGTCGCGTCCCATCGCGGACATCGATGACGGCCGGTCGTCTCACTACCGGTTTCGACGGTCGAGCAGTCGACCGACCGTTCGAGACGGAACCCGACCGCCGAGACACAGAACAGTCGCGTACCCGATTCAAACGGCGTCGAACCGCTCGCCACCGCATTCCGGACAGAGCTGCCGGCGCTCGTCGAACTCCGCGAGACAGTCGGTACAGCGATACGTCCTCGTCTCGTCGTCCCCGTCGGAAAGGATCGAGTCCCGCACCTCGTCTACGACGCCCATACCCATCCGTGCACCGCCACCCGTTTTTCTTCGCTGCATTAAATCGCCGGGAACCCACGAACGCGGCGGTCACGTCGAGCGGTTCATCGACCCCGATCGTCGACCACCGGCCACGGTTCATTCGATCTCGCTCCCCGACGTCGCTTCCTCGCTGGGCGCACCGCCGACTTCCACACCGAGACGGGCGAGTGCAGCGAACTCCGTGGGAGTGAGATCGCCCGCTCGCTTTCTCAGTAACCCCTCGTCGGCGGCCTCGACCACCGCTGCCGGTTGCTCGATCCCCGAGATGTGGGTCGTGTTGCGGATCGCGTTGCGGACGGTCTTGCGCCGCTGGGTGAACACCGCCCTGACGAACGCGAGAAACGCCGTCTCGTCGATCGCGTAGTCCGGATCGCGCGGGGAGGCTCGCACGACACTGCTCTCGACGGCCGGTGGCGGCGAGAACGCCTCCGGTGGCACAGTTTCGACGATCTCGCACTCGGCGTAGTGGCCCACGGTCACCGACAGCCGACCGTAGTCGTCGGTGCCGGGGGCAGCGACCATCCGCTCGGCGAACTCTTTCTGTACCATGACCACGAGCGGTCGCTTCGCTGGCAGCAATCGAAAGAGCACCTCGCTCGACACGCCATAGGGAAGGTTCGACACCGACGCGGAGAACTCGGGCAAGTCCACCGAGAGCGCGTCGCCCTCGATGATGTCAAGCCGCCCGTCAGTGCAGGCGTCGGCGAACTCCTCACGAAGGAAGTCGGCGAGACGCGTGTCGCGCTCGACCACTGTGACGCGGTCGGCGACATCGAGCACGCGATCGGTCAGCGCGCCCGTTCCGGCCCCGATCTCGAGGACGTGACTAGTGTCGAATCCTTCAGCGTACGTCGGAAGACGGTCGAGCACTCGATCGTCGACGAGAAAGTGTTGATCCTGGTTCCGGTCGGGTTGGATGCCTGCCCGGGCCAGCAGCGCGTCGGGATCACGACTCTCCGTCGACGAACGGTTCCGCCCGGTCATGACTCGGTGTATCCGTTCGTCGCTTGTTAAACGCCCTGTTTGGCTGCGGCGCGCGCTCGGTCGGTCAACGATGGTCGAGATATGATGGCGGGTTCGCTACCCTTCGTTCGGGTCGCGCCCGACGAAGATGCGGTACTTGAGGTCGTCGTCGCGGAGTTCCTCGATCAGCCGTTCGACGAGGATCTCCTTCGGGCGGTGGAGCCCCGCGACCCGCTCTTCGAGGTCGTCGAACCCATCAAATGGTTCGCGCTTTCGCTCGTCGAGGATCGAGTTCCGGAGCTTCTTCCCGATCCCGGGGAGCAAGTTGATCTGGTGGAGCCGGAGCGTGATCGGCTGAGCGTCGTTGTAGAAGTCGACGAACCGCGCCTCGTCGCGGTCGATGATCTCCTCGACCGCGTACTCGAGCTCCGACCGCGCGGCGTTCGAGAGGTCGTCGTAGGCCACCTCACGAGCGGATTCGACTCCCTCGGCGTCGAACTGGATCCGATCGCCGATAGAAATGTCGGCGTCCTCGGCCAGCGTCAGCTCCCGGAGTTGAAACTGTGACTCCCCGAGGGTGTAGGCGAGCGGCGGTTTCCGGTGTGCTGGCCGGTCGTCGTCGGGACGGCCGTTGGGCAGCAGATCGAGCACGACGGCTCGTGTCCGCTCGGTCGATGCCCCGTCGTCACTCTCGGTGTCACTCATGCCCCCATTACACCGAGGACGTACTTAAATTCGCGGCGATCAGACGTGTTTCGCCACGATCGCGAGAACGTCGTCGAGCTCGTCTCCCGACAGCGAAAACCGCTCCTGGGCGTAGATCGCCCGGAGCTCGTCACGGTTCGCCGGTTTGAGATCCGCGATCTTGTACGCGGTCGGTTCGTCGACTTTCTCGTGGTCGCGGAGCTCGGCCACGAACTCTCGGGCCTCCTCGGGCGTGAGATCCGCGAATCGGTTGACGTGATCGATGGCGCGTGCGAGCTCGTAGGGCATCTCACGGTCCTCGTCGGCCGCGTGCTCGGCCTCGACGTCGGCGAGCAGTTCCTTGGTTTCGGCAAGCGTGAGATACTCCTCGTCGAGCTGCTCCTTGAAGATCGTCATTCCTGCCGGCTGAGATGCTCCGGGGTGACGATCAGGGTCTTCGCGGTGTCGCCGTCGACGATCTCGACCTGATAGGCACGACCCTGGCTGCCGAGCACCTCGCCAGTGTGACCGTTGAACCGAGGATGGAATCGTCCATCGGGGACGCTCGGATCGAGATTGAGGTGGACGCGATCGCCCTCGTCGAAGTCCTCGATCGCACGCTGGGGCGGGGACGTGCCGCGCTCACGTGGATCGTTCGAGAGCTTGTGCCGGGTCTTCTTCAGTGGTCCTTTCGAGTTAGGCATACGGCTCGGTTGTTTTCCGGCCGTGATAAAACGTGCGTTCCGGGCCGACACGTCGCGACGGTCGCAACGCCTCTCCCGCTTATATCCGGCCGACGTTCTCGACTGCGACGCTTTCGACGGTATCGACCTCGGTGAACGCCTCCTCGACCGCCTCGGTCCCACCGGCGTCGTCGGGCACGATCACCGTCGGCAGGAGGGCAACGAGGCCGAACGCGACGTCGTCGCGCTTGAACCCGTTGATCTTCGCGCCCTCGGGTAGCGAGTCCTCGAGTTCGTGCTGGAGCTCGTCGAGGTCGATCTCGGGGCTCTCCGGCATCACCTTGAGCTTCGCGGCGACCTTCCCCATCGTTAGGGCCCTGTGAACCCGCAGTCGGGACACTCGTAGAGGTTACTCTGCTTGCGACAGGTCGCACACCGGTAGATCTGGGTCCCACACTCGGGACAGTCGAAGGCGGCGGCGTTGGTGCCCGAGATGTTGATCCCACACGAGACACACGAGCGGGTCTGGCTTCCCTGTTGTTCGCTTTCGCTCATGATGGATCGGATGCGACCGGCAGGTTAAGTCTTGTCGAAACCCGCTCGCGACCAAGCGAAAAATCGGCACGTTCGATCGGCGCAGTCGGTCGCGGAGCGCCCGAGGACTACTCGACGGTGATCTCGGCGTCGTCGACGACGGCGCTGCCGTCCTGGACGTAGGCACCGTCGGCCTCGCCGCCGGAGGTGAGGAAGTCGTAGCTGCCGTTGCCGTTGGTGTCCTTGTGCGGCATGGCGATCAGGGTCTGGTCCTCCTCGAGGCTCGACTGATCGTAGTCCCCGCCGGGGACGCCCGAGTACAGCGGTACGTTCACGTCCATCTGCGTGCCGGCGTCGAACTTCTCGGAGACGCCGATGACGCTCCCGGCGACGTTACCGTCGAGCAGACTGCTGTCGTGCATCGCGACGAACCCACCGTCGGGCAGCGCGGCCGACGCGACCGTGACGCTCGATCCGTCCGTGGTCTGGTTCTCGAACGTCGCCGACGCCATCTCGGGCACGTCGTTCTCGCCGACGATGAACTGTTTGGCGATCGGAAGCACCTGGTCCATCGAGCGCGCCTCGTTGAACGCCTCTGGTGCGGGCCGCTGGAGGTTGAGCAACTGGAAGTACGTCTGGTGTTCGGCCTCCACGCTGTGGATGCTGAGCGCGGCCTTCAGCACTTCCTCGTTGTCGATCATCGGTGCTGCGCCGGCGTAGGCGGAGACGCCGATGGCCTCGATCCGGTCGCTGAGTGCGACGAACTCCTCCATCGAGGAGTACGGGAACTCGTACTCGGCGGCCTCGACGGGTGTACCGCCGAGATCGTTGATCGTCTGTGTCAGCGCCTCGACGTGGGCCTGTTCGTGGTCCCGAACGTCCTGGATCTGCTGGTACGTCGAGTACTGGAGGGTCGGTCGCGCGAAGTACTGGGCCACTGCCGACCGTTCGACTTCCTCCTCGGAGTGTTCGGCGAGGAACTGGTCGTAGTAGTTCGCTTCGAGGTGTTCGAGCGTCAGCGCGAAGTTCAGGATGTCGACGTCGCTCGGACCCGATCCACTGCTTCCGCCGTCGCTGCCGCCCTCGTTCGCGGCAGCGGTGCCGGCTCCGAGCGCCGACAGCGCGGTTGCGCCGGCACCGACTTTCGCCGCATCGCCCATGAACGCCCGCCGCGAGCGCAGTTGATCGCTGACCTGTCCGACGAAGTCGAGAACGCCATCAGACTCCTCTCGGATCGTGTTGTTATCAGTCATTGTCGTTCCGTGCGTCGCCGCACGGACCGTTGTTCGCCCATCGTCCGTATGAAGGTAGGCCGAACTGCGGCCCAAATTCGTCTGATGGGGCCGGGACGGCAGTGAACGGAGACGGCTCTCGGCGGTGCGTGACCGTTCGAAAAATCGAGAGTGTGGTGCCGCTGGATTACTCGGAGACGATCAGCGGGGAGACGATACCGACGACCTGGTCCATGCTGCGGGCCGGGTCGAACGCGTCCGGCATCGAGCTCTTCGGCAGGAGCGCACCGAAGTAGCTGGTGTGGCGTGCCTCGACCGAGTGGATCGACAGTCCCGCCTTCACGACAGCTTCGGCCTCGAGGAACGGCGCTGCGCCCGCGTACGCCGACGTGCCGACCGCTTCGACACGGTTCGAGAACTTGACGAACGATTCGAGCGAATCGTACGGGAACTCGTAGTCGGCAGCCTCGACCGGCGTGCCGCCGAGGTCGTTGATCGTCTTCGTGAGTGCCTCGACGTGAGCCTCCTCGTGGTCGCGGATCGTCACGAGCTCCTGCCAGGTCGAGTACTGGAGCTGCGGATCGGCGAACTTCGCCCCGATGGCGTCGGATCGCTCGATCTCGCCCTCGGAGTACTCGTCGAGGAACTCGTTGTAGTACGCGGCCTCGAGATGTTCGAGCGTCAGCGCGAAGTTCAGGATATCGACGTCGCTGGCCTCGTGATAGGCGGCCGCAGAGCCCGACGCGACGGTCCCGAGCGCGACCGCACCGGCCCCGGCCTTCGCAGCGTTGCCCATGAACGAACGTCGGTTCAGTGCGCCGCTGACACGGCCGAGCAGGTCCCGCGTGCTCTCGCTCGCGCGGTCGATGCCGTCGTCTGTGTTGTCGAACTCGAAGTCGTCCGGATCGACGAAGCTCTCCCCTGCTTCGATGCGTTCCGCAATAGTGTCGTTTGACATAGTTGGGTGCTCACCCACTCCGTAATCACACCAAGACCATATAAAAATATACCCCGAACTCGGACCCAAATTCGTCCCCGTTCACGCTGCTGCCATCCCATTGCATCGATTCATGCAGCCCGAACCGTGCTGCCGTGCACTGGCCGGTGGTGTGCCGGTAACGAGACCGATCAAACGGGACTCGCACAACGGTATCACCGAGCGTGCCATGGACTATCTCAACCCGAACGCTTTAACTGGCTGTCCGCGAATCGTCCCATGATACACGAAAACAGTGATGGATCACTGCACGGACGACGGCCGGCGGTCGCCCGCGTTCGAACCACCGGTTCGTCACGCGGTTTCGTCGTCCCGTCACGGTCGGGATCCGTTCGGCGGAGAACCCATCGACCGGGCGATCGCCTGGCGGCCAGAGGGACATCGGACGCCGACGCAGCGACGTCTTCCACGTGGTGGTGCGTCGTGAATCTGATCGCCGTCGTCGATATTGCTCATTCGGATCTCTCCCTGGCACCGACGATCCGCGAGTGTTCCGACGTGACGATCCGGGTCGTGCCACAGTCCGGCACCGATCCCGACACGGGGATCTTCTTCTTCCTCGTCGAGAACCCCGGTGAGGAGTTCGAAGCCCAGCTCGACGAGGACCACACGGTCGCGGAGTGGGAGTTGGTGGCGGGCTCGGAAGCGACCCGCGTCTATCGGATCCGCCACCCGCCCGAGACGAAGCTCATCTCGCCGAAGACGAGCGAGCTCAGCGGGCTGATGCGCGAGGCGATCACCAACGCCCGCGGCTGGACGGTCCGACTCCAGTTTCCCGACCGGGAAGCGCTCGCCGCGCTTGCGGACTACTGCGACGAAGAGGACATCTCCTTTACCCTCCAGCAGATGTTCCGGCAGGACGAGTGGAACGGCGGCGAACCCACGGGACTGACCGAGGCCCAGCGCGTCGCGCTGGTGACGGCCTACGAGAACGGCTACTTCGAGGAGCCGCGCGAGGCCCGCCTCGCCGACATCGCGGCCGAACTCGATCTCTCGCCGACAGCCGTCGGCGGTCGGATCCGTCGTGGGACGGCGAAGCTCGTCGAGACGGCGCTCTTGGAGGAATAACTCGATCGCGGTCGGCGTATCGATCGCCATAGCGTCGTCCACTCGCCGTGACGCACCGACTGACACGCGTGATCCGCGACAAAAACGACGGCCGGCTGGCGCGAGCGAGTTTTACTCGGACTCGGCGTCCTTTCGCGCGTTCAGTTTGGCCTGCTCGCGGGCGCTCGGGTTGACCGACTCCTTGAACGGCACTTCGGCCACCGTGGCGTACACCGACTCGCCAGGCTCCTCGGCGTACTCGTCGGGGAGATGCACCTGGAACTCGATATCGAGATCCTCCTCGTAGATCTCGTCGTCGAGCGCCGCGTCGGTCTCTTTCTGGAGTTTCTCCGCCGGCACGAACCCCAGGCCGATGTTGGTCTCCAGCTCGGGGTTGTGCCACGGCGAGGTCATGTACCCACACTCCTCGCCCGTGTCGGGATCGGAGACGAGCCAGAAGTCGGACGCGTAGTCCCGGATCGGCTCGCCCGCCATCTTCAGCCCGACCATCTTGAGATTGAACGGGTACTCGCCGTTCTCGATCTGCTCCTGCTGTGCTTCGAGTGCCTCCTTGCCGACGTAGTCGCCGTCCTTGTCGTCGGGGACCTGGTAGCCGAGGTTGACCTGGAACGGCGAGGTCTCGTGGTCCATGTCCTGGCCCCACGAGAGGATGCCTGCTGCGATCCGACGGTGGTGGCCCGGCGCGATCTGCATCCCGCCGTGGTCCTTCACGGTCTCCAGTACGGGGTCCCACACCCGCTCGGCGTTCTCCATCGCCTCTTTCACGTAGATCTCGAAGCCCTTCTCACCCGAAAAGCCGGTCTGGCTCACGAGCACGGGACAGCCGTCGACCTCGGCCTCCATCAGGCCGTAGTAGGGGATTTCAGATACTTCCTCGCCGACGACCTCGCGCATCACGTCCTCGGAGCGCGGGCCCTGGATCTGCATCGGCGCGACGTCGATCTCGTCGATCTCGACGTCGAACTCCTTGCCGACGTTGACGCCCTCGATCCACTGCATCAGCGTGGAGTCGGAGATCGAGAACCAGAACTCGTCTTCCTCGACGCGCAGCAAGATCGGATCGTTCAGCACGCCGCCGTCCTCGTTGCAGAGGATGACGTACTTGCCGTGCATCGGCTCGATCTCGGTCGCGTCCCGGGTGATGACGTAGTCGGTGAGCGCCTCCGCATCGGGGCCCTTCACGCGGATCTGGCGCTCCACGGCGACGTCCCAGAGGGTGACGGCCTCGGTCAGTGCTTCGTACTCGGCCATCGCGCCGCCGTCTTCGGGTTCGACCAGCCCTCGGGGGTGGTAGAGCCGGTTGTAGACCGTCGCGCGCCACGCGCCCTCCTCGTTGAACGACTTGTGGAAAAAGGGAGATTTGCGGACCCGGGTCGAGACCAGCATCTCGATGCCCGGGTCGCCCGACTGGCGCAGGTTTCGCGGGAGCACGCGGTCGGACTGGTCGACGTTCGGGTGGTTCGGATGCGAATCGCGTTCGGTGGACGGTGGTTCGGATTCTGCCATCGCCCTCGATTAGTGTTCCTCCGGAACATAAATGAAAGAGTTAACAGCACCACCCATTTATACCGGGGGTCGTCGATACCGTTCTCTCTGCGGCCGTTTCGTCCATCGGCCGCGCAGCCGGACGTGTCGTGAGCCACAGTACCGTCACTGGAAACCCGTTCATTCCGAGATCGGTGGCGTGCGGCTGCGTGCCCCTCCGTCAGCGCGCAACCCCTGTGCGAGGTCTGTGCGAACGGGGGCCATGCGCGGCGCTACGCGCCGCGAATTCGAGGCGGCTTCGCCGCCTCGTGCCGCCCGTGAGCAGACGCAACGAGGGCCGCCAAGCGGACGGGGAGCACCGTGGGACCAGAGGTCCCACGAGCCGTGCGAGCGGGCTTCGCCCGCGAGCAGAGCACGACCCGTGAGCGAAGCGAGTGCAGGCTCGTCAGAGCGAAGCTCTGACGGTGGATGACTGAGCGAAGCGAACGTCGTGAGCGAGCGAAGGAATCGGCTGGGGAGGCGTGTGGCCTGCGGTTTTCGTTTGAGTCGTGATTCGTTCGATACTGCGGTACTGTCGATCGGAACGTCGGCTCGATAGGATCGGTTGTCTGCCACTGGCTCTGCGACGGCGATCGTCGAAACGTTCTGAGCGACAGCATGCGTGCCGAGCCTGCCCATCGTCACGGACAGGTTCAAGCGAGGGCCGCTCCACATCGTTCGTATGCCGACCGCCGAACGGCTGCGTGGCGAGCCGGTCGCGGCCGAGATCCGAGCCGACGTGCGCGATCGCGTCCGCGAACTCGACGAGCGAGGCGTCACGCCGACGCTCGGGACCGTGCTGATGAGCGACGACCCGGCCGACGAGCGGTTCGTGGCGCTGAAACACGCGGCCTGTCGCGACCTCGATATCGCGAGCCGGGACGTCCGGATCGATCCCGGCGCACCCGCGGAGCGACTCCATCAGGCGATCGATCGGCTGTGCGCTGACCCCGAAATCGACGGCGTGTTCGTCCAGATCCCGCTGCCGGACCACGTCGCGCTCGCCGAGGTACGGCGACGGCTCGATCCGGCGACGGACGTCGACTGTCTCAGTTTCGCGAACCTCGGCCGGCTCGTTCGGGGTGATCCCCGCTATCTTCCAGCGACGTCCGCCGCCGTCCGTCGTCTCCTCACAGCGAACGACGTCTCGATCGAAGGCGAGGACGTCGCCATCGTCGGTCGCTCGGAGATCGTCGGCAAACCCCTCGCGAATCTGCTCCTTCACGACGCGCCGGACGGCAACGCCACCGTCACCGTCTGTCATTCTCGAACCACGGATCTCGGTGCCGTGACTCGCTGGGCGGACATCGTGGTTACCGCCGTCGGCGTGCCGGGACTCGTCGACGACTCGATGCTCTCGCCGGGCGTCACCGTCGTCGACGTGAGTGCGAACCGGATCGAGTCGGAAAGCGGGGAAGACACGCAGGTCGTTGGCGATGTCGACTTCGAGAGCGCGGCGGCGGTCGCGGGGGCGATCACGCCGGTCCCTGGCGGTGTCGGCCCGGTCACGCTCGCGATGCTCGTTTCGAACGTCGTCCTCGCGGCCGAGCGCCGAGCGGACGGCGAGGGCTGAGCACCAGGCGCTCAGTCCTTGGTGCTACCGATCGTCGGGACGACAGCGCCGTTCGAAGTTCTCCAGCATCGTCATGCCGACGTCGGTCAGGATGCTCTCGGGGTGGAACTGGACGCCCTCGTGGGGGAGTTCGCGGTGGCGCACGCCCATCACGACGCCGTCGGTTCCGGCTGCGACCGACGAGCCTTCGTCCGTCGTGCTCGTGGCAGTGCCCGCCGAGTGCGCCGTCTCGACAAGAGGGTCCGGGAGGTCGTCGCGCTCGATCGCGAGGGAGTGATACCGGCCGGCGGCGAACGTCTCGGCCAGCCCTGCGAAGACCCCGCGACCGTCGTGGCGAACCGTCGAGGGCTTGCCGTGGACCACGCTGGGCGCGTGGCCGACCGGCGCGCCGTGGGCCGCACACAGCGCCTGATGGCCGAGACACACCCCAAGGGTGGGGTAGTCGAGCTCGCGGAACACCGGGATCGACACGCCGGCGTCGGCGGGCGTGCCTGGTCCTGGGGAGACCACGATTCCGTCGGGGTCCAGCTCTCGAATCCCTGCGACGTCGATCGCGTCGTTGCGCCGCACCACGATCTCGCCGTCTTCGGGAGCGTCGACCGCCGCGCCGGCGTACTGGACGAGATTGTAGACAAAGGAGTCGTAGTTGTCGATCACGAGGATCCGGGTCATCGGTCCGCAGCCTCCCCATCGTCGGGTGTGGACGCACCGCCGTCCGCCGCAGTCGCACGCTCGATTCCGAGGTCGCCGTGATCGCCGAGCGTGTCGTCGATCGCGGTGATCAGCGCACGGCCCTTATCGAGGGTTTCGGCGTACTCGCTATCGGGTTCGGAGTCGTGGACGATCCCCGCACCAACCCTCAGGAAGTACTCCTCGCGGCGGCCCACCAGCGTCCGGATCGTCATGTTGAGCGTGGCGCGGCCATCGAACCCGAAGACGCCGATCGAGCCGGTGTAGGGGCCGCGCCTGGTCGTCTCGACCTCGTCGATGATCTCCATCGTCCGGGGTTTGGGCGCGCCGGTGATCGTCCCCCCAGGAAAGGTCGCGGCGACGGCATCCACGAGGTCACGGTCAGTACGGAGGCGTCCCTCGACCAGCGAGACGAGATGCATCACTTCGGAGTAGCGGTCGACCCGGCGGTACTCCGAGACCTCGACGCTGCCGTACTCGCTCACCTTCCCGAGGTCGTTGCGCTCCAGATCGACCAGCATCGCGTGTTCGGCGCGTTCCTTCTCGTCCGTGAGGAGGTCGTGTTCGAGGTCGGCGTCTTCCTCGGGGGTGTCACCGCGCGGGCGGGTGCCAGCGATGGGTTCGGTCAGGAGACGATCGGCCGCTCGCGGCTGGTCGCCGCTCGCGCTGTCCGCGGCGCGTTGCGCCGCGCTGTCGACATCCAGAAGGAGCTCCGGCGAGGCACTCACGAGATCCACACCGGGGAACTCCAGCAGCGCCGAGTAGGGCGCGGGGTTCACCCGCCGGAGGGCTCCAAACGCCGCAACAGGATGGACGGCGGCCGGCGCGCGCAGGCGCTGGGAGACGTTCGCCTGAAACGTGTCGCCGTCGCGGACGTACCGCTTGACACGGCGCACGCGCTCGGTGAATTCCTCGGGGGTGCAGTCGCTCTCGAACGTAGCGTTGTCGGCCTCGATGGGTGCATCGCCGATCGACGGATCGCCCGCGACTGCGGTGCGGGCGAGATCGAGCGCACGCTCGCGACCGCGCTCGTAGGCCGCGTCGGGGTCGTCACCGACCCGTGGACAGGCCGTCACACGGAGCGTCGTCTCGTCCGCCGACCCTGACTCCCACGCAGCCACCCGGTCGAAGACCCCGAGCTGGAGGCGCGGCAGTCCACGATCGTCGACGGTGGTATCGGGAAGATCCTCCAGCTCGCGGGCGATGTCGTAGGAGAGCCAGCCGAACGCCCCGCAGGGGTAAGGAACGTCGCAGTCGCCGCGGACGAGCGTCTCGCGGTCGAGCAGCCCCGCGAGCTCCGCAAGTGAGGGCGACGGGTCGGTGTCGCCGACGGGTTCGAGGGTGTCGCCGACCTGTAATCGGAAGATCGGGTCGGTGGCGAAGTAGCCCCAGCCCGCCTGACCACCGGTCGTTTCGAGGTACACGCCTTCGGCTCCTTCCGTCTGCTCGCGACCGCGTGCGCGCCGATAGGCGAGGAACGGGTCGTCGACGCTCACTCGAATTTCGACCGGCACGCGCGCCGCTCGTGGGGACTCGTGGGCGGTTTCGGCGAACGCGGAGCGGGTCGTGACGACGCGTGGTTCGTTCATCAGGGGAGTCGATCGGTCGTTCTGGCAAACCGGTCGACAGCCTCTCGGGTGGAGGACGCCTAAAGGATTTCGTGGAGATCGTTCGCTCGATCGTCGCCAGCGTCGTCGAGGCATCGAGACTGGCGTGACATCGAGGCGTTGTATGGCGGTTTTGGGATCGCCGAAGGGACGATCGTCGTCGTTCATTGCATAAAAAGGTTGGACGTGCTTCACACGAACGTTGAAAAGGCACTCCGGAGAACGATGTCACATGGCATCCTCTGACGAAACTGACGAGTTCCCGACGGATTACGAGATCGCCCAGGGCGTCGACACCGACCCGATCACCGAGATCGTCGAACCGCTCGGGCTCGCGGCCGACGATCTCGACCTCTACGGCGACGACATCGCGAAGCTCACCTTCGACGCGATCGAGCGGGTGAGAGAGTCCGATCGCGACGACGGTGAGATGATCCTCGTGACGGGGATGACGCCCACCCCGATGGGCGAGGGCAAGACCGTGACGACGGTCGGACTGAGCCAGGCGTTCAACCACATCGGCGAGGACGCCCTCGCAGCCATCCGCGAGCCCTCACTCGGGCCGGTTTTCGGGGTGAAAGGCGGCGCGGCCGGCGGCGGCTATTCTCAAGTACTGCCGATGGAGGACATCAACCTCCACTTCACTGGTGATCTCCACGCGCTCACATCGGCGCACAACCTCATCTCGACGATGCTCGACAACCACATCAAGCAGGGCAACGAGCGCGATATCGCGGTCAACTGGGTCGAGTGGCCCCGTGCGATCGACATGAACGACCGCGTGCTCCGCGAGACCGTGATCGGGCTCGGCGGCGACGTCACCGGCGTCCCCCGCGAGGACGGGTTCATCCTGACGGCGGCCTCCGAACTGATGGCCGTGCTCTGTCTCGCCGACGACCTCGAAGATCTCAAAGAGCGCGTCGCACGCATCGTCGTCGCCTACGACGAGGACGGCGATCCCGTGACCGCCGACGACATCGAGGCGACGGGCGCGGTCACCATCCTCCTGAAAGACGCTCTGAAGCCGAACATCGTCCAGACCATCGAGGGCACGCCGGCGTTCGTCCACGGAGGCCCCTTCGCCAACATCGCTCACGGGACGAACTCGCTGATCGCCGACGACGTCGCACGGAAGCTCTCCGACTACCTCATCACCGAGGCGGGCTTCGGCTCGGATCTCGGGGCCGAGAAGTTCATGAACGTGGTCTGTCGGTTCGGCGAGATGGAGCCCGCCGCGGTCACGCTCGTCGCCTCGATCCGCGCGCTGAAATACCACGGCAAGGACATGTGGCCCGCCGACCTCGACGAACTCGAAGCGACCGACGTCGAGGCCGTCCGGGGTGGGTTCGAAAACCTCGACACCCACATCGAGAATCTCCGGAAGTTCGGCATCCCGGTCGTGGTGGCGCTCAACCGGTTCCCGGGCGATGCCGACGAAGAGGTGCAGGCGGTCCTCGATCACTGCCGCGACGATCTCGGGATCGAAGCCGCCGAATCGACGGTGTTCGGCGAGGGCGGCGAGGGTGGCGCGGACCTCGCCCGGAAGCTCATCACCGAGATCGAGGAGGACGACGAGGAGTTCGAGTACCTCTACGACGTCGACGACTCGATCGAGGCAAAGATCGAGACGATCGCGACCGAAATTTATGGGGCAGAGTCGGTGACGTTCCAGAGCGGCGCGCAGGACGACATCGAACGGATGGAATCGTTGGGATTCGACGACGTGCCGGTGGTGATGTCGAAAACGTTCCACTCGCTCAGCGACGACGCCGAGAAGAAGGGTGCGCCGACCGGGTGGGAGCTCGAAATCCAGGAGATCTATCCCTCCGCGGGGGCGGGCTTTCTGGTCGCGCTCACCAGCGACGTTCTGACACTACCGGGGCTGCCGGCCGACCCCGCCGCCGCCGGGATGGACATCGACTCGGATGGGACGGTTTCGGGGCTGTTCTGAGGGCCCCGTCGATCGAAAGTCGCCACGGACGGACGTTTCGAGCGGGCGACGGTGCTCTCGTCAGCCCCAGCCGCGCACTCGTTGCGGTGGGCCGATCGTGGACGTTCTGCCATTCGAGAGTATCGTGAGAGGACCGCGAGAGGATCGGCCTATCTCCGCTCTCGCCGTTGTCGGCGAGAGATGCGAAGCCGTCGACGGGCCCGTCGTCGAACAGTGTGTCGTTACCGCCGATAGGCACATATATCTCCTCGCTGTTGTGGGCGTATGGGCGAGCCGGGATCGACACGTGGAGTTCCGCCCGCGGACGTCCTCGCGGTGTTCGAGGAACGCGACGATCCGGCCGAACCCCTCACGGCCCCCGAGATAGCCGACGAACTGAACGCCTCGCGGCGGACGGTGTTCGACCGACTCGAAGCGCTCCGCGAGCGCGGAGCGGTAGCGAGCAAGAAGATCGGAGCCCGAGGGCGGGCATGGTGGGTGCCGACGGGCGAGGTCGGGCAACACGATCCCGACGGACCGTTTTTCAGTGCCTCGGCGTTCGGGAACGGTGAGGACGAGCCGTTCGATGTCGACGACACCGACGGAGCTCTCGCCGACGCGATCGCTGCCGACCGGGACTGAACGTGATCGATAGCCTGGATTCCCGCTTTGCACCCTCGACCGATACCGACGAAAGGGGGCCACCAGTGCCGCTGTTCGTCGACACGAACGCGCTGTTCGCCTATTTTTACCGGCCATCGTCACAGCACGACGAGGTACGCACAGTGATCCGCGCGATCGGGGCGGGAGATCTGCCGTACAACCCGCTGTTGACGAACCAGTACGTCCTTGACGAGGTCGTGACGTTACTGCTCTCGCGGGCAGACACCCGAGCAGCACACGAGGCGCTCGGGAGCATCCTCGACGAACCGACGTTCGAGGTACTTGGCGTCGAGCCACAGCTCGTCGAGCGAGCGGTCGGACGGTTCCGCCGCTACGACGACCAAACGATCTCGCTTACCGACCACATGATCGCCGTTCAGGCCGACGAACGGGGCGTCGACCATCTGTTCACCTACGACGGTGACTTCCGAACCGTCGGGGTCACTGTCGTCCCTCGTGACGCCTGAGCGAAACCGACCTCGGCACGACATCACGAGATCGAGCGTTGCGAACGGTTCGTGGACGAACTCGATAGCCGGTGCCCTGGACCAGCGAGCGAATCGACCGATAGCTGACGAACAGCTACTCTTCCAGCCGGCCGTACCGCCACGACTCGGTGTCCGAGGTCTGGTTGAACGTGTAGAGGTGGAGGCCGTCGATGTCGTAGTGAGGATCGTCGGCGTAGGGCGCGAGCCCGTCGATGAGGTCGTCGGGGGTGTACTTCCCGCGCGAGCCGACGAGCTGGCGCACGAACCCGAGAATCCCTGTGGTCTTCTTCAGAAATCGCACCGAGTCGCCGACGCCGACCTTCTGGGAGATCTTCAGCAGTCGCTGGTACTTCATCACGCCAGGGATCCCGATCTCTACCGGGAGGTCGACGCCCCGATCACGAACCGCTTCGATCCACTCGACGACGGCGTCGGGATCGTAACAGAGCTGGGTCACGATGTAGGTCGCGTAGGGCGCTTTCTTTTTCATGGCCTCGGCGAGGGTCGCGTCGTCGAGGAACTCGTGTCCCTCGGGATACCCCGTAATTCCCACCTCGTCGAACTCGTAATCGAGGTCGTCGAGGGCGGCGAGGAGTTCGTACGCCGACGCGAACTCGCCGGCGGGTTCCTCGCGGTCGCCGCCGGGAACGAAGATGTCGGTGATCCCGGCATCGGTGAGGCGGCGCGCGATCTCTTCGAGATGGTCCTCGTCGCGGACGTAGCGCGCGGCGATGTGGGGACTGACCTCGAACCCACGCTCGGCGGCCTTCTCCGCCCACTCGATCGTCGCGTCGAGTCCGAGCTGCGGGGAGGTCGTGATGGCGATGGTCGCCCCGTCAGGGAGGTGGTCCATCTGGCCCTCGAAGCTGTCGAACGGCATCAGCTCGAACCGGAGGTCAGTGAGCAGATCGGTGGCCCCGTCCACGGTCGCGGCCGAACGCGCTACCGACATGGCTCGTTGGGCTCCCCACCAGTTTCGGCGGCGCTCGTTCCGCACGGCTGTCGTCCCGGCTCGAACGCGAACATTGCATATAGTTGTCGACACTGCGGACTTAGGTCTTGGCCGGCACAGCCTAACACGTATATACCGCCAGAAGAGTGCCGTGAGGATCGTTTGACACCGTATCTGGGGATGGCGGTGGGATCGCTGAGACTCGTTCGGGAGGGTCCATAGACGAGCGACACCAAGTGAGAACAGCCTCGACATCGATTTCTGATATAAACGTGGCCGATACTGGGGGCGAAAAGTGAATACCGCCGGGCCACACTGAGGGAGCGTTCATGAGTAACGCGAACACGTTGCCGAGCGAGGCAGGAACCGTCGTCATCGGGGCTGGTATCGTCGGCTGCAACACGGCGTATCACCTCGCTGACCTCGGCCGGGAGGACGTGCTCGTGGTCGATCGGGGGCCGCTCCCCACCACGGGTGGCTCGTCGACCCACGCACCGGGGATCATGTTCCAGACCGACGAGCCGAAGGTGCTCTCGAAGTTCGCGACGTACAGCCGCCGGCTCTACACCTCGCTCGAACGCGACGAGGACGAACCGGTCTACAACGAGACGGGCGGAATCGAGGTCGCGCGAAGCGACGAGCGGATGGATTACCTCCAGCGGCGGGTCGAATGGGCCGAGTCGTGGGGCGTGCCGGACCCACAGCTCCTGAGCCCCGAGGAGGTGAGCGAGAAGCTGCCGCAGGTCGATCCCGACGCCATCGAGGGCGGGTACTACTCGCCGACCGACGGCCAGGCGTCGGGCGTCCGGGCGTGTGCGGCGCTCGCCGAGGAAGCCGAAGAAATGGGTGCAGAGTTCGTCGGCCACACCGGAGTCGAGGACGTCGAGACCGACGGCGACGGCGTTCGGGCGATCGTGACCGAGAACGGCCGGGTCGAGTGCGACGAAGTCGTGGTGGCGACCAACATCTGGGCACGCCAGTTGAGCGAGAAGCTCGACATCCACCTCCCGATCGCGCCCGTCGAACACCAGTACACGATCACGGAGCCGCTCGCCGAACTCGAAGGATCGAGACAGGACGTCACCGACGACCCGGTGTACGAGAACTACAAGTCCGTCTCCGGCGACAAGAGCGAAGTCCTTCTCCAGGATCCCGATCGACCGATTCTCCGGGATCAGGACAACGCGATGTACTTCCGGACCCACGGCGATCGGTACGGGATCGGATCGTACAACCACGAGTCGATCGTGCCCGATCCCGCCGATCTGGGCGGCAACGAGGAAGGTGGCCACCAGGCGTCGGTCCACGACTTCACCGAATACCACCTGAACAACGCGACCCACCCCGACCGACAGGAGAAAGCGCCGCGAACGGCGAGCGACGAACTCCTCCCCGCCACGGAGGGTGCGAACCTCGATCACAAGTACAACGGGATGTACTCCGCGTCGCCGAACGGGCTCCCGGTTCTCGGACCGGTCCAGAAGTGTGACGGACTCTGGACCGCCGCAGCGATTTGGATCACCCACGCCGGCGGCGCGGGCAAGGCGCTCGCCGAGTGGATGGAGACCGGCGTTCCCCGCCTCCCCGACGGCCCGATCGACCTCCGGAACTGCAACGTCAACCGCTTCGCCCCCCACGAGGGAAGCTGGGACTTCGCGAAGGACCTCGGCGGCGAGGAGTACCGCAACCTCTACTCCATCATCCATCCCAAGTGGGTCTGGACCGAGCACCAGCGCGACATCCGGCGGACGCCGATGTACCACAGCCACGAAGAACGCGACGCCGAGCTGTGGGCCGAGGCCGGCTGGGAGGAGCCACACTGGTTCGACTCGAACGCGGATCTCCTCGCGGAGTACGGCGACCAGATTCCGGATCGTGAGGGCTGGGAGGGCAAATACTACTCGCCGATCGAGGGTGCGGAGGCGCTGAACGTCCGGGACGGCGTCGGGCTTCACGACATGACGTCGTTCAACAAGATGGAGCTCGTCGGGAGCAACGCCGACGAGTTCCTCCAGCATCTGTGTACGAACGACATGGATCTCGACGTTGGACAGATCCGGTACACCCTGATGTGCAACGAGGGCGGTGGCGTCCGCGCCGATGTCACTGTCACCCGGGTCGGCGAGGATCGCTACCTCCTCCTCACCACGGGGCGGGAGGTCGGCAGCAACCACCTCGCATGGGTCCGCAGCCAGGCTCCCGACGACATCGTAGTCAACGACGTGACCTCCAGCCTCGCGGCGATGGTCTGCACCGGCCCCGACGCCAGAAAGACCCTCTCAAAGGTGATCGACGCCGATCTCTCGGACGATGAGTTCCCGTTCTATTCGAGTCAGCAAACCTTTGTGAAAAACATCCCGGTGACCGCGCTCCGGCTGTCGTACGCCGGCGAACTCGGTTGGGAGCTGTACACACCCTCGGAGTACGGCGAACGGCTCTGGGAGCACGTCATGGAGGCAGGCGAGGAGTTCGATATCCGGCCCTACGGCAACGGCGCGCTCGACGCGCTCCGGATCGAGAAGGGCTTTCGACTGTGGGGCGAGGACCTCCACACCGAGCACGATCCCTACGAGGCAGGGCTCGGCTTTGCGGTCGATCTCGATACCGATTTCCTCGGGAAGGAGGCGGTCGAAGCCGCCGCGAACGGCGATATCGACCACGAAGTGGCCTGTCTCACGCTCGACGATCCCGAAAAGACGGTGCTCGCCGATCGGCCGGTGCTCCCGACCGACGGCGACGAGGCGATCGGGTACGTCCACGCCGCCGAGTACGGCTACAGCGTGGGGGCCTGCGTGATCTACACCTACCTTCCGCCCGAGTACGCCGAACCGGGTACGGACGTCGACGTGCGTTACGAGGGTGAGCGCTACGCGGCGACAGTCCGGGAAGAGCCGCTGCTGTGATCGCGGTGTCGGGCGTCCACTGAGGAGCGGTCGGGGGATCGTTTCGGCCACCCCCACAAGCTATACCGTGGCAGTCGTATCCGGTCCATGCGTCTAGTCCAAGTCCTCGTTCCGAAGGGAACACGGGAGGCGATCCTCGGGGAGCTCGACGAGGAGGGGGTCGATTACGCCGTGTGGGAGGAGACGGGTCGCGGGGAGTTCGAGGCGGTCGTCTCCTTTCCGATCCCGCGGAGTGGCGTCGAGCCCGTCCTCGATCGGTTGCGGGCCGCGGGCGTCGAGGAGGACGCCTACACGATCGTCCAATCGACCGAAACCGTAGTCTCCAGACGCATCGGCGCGCTGCGCGAGCGCTACACCGACTTGCGCATCTCGCGTGACGAACTCGTCGCGCGCGCCGCGGACCTCGCGCCCGAAACGTCGACGTACGCCGCCTTCCTCGTGTTGAGTACGGTGATCGCCGCGATGGGCCTGCTGCTTGACTCGGCCGCGACCATCATCGGCGCGATGGTGATCGCCCCGCTCATGGGGCCCGCGATCTCGGCCAGCGTCGGCACCGTCGTCGACGAGCCCGACCTTGCCCGCCGAGGGATCGTGCTTCAGGTCGGTGGTCTCGTACTGGCCGTAGCGTGTGCCGCCGTCCTCGGCACGATCCTCAAGACGACCGTGCTCGTTCCACCGGGGCTCGACATCACCGAAGTGCCACAGATCGCAGAACGGACACACCCGAACTTTCTGTCCCTCTTTCTCGCGCTCGGATCGGGCATCGCGGCCTCGATCAGCATCATCCGTGGAGCCGGATCGGCGCTCATCGGAGTGGCGATCGCGGTCGCGCTCGTGCCACCGGCGGCGACCGCCGGACTCGGCATCGCGTGGGGAGTGCCGTTGGTGTTCGTCACCGCGAGCACGCTCGTGCTCGTGAACCTGCTCGCGATCAACCTTTCGGCGCTCGTGATGCTCTGGCTGTCCGGTTACCGTCCGCAACGGCACTCACGGGTCGAGGGAGCGCGCTCCGCCCTTCTCAAGCGGTCAGCTCGACTGATCGGGGCGCTCCTCGTGCTCTCGGTCGTGCTCGGCTCGGTCACGTTCGCGTCGTTTCAGGTCGCGACGTTCGAACAGGAGACGAACGCCGAACTCGACGCGATGTTCGACGGTCCCGAGTACGAAGGCACGAGCCTCGTCGAGACGGGCGTCGAGTACGACGGGGTCGATTTCGTCCTCGGCAATCCGGCGGAAGTACGCGTCGTCGTTGGCCTCGACGAATCCGATCCCCCGCCGAATCTCGCCTCGATGATCGATACGCGTCTGACTCGGGCGACCAACGAACCAGTGAGTGTCCAAGTGGTCTACACCCTCTCACAGCAGTCCGAATAGGCACCACGATCCTCCCCACGCACCAGCACGACACGAGAACCGTCGCCAAAGCGAAACGGGTGACCGTTTCAGGCGACGATGTCGTCGGCGGCGAACGCCTCGCGGAGGTTCTCCTCGTCCTCGGCCGAGAGGTTCGTCCGGAGCACGGTCGGGTTGTACGAGTCTATCTCCTCGATGATGCGGTCTGTCTGGGCGTCGACCACGAGCAAGAAGAGTGCGGAGTGGCCGGGCTCGATGGTCTCACCGACCTCCTTGATGAACTCGTCGTCCACGCCGATGTCGGCGAATCGACCCGAGAGCGCGCCGGTGACCGCACCGACGGCCATCCCGAGGATCGGCGCGAAGAAGATGAGGCCGATCAGCAGTCCCCAGAAGCTGCCGCCGAGCGCGCCCGCGCCGACGAGGCTCTGGGCCTGCTTGACTTTCGGCTTGCCGTCACCCTCCCGGACGACGACTGCCGCGTCGCCGAGCGTGATGAGCTCCTGTTTCTGGAGTTCGTTCAGTTTGTCCCTGACGTTCAGTGCGCCGTCTTCGTTGTCGAAGGCGAGTACGATCAGTTCGTTCATGCGATCCAAACACACGAACGCGTTTCGACGGTTTAACAGTATCTACGGTGATGTATATACTCGGCTTGGCAAGATCGTCTAAATCAGCGAAATAGGTATAATCTGGCCAGAGATGCTGTGTTCGTTTTATCGAAAGAGCTCTCTCAAATCAAGCTGGTATAGAAACCAGATCGTTCATTTAGTGGAGTATATGTCTTGGAGACTGTAAGAAAGAAACTCGCGAAAGAGGACCACGAGAACTCACACACCAGTTCATGGAGTTGCTCCCGTCGCTCCGCTCGCGGGAGCGACGGGGGCACCTCTTCGGTGATTTCGAGCAGCGTTTCCACGAGATACGCTTCCTTGGCGTGATCGAGGCGGACGCTCAGTCCGCCTCGTTCTTCCCAAAACGGCACGTTCGCTCGCTCAGCAAACGTTACCAGCGTCCATGCCAGAAACACCAGCTGGATGTAGCGCTCGATCGCCTGTTTCCGCTCCAGTTGGTACTGCTTGAAGCCGAACTTCGCGTTCGATTCCTCGTGGACCGTCTCGATGTTCCACCTGTGCTCGACGAGTTCGAGGATCTCGGCCGCCGACCGGCCGAGATCCGTACTCAAGTAGTGCCGAGTTGTGTCGTCCGTCTTGCTTGCAACGATCTTTACTGGGCCGACGTCTTCGATTTTGACGACCTCGCTTGCGATGTCGTAGGTTTTCTCTTTTCCACGGACGGTGATCGTCGTCGACTCGTATTCCAGCGTCGACGCCCTCGCGTCGACGCGTTGGGTCCAGACGACATCCTGTAAAGAGACGTGTTTGTCGGATTTGAGCCGACAGACGACGTCATGGCCCTGATCTTGGATAGCGACAACTCTCTCGTCGCCGTAGTACGCGGAGTCAAAAACGACGGTGAGAGCCGCTCCAGCCGGCAGCTGGAGCGGCGTGACGATATCCTCGACGGCGATCTCGGTCTTTTTCTTGAACGGCTCGTCGAAATCCGGCGCAAGGTCCTCTGGAACGTACATCCGCGCCAGATAGGGAACGTAGACGTCACCGACCTGGAGACAGGAAGTGACGAGCTTGTTGCCCAGTTCCGTCTCCGCAGCGACGGGATTGTACAACCGGGCGACGCCATCGGTGGCGTCGCCGGTTTTCTCGGCGAACGTATCGTCGATGTGGAGGAGGACGTCGTCATCAGCACCGACCTGGAGCTGATCGAAGACGTACTCGGCGTGGTACTTGGCGAGGTCGGTGGTCGACCAGTTAGCACCACCGAAGAAGTAGTCGTAGGCTCTGCGGGATTTCGCGTCCTCGTCGGGACGCGAAATCCCTTCGGAGAGTTCGCTAACCGTCCACTGCGTTTCGGCGAGAATCAGCGCGCTCACGAGGTGTTTGAACGAATCAACGTTGCGGCTATCGGAGAATGCTGGCTCAAGCGTCGAGAGAGCTTGTTTGAACCACGGTGGGAGACGAGTAACACCGAGCACAGGACGAAAACATCAGGATTGCACCCGGAACCGCCGTTCGATTTCACTACCTACTGCTCGCTGACCAGTCAGCGAGCGTAGAGAAGAGTTGCCAAGCCGAGGTATATATGTATATGATTTTCCTAGTAGGTGAATTTATTACCCCACAGCGTCTCATTGCTTGCACAGTTTCGGTATCCCGGAATAGGGCGGATAAGGCGATTCGATCGCGAACACGCTTCTGTCGTCCAACGAGAGAACACGATCGCCCAGCCACGATACCGACGGAGCACACCGAATGAGTCAGCAACTACCCGAGGAGTGGTTCATCGCCGACGCACGCACCAACGCCGCCATCGCGTGGCTGTTCGCGGCGGTCATCGCGGTGTCCGCCGTCGGGAACTTCCTCACCGGGGAGCTGGTGGTGGCGGCCGGTGCGGGCGTGGCGGTCGCGGTCGCCGCCGTCCCGGCGTGGGTCGAGCGGTCGTGGCAGCGCACGATCCCGTGGCCGCTGCTCGCGCTCACCGTGCTCCCGTTCGCGCTGAGTGCCATCGGACTCCCCCTCCTCGCGGAGTTCGTCAGGGGCATCGCCGTCGCCACGCTCGCGTTGCTCGTGGTGGTCTGTCTCCAGTTGACCACGACGGTGCGGATGACGCCGGGCTTCGCGGTCTGGTTTTCGGTGATCGCCACCCTCGGTATCGCCGGGATCTGGGCGTTCGGGTCGTGGGTCTCGGCGGAGTACCTCGGCACGTCCTTTTTCGAGACGAACACGGAGCTGATGGTGTTTTTCCTCACGACGTTCGTCGCCGGACTCGTGGCGGCCGGCGTGTTCGTGTGGTACTTCCGACGACGGCTGCGGAGGAACGTGGGCGACCGTCCCGCGACGGGAGGAGTTGCGTGAAGCTCCGTCGTCGGCTCGGGATCTCGCCCACGCGCCAGGCCCAGTTGGTACGAGTGATGCAGCTGATCCTGGCGGTGATCGTCGCGTTCGCGGTGGTCTCCGGCGAGGTCGGGATCGTCACGAACGCCGGGATCGCGCTCGCGGTCACGTTCCTGCCGGCGCTGCTCGAACGCCGGTACACGCTCACGATGGACGCCGGCATCGTACTCTGGATCACGACCGCGATGTTTCTGCACGCGGTCGGCACGGTCCCGCTACCGTTCTTCGACTTCTCCAGTGCGTACAGCTCGCTCTGGTGGTACGACCACGTCACTCACGCGCTGTCGTCCTCGCTGGTCGCTGGGGTGGCGTACGCGACGACGCGCGCGCTCGAAGAACACACCGAGTACATCGCCATGCCGCCGGCGTTCACGTTCGTCTATCTCCTCCTCTTCATCGTCGCGTTCGGCGTGGTCTGGGAACTGCTCGAGTTCCTGATCGCCGAGTCCGCGGCCGCCTTCGGCACCGCACAGGTCCTCACCCAGTACGGTCTCGAAGACACCGTGCTCGACCTGTTCTACGACGTGCTCGGCGGCGTGCTCGTCGCGATCTTCGCGACGGCCCACCTCACCGACGTCTCCGATCAGATCGCCGCACGGCTCGATGCACGCCAGACACGGTAGGGTAGCGGTATGTTCGTGGGACACGCGATGGTGGGGTTCACGTTCGGGGCGGACAGCGCGGGTTCTCTACCCTTCGCGCGACTGGGTACTGAGAAGGGCAGAGAACCCGCCGTTGATCTTGATGGCTCCGGACTACGGTCCGGTGGTAGCCCGAAGAACCGTGAACGACGAACACGACACTATCGCACATAACTCTCGCCCTCGTCGCCGCTGCCGTCGTCGCGGGTGGCTCGATCACGGCAGGAGCAGCCCTCGGACTGGTCTGGGTGCCACCGAAGCGCGTCCTGGCGATCGTGCTCGCGTTCGCCAGCGGGGCGTTCATCACCGCGCTCGCGACGGATCTGTTCGTCGAGTCCGTGGGGGCCGCGGGGTTCGTCCGTCCAGCGGCGAGCCTGCTGGCTGGTGCGACCGCCTACGTCGTCGCCATCCTGCTCGTCGAGCGTTCGGGCCGCGGCGGAGAGGGAACGACGTTGTTTCTCGGCTCGCTGTTCGACGGCGTTCCCGAGAGCGTCGCGCTCGGGATAACCTTCGTCGGCGACGCCGGCACGCTCCCGCTGTTCGCGGCCATCGTGATCAACAACGTTCCCGAGGGGATCGGCGGGGCCTCGGACATGCGCTCGGGTGGCTTCTCGACCACCGCGATCCTCGTTCTCTGGACCACAACGGGGATCGTGCTCTCGCTCACCGTCGTCGCCGGCAGCGTCTTCCTCCGCGAAGCGTCGCCGGCAGCGCTCGCGGTGGTCCGGTCGTTCGCCGGCGGTGCCGTCCTCGCCACGCTCGCCGACGCCACGATGCCCGAGGCGTTCGAGGAGGGCGGCCCGGCGGTCGCGATCGCCACCGCCGTCGGGTTCCTCCTGACGTTCGCCCTGACGCTGGTGTAGACGCCGCCACGGCACGCCATTGGCGGGAGCGCCGCCCCGTCCTCACCGTGGCCGTACTGCAGGGAGGAGACTCGCTGCGACGAGAGTGAGAAGGACGAACATCACGATGAGCAACAGCACGCTCCGCTGGGCGGTCTCCATCGCCGTCCGGACGACATCGAGCAGTTGCTCGCGCGTCGCTGGTGGGAGCTGGTTGACGAACGCCTCTTGCTGAGCCTGTGTCGTCGCATCGAGCCGATCCTCGAGCGCCACGACCAGCTGTCGTCGCTCGTCGCCGGAGACCGACGATCCCGTCGCGAATCGCGTCACGCCGTCGACGACGCTTCCGTAAAATCCGGCGAGCAGGAACGAGCCGGCGACGGCCGTCCCGAACGCGTACCCGAGCTGGCTCAGCGAGTTGATGACGCCCGACGCGACCGAGGCCTCAGAGGACGGCACCGCCGACATGGTGAGATCGACGAGCTGGCCCGTGAACAGCCCGAGACCGACGCCGATCACCGCCATCGGCAGTGCCATCTCGAGGAGCGTGAGATCGAGGTCCGTCAGCGAAACGAGGAGCAACAGTCCGCCGCCCATCAGCACGATCCCGCCCTGGACGATGTGCTTCGGCGCGACGTACGCGCGCCAGCCAGTCGAAATCGTCGTCACGAGCAGCGTCACGACCGAGAACGGGAGGAGCGCGAGCCCGGTCTCGAACGCCGAGTAGCCGAGCGCCGACTGGAGAAAGACCGGCATCGAGAACAGGAACCCCGAGAGAAAGAGTGACTCGGCGGCGAAGGTGGCGATCCCGGCGGCGAACGTCCGATTGCGGAGCACGTCCGGCGGGATCAGCAGCGGGCGACCGGTACGCGCTTGGCGCTGCTCCCACTGGACGAACACGGCGAGCAACGCCACCCCGATCGCGATCGACCAGATCGCGGGCGAGAACCCCAATGGTTCGATCCGTACCCCGCTCACGACGACCGGGCGCAACGGGCGCACCCAGCCGTACCGACCGGCGAGCAGGGTCCCACCGATGATCGTGACCGCACCGAGGATCGACAGCACTGTGCCGCCGACGTCGATCGCCACACGACGATCGCTCGGCTGAGAGTCGAGATAGCGAGTCAACGCGAGCACCACGAGCACGATGCCGAATTCGCCGAACATCCCCCATCGCCACGTGGCGAACGTCGTGAGGATCCCGCCGATCATCGGTCCGATGGCGATGCCGACCGCCGTCACGCCGCCGATCGCACCGAAGGCTTTGGTTCGGGCGCTGTCCGCGTAGTTCTCGACGATGATGGAGTAGGTGATCGGGAGGAGGAGCGCAGCGGCGATCCCCTCGATTATCGACCAGCCGACGAAGAGCGTGAGCATGTTCGGGCTGGCCCCTGCGAGCAGCGTCCCGATGCTGTAAATCACGAGCGCGATCACGAGCAGCCGTTTCGTATCGACGACCGATCTGAGCGCTCCACCCGGGATGATGAGTGCGGCCATCACCATCGAGTACACCGCGATCGCGCCGTGCATCGCACTCACCGTGGTGTTCAGGTCCTGTACGATCGATGGGACGGCGACGTTCATCATCGACATATCGAGGACACCGAGGAACAGGGCCGTGCCGGCGACGATCGCTGGAGCCCAAAATTCGAACCCGGAGCCGGACTCCCGTTTCACCGAACCGGTCTCGGTCATCCGTCTACAATTTCTAGCGAGTGATAAAAATCCGCGTGTCGTTTCACACCTCTCACAGCACGGGGCAGACTCTGGATCCGACGAACAGTTTCACCGAGTCTCCACGAGTGGATTCTCGACTTAAGCAGTCTTGGAACACGATCTCGATACCGGAGTTATCCGGACGAAGGCGATCCAGCATCGCGAACGGCGATATCGACCACACAGTAGCTCTCGGAACCAGTCGTGCTGTCGGCACGTTGGATGCTGTTCGCTTACGACCGCCGGTCGTTCCGATACACCGGCCGAAGATCCGTTGCGTCCGTGTTGTAGCCGAGCCACACGCTGAGCACCACCGCCGCGGCCACGAGATACAGCGGGAACAGGAGTACCAACGAGTAGCCTGCCAGGAGCAGCGCGATCGTCCCCGTCCAGTAGAGGAATCCGATCCCCGTGAGCCCGACCAGCGCCGCAGCTATCATTCCTGTCCTGAAGGCGTACTCGGCGGCTGGTCCGGGCGAGTGTTTCGGCGCGACCATCTGCGTGGGCTTACGTTACGGAGCCGAATAAACAGTCGCCGAAGATTCGCTGTCATCGACTCCGGGTTTTTATATACTACGGATAAGATATCGGTAGCAGAACAGATGCCGCTGGATTATCTCGATCTCCGACGATATTCCTCCCGGGCGGTGCTGTTCGTCGGTGTGGTAGCCTTGGTGCTCTTCAGCGCAAGCTATCTGGTTGATGTTCGCATCATCGTCGAAAACCCCAACTACGGCGACGTAACTGCCGGAGTGAGAACTCTTTGGCGTGTCATACTCGGCATCACGACGGTCGGTTCGTTTGCGATCGGCATCTACAATCTCACCACCGATGGCAACGGCGACAGCGGACCGTCGACGGGGTTCAAAATCGAAGGGGAGGGGCACGATGTCGATGTCCATCTACACTGGTCGAGAGAGCGACGAGAGCGCGTCGGTGGGGAGAGTGAGCCAGTCCAAGAAGAATCTGACGACGACAGTTCACATCCCGGCGAAAAAGGAGACGCAGGAACGGACGCGGAAGGCGAGGAGCAGACAGACACTACTCGAGGGTGACTTGTCGACCGAGCCATTCTCTGGCAGCAGCGGACAGCATAGCGTCCCACGAATTGAAACCGGTGTGGTCGTCTATGTACCGATCGAACTCGTCTTCGGGAATGTGTTCGAAATCGTCCTGCGTCTCGACCGTCCACGGACTCCGTTCAAAGAACGTCTCTATCGAGTCGTACTCGGTGTGCGTCCGCATGAAGTCGCTCGTGAATAACTCATCGAACGAAACCGTGTTCTCTCCATCGACTGACGCCGCGTTCTCCCCGAGCTGGTCGAGTCTGTCTGCCAGTTCTTCGAACCCCTCGATCTCGACACTCATACTGGTGTCTCCGCTGCACAAATACATAAGTGCCGGGGCACCGAGCTTCACACCGTTCATCGACGATATTGTATCGAACGTTTGTTCGACAGCAATACGTTCATCAGCGCCACCCAACCGAGGTCCGCTCAGGGGAGTTCGATCTCGATGTCGTGTTGCTGGCTCGCTGCCTTCACGGTGTTGTACAGGAGCATCGCACGGGTCATCGGACCGACGCCACCCGGGACGGGCGTGATCGCTCCCGCGACCTCTCGCGCGCTCTCGAAGTCGACGTCGCCGACGAGTTCGGAGTCCCCCTCGTCCGTCTCCACGTGGTTGACACCGACGTCGATCACGGTCGCACCTTCCTTCAACATCGAGCCATCGATGAACTCCGGGACGCCCACAGCGGCGACGACGATGTCGGCGTCGCCGAGCTTCGCGGCGAGATCCTGGGTCCGGGAGTGACAGACGGTCGTGGTGGCGTTCCCGAACGGTGCTTTCTGGATCAGGAGGTTCGCCATCGGCTTGCCGACGATGTCCGACCGACCGACCACCACCGCGTCGGCCCCCTCGGTCTCGATGTCGTACGCTTCGAGGAGCTTCTGGATGCCGTGGGGCGTGCAGGGTTTGAATCGGGCGTCGCCGGCGACGAGTCGGCCGACGTTCTCGGGGTGGAACCCGTCGACGTCCTTCGCGGGGCGGGTTCGACGGAGGACTTCGCGGTCGTCGACGTGGTCGGGCACCGGCATCTGGACGAGGATGCCGTTGATCGCGTCCTCGGCGTTCAGCTCGTCGACGGTGTCGTAGAGCTCTGCGGCGGGCGCGTCGGGATCGATTTCGATGTCGTGGGCTGCGATCCCGACTTCCTCGCAGTCTTGCTGTTTCATCGAGACGTACGTCTTGCTCGCGTCGTCGTCGCTCATCAGCACGGTCGCAAGCCCCGGCTGGACGCCAGCCTCGTCGAGAGTGTCCACACACTCGGCGACGCCGTCCCGGATCTCGCTCGCGACCGCCTCGCCGTCGATGATCTCGGTCATGAATCGAGGTCGACGAGTCACGGCAAAAGCGTTCGGGATCGGTAGTTGCGCCCACTAAGTGCGATCGATCCAGCAGACCAGATCTCGACCGATCGGCGTGACACTCTGTCGGCGGGATTTCCTCCGAATGAGTGGCCGAAACCGACAGAGGAAACCGGAATTCGACGGGCGATTTCATGACTGTGGCTTCGGCAGTATAAACGGGTGTGGTAGTCCACCCCGTCGTTTAATCCGGCGGGAACGGCGAGTATCACTATGAGCACAGAGAGTACACTGCCGGAGAGCGCCGGGACCGTCGTCGTGGGTGCGGGCTGTGTCGGCTGCTCGGCGGCGTATCATCTCGCCGAACGCGGTCGCGAGGACGTCGTCGTTCTCGATCGCGGACCGCTGTTCGAGACCGGCGGCTCCACGTCGCACGCCCCCGGACTGGTGTTCCAGACCGCCGGCGGGAAAATGATGACCGAGATGGCGGCGTACACCCGAGAGCTCTACACCGATCTCGACAGCTACCGGATGTCGGGCGGGATCGAGGTCGCGTACACCGAGGATCGATGGAACTTCCTGAAGCGAAAGCGCGAGTGGGGCCAGTCATACGGCCTCGAAGGCGGCGACCTCCTCTCGCCGGAGTCGGTCGCCGAGCACGTTCCTCAGATCGATTCGAGTGTGATCCACGGCGGGTACTACCTTTCGTCCGACGGGAAGGCCCACGCCGTCGACGCCTCGCGGGCGATGGCCGAGCGCGCAAGCGAACTCGCCGGCCACGAGTTCTACGGGAACACTCTCGTCACGGACATCGAAACGGCCGAGGGCGCGGTGCAGGCGGTCGTCACCGATCAGGGGCGGATCGAGTGCGACGACCTCCTCGTCGCGACCAACATCTGGGGCCCGCTCTTCGGCGATATGGTCGACAGGGATATTCCGCTCGTGCCCTGCTCGCACCAGTATCTCGTGAGCGACTCGATCGACGAACTCGCGGGTGCGGAGGAGGAGATCGAACAGCCGATGCTTCGCCACCAGGATTACTCGCTCTACTTCCGCCAGCACGGCGACTCCTATGGCGTGGGGTCGTACAACCACGAACCGCTGCTCGTCGACCCCGAGGACATCTACGGTCCCGTGAAACTCGACGACCTCGGGCTGGAGTACCCCTCCCTGCGGGAGTTCACCGCCACCCACTTCTACGAGAACACCCATCCCGACCACGACAAGAGCGCGTACGACGCCGCCCGCGAACTCGTGCCGGCGTTCGACGACGACTCGTGGGAGACCGAGATGAACGGAATGTTCTGTTTCACGCCCGACGGCATGCCGATCCTCGGGCCCGACGAGGACACGGATGGCCTCTGGTGGTCGCTCGCGATCTGGGTCACCCAGTCGGGCGGCGCGGGCGACATCGTCGCCGCGTGGATGGACGAGGGTACGCCGCGCCTCGACGGCGAGCGCGTGAACGCCGGTCCGGCCCACATCAGCCGGTTCCAATCGCACGCCGGTAGTCGGGAGTACACCTACGGCCGCGGGGCTCAGCAGTACCAGGAGGTCTACCAGCTCATCCACCCGCGCGAGCAGCCCGAGGACCAGCGCGCGCTCCGGCGGAGCCCGTTCTACGACCGGCAGGCCGACCTCGGCGCGGAGTTCTACGATACGGATGGGTGGGAGGTCCCCCAGTGGTACGAATCGAACGAATCCCTCCTGAGCGAGTACGACGTTCCCGACCGCTCCGACTGGCTCGCGCGCAACTGGTCGAAGGCCCAGGGCGTCGAACATCAGGCCGTCCGGGACCGGGTCGCGATGTTCGACATGACCACCTTCACCGGGATCGAGGTCGACGGAGAGGGCACTCAGGAGTTCCTTCAGGGCCTGCTGACGAACGACATGGACTGCTCGGTGGGACGGATGCGCTACGCCACGATGTTGAACGAGGACGGCGGGATCCTCGCGGATCTGACCGTCGCGCGGCTCGGGGACGAACGCTATCTGTTGACCACGGGTGGCGGCAACTCCGCGACGCTGCACTCCCGGTGGATCAAAGAGCACGCGCCCGATTCGGTATCGATCACGATCCACGATTCGAGTCGGTCGGGGATCGGCGTGTTCGGTCCGGAATCCCGGAACCTGCTCCAGCCGCTGGTCGAGGTCGACCTCTCGGACGACGCCTTCCCCTTCTACTCCGTCGAGGAAACCTACCTGGGGAGCCTGCCGGTGACGATGCTCCGGCTTTCCTACGCCGGTGAACTCGGCTGGGAGCTCTACACGCCCACCGAGTACGGCGCGCAGCTCTGGGACACGATCTGGGAGGCAGGTCAGGAGTACGATGTCGTGCCGATGGGGTGGGAAGCGCTCGACTCCACCAGTTTAGAAAAGGGCTACCGGTTGTGGGGGACCGACGTCACGCCGGAGTACAACCCCTACGAGGCGGGGATCGGGTTCGCGGTCGATCTCGACACCGAGTTCGTGGGGAAAGACGCGATCGTGGCGGCGCGCGAGGACGGCATCGACGAGAAGCTCGTGCCGATCACGCTCGACGACACCGGTGAGATCGTCGACGCGGGTCATCCGGTTCTCGATGGCGACGACGTGATCGGCTACGGCTGTCGGGCTGACTACGGCTACACGATCGACGCCGGGATCGTCTACGCGTACCTTCCGACGAGCTACGCCGAGCCGGGGACCGACGTAACTATCAGCTACGAGGACGAACGGTATGCAGCAACCGTGCGCCAAGAACCACTGTTCGATCCCGACATGGACCGGATGCTCCGTTGAGATGAGTCGAAACGCCGAGCCCACCGTCACGTTCGCCGAGATCGAAGCGGCCCGCGATCGGCTCGACGACGAGTCGGTCGTGAAATCGACGCCGGTCGAGCGAAGCACCTCACTCGACGATGTCACCGGTGGCGAGGTCCATCTCAAGATGGAACACCTCCAGTGGACGGGGTCGTTCAAGCCTCGCGGCGCGTACAACAAGGTTTCACAGCTCGTCGCCGAGGGTGGGACGGAGCGCGTCGTCGCCGCGAGCGCCGGCAACCACGCCCAGGGAGTCGCGCTCGCGGCGACGAAACTCGGGATGGATTCGACGATCGTGATGCCGAAGGCCGCCCCGCAGGCGAAGGTCGACGCGACTCGCGAGTACGGTGCGACGGTCGAGCTCGTCGGCCAGGACTTCCAGGCGGCGATGAGCCACGCCGAGGGTCTCGTTGCAGACGACGAAACGGCGTTCGTCCACGCCTACGACGATCCCGCGATCGTCGCCGGACAGGGCACGCTCGGGATCGAGATGGTCGAGGACTGCCCCGACGTGGACACCGTGGTGGTGCCGATCGGCGGCGGCGGACTCATTTCGGGGATCGCGACGGCGTACAGCGAACTCTCGCCCGAAACGCGCGTCGTGGGCGTCCAGGCGGAGGGAGCCGCGACCGTTCCGGATAGTCTCGATAAAGGAATTCCACAGACCCTCGACTCCGTCGACACCATCGCCGACGGGATCGCCACCGGAGGAATCTCCGAACTGACGCTCTCGCTCGTCGAGGAACACGTCGACGAGATCGTTACCGTCACCGACGGGGAAATCGCGCGGGCGATCTTGCTCCTCTTGGAGCGGGCGAAACAGGTCGTCGAGGGTGCGGGTGCAGCGTCGGTCGCCGCCGTCCTCAGCGACGATCTCGACGTCGAGGACGAGCGCGTCCTCGCGCTGCTGTGTGGCGGAAACCTCGACATGACGATGCTTCAGACTGTGCTGGTCCACGCGCTCACCGATCGCGAACAGCTGCTCCGACTGCGCGTGCGGATCGACGACCAGCCGGGCAAGATGCGTGAGGTTTCCGGGGTGATCGCCGACCACGACGCCAACATTCAAACGGTCCGCCACGACCGCTCGGCCCCCGAACTCGACGTGGGCGAGGCCCACCTCGTCTTCGAGGTCGAGACCAGCGGCGCGAGCCACGCTCGCACCATCATCCGGACGATCCGCGATCACGGGTACGAGGTCAGACACGTCAATGCCTGAGCCAGGCGACTCTCAGCGCACACGCGATCATGGACGAGGACGGCGTACCGGTTAAAAACATCCCCATAGTTCATTACGAAGCCTTAACCCAGTCTCTGTGATAGCATGACACGGACTTTCGTGGTATGATGGCTCACGGCGTGGTTGACGGTGTGAACGTAGGCGGGCACGAAAGTAGCTGACTCGACCACGCCCAACAAAACCACCAACACAGTGATACCAATCATGAGAGAACTGTACGAGACCGGCGACGCGTTCAGCGAAAGGCAGACCCATGGCTAGCTCCGACGACACTACCGGCGAAATGTCTGATGGATTGCAAGTAGAGCTGTTCCACCCGGACTCCGACCGGGAGGTAGGAGACACCAACAAGGAGCTGCTCGGCGGGCGGTTCGACATCCATCCTATCGTCTTCCCCGGCGCGCTACTGCTGATCGTGCTGTTCATCGCGGTCACCGTCATACTGGGCGACCAAGCCGCGGGCGCGTTCGCCGCGACCAAGTCGTTCATCGAGTCGACGTTCGGCTGGTTCTATCTGCTGGCGGTGAACGTTTTCCTGATCACGATCGTGTACTTCGCGGTTAGCAAGTACGGGTCGATCAGGATCGGCGGCGTGGAGGCCGAAAAAGAGTTCAGCACGTTCGCGTGGATGGCGATGCTGTTCAGCGCCGGCATGGGGATCGGACTCATGTTCTTCAGCGTGACCGAACCGGTGGTGTACTTCAACAGTCCGCCGGCCTTCTTCGGTGCCGAAGCCGGGACAGCGGCGGCGGGCACGGCGGCGCTGGCACAGACGTTCTTCCACTGGGGACTCTCCCCGTGGGCTATTTATGGGTTGGTCGGCCTCGGGTTGGCCTTCTTTTCGTTCAATCGCGGCCTACCGCTGACGTTCCGATCGATCTTCTGGCCGCTGCTCGGCGACCGCATCTACGGCTGGCCGGGCCACATCATCGACCTCGTGTCGGTGTTCGCCACCCTGTTCGGCCTGTGTACCTCGCTCGGCCTCGGGGTCGCGCAGGTGAACTCCGGCATCTCCTACGTGGGCGGCGATATGCTCGGGATCATCGACATCCCGATCACCACGGCAATACAGATCGTGCTCATCGCGGGCATCACCCTCATCGCGGTGATGTCGGTCGCAGCCGGCCTCGACGGTGGCGTCAAGCGGCTGAGCACGGTCAACCTCTACCTGATGCTCCTCCTGCTCGGGTTCCTGTTCATCGTCGGCCCGACGCTGTTCATCGTCGGTTCGATGGCGGAGGGGCTCGGGGCGTACATCGGTAACTTCCTCTCGCTGAGTCTCTTCACCGGCACCCTCGGTGCGACAGCTGGAAACACGCTCGATTCGACCGTCTCGGGGTGGACCGTCTTCTACTGGGGCTGGTGGATCGCGTGGTCGCCGTTCGTCGGGATGTTCATCGCGCGCATCTCGAAGGGCCGTACGGTGCGAGAGTTCGTGCTCGGTGTGTTGGTCCTGCCGACGCTGTTCTCGGTCGTCTGGCTCTCGACGTTCGGCGGGAGCGCCCTGGCGACGGCGCTGCAAGGGAGCGGGGGCGGGGCAATCATGAGCGCGTACAGCTCGATGGAATACGCCACGTTCGAGACGCTCGGGATGTTCATCATGCTCGAGCAGTATCCGCTCGGTGCCATCTCGGGCATTCTCGCGACGCTGCTCGTGGTCACCTTCTTCGTCACGTCGTCGGACTCGGGATCGCTGGTCATCGACCACCTGACCTCGGGCGGCAAGCACGACGTGCCGCGCGCCCAGCGGGTCTTCTGGGCGACCACCGAGGGGATCGTCGCGGCGGTGTTGCTCTGGGGCGGCGGCCTCACTGGCCTTCAGGCGGCGGCCATCTCGACCGGCCTGCCGTTCGCCGTCATCCTCCTCGTGATGTGCTATACGGTCTATCTGGGACTCGATAACGAGTACACGATCCTCGAATCCGAGGCGTTCCGCGAGCAGATCGACCAGATCAGCGATCAGGAAGACGTGGCCGTGGATCGCACTGGCGGGGACGTGGTGACCGGCGTCTCCGACGGGGGTGACACCACGTCGGACGACTGATTCTCGACCCGATCCATTCGTTCTCTTTCGGTTCCGTTCGTTCGACTGTCCTGCTACGATTCGGCGGGACGGTCCACGACTCACGCGATGTCCCATCGAACGGCTGGTGCAGCGATCGCTCAGTAGTAGTCCCACTCGTCGTCGCCACGGCCCCGCTCCACGTCCTCGTCGTCCATGTCGTCACTTGCCTCGTCCGGCCACGAGATGCCATCACCGGTCACGCTCTGATAGACGACCCCCCCGAACGCGACCAGCAGGAGGACCAACACGAGCGTTGCGGCGGCCGTCACAGCCCACGTGGCCTGTCCGAGGACCGCGACCGTAACCGCGACAGAGAACACCTGCATCACGATGTGTACCATGTGAAAACGAGTACAGCCATCGATATGAACATTGTCACATGTCAACTTACCACGCGAGTGCGACTGACCACGTCCACTCGCTGTTCTCTCGGTGACTGTTCAGGTGTCGGCCTCGGTAGCGGGCGCTCGCGAAGCGTGGATCCACTCCCGTGTCGGCCCGCCGATCCCGATCGAGACGAGGAGAACCCAAACAGCCAGGCTCGCGGCAGCCGCCGGCAGGAGCCACGCGCTCGCGCCGAGCACTGCCCCCACGACGAGCCCGTACCACGGGCGGCGTTCGCCGACGAGTTCGGTGAGACGCGCGCCGACAACCGTCAGTCCGAGCCCCGCGAGACCAACTACCCCGACGGCGACCGCTGCGCCCGCTCCGGCGGCGACGAGCCTGTTGGCGCTGAGTCGGGTCACCTGACCGAAGAAATACACGCCGAAGAACAGCACGCACGCGTGTGCCGTCACGCCGTAAACCGTCGACACCGCGGGGCGTTCCATCGAGGAATCGACGGACTGGTCGACGAATCCGTCGAACCGCCACAGCAGGAAGCCGCCGAACAGCATCACGAACACGAACGCACCGATCGCTCGGGCGGGTGGTGCGTCGACCACCGCGGTCGGATCGATGGCCTGGACACTGCTCGCACCGGAACCGACCGCGTCCACCACACTCGCCCTGCGATCGGGGTCCATGGTGGTTCGGTACCTGCTCCGGCCGGAAGATCCTATCGGCGGTCGTGCGGTCGACGGTCTCCGCTGTCCTTCCGTCGGCGCAGATGCGAGCCGTGAGCCGGCGGGAACCGCTCGAAATCGGCGATGGTCTCGCCGTCCGTTCGGCCGCCCACGTTCGGCGAATGGGCGTGTGCCTTATTACCAGGGTTCGCGTAGCAGTCGCTGAGAAACGATCGTTCAAGAGACACCATTCTCGGACGTCTCAAGTGGCTCGCAGACCGGCTGATTGCACCCCTCCGGACCGACGACGACCTCGAAAACTTCCGGCTGTCGATCCCGGAGGCCCAGACCACGACGGTCGAGGGGGCCGTTGGATGGCACGAGCGCCCGCCAGCCACCCTCCAGTGTCCGCGGTGTGAGAACGAGATCTACCAAGCGGGGGGCATGGACCCGATCGACTGCCCCCGATGTGTCGCCGAGTTCACCCGCCACGCGTTTCCGAACCTCGAACTGCTCACGCTTCACTGCCCCGTCTGCAACGATCACATGCGACACGGACGGCGGCATCCGAACGCGTACGACGTCCCCGAGTGGGCTACGTGTCGAAACTGTCATTACCACTGGGAGTTCGAGGATTTCTAACGATGATCGGTACTCGACCGGCGATCCGTACTCCGTCGATCCGATCGCCGACACGCACGCTCATGGAGTGGCGGTCGTGAACACCGTCGCGCTGGCGCTGGCGATCGTGGCGACCGTGCTGATGGTGGGTGGCGCACTGGTGATGACGTCGGGGAACTTCGGCGTCGCCGGGGCGCTGTTCCTGGCCGCAAGCATCGTCATCTACCTCCGGGAGCGGCGGGTGTAGCTCACGTCGTCGTTTCCGGACGACTACACTACACCACACCACACCGCAGCACCACCTCTCCTTGTGGATTCACGGGACGGGTATCGTGAGATCAATCACGACCGCTGCGGTAGCGCCGGACGATTGCCGTCGTTCGTCGCTCCATCGTCCCACCGCGGTGGAAGCGTTCACGCTTGGCATCGCGACAGCAGCGACGCTCGGTCTCGCCGGTCTCTGGCTGCTCATCGTCGTGTCTCCGCAGCGTGTGGCGCGGGGACGACAAGGCCGCAGTCGATACAGCGCTGTCCTGAGATCGGACCGTCGGCTCCGCTCCACCCGACTGCCCATCCGCCGTCAGGAGTCGACGAATCGACTGCGTGCTTCGCTCTCGCTTAGTTTGGTCGAGATCACCGGAACGGTCGACAGTCGCACGACTTTCTCGGCGATAGTGCCGAGCAGCGCGCCGAATCGGCCCTGATAGCCGGTCCCCATCACGATCGCATCGACGCCCTCGTCGTCGGCGTATTTGACGATCTCCTCGTGGATCGTGCCGCTTTTGATCGCGGTGATACACTCGACGCCGGCATCGCTTGCCATCTCGTCCACCTCTCCGGTGACGCGCTCACCGTACTCCTGATACTCCCTGCGGACCTGCTCTTCGTCGTCCCTGATCGAGAGCGCCCGAGGCACACCCGGCAGATCCATCACGTACAGCGTGTGGACGGTCGCGCCGAGCGTCCCCGCGAGCTCGATCCCGTGCTGGGCCGCCTTCCGCGCCTCGTCGCTCCCGTCGGTCGGAATGAGAACCGTATCATACATTGTTTATCCACAAAGAACACGGCCACGCAGCAGTATAAATTCGTGGTCGTGCTGGTGCACCCCTTTATTCGTCCGTGTGATGGCCACAGCCGACCGTGTGGTGAGTAGCGGTAGCTCGCTACCGATCGCGGGACTCACGTCGCGTTTCCGTTCCCACCGTTCTCGGGGTCGTTCGTCGTGTTCGTGTCCGTCTCGTCGTCCGACGCGTCGGTATCGCCGAGGACGGAGCGGCCGAGGCGACGGCCGACGATGACCGACGGGCTGATGACCTCGTCGGCACCCACGCGTTCGAGTTTGCCGACGTGGCCGTGGTCGGTCGCCGCCGCGACGATTCGGACGTCGGGGTTTACCTCCCGTCCGGCGAGCACCGCGAGGGTGTCCTGGGCGTCGTCGCTGGTCGCGGCCACCACCCCGCTCGCGGCGTCGATCCGCGCATCGAGCAGTGCCTCCTCGTCGGTCGGGTCCGCAGTAAGCACGTTCACGTCCTCCTCGTCGAGCGCCGACGCCGTGTCGGCGTCGGGTGTCACGACAACCACGTCGGTCGTGGCCACCAGCTCGTCGACCAGCGGTTCCGTGAGATCGCCGTAGCCGAGAACCACGACGTGATCCTCCATGAGTGCGAGTTCCGAGGCTGTCATGGTGCCGAACGCGGCCGACACCCGGGATTCGATCGCCGGGACGATGAGCGATCCCGAGGCGACGGCGAACGTACCGGTACCGATGATGATCGCCGAGAGCGTAAACAGTTTGGCCCCCTGGCTGGTCGGCGTCGCGTCGCCGTAGCCGACGGTGGTTCCGGTGACGACGATGTAGTAGAGGGCGTCGGTCCACGTCTCGATACCGGTGTAGTTCGCGCGGAGGCTGTACGCCCCGACGGTGCCGTACACCTGACCCGCGACGAACGCCACGATGGCGGCGGTCTGGAACGGCGAGAGATCGAGCGACTGATCGAACGCGGTCCGGTTCCGCACGACGAGCGGGAACGTGCCGAGCGACAGCACGAACAGCAGGACGTCGGTCGGCTCCGCCGTCACGAGCGGTAACAACACCACCAGCGGGAGCACGAGGGCCGTGCCGTACCACGCGACCCGGAGGCGACGGCGGAGCCCCACCGCGAGCCCCCCGAGCACGAACGCGAGGAGTACGGCTCCGAACGGGACGAGGGTCGCCCATTCGGTCGGGAGGTGCGATGCGAGCGGACCATCGAACGCGAGGTCGCGCTGACTGAAATGCGAGAGGCCGGTGACGAACGCGAGGACCGCGACCGCCGCAGTCAGCAGTACCGTAGTATCCGTTCCCGTGTACTCCCGCCAGTAGACGAACGGCACCCTGTCGTCGTGGTGGAACAGCTCCTGGAGAGCGGCGTCCATCGACGTTTCGGGGGGATCGTTCGCCACCCCGTAACGTATCACCCGTACGATCATAAAGGGTCGTCGCCAGTGTGACCGCCGTTGACGGACGCGACCGCCGCGATCGCAGGCCACGGCTACGGATCACCCGTCGCCGGGGCCGTCGTGGTCCACGGGACGAACGACGAACGAGGACACGGTTCGAGCCATCGATCGCGTCAACGACAGGACTATGGGAGTGTGTCGCATATTCGTGCTATGAGTTCCCAGGGGGCCGGTCCCGTGGAAACGGTCCTCCGGAGCGTCCTCGTGCCGGTCTGTGTGATCGCAGGCGCGGCCGTCGTCTCGGTTTTTTTCTTCCCGAAGGTCGTCGGCTCGCTGCTGACCGGACGGGCCATTCTCATCGTTTCGCTGTTGTTCTTCGGTTCGGGGCTGGCGTACGTTGCGCTGTTGCCGATCACGGTCGACACGGACGCCGAAAAGGCTCGGCGCGACGCCCCGTATCTGCTGCGGATCCGTCGCCTCGGATGGATCGGCACGCTCAAGGGCGGCGTGGCGCGGCTCACGGACTTTCTCGCTCGCCAGGACCCACTCACGTTCGGCGTCCCGGTGGCGGCCTTCGTTCTCTTCTTCGCGGCGTACTCCCTCGCGCCGTCGGACACCCAGTCGGTCGTCGGTACCGTCGAGAGCGTGCTGCTCTTCGAGTTCGGCTGGCTGTTTTTGGGCGCGATGTTCCTCGCGGTGTGTTACTGTCTGTTCCTGCTGGTCGGGCCGTGGGGGGAGATCAAACTCGGCGGCCCCGACGTCGAACCGACCTACACCTATCCGACGTACTTCGCGATGTTCTTTACGGCCGGCATCGCCGCGGGTATCGTCTTCTGGGGCCCTGCCGAGGCGCTCTTTCACTACGAGACGCCGCCGCCGTTTCTCGACGCCCAGCCGCGATCGAGCGGTGTCGTCGCCGGCGCGCTCACCTACGCGATCTTTCATTATGGGCTCTCGGCGTGGAGCGCCTACGTCGTCATCGGCGTGCCGATCGCCTACTTCACCTACCAGCGAGGCGCGCCGCTGCGGGTCTCGTCGATCCTGACACCGTTTCTGGGAATCGACGGTCTCGACAGCCGCTGGGCGACGCTCGTCGACGTGCTCGCGGTGTTCGCCACCATCGGCGGGATCGCCACCTCCGTCGCGCTCGTCGGCCAGCAGTTCCTCGCCGGCGTCAGCTACCAGTGGGGCGTGAGCTACGGCAGCGTAGCCCCCGTCCTCGTCGTCGCCGGATTGACGCTCATCTACGTCGTCTCCGCCCAGAGCGGCGTCCACCGTGGTATCCGTCGGATCGCCGGGATCGCTATCGTCCTATTCATACTTTTCGCGGCGCTGCTGATCGCCGTCGGCCCGCGATCGGCCGTTCTCGACATCGGTTCTGCCGCCGTCGGCGGCTATGTCGTGGATTTCGTGCCGATGAGCCTGTATCTCGGCGGGGAGCTGGTCGCAAACGAGTGGGTGGCGAACTGGACAGTCTGGAACTGGTCGTGGTGGTTTTCGTGGGCCCCCTTCGCCGGACTCTTCCTCGCGGCGCTCTCGAAGGGCCGGCGGGTTCGGACTGTGGTTCTCACGGGTGCAGTCGCAACGTCGGCTGCGACCGCCGTGTGGTTCGTCCTGCTGGGCGGCACATCGTTGGCTCTCCAGCGCTCCGGGACGACCGACATCCTCGCTGCCATCGATTCGTACGCCACGCCCGAGGCGGTCGCCGGCTTCCCGATATTCGCGGCGCTCCCGCTCGGCCAGCTCCTGATGTTCCTGTTTCTCGCGCTCATCATCGTGTTCATCGTCACCTCCGCGGACACCTCGACGCTGGTGGTCGCGATCCTCGCGACGAAGCGAAATCGCGCGCCAACGACCGGGAGCATCGTCTTTTGGGGGCTGCTCCAGGGCGGCGTCGCGGTGGCGGTGTTGCTCGTCGGCGGCGGCGAGGCGTTACAGGCGCTCGCGGTGCTGACGGGCGGCCCGTTCGCGGTGCTGGTGGTGGTGGCGCTGGTCGGGCTGACGCTGACCTTCCGCCGCCACGAGCGCGGCCACCGCTCGCCGCTTGCCAGACTCCGCGCCGCCGTTCGCGACCGCGGCATTGCGGGCCCGAGCGAGGTGCTTCGGGAGGACGACTGAACGCGACTGATCGGGCGGAACGAGTCCTCGCGAGTCCCCACGAGCCCCCATCCGCCGGCAGCGCTCAACCCACCGAAGGGTTTTGCCGGCTCGTCGAGTCCCCACGGTATGCAGACGCTCGCGCCCGCCGAGCCGTACACGACCGAGTTCGAGGCGGTCGTCGAATCGCGGGACGACGACGAACTCCTGCTCGGCGAGACGTACTTCTATGCCGAGAGCGGGGGCCAGCCGCCCGATCGGGGCACGCTCGCTGGCGAACGGATCGTGGACGTTCAGGAGCGCGACGGCGAGATCGTCCACACGCTCGCGGACGCACCGACAGTCGAGGCTGGCGAGACGGTCGCCGGCCGGATCGATCCCGCCTTTCGGACGTACTGCATGCGTTCTCATACCGCCAGCCACGTCCTCTACGGGGCCGGACGCCGACTGTTCGACGATCTCGGGTACGGCGGATTCGACATCGACGAGCACAAGGTCAGAGTCGACTTCGCCACCCCGACGGCGATCGACGACGGGTCGCTCGTGACCCTCGAACGCCTCGTTAACCGCGCGGTCTGGGACTCGAAGGACGTGACGTGGGAGACCGCGCCCCGCGAGGCGGCGCTCGCCCGCGACGACGTGGCGTTCAACACCAAGACCGAGGAGGGAATCGGCGGCGAGGAGGTTCGCCTGGTCGACGTCGACGGCTGGGACGTCGCTGCCTGCGGCGGAACCCACGTCCGGAACACCCGCGAGATCGGGCCAGTGGCGGTGCTCGACCGATCGAACCCCGGCAAAGGCGTGACGAGAATCGAGTTCGCGGTCGGGCCGGCGGCGATCCAGCATCGAAGTACCGAGAAGACCGCGGCGCTCGACGCGGCCGCCGCGCTCGAAACGCGCGTGACCGACCTTCCCGACGCGGTCGCGCGGCTCCGGAACGAACGCGACGCGCTCGCGGATGAACGGACGGGATTACAGGAGCGACTCGTCGATTCGCGGCTCGGCGACCTCCGCGAGACCGTGGTCGAGCGGGATGGCCGGACGTGGCTCGCCGGGACAGTCGATCACCTCGACACCAACGGACTCGCGGAGCGAGCGAACGACCTCTCTGGCTCGGCCGCCGACGCCGTCGCGCTCGTCGCTGCCGACGGCGGGGGCATCGCCGTCGCCACGACGGGTGAGATCGATGCGAACGCGGTCGTCGCCGATCTCACGGCCGAGTTCGGCGGCGGTGGCGGCGGGAGCGAGACGGTGGCCCAGGCCGGTGGGTTTGATACCGATCCCGAGGAGCTCGTCGCGTTCCTGCGCACCGGCAGCGTCGAAACCACGAACTGATTTGTCGGCCCGGCCACGATCCGAGTCATGAGCGAGGGAGCGCCGGTGACAGGATGGTTCGAAGGGTTGGAGCGGGGTGATCCCGACGGTGCGCGCGACGCGATCGAGACCGGGAGCGCCGAGGAGGCCGCTGACTGGCCCGCACGGGCCGTCGAGGCTGGCTTCGCCGACACTGAAGAAGAGTACTACGCGGCGCTCCGCGAGGCGACGATCACGGCTGCGGGCGAGGCGGCCGCCGAGCGCGAGCGCGCCGACGACCGCCAGGTGATCCACGCGGTCCGCGCGATGGACGACACCGAACGGATGGCGAACGAACTCGCCGAACGAGTCGCGGAGTGGGCCGCGAGCCGGACAGAAGACGCCGGAACCGGTATCGAATACTGTCGTGAACTCGTCGACCGAGAGGACCAAAACCCCGACCCGGCCGACGACCGCCTGGCGGCGCTCGCCGAACGCGTCGTCGATCTCGATAACGAGGCGGCGGAACTCGAAGCGTACGTCGAGCGTACAGTTCGAACGGTGGTCCCAAATCTCGCTGCGCTCGCGGGACCCACGCTCGCGGCGCGGCTGCTCGCGCTCGCGGGCGGGCTGGAGTCGCTGGCGCGGACGTCGAGTTCGACAGTACAAGTCCTCGGAGCCGAGGACGCGCTGTTCGCCCACCTCCGAGGGTCGGCCCCGTCGCCGAAACACGGCGTGATCTACACCCACGAGTACGTCCGCCACACCCATCCCGATGAGCGGGGATCGGCAGCCCGGGCGCTCGCTGGCAAACTCACCATCGCGGCGCGGATCGATCACTACGCCGGCGACCGCCGTCCCGACCTCGAACGTGAACTCGACGAACGCATCGCACGGATCCGGGCGCGGCACGACGACGAGGATATCGATGATCGAGGTGACGATGGCGCTGCCTGAGGGGGTCGTCTATCGCGAGATCGACGGCGAGGAGCGCCTCGCGACCCAGGGAGCGACGGTCTACGGCGAACCCACGGAGGGCGGGTGGCGCGCGTGGGACGTTCGGCGATCGAAACTCGGCGCGATGATCGACGCCGGAATGGACACCGGCCTCGCGGGCGACGACGAGGTGCTATATCTCGGTGCGGCGAACGGCACCACCGCGAGCCACGTCGCGGACTTCGCGCGTGTCGTCTACGCCGTCGAGTTCGCGTCACGGCCGATGGGCGATCTCGTCGACGTTGCGGAGTCGCGGACCACGCTCTTCCCACTGCTCAAGGACGCCCACCAGCCCGAGACGTACGCCCACGTGGTCGAGGCCGATCTCGATGCGATCGTTCAGGACGTCGCCACCCGAGGGCAGGCACGGGTGGCGTGTGCGAACCGGCAGTTCCTCGCCGCGGACGGCCGGCTCCTGGCTGCGATCAAGGCCCGGAGCGAGGACGCGACCGCCGATCCCGAGACCGTGTTCGACGCGGCGCTCGACGAACTCGAGACGACCTACGAGATCCTCGACACCCGCCGACTCGACCCCCACCACGCCGACCACCTTGCGGTGGTCGCTCGACCGCGCTAACTCCCCGCCAGCGACGGGGTCCACCACAAAACCTTTATTAATGAAGGAGTTCCCTCAATGCGTATTCGACCGATGATGCCAGGATCGAACGCCCTCCCCGAGTCCTCGTGTTCGCCCTCCACGGACGCGGTGTCGGCTGGAGCGGCGATATGCAGACACGTCGATACCGAACCGTGACGAGCGACCACCGCGAGCGGGCCGCCGGCTGCTGGCTGGCGGTGCTCGTGATCCTTGCGGCGTTCGGTGGGGCGGCTTTTCTCGGGCCGGCGAGCGCCCAAGGGACCGATGTGGCGGCCAACGGGACGGCCGCTCCCACCAACGACAGCCAATCGTCGATCAACGAAACCCAATTTCAGCGCGGTGAGACCAACGAAACCAACGAAACCAACGCGAGCGTCGCGACGTTCAACCGCTCGACCGTGGCCGAGGACCGTGGTGACATCGCCGCCATCGGGCTCAATATCTCCGGGACGAACGAGACCACCGTCACGGTCGGTAGCCCCGCCGTCAACTACGAGACCAACGTCACCGTCGCGGACGGCGGCGACGGGCAGGTCACGCTCCTGATGAACTCGTATCTCGCGGGCACCACCGAAAACGAGAGCCAGGCGTACGACACGCTGGCCGACGAGGATTCGATCGTCCGGACGAACCGGACGACCGAACGACTCGACGCCCCGCTCGACACCAGCACGTACAACCTCTCGGCCACGGTCGACGGGCGCGAAACCGACACCGCGACGCTCAGGCTGGCCGAGCGAACGTCCAACGAACTCGTGACGTGGACCGCCCCGGCCGAGAGCTTCGACAACGTGACGAACGCGAGCGAGGTCGCCGCCGCCATCGAAAACGACCGGATCACCACCACCGATAGCGTCGCCGTCGGCGACGTGCTGGTGCTCCAGTCCAAGCTCTCCGGCGTCTACGGCGCGTTCGCGGCCGCGAACTTCACCGAACTGGTCGAGCGCGGGATGTTCAACCTGACAGTGCGCCAGACCAATCCCGGCACGAACCGTCGGCCGAAGCAGCTCGATCTCGACCGGAGCCTCGCGAACGACTCGATACGGGTGATCCCCGACCCGGACACGGACATCCTCTACGTCAACATCGACACCGAGGCGGCGGTCTTCGAACGCGGCCCGCCACGACCCGGCGACGAGTTCGAGACCGAACTCACCGTACGCGAGGAGAGCAGCCTCGCCACGAGCAACCAGTCGATCGGTGCGAACGTCACGGCCATCGGGGCCGAGCTCGGGCTCAGTGACGTCTCGCTCGCTGCCGGCGACGGCCAGACCGTCACCGGAACGACGAGCGTCGCGCCCAAAAGCGAGGTGACGATCAGTCTCACGGCCAACGGCACCGGGTCGTTCGTCAAGACCAACACCACCACGGTCTCGCCGAACGGCACCTTCGCCACCACGTTCAACCTCTCTGAGACCTCGCCGAACACCACGGTCGACGTGCGCGCGGTCGGGCCGCTCAACACCAGCGACGACATCACGGTACCCGTCAGACCGAGCCAAGAGTCCGAGCCGATGGCCGGGGGTGCCCGGCTCACCGCCGCCGACCAGACGACGACCGGAGAGACCGTTCGGATCCGAAACGCCACGCTCGCCGACGGTGGCTACGTCGTGGTCCACGCGCCGAACGCCTCCGAATCACCCGTCGGGAGCGTTCTCGGCACGTCGAGCTATCTCGAGAACGGCACCACCGAGAACGTCACCGTGACGCTCGGCCAACCGCTCACCGAGAGCACCGACGTGGTGGTGATGGCCCACCGCGACACCAACGACAACGGTGTGTTCGACTTCGTGAGTTCGAACGGGAGCGAGGACGGTCCCTACACGTCGGCGGGATCGACCGCCGCCGGAGCCGAAACCAGCGCGGAAGCGGCGACCGTCACCGGTGCTGCGGCGAACGATGGCGAGCCGGTCGCCACGACCGTCAGCGTGACCGTCAACAACACTACCACGACAGGTGAAGGAAGCGACACCACAGCGGTTGGAAGTGCGAACGGCACCGACGCGTCGGGACAGACGACGAGCGAGAACGGTCCCGGGTTCGGGATCACCGCCGCGGTCGTCGCGGCTGTCGCGGCCGCCGTGGCTGTCGCCGCCCGCCGAACACGCCGAGAGTGAGGTCCTCGGCGGAGCGGGAGCGGAAGCGGCTCCGATCCACACGCCGGCGACCCGGCCCGCGACGGTAAGACCTATCACCGCCATCGTCGTAGCGTCGATGAATGCTCGACGGAGTGCTCGCCGCGCTCGCGTGGTTCGGTCGATTCTCCGACCCGCTCGCGTGGCTCGTGGTCGCCACCTTCACCGCCGGTGCGGCCCTCTCGTGGCGCGAGAGCCGCTTTGCGCGCCCCCTCACGGTCACGGCGTGGGTCCTCTTCGGGGTGTTCTGGCTCTCGGTGTTCCATCACTTCGCGTTCGTCCAGAAGAGCTTCATCGAAGGGATCGGGACGCTGGTGGCGGTGCCCGCGAGCCTCTATGCGGGCCTGTTGCTCGCCCGCGGGCGCGACTCACTGTTCGTGCTCTCGCGGGCGATCGCCGCGATGGGACTGATCTTCTTCCCGTTCGAGACGCTCCCACTCCTCAAGGAGCCCCTGATCGAGACCGTCACCCGACAGACCGCGTTCCTGATCGATCTCGTCGGTGTCGATCCGACGGTGGTTTCGGGAACGCAGGTCCCGACCGGGACGTACCCCGACTATCAGAGCACGTTCTGGTTCGTCGATGGCGATCACACGATCACGTACACCATCCTGATCGCCTGCACCGGTATCGGGAGCATGGCGATCTTCGGTGGGCTGATCGCCGCGACCGACGCGCCACTTGGTAGAAAGCTCCGCGCGCTCGCCGTCTCGCTCCCGGTGATCTACGGGCTGAACCTCGTGCGGAACGTCTTCATCGCGGTCGGGTTCGGCACTCAGCGCTTTCACTTCTTCCCCGATACCGTCATGTCGCTGTTCGGTTCCTCGGATCCGTACAAGGTCTCCTACTTCATCGCCGACCGCATGCTCGCCCAGAGCCTCTCGGTGGTGGCGATGGTGGCGATCACGTGGGTCGTGATCCACGAGCTCCCGGAGATCATGGTCGTGATCGAGGACGTGCTTTACATGGCGACCGGCACCGAGTACGATCTCCAGCGCGCGCTTGGCGTTGGGATGCGCGAGACGCGAAGCGTCTCGGATGGCACGAGCGGGCGAAGCCCGTGAGTGCGCGCCGACGGCAGCGGTTCCGGCGGCGAGTAGACGGTGCGGCTGCGGTGCGGTCCTCGGTGGATGAAGGGCGAGGGTGCGAGCGAACGAAGTGAGTGAGCGCCCGAGGGCTTCGGCGGTGCTGTGCGGTTGCGAGGGCGGAGGGCATCACCATTTCTACCGCGAACGGGCGCACCCGACGAGTGAAATGTAGTCTAGACGAGGTCTTCCGGCACATCGCAGAGGCCGACGAGCGCGTCGCGTTCGACGTGGTGGAGATCGCCGGGGATCACGAGCAGGTGAAGGGGATCGCCGAAATCCTGCTGGGCGAGCGCCGAGAGCCGGTCCCCGGCCACGACCGGATCGGGACTTCCCGCGCGGGCGACGACGACGCCGAGCGGATCGTCGAGGCCCGGCGCGAGTCGCTCGGCGGCGGTGCTTGCGGTCATGTAGCGATCCTCGGCGGCCTTGATGTCGAGATAGCAGAGGGTGTGGAGGCCGCGTTCACGGTTCGCGTCGATGGTGTCGAGGACGCTTTGGGGGATATCCCCGTCACCGTAGGCGAACGGGATCGTGGTCGCCTTCCCGAAGCGGTAGTTCTGGAGTCCCGTCAGCGAGCTCGCGGCGGCCTGGGCGGTCGTGCCGTGGATCACGCGGGTATCGATGTTGCGCTCGTGCGCACGGAGGCGGAGGTCGGTGTGCGTCGTCGAGATCATGGGATCACCGGCGACCACGAACGCTACCTCGCCGCCCTCGGCAGCGTCGAGGATCGGTGCGGGCTCCTGCTCGACGCCCGCTCGGTCGCGGATCTCGATCTCGTGGTCATGGTACGCTTCGAGGTCCCCGATTGAGGCTCCGGCGAGTTTGCTGGTGTAGAACTCAGCGAAGACGCGGTCGGCGTCGGCGAGTGCGTCCTGGCCCTCGACCGTGATCGAGCGCTCGTCGTAGAGCCCGAGACCGACGAAAGTGAGCATGGCGTGGTTCGGGCGGGAGCCGGATTAAACACCGCGCTCTGCGAACGTCCAGCGGGTCGCGTCGGTCGGGTACTCGTTCCACGCTAGGACGCGTTCGGGACGGACGGCGAAGAGGGGCGTTCCGTGTTCGACACCGTACTTCCGCTCGTAGGCGGCATTCACCCGCTCGATTCGTTCCTGAGTAGCGGTCCCTTCGTCGACGCGTTCCACCTGGCCTTCGAGGATGACCACCTCGTCACCGCTTTCGGAGTGAACGACGACGCGCGGATCCGCTTCGAGGTTCCGCACCCACCGTGTCCGCTCGCCGCCACCGCAGTAGAACGTTCTCTCGACGTAGACACCCCAGACGGGCCTGGCGTGTGGACCGCCGTCGGGAAGTGTCGTCGAGACCCAGAAATTGCGGTTCTCGCGGAGTCGGTCGGCGACGAACGCCCACGGCAACAAGCCCTCCTCGTCGTCGGGGATCCCGTAACTCGATTCCGTGTGTGGTCGTTCGTGGGTCGCGTTCGCCGGTTCGTTCGGTGGTGTCATGGGCGATGGACGCGGCGACCGGAGATAGCCGTTGTGCCGAACGACCGCGATTGTCGAGTAGTCGGGTCCGCTGCGGACGGTCGCTCCGCGAAGCGTCAGCCTTAGGCCCGACTGCCGGCGAGTACGGATATGAAAGTGCCGTGCGTCCGCGTCGCGCGCGAGGACGGCGAGCGGACGCGCGAGGCGCTCGCCGAACGGGATCTCCTCGATCACGATCACGAGATCACCGTCGCCGAGGGCTGGCTCTACGCCCCGATCGTCGATCCCGACGCAATACCTGAGGAATACACGATCGAGGAGCGCGACGTGCCCGACCGCGAGACACAGACGATGCCCGCCGACCTGCTCGGCTTCGATCCGAGCTACGAGCGACTCGGCGACATCGTGTTGCTCCGTGAAGATGACACGGAACGCGCACGGCAGGTTGCCAACGCAGTGATGGACTCCTCGATCCCGACGAAGACAGTGTTGAATCGCGCCTCGAAGGTCGAGGGGGAGTTTCGAACGCGCGAGTGGGACGTGCTCGCGGGCGAGAGCACCGAAACCGTCCACCGCGAGTACGGCTACGCGTTCGCGCTCGACGTCGCTACGGTGTACTTCTCGCCCCGGCTCGCGACCGAACGCCACCGCGTGGTCCAGCAGGCGGCGGCCGACGAGCGGATCGTCGACATGTTCGCCGGTGTCGGCCCCTTCGCGATCCCGTTTGCGGGACGCGGCGCGGCGGTGATCGCGGTCGATCGCAACCCGGTGGCGATCGAGTATCTCCGCGAGAACGTCCGGCGGAACGACGTCGACGAGCGGGTCGAGGCGATCGAAGGCGACGTCCGGGAGGTCGCCACCGAAATCGAGGATGGAGTCGACCGGCTCGTGATGAACCTCCCCCACAGCGCCGACCAATTCCTCGATACGGCGATCGACCTCGCCGGCGAGGACTGTGTCCTCCACTACTACGACATCCAGCACGAGAACGATCCCTACGGGCCGGGCGAGCGCGCGATCCGGGCGGCGGCCGAGGAGTACGAAGTGACGGTCGAAACACGGCACACGGTCCGATCGTACGCGCCTCACGAACTGAACGTCTGTCTCGACGTGCGGCTTCGGGCGTGAGACGAATCGGGACCGCTCTCCCGGCGACGAGCCGGCGGCGATTCGCAACGATTATACCCGTCGTGAACGGTGTTTCATCCGCGCGCCGGTGTAGCTCAGACTGGCTAGAGCGAATCCTTCGTAAGGATTAGGCCGAGGGTTCAAATCCCCCCACCGGCTTGCGCTCGCTTCTCTACAAACCCACACGCAATAGTAGCAGCGGTGCTGCATAGAGAGTGGCGGCGACAGCTGATCGATCACTCGCGCGACAGCGGTCGAGACCGTCGATCGACGATGGCGAGGTCACAGTCGATCTCTGGCAGGCGTTCGAACGTGGCGGGCGAGAGGAGTCGCGAGACGTTGCTCCGATCGGTGCTCGCGCCGACGAGGACGAGGTCGTACTGCGGCGCGACGGTTTCGAGGAACGATTCGATCGAGGTCTGCGGGATGCGGGTTTCGATCCGGTTGGTGAACGGTTCGACGAGATCGGCGAGCATCTCCTCGGCGTGTCGGCGGTCGGCCGAGGAGTCGATGCAGTGACAGACCGCGACCTCCCCCGCGGAGCCCGCGAGCCGGCAGGCGAATCCGAGCATGCTGTGGGCCACGTCGCTCACGCTCCGGACCGGAACCAGCGATCGCTCCCAGTCGGTCCGACCGTCGGCCGAGCGGTGGACGAGCACGTCCATGTCGGTCCGGAACAGCGACCGGATGTACGGTGCGGCGGCCCCGTCCGATTCCTCGTAGGGCGTCGCGATCAGGTCGCAGTTGCTCTCGCGGGCAGTCCGGAGCACCGCAGCGGCGAGGGACTCCGCCCCGCTGTCGACGACCGCGACCTCACAGGGCACGCCGACGGTCGTCTCGATCGCGGTGGCGCGGTCTTCGAGCCCCGTGGCGACGGCTGCAGCGGAGGATTCGCCCTCCATCGCCTCGGTCGTACCGCCGTCGGTCGCGAGGTGATCGCCGCCGTCGGTGGCCGTCCGCTGGGCCGCCTCGGTGTCATCAGCTTCACTCTCGTCCACGATGTCGAGAAGCACGACCTTGCCGGCGTCGTGGGCGGCGGCGAGGCGGGCACCGAGCATGGCGGTCGTGTCGGAATGCTCGCCGCGCATCGGTACGAGAACGTGGTCGTCACCCTTAGTGGAGCGATAGAGATAGCGTGCGCGGTCGGCGTAGACCGCGCGATGCCAGAGGACGAACACGCCCGCGACCAGCGCGCTCGACGCGGCGATCGAGATCACGTAGGAGACGTCGGTGGCGTCGCCGACGAGCGCGAGCAGCGCGGTCGAGTACGCCGCGGGTTCCTCGATATCGAACCCCCACGTCGTCGCGCCGGTGAGGAACATCGCAAGCGCCGTGCCGGCGGCGTGAACCCGGTGCTGACTCGGCGGGGCGTGGTACAACAGCGCCGCCGAGAGGCGGAGCGCGAGCCAGCCACACAGCGCACCGAGAGTCAGCCCGGCGACGAACCGGCCCGGCGACGCGTACTGTCCCGTCGGGTGGGCGAACAGCAGGTACGCCCCGGAGGCGAGTGGCGGAAAGAGCAGGAAGGAGAGTTCGGCCGAGAGGTTCGAGATCGCCGTGACGCCGGCGATCACCAATGGGACGAACAGGAGCACAGAGAGGTGGACGAGGTTTCTGGTGTTCTCGATCCAGCGCCGGAACTCGTGGATCTCGCGTCGTTCGAGCCGTCTGGCGCGCGAGCACAGCGCGGCGAGAGTCCCACGCACCCCGTCTAGCATACCGGCTGTTGCCTGGCGGCGTAGAAGTGGGTTTCCCTCTCGGATAGCTCGTCGCCTGCTGATAAGTGGGGTGCGTAATAAGGGCGTACACGTATTTCACTGGGCGCTGGCGTTCTGATGTATGCCGGAGTGCAAGAACTGCGGAGGGTTCGTGACCGCACAGTACGTGCGCGTGTTCGCTCCGGACGAAATGGAGAACGCACGCGTCTGTCCGAACTGCGAGGACAAGCTGCGCGACGGCAACGGGGTCCGGAGCGCACGCTCGCCACGCCACGCCGATGGGTGAGCAGGTGTCGACGCCCGAGCCACACCCGAACGCATCCACGGAATCCGACGCGACGACGGCCCGAATCGCGGTCACAGCCGAGGGGTTCGCGCTCGAAACCCTGTTCGAGCGCACTCCGGGCGTGCGGGTCGAACTCGAACCCGCCGTCGCCGGCCCGGACAGCCGGGTACTGCTCGTGATCCGGAGTGACGCGGTCACCCGGGACGACATCGCCGCCGCGCTCCGCGCGGACCCGTCGGTGACGGCGATCGAGTATCTCGCCGATCGGGGCGACGGCTGGGTGTTCCGCGTCGCGTGGGGCGAGCATCCAGACCGGTTCGTCGAACGCGTGCGCGATGAGGACGCCACGATCCTGTCGGCACGGGGTCGGGCCGGCGGGTGGACACTCCAGCTGTTGTTTCCCGATCGTGACGCCCTCGCCCGGGCGTACGAGGCGATCGTGGACTGTGAGTGTGGGACCGAACTCGAACGGATCGGCACGTACGGCGGCAGTCGTGGTGGCCGGTTCGACCTCACCGACGAGCAGCGCGAGGCACTGGTCGCGGCGTACGAGGCGGGCTACTACGAAGTGCCCCGCGCGGTCACAGCGGCCGATCTCGCCGACGACCTCGACATCTCCCACCAGGCGCTCTCCGAGCGGTTCCGCCGAGCCTACGGCCAGATCGTCGGTGGCGCGGTCGTCGACGGTCACGACTCGATGACCGAGTGAATCCGCGGACAGCACAGTCCGTCAAACCACATTCCCGCTCGATACCGTTGTTAGGTGTCAGCTACCCACACAAGCTGGAGCCGTTAGTCTTAATCCGCTTTGCGTACAGATACAACCGTGACGAGAGGACCGCCTACGCCCTCCATCCTTCCGGCATCGTCCCGGCGGCGGTTCCTGAAGGCCGCCACGGCGATAACCGCACTCGGAGCGAGTGGCGTCGCCAGCGCACAGTCGACGACCGCGTTCACGTTCGACGGAAAGATATCGGGGTGGGTTGGCCGCAGTCCCGACTCGATCGCGGGCCAGACCAACCCCGATCTCGTTCTCACGCCGGGAGAACGCTACGAGATCAGGTGGACGAACGTCGACGGGGCACCACACGACTTCGTGATCCTCGACGCCGACGGGAACCGGATCACGGGGACCGATATCACGACTAACGAGGGGACGACCCTTTCGGTCGCCTTCACCGCAACCGAAGAGATGGCGGAGTATTACTGTAGTCGGCACCCGAGCTCGATGCGCGGGAGCGTCCGCTTTAGCGGGGAATCAGCCACAACACAGACCACGACCGAGACGCCCGACGACCAGACAGATGGATATATGCCGACGGGTGCGACGGTCGGAATCGAAACCATCGCTGAGGGCGGGATGACCGCACCGACGGCGCTCGAAGTCCCATCCGGTGACGACGATCGCCGGTTCGTGGTGGATCAGGTCGGGCAGGTCTACACGCTCGGTGAGGGTGGCATCGAGCCGTTCATCGATATCGGTGACCAGCTCGTGAACTTCGACAACCTCCCCGACGACAAGGTGATCGACGAACGCGGGCTGGTCGGGCTCGCCTTCCATCCCGATTTTCGCGACAACCGGAAGTTCTACCTCCACTACAGCGCGCCACCACGGTCGGGAACGCCCGACGGATACACGCACACCCAGGTGCTCTCTGAGTTTCAGGCAACCGAGGACTTCTCGGCCGGTGATCCCGACTCCGAACGCACCATCCTCGAAATCCCGTCGCCGTACTACACCCACAACGCCGGAGACGTCCTGTTCGGTCCCGACGACGGCTACCTCTACATGGGGATGGGCAACGGCGGCGGCGATCTCCGGATACCCGGGAACGTCGACGACTGGTACAAAAATCGTGGCGGCAACGGCCAGGACGTCACCGAGAACCTGCTGGGATCGATCCTCCGGATCGACGTCGACAGCCAGGAGGACGGTAACCCCTACACCATTCCTGACGACAACCCCCTCGTCGGCGAGGAGGGCCTCGACGAGCAGTTCGCGTGGGGCTTTCGCAACCCCTGGCGGATGAGCTTCAACAATGGTAACCTGTTCGTCTGTGACGTCGGCCAGTTCAAATACGAGGAAGTCAACATCGTCGTGAAGGGCGGCAACTACGGCTGGAACGTGAAGGAGGGCACACACTGCTTCGCCAGCGGGGGCGTCGAGGAGGTCGAGGACTGTCCGGACCGGACCCCCGAGAGCGTTCGCGGTGGCGAACCCCTCATCGACCCGGTCATCGAGTACCCCCACACCTACGAGGGCAACCCGGTCGGGAGCGCAGTCACCGGCGGAACGATCTACCAGAACGCGACGATCCCCGCACTCCGCGGGAAGTTCGTCTTCGGCGATTACAGCGCGGGCTCCGGCAGTCCGAACGGTTCGGTGTTCGCCGCAACACCCCCGAGAGAGGGGCAGTGGTCGCTGGAGGAGGTCACGTTCGAAGGAAACGAGAACGGGACGCTCGGTTCGTACGTGCTCGGTGTCTACCCCGATGCACGCGGCGAGCTCTACGTCCTGACGACCGACAACCTCGGGGTTCGTGGTGAGACCGGTGCGGTCCACAAGATCAACCCGCCGAGTCCCGAACCGGCGACGTCGACTGCCACCGCAACGCCCGACCAACCACCGACCGCGACGCCAACGCCGACACCAACGCCCACGCCGACCCCGACGCCCACACCCACTCCGACGCCAACGGCGTCACCGACACCGACGAACGACGCGACGACCACGACCGATCGATCCACCGCAACGACGGACGACGGGACGACGGGAGCCACCAACACCGGTGAGAGCGAGGGATGGGTCAGTCGCGTCGACGGCCCGGGATTCGGCGTGGTCGCGGCCCTCGCCGCCCTCGGCGGCGTCGCTGCTCGGCTGCTTTCGAAGCGCGAGTAGTAACACTGTTTTCGAAACGCGAGTAAGGGACCCGTTCAGGCCGATCCGTTCGCGGTGGTGCCGTTGGTGTCGCCGACTGCTTCTCTCGACGCGACGGTGACGTTTTCGAGCGCGAGCCGTCCCTCGCCGCCGGCCCGGACCGCGCGGAACTCGACGTTCGACTCCATCCGATCGAGCGAGAACTCGACCGTCACGTTCTCGGTTCCGTCGGTGTTCGTCACGGTCTCGTTGGCGACCCGGCGGGGCGTGACGCCCGCAGCGACTTCGAGGTTCGCGACGGGCTGTGAGGTCTCGCTGGTCGCGTTGACCCGGAACGTCGCGGTGTACTCACCGGGCGGGAGCATCGTCCCCGGTCCGTACCAGTAGTAGATGCCCTCCGCACCGCCCGACCCGACCAGCTGGCCGTCGATGGTCAGCGCGTCGTTCGGAATGAAGTCGTTCGGCTCGTAGGTGCGTGGCTCGACGGCGTACGAGCCGGAGAGTCCCGACGGTGAGCCGTTGTAGCCCCGTTGGAACACCCAGACTTCGTCCTCGTAGTGCCGGAGGCCGTAGGTGTCGCCGAACTGGTCGAGATAGATCTGGCGGATCGGTTGTGCCCACTCGACCCGCTGGGTTTCGAGCCGGGTGTCGAGCAGGATGTACTCGGGCTCCGGTCGCTCGTTCGCACGCTGGTACCGATAGAACAGCGTCCGGTTCGCGGTGAACGTCGCGTTCTCGCGGTCGGCGACGTGAGGGAAGACGTCGTTTTGGGTGAGCACGGAGGCGTTCGCGGGAATCGCCCCGATCCCTTCGTGGAGGGTCTCGGTGTGGTCGTTGGTCGTCGGTACCGCGTCCTTCTGGGCAGCCATCCCCACGCCGACCACGAGGTTGGCGACGAGGACGAGCACGAGCAAGCCGGAGAGAACCGTCCGCGCCGACGCCCGGACGTCCTCTCGTTCGATCGTGGCGTCGAGGTCGAGCCACGCGAGGACGCGCACTGCGCCGATGTAGACAAAGGGCAGGAGATACAGTGGATAATGCGCGCCGAAGGTGTAGTAGACGTCCCGTCCCGCGAACACCCACGCGAACCCGAAGAAGGGGACGAGTGCGCCGAGCGAGACCTCGTCGACCGCCGCGACGAAGAGCACGGGGATCAGTAGGAGGACGAGGAACGTCGCCTTGTCGAGGACGTCGACCGCGATCGAGTCGACGATGAGCGTCGGGTTGGCGAGCACGATCTCGATCAGTCGGCCGAGACCGACCCGCGACCCCTCGACGTACGCCTGTAATGGGGCCGCGATGACGTCGGTCGGCAGCCCGGAAGTCTCGCTGTACTGGCCGATCGCCCAGCCCGCGATCGCACGGGCGGCGACGAGGATGCCGCCCGCCGCACCGAACACCCACGCTTCCGCCCGGAGTCGACCGCCGCGATAGGACGCGACCGCGAGACCCACGAGAAAGCCCCCGGCCAGCAGCGTCACGAACTCGTTGGTGAACAGCGACAGCGTGAGAAAGGCGAGGAAGGCGACGTAACGCCGCTGGGCGTAGGTGTAGTACGCCGCGAACAGCAGGAGTGGCAGCAGGATCTGCTCCTGAAAATCGAACAGCCACGCCGACCAGAGGAACGGGTTGAGCGCGTACGAGGCGGTCAACAGCCCCGCGATCCGGTCGGAGTCGATGTGTTCGCGTGCGAGCACCCAGAGCATCGGAATGCTCGCCGCGAGTAGCGCGGATTTGATGACGAGCAGCGTGTACGGCGACGGGACGAGGGCGTAGATCGGGAGGAAGGCGAGCAGCGTCGCGGTGAAGTGCCCACCCCAGTAGGAGCTGTCGGGGCCGCGGACGGTGTACTTCCCCTGTTCGAGGAAGCCGCTACCGCCGAGCGTGGTCTCGAACATGTGGACGTAGCTGCCGAAGTCCGCGCCAGTCAGCCAGAAGCTCCGGTAGAGCAGCGACAGGTAGACCGAGAAGCCGACGAACAGCACGAGCGCGAGGCCGAGCACGTACCACGTCGGATCGCCACGCTCGGGGAGGTACGCACGTGCGGTCTCGCCGAGCCGGTCGGCAGTGCTCATCCGTCACCCTCCGCCGGAATCGTGGTCGCCGTCGTGTCGGCAGCGAGCCGACTGGCGTTCGCGCCGGCGTCCGGCGATCCGTAGTTCACCCGGACACCGTCAAAGGCAATCTGGCCCTCGCCCTGACGGATACCGCGGAACTCGACGTCGGTCACGGTCTCGTCGATCGTGAACTGCATCGTGACGTTCTGTTGGCCCGGCTGTGGCGTCACGTCCTCGCTCGCGACGATCTCGTGATCGCTCCCGGCCGCGACGTCGGCTCGCAGTACCGGGTCGGCGTCGTCGTCGGTGGCGTTGATCCGGAAGGTCGCCGTGTAGGTCCCCGGTGTCAGGATATCGTACGGGCCGAACCAGATGTAATCACCCGATGAGCCGTTGGTGCTGACGATCTGGCCGTTGCGCTCCGTCCCGGTGCCCGTGGCGAAGTCCGCGGGGGCGTAGCGACGTGCGCCGGGCTCTTTGCTCGTGATGCCGCGCACCGGCCCGTCGTAGCCCTGTCTGAAGACCTGGATGCCGTCCTCGTAGCGGTAGAGTCCGTACTCCGAGCCGAGACGATCGGCGTAGGTCCGCTGGACGGTGCGTGCCCACGGTGCGTTCTGGTTGAGCTGGCTGTCGATCAGGATATACTCGGGCGTGACAGGGCCGTACTCGCGCTCGTACGCGCTGAAAGTGCCCTGACTCACGATGAACCCCGCGTTCTCGCGGGTGGCGACGTGCGGGTAGATGTCGTTTTGGGCGATCAGCGAGGCGTTCGGTGGGATCGAATCGATCGCCGCGTCGAGGGTTTCGCTGTGGTCCGGCTGTGCGTCGGGCGGGCGGGCGAGATGACCGCCACCCGAGGCCACGCCGGCCACGAGGCTCGCGACGAGCACGAACGCGACGAGCCCGGAGAACACTGCTCGCGACGGGGTTTCGATCGATCCGAACCGAGCCGACAGCCGATCGAGTGCGCACATCGCGCCGACGTAGACGAACGGCAGGAGATACAGCGGGTAGTGCGCGCCGAACTGGTAGTAGACCGCCTTCGCCTCACCCGTGAACACCCACGCGAAGCCCAGAAACGGGAGGAGCGCGAACAGCGACCGCTCGTCGAACAGTGCGAGAAACGCGACCGGCAGCATGAACGCAGCGAAAAAGACCGCCTTCTGTTCGACCGCGAACGTCGTCGAGTCGATCAGTAGAACCGGGTTCGCGAGGACGACACCGAGGAGATCGACCAGCGAGACCCGTGCGGACTCGATGAACGGCTGGAGGGGTTCCGCCACAACGTACGATGGCAGTCCACCGAACTCGCTGTAGTAGCTCATGACCCTCGTCGAGACGAAGCGTGCGATTCCCACGAGCACGAACCCTCCCACGAGTGCGGGTGCGCGCTCGCGCAGCCGCCCCGCCCGGGCCGCCGCGACGACCAGGCCGCCGACGAACCCCACCGTGACGAAGATCACGAACTCGTTGGTGAACAGCACGGCGGCGAGGAGACCGAGGAAGACGAGATGGTGTTCCTTCCGGTAGGCGTAGTAGGCAGCGAACAGCAACGGTGGGATCAGTATCTGTTCTTGGAAATCGAACGACCACGCCGACCAGAGAAACGGGTTGAACGCGTACGAGAGCGTCACGACGCCCGCGAGTCGATCGGAGTCGAGAACCTCACGCGCGAGCAGCCAGCAGAGGACGACGCTCGACGCGAGCACGAACGATTTGGCGACCAGCAGCGTGTAGACGGAGGGGACGAGCGCGAACAGCGGCATGAACAGGAGGAGGGCGAGCGAGAAGTGTGCTCCCCAGTACGAGCCGGTCGGCTGGCTCACGCGGTACTTACCATGAAGAAGCCAGCCCTCGCCGTCGAGCGTGCTCGCGAACATGTGGGTGTACGCACCGAGATCGGCCCCGGTCGAGCCGAAGCGCGCGTGAACGATCGAAGTGTAGATCGAAAAGCCGACGAACAGCACGAACGCGAGGCCCACCACGTACCACGTCGGATCGCCGCGATCGGGAAGTACGTCGAGCACTCTGTCGGTCGCGGAGTCGGACGACTCGGCCGTACCGACGGCGTCGCTGAGCCTACTCACGCTTGCCCTCGCCCGATGGTGAGAGCATCCGCTTGACTTTCTCGAACGACAGCGAGGAGTCCTCCGAGGCCCAGACCCATTTCTCGCTCGCACCGAACCCCCACACTACACCGACGCCGATCCGGAGAATGTTCGAGAGTGACGGGTCGATGGCGAGGAGATCGACGAAAACGAACAGCGAAACGAGGCCGATACCGACCCCGACAACGCGCGTTGCGCCGTACTTCACCCCGCGCCAGAGCCACTGGCCGAATCCAGCTGCGCCGTTCTCACGCCACGTCCAGCTATCGTTCATGATATAGTTGGCGAAGATGCTCACAGCGCTACCGAAGAGTCCGGCAATGACGTACGGAACACTCCCGATCGTGAGTTCGAACACGGCCTGATTGATGGCGATACCGACGACCCCGACGAGGAGATACTTCACCAGTCGCTTGTTCTGTGGATCGAACAGCGACCGCTCGCGAACGGAATCGAGAACGCTCATACGTGGACCTCCGTCCGGCTCGTGCCGGCCTGGGCGGTCGGCGGCGACGTGAGCAGGTCCTTGAGCCGCGGATAGATCTCGTCGAAACCGTGTGCCTCCCCCTCCTCACGCGCGCGTTGACAGCGCTCGTCGTAGCCGTCGTCGTGCCGCCACCCAGCGTGGAGGAGTTCGATCGCGTGAGCCATCCCGCGGGGCGTCTCGGCCTGGAGGATGGCGTCGTTCTCACGGACGTGGGTCGCGAGCGGTGTCGTCACCACGGGGGTGCCCGACGCGCAGGCCTCGTTGATCACCATGCTGTCGGTGTCGACTCGCGCCGGATGGAGGACGACGTGGGCGCGGGCGTAGGCGTCGGCGAGCTCGTCCTCGTCAAGGAAGCCGAGCCCTTCTACTGCTCCAGCACCGTCGCCGGTCGTCAGGACTTGGATATCGGGTGCGAGGCGTTCGGCCACTTTCTGGATCGTGTCCCATCCTTTCTCCTGGATGTGGGCGGCGGTCGTCAGGACGGTGAACTCCTCGGCGCAGTCCTGTCTGTCGGGGCGGAACCGTTCGACATCGACGAAGTTCGGGATGTGGATCGTGTTCGGATGGGGCGAATCGTAGGCCGGCGTCACCGTGTGGACCGCGTCGAACCGACCGAGATCGCGCTCGCCGATCGCGCGGTAGAGGAGCTTTGTCGCGGTAGGAACGACCCCGTAGTGCGACTCGAACAGTTTTCGTGAGACGAACGCCCACGAGTGGACGCCAGCGATGCGGGTCCCGCCGCCGGAGAAGAACACCTCCGAGAGCGGGTTGTAGAAGACGTACGCGGTGTCGAACCCGGAGAGATCGTGGTGCCACGCCTCGCGGTAGGGGACCTCCGGGTGGAGGACGTCACGAACGTCGACGCGGCGCTCGCCGCCGGGGGCGTACGGCAGCGCGCGGATCGCAACGTCGACCCCGTCGGCTGCGAGTCGGTTCGCGAGCGCGGTGACCCATTTCTCGCCGCCGCGGTAGTGCTCGACCGAGAGATGGGGGCACAGAGCGATGCGCGTCCCGGTCATGACTATGAAGTGGCGCGATCGTCGTTTGCGGTCGATTCAGGCGGTGTCGGTGACGAAGAGCGAACGGAGAAGCCGGTGTCGCGTGGAGGAACAGTCATTGACCGAACCGATTGGCCGAAGCCAATTAAACATACCTATCGTTGCTCGCTCGGGCCGCCATCCGGGACGAACTCCGTCCGAACGGCCAGTCGACGCCCGAACGGCCGCTACTTCCGTCAGTCGCTTCGGTCGCGGTTTCGCGTCCGGTGGCGACGGCGCTCCGATGTATAGTAAGATAAATCCCCGCCCGAGCGGTTCGGTCCGACAATGAAGACGCTGCTGCTCACCATCGACGCGTGGCGCGCCTCGCACGCTTCGTTCATGCCCGATCCGGCGGGCGATCACACGCCGAACCTCGCACGGCTCGCCGACGAGGGGAGCGTGTTCACCGAAGGCGTGAGTCACGGCCCCGCGACGCCGTACGCCTTCCCCTCCGTGTTCACCTCGACGCTCCCGCTCGATCACGGCGGGTACGAGCGTCTGAGTGAGGACCGGACCCTCGTGAGCGAGGCACTCGACCAGGCGGGCTGGCGGTCGGTCGGCGTCCACGCCAACCCGTGGCTCGGCGAGAAGTACGGCTACGCCCGAGGGTACACCGACTACCGCGACGTCGGCGAGTTTGGCCTCCCGGGACTCGAACGCGGCCGGCAGTTCCTGCTCAACAACTTCTCGCTCGATCATCCCGTCTATCGGGCCGCACAGCAGCTCTACCGCTACGCCCAGAAACCACTTCGGGCAGTGACGGGCGACGCCGCCGAGATCGAGGTCGCCCGCGAGGCGCTCGAAGACGCCGACGACGACACGTTCGTCTGGACCCACCTCCTCGAACCCCACGCCCCCTACACGCCGCCGAAGCGCCACCGCGAGGCGGTCGGCGTGCCCGAGATCGAGGACAGCCCTGCACAGCTCGTGACGCGCGCCCAGCACGAGCCCGAATCGTTCACCGAACGCGAGCGCGAGGTCGTCCGGGGGCTGTACGCCGCGTCGGTCCGCCACGCCGACGAGAAGGCGGGCAAACTTCTCCGAAGTGTGGACGACGACACGCTCGTGATCGTGACCGCCGACCACGGCGAGGCGCTGTTCGAGCACGGCCAGGTCGGCCACGAACCGAACCTCCACGACGAGCTTGTTCACGTCCCGTTCCTGATCCGACCACCCGCTGACGTGGAGACGAACACCGAGACCGTCGACACGCAGGCGCGCCACATCGACATCGCACCGACGATCCTCGATTACGCCGGCGTCGACGCGCCGACGAGCTACCGCGGCCGATCACTCAGACCGGCGATCGAGGGCGACGACCTCGACGACGAACTCGCGATCAGCGAGGTCGCCTCGACGCCGACCGAGCCCGGCCGGCTCGCACCCGACGCGCTCCAGGTCGCGGTCCGGACGCCGGAGCGCAAACTGATCTACACGAACGACGGGATCGAGGGGTTCGACCGCCGCGACGACCCCAACGAGCGTGATCCGCTCGCGGACCCGACCGGCGAAGGCTGGGACGCGCTCCGCGCCGCACTCGAGGACCGCCTCGCCGCGATAGAGATCGCCGATACCGACGGGGTCGAACGGGACGAAGACGTCCAGAAACGACTTCAAGACCTCGGCTACCTCGAATAAGCACCGTCCGGAGTTTTCCGCTCGTGCGGTCGAGTCGCTGGCGTTCTCAGAGCGTCCACTGCGGATCGCGTGGCCGCCAGATCACCCGTTCGTCGAACATCGGGCTCCGGCCGCGGTGCTCCTCGCAGGGCGCTCCCGGAACCGAGACCTCCTGCAAACACGGTTGTTCGTCCTCCCCAGGACGGGCGCACACCGGCGTCCCACTCTCGTTCGTCGGGTACGTTCCACTCCCCATACACCCGTTATCGAGCAGGTCGAGAAAGTCCTCGCGGCCTGCGTGTGCTCGGCGTATATTACCCCGCCGATAGCACCCCGTTCGGTGACTGACTACGGCATCCCTGACGCTGCTTGGCGGACAGGAGCTATCGGTTCCACCGACCACTCACGATCAACACGCCCCCGACGAGCGTGAGGACGACCGCACCCGCGATCACACCGATGTGCCACGGCTGGAACCACGTGGGGAGCGAAACCACGAACGAGAGTCCGGCGTAGGCCTGATCGACGAGCGGAAGCGCCGACCCGGTCGATCGACCGGGGGTGTCGCCGCTCCCGTTGAGCCGCGAGGTTCGGTTGTCGTCAAGGAGTTCGCCGTAGGGGAGTCGCTCGGCCTCGTAGGGCCAGATCCCGGTGTCGGCGCTCCACACCGTGGTGCCGTTCGGCGTGACCTCGACGACACGGTTGTTCCGCGAGTCGGTGATCAGCGTGTTGCCGTTCGGCAGGCGGTCGGCGTCGCGCGGCCAGTCGTACCGCACGCCGTTCGAGGTGTCGACCCCCCACGAAACGTCCCACTCGCCCTCGTTCTCGTGAAGTTCGATCACGCGGTCGTTCTCGCTGTCGGCGACGAGAACCGCGCCGTCGTCGAGCGACTGCGGGTTGTGCTGGTGGTCCATGACCTCGGGATCGCCACACAGCACGTCGCCACCGCTGTCGTTGCTGTAGTCCGCGAGCCCGTTGTTCCGTTTGCAGTTCGCGTCGTTGCCCTGCTCGCGGTCCTCGTTGATCACGTCGACCACGCCCTCACCGCGCTCGACGACCAGTAGCTGATTCGCGTTCCGGACCGACACCATGTACCGGCCGTCGCCGATCCGGTCGACGTCGTTGATGTGAAGCCAGTCGGTGGTCGTCACGTCAGGCGGCGCGTCGTAGTGCTGGCTGGCGTTCCACTGCCAGGTGATCGATCCGTTTTCGGCGACAGTGAAGATGCGCTCGTACTCCATGTCGGTCAGGAGGTACTCGCCCGAGGGCAGCTTCTCGACGTCGTGAACCTCACTGTTGAGTTTCGTCCGTACCGGGAACGACCACTCGTTCGCGACGGTGGGCTCCGGACCGGGTTCGATCAGCCGAAAGCCCGTCCGGGAACACGGCGACTCGTACGGGCCACAGGACTGCTGGCCCTCGGCAACGAACCCCGCGAGAACGCTACCGTTGTCGAGCATCGTGACGTCGAAGTAATCGACGTTGTCGCTCCCGATCCGCCAGAGCGGGTCGCCGTTCGCATCGAGCATCGCGACTCGTCCCTCGGCCTGCATCCCGACGAGCGTCCGGCCACGATCCGTCGAGTCGTTCGCCGATCCCGCCCCGGCACCGGGTGTGGTCGCCGCACTCACCGCGAACGATCCGACGACGCCCACGACGGCAAGAAGGATCAGTACCGCCCCGAGTCGCTGGCGGGAGAGCGAACGCATGATACACGAATCGAAGGTCGGGATCCGATTTAGTGCTATTGGTTCGTCGATCGAGTGTTCGAGCGACTACGGACCCTCAACTGAAACCGGGATATCCTGCTCGCGTCCGCCGTAGCCGTTACGTCGGAGGTCGTAGATATGCGTGAGGAAGCCGAGATACTCGTCGGCAGTCAGCTTCGACTCGCCGCGTTCGCGCTCGGTGAACACGTACGGCACCTCCGCGATCCGGTCGTACTCACATTTCATCAGGACTTCGAGCAGGATCTTGTAGCCGGTGGGCGCGAGCGCGACGCCGTCGATGATCTCGCGGCGGATGGCGAAAAACCCGCTCATCGGGTCCGAGATGCCGCGCGTCGGCGGCAGTGCGAGCTTGGCGATCGCCATCGCGCCGCGGCTGACGATCCGACGGAGCAGCGACCAGTTCTCGACACCGCCGCCGGCGACGTGGCGACTCCCGATCACGATGTCCGCGCCGGTGTCGAACGCCTCGATGAACGCGGGGAGCTTCTCGGGCGGATGCTGGAGGTCGGCGTCGATGACCGCACACAGCTCGGCGGTCGCCTCGTCGAATCCGCGCGAAACCGCGGTCGCCAAACCGGACTCCTCGGTCCGGCGGACGATTCGCACCGTCTCCGCCCCCTCGTACGCGTCGGCGACGAGCTGCCACGTCTTGTCGGGCGAGTCGTCGTCGACGACCACGATCTCGAAGCGGTAGTCTTCGAGCGCTGCCCGGCATCGATCGACGACGCGCTCGATGTTCTCGCGCTCGTTGTAGGTCGGGATGATGATCGAAACCGACCGCGCGTCCGACCCCGTCACGGTTCCTCGGCCACCCCCATCCAGCCGGCGGCTGTGGCTCCCTCGTCCGGGCTCCTGCTCGGGGTTCGCGTCGTCGACACACCACCGGGCGCTATGCGTTGCATTCGATCGTAGCGACCCTCCCGCGCCGAGGGATAAAAACCGCTCGTCCTCGGATCGGAAACGACGCCGACCGATGTCCCCACCCCGCACGACGGACGAAAACGCGTAAGTCCGTGCTCGCCATGGTTTCGAGGGATGACCTCGGGCGTCGAATCGACCGACTGGCTCCCCCTCACCGCCGGGGAGGAGGTGCTCTGGGCCGGGACGCCGAGCCTCGCCCCGGCGACGCTCCCGATGGCGATCGGGTTCGGGCTGAGCATGGTCGGTGTGTGGCTCTCGCGCGAGATCGAGGTTCCGAGAGTGCCCGAGTGGGTCGCACTCGTCCTCGTCCCGATCGGGCTCGCGATCGTCGCGTGGGCGTATCTCACGCGGTGGAGCACCCGGTACGTGTTCACGACGAAGGCGATCTACGAGAAGACGGGCGTGCTCTCGCGTTCGGTCACACGGATCCCGATCGGGCGAGTCCAGAACACTGCCTTCGATCAGTCGGTGGTCGAACGCACGCTCTCGTACGGCGATATCGCGGTGTACACTGCCGGCTCGGGCGGCGTGAACCTCGCGCTCAGCAACGTGCCCGATCCGGAGCACGTGAACGGACTGGTGACCACACAGCTCAGCGAGTCGGCCGCCAGCGGGACCGACCGCGAGGTGGCGGAGGCCGGCCAGCCGACGACGTAGCCGTGTCACGACCGCCCCGATCGATCTACGGCGTCGATCCACGGACCGCGATCAGGCTCGTCACCGTCGTCGTGGTGTTCGTCCCCTTCGTTGCGTTGTTCCACGAGACGCTGTTCGCGTACGTCGATCTTCTCACTGCGACTGGGGTCCCTTCGAGCCGGGAGCTCACACTGGCGTTGCTGGCGGCGTTCTCGATCGTCCCGCCACTCGCGATCGCCATACGGGTCGCTGACCTGCTCTACGAGCGGTACATCGACGAGTGACCTCAGTCGTCGGCCGCCGCCTCGGGCCGTTCTGGATCGGTCGTGGTCTGGAGTGACGTCTCGACACCGGCAGGGAGCTCCTCAATGTCGACGACACATGCGGGCCGGAGCCGACCGTCCAGCGCGCCCGTGGTCGCCCGCGTTTCGGTGTCCGATGTGTCGTTCTCGACGACGACCAGCCGGCCGGCCTCGGCGGCGAGCGCACGGTTCGTTTCGTCCGTGGGGCCAGCCAACACCACGACATCGGCCTCCTGAACCGCCCCCGCAGCCCGTTCACGGGTGCGCTCGTCGATCGGTGCGAACGGCTCCGCGGTGAGGGTCTCGGCTCCGTGGGCGGTGGCGGCCTCGGTCGCAACGTCGCCGCTCGGGAGAACGCCCGCCGAGATCGCAAACCCGGCCTCGGCGAGCGTGACGATGGCTCGTGCGGCCGTCCGTCCGCCACCGAGAACGTGAACCCGGCTGTCGCGCTCCGCTCGATCCGTCGTCGCGGTCACGTCGACCGCTCCCGTGACGGGGTGGCGGGTCACGGCAGCGTCGGCGTCGAACGCACGCTCGACGTGTGTCTCGGTCAGCACCGCCTCGGGCGGGCCGGTGGCGACGATCCGCCCCTCAGCGATCAGGGCGAGCCGATCACAGAAGCGTGCGGCGAGCGAGAGATCGTGGATCGCACACAGCGCCGCCCGGCCGTCGGCGACGAACTCCCGGACGAGCGACAGCGTGCGGACCTGGTGGTTGATGTCGAGGCTCGCGGTCGGCTCGTCGAGAACCAATACCTGTGGATCCTGACAGAGCGCTCGGGCGAGCACCACGCGCTGGCGCTCGCCGCCGCTGACTTCGTCGATGGTGCGGTCAGCGAAGCGCTTCACCCCTGTTCGCTCCATCGCGCGCCGGGTGTGCTCGCGGTCGGTCGCCGAAGCGCGCTCGAACCGCGAGCGGTAGGGCGTCCGGCCCATCGCCACCACCTCGCGGACCGGGAACGCAAAGGAGAGGCTCGTCTCCTGAGGCACGGTCGCGACCCGGCGGGCGATCGCGCGCGCCGAGAGGTCGCCGACGTCGTCGCCGGCGATGTGAACACTTCCTTCGGTGGGGTCGATCAGCCCGTTGATCGCGCTCAGTAGAGTGGTCTTGCCCGCGCCGTTCGGGCCGACCAGCCCGACGATCTCGCCACGGTCGACGGCGAGACTGGCGTCGCTTACTGCCTCGATGTCCCCGAACGCGATCGAGAGATCCTCGATGTCGATCACAGCGCGTGGACCTCCTGGCGGCGGAGCAAGTAGAGGAAGAAGGGCGCGCCGACCGCTGCGGTCACGATTCCGACAGGGAGTTCGGCAGACCCCGACCGAGCGAGGGTGTCGGCGGCGACGAGGAATCCCCCGCCGGCGAGCGTGCTGGTCGGCAGCAAGATTCGGTGATCGGGGCCGACGAGCAGCCGCATCACGTGCGGGACGATCAGTCCCACGAACCCGATCACGCCCGTGACCGCGACCGCGGCCGCCGTCAGCACGCTCGACACCGCAAGCAGCACGCGCTTGGTGCGTTCGACCTCGATTCCGAGCGCGTGGGCATCGTTCTCGCCGAGCAGGAGGACGTTGAGATCGCGACTGTACGCGAGTAGGACGGCGAGAGCGAGGACGACGACCGGGAGGGTGATCGCGACCTCGTCCCAGCCCGCGTTGTGGAGGTGACCCATCAGCCAGTAAGTCACCTGCCGGAGGCTCTCGCCCGACTGGATCAGCATATAGGAGATCACCGCTCCCAGAAACGTCTGGATCGCGACGCCCGCGAGCAGGAGGGTTGCCACCGGCGTCCGGCCGCCCTCGGTGGCGATGGCGTAGACCGCAAAGGCCGCGATCAGCGCGCCGGCGAACGCCGCACCCTGGAGGCCGAGGCCGAACGGGATCGCGAGCGGGAAGACGATCGACGCGACCGCGCCGACCGCCGCGCCGGTCGAGACCCCGATGATCGAGGGATCGGCCATCGGATTTCTGAAGAAGCCCTGCATCACGGTGCCCGCACCGCCGAGCGCACACCCCACGACCGCCGCGAGCGCGATCCGGGGCAGCCGAATGCCGAGCACGATCGTCGCTGCGGTTTCGGGGACGCGAACCGAGAACCACGGGAGCGCGTCGAGTACGGCCTTCGCGACCACGCCGTACTCGATCCCGACCGGCCCGACCGTCGCGCCGGCGAGCACCACCGCGATCAACGCGATCGCGAGGCCGGCGGACCACGCGACCGCGCGTCGAACCACGCCCGATCCCGCCGCGTCCGTGTCGGGGCCAGCGTCCGTGTCGGCGTCGGCCTCCGTGGCTGTGGCAGTTTCGGCTCCGGTTCGCGTCCCCGTACCCATGACTGCAACCCGGGTTGCTTTAGGTAAATATTTATTGTGTCGGTCGCACCGTCCCGCTATGCGAAGCAACGTTCTTTCGATGGTTCTTGCTGCGGTGGTACTGCTCGGTGCAGTCGGGCCGGCTGCGGCGGCGACCGGCGCGGCGACCGCACAGACGACGACCGAAACGATCGGTGGTCCGACGGCACCGGCGGTCCAACAGGCGAACTGCTCGTTCCCGACGACGGCGACCGACGCGACCGGCACCGAAGTCACCGTCGAGGGCGAGCCCGAATCGGTCGTCACGCTCTCGCCGAGCGCCGCCCAGACGATGTGGGAGATCGGCGCGCGCGAGAAAGTCGTTGGACTCACGAAGTACGCCAGCTACCTCGACGGAGCCGAGACGCGGACGAACGTCTCGGGCGCGGGTCAGCAGTACGCCAACGTCGAGTCAGTCGTGGGACTCGAACCCGACCTCGTGCTCGCGCCGAACGTGGTCCCGAACGAGACGGTCGAAAGCCTCCGTAGCGCCGGGCTGACCGTGTTCAAGTTCGGCTTTGCCGGCTCAATCGAAGACGTCACCGAGAAGACGCGACTCACCGGCGAACTCGTCGGTGCGTGTGAGGGCGCGAACCGCATCGCGGACACGATGGACTCCCGCGTCGAGTCGGTTCGCGACGCGGTCGCCAACGAATCCACGCCACGGACGCTCTACCTGCTGAGTGGCGGGTACGTCGCGGGCAACAACACGTTCATCGGCTCGATGATCGAGACTGCCGGCGGATCGAATCTCGCGGCGAACGCCAGCATCGAGGGGTACAAGCAGATCAGCGACGAGGTCGTCGCCCAGCGCGATCCCGAGTGGCTCGTGACGACCAGCCCGGCGATGATCCCGAACGGCACGCCGTGGGCGGACACGACCGCCGTCCAGCAGAACCAGACGATCGTCGTGAACAACAGCTACGTCAGCCAGCCTGCACCCCGGGTTGTGCTGCCGCTGACCGAGATGGCCCAGCAGCTCCATCCGGACGCGATCGAAGCGGCGAACCTCACCGAGTCCGCCATCGGCCCCGCGAACCTCACGGCGTCGAACGCGACCGCAGCCGCGACCGACGGTGGAAACGCGACGGCCGACGGTAACGAAACGACCGACAGCAACGGAACGGCTGACGAGAACGAGACGGCCGCTGGGGCGACCGCCAACGGAACGACCGGCAACGCGACGTCGACCGAAACCGGCAACGCATCGATGACGACCGAAGAAGCGACCACCGCGACCGCCGACGGCGACGCCGAAGTGGCCACGACCGGCGGTAGCAGCAACGCGACGACGACCAGCTCGGGCAGCGGTCCTGGCTTCGGGCCTGTCGTCGCGGCCATCGCACTCCTCGCCGGAACGGTGCTCCTGGCCGGACGAAACGGACGATAGCGTCGATTTTTGACCTTTCGGAGCTACTTTTTCGAATCGGTGGTGATCTCGGTCGCTCCCCTGCCGATCGGATCGAGGACCTCGCCCGGTTCGGCCCGGTTGAGGTAGAGCACGGCGTTGATCAGTCCGATGTGGCTGAACGCCTGCGGGAAGTTGCCGCGGTGCTCGCCGGTATCGGGATCGATCTCCTCGGCGAACAGTCCAAGCGGGCTCAGATGATCCGTCACGCTCTCGAAGACGTCGTGGGCCTCCTCGACACGGCCGGAGAGCGCGAGACACTCGACCAGCCAGTACGAACACAGCACGAACGCACCCTCTTCGCCAGGCAGGCCGTCGTCGCCCTCGTAGCGCATCACGAGGCCGTCATCAGTCACGAGGTGGTCGATCACGGCGTCGATCGTGCTCTGCATCCGGTCGTCATCGAAGGGTAACAAACCGATGCTGCCGAGTCTGAGCGCGGCCGCGTCGACGGTTTCGCCCTCGAACGTCTGCGTGAAGCAACCGAGTTCCTCGTCGAACCCCTCTTCGAGGACGGCTTCGCGGATCGCATCGCGTTCGCCCTTCCAACGGTCGGTGGGGGCGTCGAAGTCGTTGTCTTCCGCGATCTTGATCCCCCTGTCGAGCGCCGCCCAGCACAGCGCCTTCGAGTGGACGACGTGTTTCGGTTCGTTTCGGACCTCCCAGATGCCCTTGTCCTTGTTCGTCCAGACCCCGGAGACGTGATCGATCACCTCCTCGATGACCTCCCACTCGCCCGCGAAGATCTCCTCGCCGTAGTCGGTCGCGGTGTAGATCGCGGTGACGAGTTCGCCGTAGGTGTCGAGCTGTTGTTGGTCGCCGGCTGCGTTGCCGATCCGGACGGGTTTGGAGTGTCGGTACCCCGAAAGATGGTCGAGTTCCTCCTCGATCATCTCGGGTTCGTAGTGGAGGCCGTACAGCGGGTGGGCGATCTCGCCCGGATCGTCCTTGTGACACATCGTGAGACACCAGTCGAACCCGTTGCGCGCCTCGCGCTCGTGGCCGAGCTCGTTGAGTGCCTGGATGGTGTAGGAGACGTCCCGAATCCACGCGTAGCGGTAGTCCCAGTTGCGAACGCCACCGACCTCCTCGGGCAGCGAGGTGGTGGGCGCGGCCGCGATGGCGTGGGTCTGGGGGTTCATCAGGAGCCGGAGCACGAGCCCCGATCGGATCACGTCGTCGTGATAGGGACCCTCGAATGGGCAGCCTGATGCATCGAGACACTGGTGGGTCCAGTCCTGCCAGTAATCGATGGTCTCGCGCAGCAGTGCCGCGCAGTCGGCGGCATCGACCGGTTCGCGGTCGTTGTACTGGAGCACGAACCACATCGTCTCGTCGGTGCCGAGACGTTCGGTCGCCTCGGCGTGTTCTTCCTCACCCTCCGAGGACTCGAACGACGCCGGACTCCAGAGGTAGAGCTGTTCGCCGTTGCCGCGGGCGAGGACGCCCTCGTGGGTCTGCTCGACCGTGGTGCCGACGCGCTCATAGTCGAACCGTGGATCGAACTCGGCATCCAGTTCGACGGTGCCCTCGGTACAGGTCACTTTCCGGTAGATCGCGCTCGTGGTGTGGCCGAGCTCTACCCCGTCGACCACGGGCATGAAATCGGTCAGCGTCATCGTTCCCGAGTCGGTCTCGAAGGTCGTCCGAAGCACGTTCGTCCGGGTGACGTACTCCTGTGTCGACTCGAACGCCCCGCTGGGCTGAATGGCGAAGTGGCCACCGCCGTCGTCGTCGAGGATCCCGGCGAAAACGCTCGACGACTCGATGTGGGGGAAACAACACCAGTCGATCGAACCGTCGTTCCCGATCAGCGGGCAGGTTTCGAGGTTCCCGATGACGCCGTAGTCCTCGATCGGCGTGAATCCCATGCCTCGTGTGGATGGAGGGGCCACAAATAGCTCGTCCTTGCATCAGATACGACGGCCAGAACCGAGTCGGCCGACGGTCCGAGTTCGACGTGCCTCTCGGTAGCTACATACCGCTCCGGCGTCTACACCGCGTCGATGGCAGAGCGTGTCTTCGACCGCGAAACGCTGCTCGATCTCACGGTCAACTTCATCCCGCTCGGGATGTTGCTGTTTTTCATCCTCCTGTTCGCCGGGACCACCGTCGGCGGCCCGGCCCCGGTCGCGCGGCTCGTCAGTCAGGCGCTGCTCGTGGTGCCGTTCGTCGCGCTCGTGGGCATCACGTATATCACCGGCCGGATCATCGCCGAGAGCGAGCGGACGGGCCACTCCGAGACCGCCAGGGCGATCACCGCCCTCGTCACTGGCGAGGAGTCAGACGAGGACGAGGGGTGATCGAGCGAGGCGTCGCGGAGCCGTTCAGCCGGCCGAGCGCTCGCGCTGGATCAACACGCCGCCAGCGACAGCGAGCACGAGGCCCGCGGCAGGGACGGCGAGAATCGGGATTCGATACACGGCGTCGATCCCACCCCACGCGGCGAGCCCAACGCCGAGGAGAACGACGAGGTAGCCCACCGTGGCGGCGATCAGCCCGATCGCGACCCGCCACGAGGGCGACGCGACGACGGGAGTGTTCGGTGTGGACGTCATCGATGGCGTCGTTTCGAATCCGACGGCCGGGGAGATAAATCGCCCGTCCGAAGAGGGAGGAGAGCAGTGAACCACGGCTGACCGATCGCGGACAGTGGCGGGGCGCAGCCAGGGTCTTTTTGCCGGACTGCGTCCAACCCGAGTACATGGGAACGGCGACCGACACTGGCGAGGACACGGACGCCCACGAGCCACCGGTCGGGATGGATTTCCCGCTCGGGCGAAGCGAGGCGACGTGGTGGCCGATCGTCTGTGCGATCGGGGCCACCGGGCTGTATCTCGGAGCCGGGCTCTACTTTCTCGGCCACGGCGAGGTCGCGATCATTCCCGGGTTCGTCGGGCCGGTAGTGTTCGGCGGCGGCGCGCTCGTCTTCCTGGCTGGGCTGTTCGGCTGGCTGTATCAGGGGTTCATCGCGGATTTCTGGACGCGCGCGACGGACGAACGCGAGCCGGGATCGCTCCGGGGCGCGATGTACCTCTTCCTCGCGACCGACGTGTTCACGTTCGCCGGCGGGTTCATCTACTACTTCTTCATCCGGGCGGGCGGCTGGCCACCCGGCGAGATCCCCGAGTTGCTGACCACGGTGTTGGTCGTGAACACCGCACTGCTGGTGGTAAGCAGTTTCACACTGCATTTCGCCCACTCGGCGCTCGAAACGGGCAACCGGCGACGGTTCGGGTTCCTGCTCGTGACGACGTTCGTGCTCGGTCTGCTGTTCGTCGGGGGGCAGATCTACGAGTATCACGACCTCATCGTCGGCGAGGGGTTCACGATCGCGTCGGGGATCTTCGGGAGCGCCTTCTACGGTCTCACCGGGCTCCACGGTCTCCACGTCGCGCTCGGGACCGTTCTCCTGGGAATCCTCGTCGTTCGCGCGCATCTCGGCCAGTACGAGGCTGGCCGTGACACCTCGATCGCGACGGTCTCGCTGTACTGGCACTTCGTCGACATCGTCTGGGTGTTCCTCGTCGCCGTTCTCTACGTCGGCGCGTCGGTCACACCGATTTTCTGACGCGCTCGGCACCCGTCTGAACCGGCGTGCTCGACACCTGCCCGAATCGGCGCGCTCGTACCGCCGCCACGGTGTCGTACTCCTGTACGACTCGTCCGTAGCGTTGTTGGTCGTGCTTGTGGGTGTTCTCGTCGCTCGCGTCGGCGCTGGGGATCACCCTACCGATCAGAGGACGCGTGACTGACCGAGGCGAGGTGGCCTCCGATCGTGGCCATCACCTTCGATTCGGCCCGTGCGAGGTGTTCCCACGCCGTCGTGGAGGCGATGTCGACCGCGGCGGCGATGTCCTCGATGCTGGTGTCGGTCTTGTGTTGGTAGTAGCCGAGGTCGATCGCAGTGGCGAGAACCTCGGTCTGGCGGCGCGTCAGCTCGTCGACGACGGGGGAGAGTTCGAGCTGCTCGCGCTCGTTCACCTCGTCGAGTTCGACGCTCCGAACGAGGTCGGTCTCGTTGCCGGCGTGTTCGAGCGAGTCGATGATCTCGTGGAGATCGTCGCCTTCGTCGAGGTACACCGTCCAGCGCTCCCAGCCGGCGGTGATCGTCGTCCCGGTCCGGTAGTGGACACCCATGTCGGCGAGGCGCTGGGAGATGCTGTCCCACCGATAGCTGTCGTACGTGATGTCGATCAGCACCCGTGGGACGGCGAGCGGCGTCAGCGGCGACGCATCGAGCACGGCATCGGCCGCCCTGAAATCCGCGAGAAAGTCCTCGATCGATGTCTCCGACCCTGAAATTTCGATAATACGTTTTCGTTCGGCGGCACTCCCCGTCATCGACGACACCGATTTGAGGGTGAGGTCGGGATGGTCGGCGCTGACGTCGCTCTCGGGTTCGCCGTGGTGGCGCACCCGGAGGGTCACTTCTCGCATTGAACACCCTACGGTGTCCACGGAGTTGAACGTTGCTCGACGCGCTGTGAGGCGGGTTCGGATCGAATGGGACGCCATGTCACCATCGTTCCTGCTCCGACCCGGCTATATTCGGGTGTATAGCGAAGTCGATCACTCCGTACCATCGTCTCATGGGATCAGATGACACGATTACCGACGCGGATCTGAGCGGGCCGGTCGTCGACAGGCGGACGACGATCGAGCTACTCGGCGCGGCCGGCATGACAGCCCTCGCCGGCTGTACCGGCGGCGGTAGTGGCGGTGGCGGTGATTCGGGCAACGGTTCCGGCGGCAGCGGCGGTTCCGGTGGCTCCGGCAACGGCTCCGGTGACGGCGGAAACGCCAGCGGGGCGACGCCCTCGTCGAGCCAGCGTGGCGGTCGCCTCTCGGCCGCGTGGTACACCGGGAGCATCGACATCCTCGACCCGCCGTACATCACTGTCGGGCAGTACTTCCAGGTGGCTTCCAACGTGTTCAACGGTCTCGTCACGCTGAAGGAGGACCTCACCGTCCGGGGCGATCTCGCGAAGGACTGGGAGGTCACCGACGGCGGCAGTACGTTCACGTTCGACCTCCGAGAGGGTGTGACGTTCCACAACGGGGCCGAGTTCACCGCCGAGGACGTGAAGTACACCATCGACCGCACCATCTCCGAGGAGACCCCCGCCGCCCCGAAGCTGTCGACGCTGAAGCCGATCGACGACGGTGGCGTCGTGGTGCAGGACGACTACACCGTCGAGATCGGGTTCGAAGAACCGCTGGCCCCCGCGCTCATCTACCTGACCCGCGGTCCGGGCCGCGCGGCGACCATCGTGAGCAAGCAGGCCATCGAGGAGATGGGCAAGGATCAGTACCGGGTCACGCCCGTCGGCACCGGCCCGTTCGAGGTGACCGATCACCAGGTCGGCTCCGGAATCACGCTCGATGCGTACGACGACTACTTCGGGACCGACGCCGAGGGCAACTCGCTGCCGTACCTCGACGGCGTGGACATCCAGCCCATCCCGGAGCCCGCGACGCTGGTCAACGCGCTCCGGAGCGGCGACGTGGATTTCTCGAACCTCGTCCCGCTCCAGAACGTCGACAAGGTCGAGAGCGCGAGCGGCGTGAGCAAGCTCTCCGCGCCGGGCGTCAACTGGTACGGCTTCGCGATGAACGAGCGCCGCGAGCCGTTCGGGTCCAAGAAGACCCGGCTCGGGATCGCCAAGTCGATCAACAACGAGCAGTTCGTACAGACGGCGTACTTCGGCAACGCCCTCCCCGATGTCGGCCCGATCAACAAGGCGACGGAGTGGGTGTGGCGCGAGGACAAACCGAGCGCACAGGACTACGATCCGGAGCGGGGCCAGCAGCTACTCGAGGAGTCGGGGGCGATGGGAGCCTCGTTCAGCATCCTCGCCACCAAGAGCAACCTGCGCTCGGCGAAGGAGGTGCGCCGGCAGCTGAACGAGGCCGGCTTCTCGGTGAACATCGAGCAGGTCACGAGCTCGACCTACTGGTCGCGGTACGAGAAAGGCAACTACGACACGACCGTCAGCGGCAGCGTCGGCGACCCTGACCCCGACCAGTCGCTCTACCAGTTCTACCGCAAACCCGACGATGGCGGCTCGCTGAACTGGATCAACTTCGTCGACGATCGGGTCAACGAGCTACTCGCGAAACAGCGCCGGACGACCGACCGCGAGCAGCGCGCGCAGGTGCTCCACACCCTCGAAGACCGTCTCATCGAGCAAGCACCACACGCCTACCTGATGCACCAGGACGACCTCGCGGCGAAGCAGTCGAGCGTGAAGGGGTTCACCCACATCCCCTACCTGCGCAACTTCCACACCACGTGGGTCGACGAGTAGCATGCGCCGCTATATCGCGAAGCGCGTCGGCCACGCCGTCCTCGTGATGTGGATGGTCGCCACCACGGTGTTCGTCGGGCTCCGGCTGATCCCCGGCGGTCCCGTCCGGTCCATGCTCGGCCAGGAGGCGACCCCGCAGGCGGTCGCCGCGCTACGTGCCGAACTCGGCCTGAATCAGCCGCTGTACGTCCAGTACGTCGAGTGGCTGGGCGACATGGCGACGCTCCAGTTCGGTCAGAGCTTGAGCACCAGCCAGCCGGTCGCGACGCTCGTGAGCCAGGCCGCACCGCGGACGATCTCGATCGCTCTGTTCGCCATCGTCGTCGGACTCGGCATCGCCATCCCGGCCGGCATCGTGAGCGCGACCCGGAAGGGCGAGCCCGCGGACTACGTCGCGACGATCACGGCCTTCCTCGGGGTCTCGATGCCCGCCTTCTTCGTCGGCATCCTGCTCGCGCTCGTGTTCGGCGTCTGGTTCGAGCTGCTGCCGGTCGTGGGCTACACACCGCTGAACGAGGGGGTCGTGCCGTGGCTGAAGAGCATCCTGCTGCCGGGGATCGCAGTCGGGCTGCCGTACGCCGCGGTCGTGATGCGGATGATGCGATCGTCGCTGCTCGAAGTCCTGAACGAGCCGTACATGCGAACCGCGCGCGCCAAAGGCGTGAGCGACCGTACCTCTCTCTACAAGCACGCACTCCAGAACGCGCTGATCCCGGTCGTCACGGTCGCCGGCATCCAGCTCGCGCTCGTGCTCGTCGGCAGCGTCACGGTCGAGATCGTGTTCGGCATCCAGGGCCTCGGTCGGTTGCTGGTCGACTCGATGCTCGATCGCAACTACCCGGTGACCCAGGCGGTCATCCTGCTCGTCGCTGGCGTGATGGTGTTCACGAATCTCGCGGTCGACCTCGCGTACACGGTCCTCGATCCGCGTATCGGCTACGGAGGGGGTCAAGGCGCATGAGCGACGCTACCGAGTCCGGTGTCGGGCCAAACACGCCCGCCGAACCGGGGCCGACGGACGTCCCGCCGGAGTACCGCGACACCGGCGATGCAGTCGAGGAGCACCGCACCACCCGCCAGCGGATCGTCGAGGGGCTGTTGGCGGACAAGCTGGCGCTGTTCGGGGCCGTGGTCGTCGTGCTGTTCGTCGTCGTCGCGGTGTTCGCGCCGTTTCTCGCCCCGCACGATCCCGAAGCGACCTTCGGGGTGATGCAGGAGCCGAACAGCCACTCGGTCGGGAACTTCGACGACGACCCCGGCACCGAACGGGTCTGGCATCCTCTCGGAACCGATTCGGTCGGTCACGACCTGCTCTCGCGCATCATCTACGGTGCGCGCGTCTCGCTGCTCGTGGCGCTCGCTACCGTCGCGGTCGCGTTCACGATCGGGACGTCGATCGGGCTGCTCGCCGGGTTCTACGGCGGCTGGATCGACAGCGCGCTGATGCGGTACGTCGACTTCCAGTGGGCGTTTCCCGAACTCATCCTCGGGGTCGGGATCATCGCCATCTCCGGCGGACTGGGGGTGCAGAACGTCATCATCGCCATCGGGATCGCGTACATCGACGACTTCGCCCGGCTGATTCGGGGCGAGGTACTGTCGCTGCGCGAGGAGGAGTACGTCACCGCGGCGCGCGCGATCGGGATGACCGATCGGCGGATCATGACGCGAGAGATCCTGCCGAACGCGGTCGCGCCGCTGATCGTTCAGGCGACGCTGATGATCCCGCTCGCGATCCTCGCGGAGGCGGGCCTGTCCTTCCTCGGACTCGGCGTCAAGCCGACCACGCCGACGTGGGGGCTCCTGCTGTCGGACGGCCGGCAGTTCATCAGTCAGGCGTGGTGGATCAGCGTGATGCCCGGCTTCGCCATCATGTTCGTCGTGCTCGCGTTCAACACGCTCGGTGACGGGCTGCGCGACGTCTTCGACGTGAGCGAAGGGGAGGTCGAGAACCGATGAGCCTGCTCGAAGTCGACGGGCTTCACACCCGGTTCCCGACCCCGCGCGGCACCGTCGACGCCGTGAACGAGGTCGATCTCACCATCCGATCGGGCGAGATCGTGGGGCTGGTCGGCGAGTCCGGCTCCGGCAAGAGCGTGCTCGCCGACAGCATCGCGGGTATCGTCGAGGAGTCGGGCGAGATCGCGGACGGCGACGTCCGACTCCACGACGAGTCGCTGCTGGCGATGTCCGACGCCGAGCGCCGCGAGATGCGCGGCGGGGCGATCTCGATGGTGTTTCAGGATCCGATGAACAGCCTCAACCCCACCCTGACGGTGGGTGAGCAGATCGCCGAGTCGGTCCGACTCCACGGCCACGGCGGCGAGTCGACGCGCCTGTCGGCGGAGGTGAAGCGCAAGATCCTCGGCGCGGCGAAAGACAGCGAGGCGTGGCGGCGCGCGATCGAGATGCTCGAAACCGTCGAGATCCCCGAACCCGAGAGCCGGGCGGTCGACTACCCCCACGAGTTCTCCGGTGGGATGCGCCAGCGCGCGATGATCGCGATGGCGCTCGCGGCCGAGCCCGATCTCCTGATCGCCGACGAGCCCACCACTGCTCTGGACGTCACCATTCAGGCCCAGATCCTCGACGAGCTCCGGGCGCTGAAGGACGCCTTCGACACCTCGATCCTGCTCATCACGCACGACCTCTCGGTGGTCGCCGAGGTCTGTGACCGGGTGAACGTGATGTACGCCGGCGAGATCGTCGAACGCGCGGAGGCCCGCGAGCTGTTCGACAACCCACAGCATCCCTACACCCAGGGGTTGATCGCCAGCACGCCGCGACTCGACACACCGACGGAGGACCTCCAGCCGATCGAGGGGAACGTCCCCGACCTGATCGATATCCCCTACGCGTGTCACTTCGCGCCGCGGTGTCCGGAGGCGAAACGCGAGTGCTACGAGGTTCCGCCCGACTTCAGGCCGGTCGGGCGAACCCTCGACGACGGAACGATGCCCGACGACGAGTGGGGCGACCACGTGGCGGCCTGTCTCCGCCGTGGACCCGAGGAGGAGCAGCTATGAGCCTGCAAACGACCCGAACCGACGAACGCACCGACGACCCCCTGCTCGCGGTCGAGGGGTTGAAGAAACACTTCGATCAGTCGGGCGGGGTTCTCGACCGCCTGGTTGGCGACGATACGACCGTCCGTGCGGTCGACGGCGTCGACCTGGCCGTCGAGGCGGGCGAGACGCTCGCGGTCGTCGGCGAGTCCGGCTGTGGGAAGTCGACGCTCGGCCGGACGATCCTCAATCTCGACGACGCGACCGCGGGATCGGTCCACTACGACGGTGAGGAACTCACCGGACTCTCGGCCGGCGAAATGCGGCCGCACCGCCGCGACCTCCAGATGATCTTCCAGGACCCGCTAGCAGCGCTGAACCCGCGCCAGACCGTCGGCGAGATCCTGACCGCGCCGATGGAGGTCCACGACATCGGTACGGACGCCGACGACCGCACGGAGCGCGCACGCGACCTGCTCGAACGCGTCGGGCTGAAGCCCGGCCACGCCACCCGCTACCCACACCAGTTCTCCGGCGGCCAGCAACAGCGCGTCGGCATCGCGCGGGCACTCTCGCTCGAACCCGAACTCATCATCGCCGACGAGCCGGTGAGCGCGCTCGACGTCTCGGTCCAGGCCCAGATCCTGAACCTACTCGACGAGCTCCAGGCCGACCTCGGTCTCTCCCTGGTGTTCATCGCCCACGACCTGAGCGTGGTTCGCCACGTCGCCGACCGGGTAGCCGTAATGTATCTCGGCGAGATCGTCGAGACCGCACCGGTCGACGAGCTGTTCGAGAACCCCGCCCATCCCTACACGCGATCGCTGCTGTCGGCGGTCCCGCGGATCGATCCCGGCGACCGCGACGAGCGCATCATCCTCGAAGGGACGGTGCCGTCACCGATGGACCCGCCGTCCGGCTGTCGGTTCCACACCCGGTGTCCGGCCGTGATCCCGCCCGAGGAGTGGCCCGGAACCGAGGAAGCGTTCCGCGACGCGTTCTCGTTCCGGAACCACGTACTCTCGGCGGAGCTCGACCGCGAGGCCGCGAAGGACCGCCTCCGCTCGGAAGATCGGGGAACCGACGAGGGGAGCGTCGCCGGGTACTTCGTCGAACAGCTGCTGTCCCGAGAGCCCGCCGATCTGCCGTCGGCAGCAGCCGACGCCATCCGCGAGGCCGCCGACGAGCTCGCGGCCGGCAACCGCGACCGCGCGGAGACGATCGTCGCCGAGGCGTTCCCCTCGCCCTGTGAACGCGAGGTCCCGCAAAGCCGGGAGGCGAGTCCGGGCCACACCGCGGCCTGCCACCGGGTCGAGGAGTGAACGTGGCCGATCGAGAGCATCGCCGACGGTGCTCTCACGGACGTCCGGGGGCTCTGGACGTCCGAGTGGCTGCACATCGTGGGCGGGGAGACCTGTCCCGACGCCGCCGAAAGCATATTTGCCCCACGATCGCGTTCATCCGGCATGAGCGGTGAAACGATCACGATCCAGCAAGCCGACGACAGCCACTGTTCGTACATCGAGGCCTTGTTGGAGCGCAACGATCTCCCGTCCCGGAACATCCGGTCGAAGCCCGACTGTTTCTATCTCGGATATGAAGGGGGTGATCCAGTCGGTATCGCCGGCATCGAAGGGGACGAAGCGGAGCAGCTTCTGCGATCGGTCGTCGTCGAACGATCGGCCCGCGGCAACGGGTTCGGAACAGCGCTGTGCGACGCACTAGAGGAGCGTGCTTCGGCCGATGGCGTGGAGGCGCTGTTTCTCCTTACGACGACGGCGGCTGACTTCTTCGCCGACCGTGGCTACGCCGAAATCGAGCGATCCGCTGCTCCGCCGACGATTCAGGCGACGACCGAGTTTGGCGAGCTTTGTCCTGCCACAGCCACCTGTATGCGGAAGTTCCTGCAAGAACCTCCTGAGAAGGGGAGCTTCCGTCTCCCCGTGTTACGAACTGAGGAAATGATGTTTCAAGGACGCTTCGGCGTGTCGCTTTTCGTGCAAAAAGGAGGGCTGGCGGCCTCGGCCGCATCACGGAGCGTCGTCAGTCGAAAATTCGGTCTTTCGAGGACTCGCTGAACCCGTCGCTGGCCGCCTTTGTCGTTTCGTACACCCGCCGGAGCTCCGCGATCGGTTCGTCGTGGGCGTCGACCCGGAGATCGTGATACGCCGTGGTTTCGGGGGCCTTCACCGCGACCGCGGCGGAGGTGTGGCCACGCTTGTCCCCGCCGGCTGCCTTGCCCGCCGCGAGCGCGTCGATCAGCCGATCGACCACGTCATCGTCGGAATCCCGCTCGGTGAACGTCTCGACGAGCGCGTCGAGGGTGTCCCCGCCGACGAGCATGTTTCCGGCGACGGTGACGCCGCGTTTGGCGTGGATCTGGTGGCCAAACCATCCCTCACATCCCTCACCGGAGACGGCGTGGGCGTTGCCGTGTGCGTCGAGGCCGTGGACCTGGCGAAGGTCGGCGTGATCGTCGCGGGCCAACAGGCCGTCGAGCGCGTCGTCGACAGCGAGATCGGGCAGCAGCGCGACGCCGCGCCGGCCCAGCCGGACGTTGACGAAGCTCTGTGTTGCGATGACGCCGTCGTGGCTGACGCAAGGTGCCAGCGCGCCGACCGCCGGTGCGTCGGTCGCAACCCCGACTCCGAAGGTGGTTCCCGCGTCGGTCGTCTCGCGGACGCAGATCGAGAACGTCATGCCCGGTTCGACGATGTGGTAGCCGATAACGCCTTCCCCGGATGAGTTCGGTGGGCCCTTTAGGCCGGTGTCAACACAAGTCATTGTATGTCCGAACCCGACCTCGATCGATTCACGTCGCGCCGATCGACCGTCTACGCCGATCGCGGCGTCGTCGCCACCAGCCAGCCGCTCGCCGCCGAAGCCGGCGTCGAGATCCTCCGTGATGGCGGCAACGCGTTCGACGCCGCCGTCGCCACCGCCGCCGCGCTCAACGTGGTCGAGCCGACGAGCACCGGGTTGGGCGGCGACGCGTTCGCGCTCTACCGAACCGCCGACGGCGAGACCGGCGCGATGCGGGCCTGTGGCGGCGCGCCCGCCGACGCGACGATCGAGAACGTCCGCGCCTCGGTCCGCGAACACGACGCCGCCGACGACTGGTACCCCAGCGAGCGCGGCTACGCGGTCGACGGCAGCCACGCTACCGACGAGATCGAAATGCCGTTTCTCGGTCCTCATGCCGTCACCGTCCCTGGCACCGCGCGGGGATGGGAGGCGACCGTCGAGCGCCACGGCCGCCGCTCGCTCGGTGAGGCCCTCCAGCCCGCGATCCGGTACGCGATCGAAGGCTACCCCGTCTCGGAGGTCATCGCCAGCCACTGGCAGGCGGCCGAAGAGCTGTTCACCGACGCGAACGCCGCCGACGCCTACCTGAAGGACGGCGAGGCTCCTGGCGTCGGCGAACGGATACACCTGCCCCGCCTCGGCGAGAGCCTCCGGAAGATCGCCGAGCAGGGTGCTGACGTGGTGTACGACGGCGCAATCGGCGAGCAAATCGTGAACGAAGTCCAGTCGAAGGGTGGCTTTCTCACCGTCGACGATCTCGTGACCTTCGAACCCGAGTTCCCCGATCCCGTCTCGACACGGTACAACGGGGCCGAGGTGTACGAACTCCCCCCGAACAACCAGGGGCTGATCGCGCTCGAAGCGCTCACCGTCGCCGCCGAAGTCGGTGCGGACGAGTACCCCCTCGACTCGCCAGAGCGCGTCCACTACTTCGCTGAGGCCACCAAACGGGCGTTCCACGACGGCCACCGCTATATCACCGATCCCGCCTACGAGGACGTGCCGCCGCTCGCCTCCCGAGAGTGGGCGCGGCGGCGCGCGTCGGACATCGATGGAGCCGCGAGCGACGTGAGCTTCGGTGTTCCCGACGCGCGCGCCGAGGACGCGGATACCGTCCTCCTTTGCGTCGCCGACGACGCGGGCAACGTGGTCTCGTTCATCAACTCCCGATTTGCGGGGTTCGGTTCCGGTCTCGTGGCAGGTGACACCGGGATCGCACTCCAGAACCGCGGCGCGTCGTTCTCGCTCGATCCCGACCACCCGAACAGCCTCGAACCCAAAAAGCGGCCGTTCCACACGCTGATCCCCGGCATTGTCGATCTCGCGCCCGACGAACAGGAAGACGACTGGGCGGCCTTCGGCGTGATGGGCGGGTACATGCAGCCACAGGGCCACGTCCAGGTCATCTCGAACCTTGTCGATAACGACCTCCCGCTCCAGGCCGCCCTCGACCGCTCACGGTGGCGCTACCGCGAGGACGGCTCGCTCGCGGTCGAGGGGCGGATCGACGGCGCTCTCGCGACGAAGCTCACCCGGATGGGCCACGACGTCCGGGTGCTCGCGCCATCGCTGTTCGGCGGCGCGCAGATCGCCAGAAATCACGACGGAGTGCTCTCGGGCGCGACCGAACCCCGAAAGGACGGGACTGTGGCCGGGTTCTGACGGTGGCGGCAGGTCGCGTCATGGTCCCGCCGTTGTCGAGGACCTCGTTATCGCGTCATGGTGGAAGACCGACCGTCGTTCCGACTCAGGCCGGTGCGCGCCGGGCTGCGGAGCCGTTCGTCGACGAAGCATTCGTCATGTTGGTCGATCCGGTGGCGTTCCCGGCTCGCTGCTCGTCGAGCCAATCCTGATACCGGTCCTGGCTCACGACCGTGAGGTTCGCGTACATCCGGGAGTGGCCCGCACCGCAGAACTCCGAGCAGTAGACCCGGTACTCGCCGGTCTCGCCGACGCTCGTCCGGATGGTGTTGTACTCACCCGGGATCGCGTCCTGTTTCAGCCCGAGTTCGGGTGCGTGGAACGCGTGGATCACCTCACGAGCGGTGAGATGGTAGTAGATGTCGGTGTTCGCCGGCACGACCGTAGTGTTATCGGTGGTGACGTTCGCCTCGGGATAGACGAACTCCCAGCCCCAGCGGTACGCGACCACTTCGACCTCGACCGCATCCGGATCGTCCGGCACGGCCGCTCCCTGGAGGGCTTGTTCGGAGGCGTTCGTCTGGATCTCGGCGTCGCCGAGGGTCGGCGAGATGTACGGGCTCAACAGGACGTTGTACGACGCGAACCCGACGAACAGCAGGATGATCGCGGTCGCGATGGTCCACGTGATCTCGAGCGATCGGTTCTCTCTGGTCGGCGAGGGGTCCCGGTTGTTGCGATGTTTCCAGACCGCATAGAAGAGGATGGTCTCGACCAGGATCGCGATCGGCGCGGCGACGTACAGCAGCTGTCGATTCAGGTTCTGGATCAGCGCCCGGTTGATCGACTGGGCCGCGGCCGGTTCGACGGCGACCACGAACAGTGCAGCGGCGAGCACGCCCCCTACTTTCGCGCGCCTCCGTCCCATTGTTCGATACTCGCCGGGCACGCACAAGTATCTACTGTCAGCGGCTGCCGGTACCGAGAACGCAGGACGACCGTGGTGGGTGTCTTTTTGCGCCTGGGGGTCGAACGAGCGGTATGGTCAACGCTGGGCCCCTCATCGAACGGGTGACGGGCCAACCCGAATCCGCAGCGCTCGCGGACCTCAGACGGATCGTCGTCGGCGGAATGGTCGGCGGAATCGCCGGCGGTCTCGGCACGCTCGCGTTCTCGGTCGTTCTCTATCTCGCGATCGTCCTCGGCGCGTTCGAGCCCGCCCAGTTCGGCGAGCTCGCGGGACTCGCCGGGATCGGCGACCCGATCGTGGGCGAGGGCAACCCACTGGTTGGCTATCTCATCTTCGTCGGCGGCGGGATGACGACGTGGCCGTTTCTGTTCGCTGCGCTCCATCACTACCTTCCTGGCTGGCGGATGGCGGTCAGCGGGATCACCTTCGCGGCCATCGGCTGGGCCGGCTTTTCGATCGCGTTCTATTCGGGCCAGACCGGCATCGATCTCCTCCTCTTCGTCGTGCTCACGTTCGTCGGCCAGTGTCTCTACGGACTCGTGCTCGGGCTGGTTTTCGAGTACGCCGATCCCCGCGTCGACGTCGCCTTCGTCGGAACGACGTTCCAGTGAAGCGGCCCTGGCGCTCGCGAGATCTCACTCGCGAAACCACTCGATGGCGATCGATACCACGGTGAGAAAGACGAGACCGACGGCAGCACGCGCCGCGGACGGTGTCACGCGACCGACACCGAAAACCCCGCTGTCGTCGGTCGATTCGAGCGTGGGCGTGATCGCCTCGGACCCTGGCTTGGACTGCCGCCACGAGGCAGCGGGCAGCGTGACGTCGTCGAACCCCTCGAACTGCTCGTGGCCGATCTCGTCGATCAACGCCTCGGCGTCCGCCCTGGTCTCGGCGTCGAGATCCGGAATCCCCTCGACACCGTACGGCCCGCGCTTTGCGGCCCAGAGCGCGTTGTAGCTGAGCTCGCCCCGTTCGGTGACCACCGGCAGCGCGAGGTCGTCGAAGGAGTCGGGATCGTCGAACCCCGATTTCGAGAGGAGGAACCGATCGGCGACCGCCGGGAGATCGTCGGTGTCGACGCCCGCTTCCGACGGGAACTCCCAGTTGTTCCGTGTCGTGGCCGAAAACCGCGGCCGGTGGAGTTCGTACTCACTCATCGACGGCCTCCTCGGCCCCGTTTCCGCGGAGCCGCCACACGCCCGGCGCGATCACCAGTCCCGATCCCACCACCAGCCCTGCGATCGACAGCGGGAGGTTGAACGAGTCCGTGACACAGTCGTTGCGCGACCCGATCACCGCGTAGTGGTTTTCTCCCTGATAGGTGACGAGCGCCCCGTCGCGGAACGCCGAGCGATGCTCGACATCTCCCTCGATCGGCTTCACGCCGTTCGCGGAGGCGAGCGCCGCCCGGAAGGCACGCTGTTCGGCGGTCGATAGCTCGTCGTAATCGAGGCGGACGAACTCGGGAACGTCGTTGCCAGCCGTGAGTTCGGCGGTGTCGTCCGCCGACGAGACTTCGAGATCGGGATCGCTACACAGCCCGTAGTCCTCCTGAACGGTGGCGTACGCACCGACGACGGCGGGACCGATGCTCGCAGAGAGGATCACGATCCCGACGAACGAGACCGCGTAGACCTGGATCGTCCGGCTCGTGACCGTTCGTCGAATGCTCCGTGCGACCGGCGCGAAATGCTCACGAAAGTCCTGCTCGTCGCTGCCCTCCAGTTCGTCGTCGCCGTTCATTCGTCTCCCCTACTACCGTCGGGCATGGCCCGACGACGCTCGCGCTCACCGGAGCCATCCGCCGCGTAGCGCTCGCGGAGCTGTTCCTCGAAGTGCTGCCACTCGCGGGTGAACTGGCCGACTTCCTTCAGATCCCAGACGTCGGCGTCGGTGATCCGCGAACCCCAGAAGTACGACTTGAGCATGTTCCACAGCCACAGCAGGACGCTGATCCCGATGACGTACGCCCCGATCGTCGTGATCTCCATCAGCGGCGCGAACTCCGCGGGGTAGCTCGCGTACCGCCGCGGCAGTCCAAGCGCGCCGGTGATCAACATCGCGCCGAAGGTCACGATCACGCCGACCACCATCAACACGGCCTGGAAGCGGGCGAGCGGCTGGTCGTACATCCGTTCGGTGAGGATCGGGAACCAGTAGTAGCTCGCCGCCATCATCATGAACGGGATGATCCCCATCAGGATCATGTGGAAGTGACCCACGACGTAGTAGGTGTCGTGGTACAGCAGATCCACCGGTATGGAAGCGAGGAACACGCCCGTGATGCCGCCGATCACGAACGTGCTCAGCCCGCCGATACAGAAGATCATCGGCGCAGTCAGCCTGACCCGCCCCTTCCAGATCGTGGTGATCCAGTTGAACTCCTTGATCGCGCTCGGGATCGCGATCGCGAGCGAGACCGCCATGAAGCTCGCTCTGATCCGTGGGTCGATCCCGGTCGAGAACATGTGGTGAGCCCACACGCCGAACGAAAGCACGCCGATCGCGAACGTCGAGTAGATCACGTACTTCCGGCCGAACAGCGTCCGTCCCGCGAACTTCGGCAGTATCGTGCTCATCAGCCCGAACCCCGGAAGAACGATGATATACACCTCCGGGTGGCCCCAGAACCAGAAGATATGCTGCCAGAGGATCGGACCACCGCCTTCGAGCGCGAAAAACGTCGTCCCGAAGTTCCGATCGAGCAACAGCATCACGAGCGCGGCCCCGAGCAGCGAGAACGCGAGCAGCGCGATCCCGGCGGTCGTGACCAGCGTCCACGTGAACAGGTCGACATCGGCCCACGAGACCTCCTCGTCGCGCTCGGCGAACACGGTGATGATGAAGTTGATCGAGGCGAGGACGGTCGAGATCCCACTCAAATGGAGCCCGAGCAGGAGGAAGTCGACCTGTGGGTTGCCCGACTGGAGCGACAGCGGCGCGTACATGTACCACCCGATCTCGGGAGGTTTGATCTCGAAGAGAAAGTCGATCGCATCGACCGGCACCCAGACGCCGAGGAACTTCGCGAAGAGGTTCACCACGAGCCCGCCGCGGATGAGGAGCAACGCCGGCGGGAGGAGCCAGAAGCTCAGTGCGTTGAGCCGGGGGAAGGAGAGGTCGTCGGCCCCGATCAGGATGGGCAGGAAGTAGTTCGCCATCCCGAAGAACACGGGTGTGACGAACAGGATCAACATCGTGAGCCCGTGAGTGGTGAAGAGAGCGTTGTACGTGCCCTCGGTCCAGAGGTCGGCCGCGGGCGTCAGGAGTTCAGTCCGGATCATCATCGCGTCGGTGCCTCCCCACAGCCCCGCGATCGCCCCGAACACGATGTACATGATCCCGATGTCCTTGTGATCCACAGTGGTCAACCAGCGCGTGATACCCGCCGACTTGGCCTCGGTCTCTGCGCCGGTCTCGGTGGTCGGGTTTTCGGGGAGATACCCGCCGTCGGGCTGTGGCGGCTCGGGCGGCGCTGTTTTGCGGTTCGCGTGGATCCGCCACGCGAGTACGGCAAGGACGAGCCCGACCGCAGCGACGCCGACGATCACCTCAGACATGGCTGATGGCGTCGGTGGTGGTGCAGAGCGAGGGCGGGACTGTTTCGCCTGCTACCGCAAGCATCGCCGCGGCGAGGCTCCCGATGGACGCGGCACTGTTCATACACGGACATCGGAGGCGATCGACAAATAATCAGCGGACGGCCCGACCGCTTTCCGGGAGTCACCACGCCGCACGCCGGACCGAAGACGTTACGCCGCGCCCGAAGAAGGCGGCTGTATGGTCGAGAACGTCATCTGGCCCGCCTACCTGGATCGGGAGTTGAGCCGGAGCGAGGGGCGACGGGTGTCCCGATCGGCGGCCGTCCCGGAGCCGACCGTCGACGAGATCGCGCGCGCCGCCGGCCAGGTCGGGTACGACGTGGTGATCGAACGCGAGAAGACCTACCCGCGCGAGTACGAGCCGCGCGGGCGGGTCGTGATCGAGAACGCCGACGACGCCGGCAAGTCCGACCTCCTCCAGGCGGTCGCGGCGTACGTCGCCGTCCTCCGGGAATGAAACGCGCGGGTGAGGTCGTGCGGGTCGCCCAGGGACTCGCGATCGTCCGCTGTCCCGACGAGGCACATCCCGACATCGGGACCGAACTCAGCGATCAAGAGCTCTCGACGGTGGGTCGGGTGGTCGACGTGTTCGGCCCGGTCGAACGGCCGTATCTCGCGGTCGACCCGCGGAACGAACCGACACTACTGCTCGGCAGCCGGCTCTACGCCGAGTAACGGCGACGAGCGATCGAATTCTGTCTCACTTCGTTCGCGCTCGCTTCGCTTCGCTTCTCTTACCACCGCCACCGCCCGCCGTCCGGAGTGGTGTCGGCGGAGCGAGAGTCATCGAGCGGCGCACGCTCGTCGCCGAGGTGGGTGGAGCGACCAGCGAAAACGACGTTCACGACGGCCCCCAGCAGGAGTACGAGGGCGCTGTAGTAGAGCCAGATCAGCACGAGAAGGACGCCACCGATCACGCCGTAGGCGGCGTACTGGCCGGCGTAGGCGACGTAGAACTGGAAGGCGAACTCGGTGACGGTCCAGCCGAGCGCGGCGAGCACCGTTCCCGGCAGCACTTCGACCATCGAGACGTCGACGTCCGGCAGGAAGTAATACAGCGGCAGAAAGGTCAGCGAGAGCCCGACGACGAGGAGCAGCGGATGGAAATCCTCGACGTACGGGATCGTGGGAAAGAGCGCGAACGCCGCGCCGGTGACAACGATCACACCGACCGCGAGCCCCACCCCGAGGAGAACGATCGCGCCGTCCCGGAGCTGAGCGAGCAACGATTTCGGCCGCCGCACGCCGTAGACCGCGTCGAACGCGATGTCGAGCCCGCGGAACAGCTTTAATCCACTCCACAGTAGCGTCACGAGCCCGATCGCGGACGCGCCGGTCTGTCCCGACGAGTCGGTCAGCACGTCCGCAAGGAGATCGCGCGCACTCTCGGTCAGCGTCGATTCGAGCAGGTCGGTGATCCGGGTCGCGAACGCCTCGCCGCCGACGACCGACGCCGCGACGAACGCCAGCACGAACAGCGGCACCAGCGAAACGAACGCGTAGAACGCGAGGCTGCCCGCCATGAAGGTGAGGTGGTTCTCGCGGACCTCGGCGATCGTCGCCCGAGCGAGCCGCGCCGGCCGGGACGAGCGGACGTTCACGGATTCGATCCTCTCGGAAACGAACGGTGTGTGAAACCCTAACTCTTCGTATTGTCGCGGTTTTCACGCTTCGGTAGCCACGAGACAGCAGCGAAACCCCAAAGGGTACGCCGGCAGAGACACAGTCATGCACCAGCGCAGGCGGGTCGTCGTAGCCGGCGCGGCCACGGTCGCGATCTTTCTGGCGGTTCAAATGGGTGCGCTCGCGCTCGTCGGCCCGTTCGAATCGGCGGGCTACCGGGCGGTCGAGAACCCCTCGAACCCGGCGAACAGCGTGATCTACATCGGTGCGATCCTCGTCGCCACCGCGGCGATGCTCGGAACGATCAAAGTCGGCGCGGACTGGGTGCTCCGGGGGTTCGTGGTCCTCGCAAGCGGGTTCGTTTCGCTGTACGTCTTCTCGGTGCTGCTGCCCGCGCCCCTCGGCTGGTCGATCGCCGGGATCGCGACCTCGCCGCTCGCGCTCGCCGCGGCTGGCCTGCTCGTGATCGCCCTCCTCGTCCATCCGGAGTGGTACGTCATCGACGCCGCCGGGATCGTGATGGGGGCGGGCGCGGCAGCGCTCTTCGGGATCAGTTTCGGTCTCCTCCCCGCGATCGTGCTCCTCGTCGCGCTCGCGGTCTACGACGCCATCTCGGTGTACGGCACCGAGCACATGCTCGCGCTCGCCGACGGCGTGATGGATCTCAAACTCCCGGTCGTGCTGGTGATCCCGCTCACGCTCTCGTACTCGTTTCTCAACGACAGTCCCTCGACTTCGGAGGGGCCGGACCAACCGGCTGTCGAAGCGGACGGGGGCGACGACGCAGCCGCCGACGAGCCAGCCGATGCCGACAGCGACGGTGACGACGCGGCCGACCGGCCCGGTTTCGACGAGCGCGACGCCCTCTTCGTCGGGCTCGGCGACGCGGTGATGCCGGGCGTGATGGTGGCGAGCGCTGCGGTGTTCGCCCCCGCATCGCCGCTCGTCGCCGGGTTCGCGCTCACCCTCCCTGCGCTCACGGCGATGATCGGGACGCTCTGCGGGCTGGTGGCGCTGCTCTGGTTCGTCATGAAGGGTCGCGCACACGCCGGTCTTCCACTTCTCAATGGCGGCGCGGTCGGTGGCTACCTGCTCGGCGCGCTCGCAGCCGGGATTCCGCTGGTGCGCGCGCTCGGTCTCGGGCCGTACGTCTGAGCGGTTTTGGCGGTCGTCGTCACTCCATCATTCGCCAGTCAGCGCCTGGCTCGCCGGCGCGAACTCGATCGGGGAGCCGAGTCCCTTCTCGCGCGCGGTCTCGTAGAGCAGGTGGGCGGCGGCGACGGTCTCGATGCCCGTCCCACCCGAATCGAACACCGTGATCTCTTCGTCGGTCTCCCGGCCCGGAGCCTCGCCAGCGACCACCTCGCCGAGTTCCGCGTGAATCGCGTCCTCGGTCACGACACCCTCCTCGACCGCGTGGATGAACGAGCCCGCGTCCTGAGTGACGCGCTCGCGGAGGTCGGGGACGTACGTCGCGCGCTCGATGGTCGTCGCATCGAGTTCGTGTCTCTCGGGGTGGTACTGGCCCATCGCGGTGACGTGCGCGCCGGCTTCGAGGAGGTCGCCATCGAAAACCGGCTCTGAACTGTTCGTCGCAGTGATGACCACGTCGGCGTCCTCGACTGCGGCGGCGCTGGAGGCGACCGCAGCCACCGCAGGATCGAGGCGTTCGTTCATCGTCGCGGCGAAGGACTCGCGGTGGTCGGCAGTCGGCGAGTAGACGTTCACGGTGTCGAACGCTCTGACTGTGGCCGCCGCCCGGAGCTGACCGCGGGCCTGCGCGCCGCTGCCGATCACCGCGAGCGTCGTCGCGTCCTCGCGCGCGAGCGCGTCGATCCCCACCGCACCCGCCGCCCCGGTTTTGAAGGGGTTGAGGCTCGCGCCGTCGAGCAGCGCGAGCGGCGCGCCCGAGTCGGCATCGAACAGCGGCAGCATGAACCGGGCGTCGTGATCGCCGAACCCGGCGGCATAGGTGTACCCGCCCATCGCACCCGTCTCGGGCAGGATGGCGGAGTAGCCCGTCAGCATCCCCGGCGGATCGTCGTTTCTGAGCGTCGTCCGCGGAGCTGCTGGCGCACCGTGGCCCCGCTGGCGGTAGCCCTCGCGGACCGCCGCGACGTACTCCGCAGGCGTCGCAAGCCCCGCACACTCCTCGCTCGTGAGAAACAGCGCCTCGTCGGGTTCAGTGGCCGGCGTCATTGTGTGTTCTTCGGCGGAGCGACGGCTTATGGCTGGTGGCTCGGATGGACGAGAGAACGGTAAAAGAACGAAAACGAGAAGAGAACGCTTCAGTCGGCGGACTCGAACGAAGGGGCGTTGGGCCGTGGCGCGGGTGCGGGAGCCGGCTCGGCACCCGGGGCCCGGACGAACATCCCGTGGCCGATCAGCGCGACCGCGACAGTTGCTGCGAGCGGGACGGCGACCGTGATCGAGACGCCGACAGCGGCGAGTAGCGCGGTGATACCGCCGAGTGCGAGCGGGATGAGACCGAGAACGTAATCGTAGTACTGAGCCATTGTATATCATCGTATGGGCGTGAGACACATAAGTGTTCTCCATAGGTGGGCGGTTGGTCCTCTGTAGGAGCAGCGCGTTCTACAAAGAAGTTTTTCATAAGTTATAGGGCAGCGTTCCGGGATCGGTTCCGTCATCGTCACCGATGGGACAGGGTAGAGCAAGCGTGAGGTCACGAGTTGCCCCGACCGACGGGTTGAAATCGATCGTCGGGGCAGTAGGGGTGTGAACGGGAACGACCGTGCGATCGTCGGCCTCGTGATGGGTGCGCACGCGATGGTCCACACCTACGAGCTCTCGATCCCGATCCTCGTGTCGGTCTGGCTCGTGGAGTTCGACACCATCTCAGTGCTTTCCGCGACGTTCCCGGTCAACGCGGCCACGCTCGGCGTCGTGGTGTCGGTGGGCTACGCGCTGTTCGGGCTCGGCGCGCTGCTGGCGGGGGTGCTCGCCGACACGTACGGCTCGCGGCCCCTGATCGCGCTCTGTCTGTTCGGGATGGGAGGCTCCTTTCTCCTCCTCGGGCTCGCGCCCGGCGTCGTCGTGATCGCGCTCGCGCTGGTCTGCTGGGGCGCGGCGGCGAGCGTCTATCATCCCTCGGGGCTCGCGCTGATCAGCAAGGGCGTCCACGAGCGTGGGAGCGCGTTCGCCTACCACGGGATGGCCGGCAACCTCGGGATCGCGCTCGGGCCGCTTGCCACCACGATCGCGCTGCTGGCGTTCGGCTGGCGGACCGTAGCCGGCCTGCTCGCAATCCCCGCTCTGATCGCGGGACTGTTCGCCCTCCGGGCCGATATCGACGAGACCGCGGCGGTCGGTGCGACCGAAGACGGTGTCGAGAACGCGGCTGCTGACGGCGGTGAGCGCGAGCGAAGCGAGCGCGAATCTCGTCGGAGCGCGGAGCGATCCGACAGTGGTGAGAGAAGCGAAGCTTCTCGATCCTCGTCGGCCGAGCGAAGCGAGTCCGACAGCGGTGAGCGCGAGCGGACTGGCGGGGTCAGGTCGTTCGGGGAGTTCGTCGCCAGCTCGAAAGCACTCTTCGCGGGCGTGTTCGTCCTCGTCTTCGGGGTGGCGATGCTCTCCGGGCTCTACTACCGCGGCGTGCTCACCTTCCTGCCCGAGATCCTCTCGTCGTTCCCCGAGTTCGAACCCGTGGCGGTCGCCGGTACCGAACTCCAGCCGGAACGGTACTTCTACGCCGGCCTGCTGATGGTGGGCGTGCTCGGCCAGTACGTCGGCGGACGACTCACCGATCACATACGTCCTGCGGCGGGGATCGCCGGCGGCTACGGCGTGCTCGCTGTGCTCGCCGTCCTCTTCCTGCCGGTAGCCCGGGCTGGGATCGTTCCGCTCTTGATCGTCGGGGCCGCGCTCGGGTTTTTCCTGTTTTTCGTCCAGCCGCTGTACCAGGCCGCGATCGCGGAGTTCAGCCCGCCCGAGGCGCGTGGAATCTCCTACGGCTACACCTACCTCGGCGTGTTCGGCGTCGGCGCGCTCGGCGGGACCATCGCCGGCGCGATCCTGACCGCGCTCTCGCCGGCAGCGTTGTTCGCGGTGCTCGCCGGGTTCGGCGCGCTCGCGGCACTGCTGGGCGTGGCAGTGCTCGTCCGCACCGAGGGGTCACTCACGACGGCCTGATCGACGCTACACCAACCACCGCGAGAGCGCCGCGAACGCCGCCGCCACGGGTGGGAGGGCGAGGCTGATCGCAACGATCTGGCCCATCGCGAGGTACTGCGTCAGGTCGCCGCCGACGAACAGCGTCACCACGAAGATCGACACGACGAGCACCCCGAACCCGAACCCGGCGAGTAGCGCACGGCCACGCGTGGCCGACGCGAGCCCCACGAGCGCGCCGCCGAGGAACAGCCCGAGCCAATGAAACCACGCCGCGACGAGCCCCACACCGATGGCGGCGACCATCGTCGCCCACCGCCAGCCCTCAACCGACCGGAACGCCTGCCACCGATTTGCGAGGCTCACTGCTCGTCCTCCGGTTCGAAGGTGAGCGTCGACTCGCCTCGGAGCTCCCGACTCATTGACTTGTACTCGGTGTCGGCCCACAGTTCGAGCTGGTCGTCGTAGTGGTCAGAGAAGTACGAGCTCGAATTGCCCCCAGGAATCACGGCCGACGACGGGCCGTCCATCGAACAGACCATCCGCCAGCTGCTCCCCGTGGGGTTCTCGACGGCGTAGTTGTTCACCGTCGCGCGCGAGCCGTCCGTGGGAAGGTCGGGATAGCCGAGGAACGCGAGCCCGAGCGGATGGGTCATCGCGTCGGTGGTGTTGTACCCGCCGTAGGTGTCGTACTCGGCGTTCTCGATGTCCTCGATCGCCGCGTCGAGCCCGTCGAGCATGACTTCGGCGCGCGAGCGTCCCTCGAACCACCGGCTGTTGGGACCGAGATGCTGGAGCACCCAATCGTTGGGGTAGTACGACGCGTCGAGGTCGTGCTCGTCGAAAACGGGACCGAAAACCCGCTCACGATACTCGTCGAACCACCGCACGAACACCAGCGCCGCGAGCGAGTCGCGTTCCATCCGGTGATCCCACTCGTCGAGCGCGTCGACGTACCGTCTGATTTCGGTCGTGTCGTCCGCTGTGCGCGCCACCTCGACGAGCAACGGCACGAGCGCCTCGGCGCGCAGATCGAGCGTATCATGCTGGAGATCCTTCATGAACTGGGGGTCGATCGGGTCGTCCGATTGCGCCCGCCGGTCGAGCCGGTCGTAGATCCGAATGCCACGGTACGGATCGGAGTACGCCTCGGCGATGTAATGCTCGGGATCGTTCACCACTCGCTGGTTCGCCGTGCCGAGGTAGTCGGGGTTCGTCACGTGTGGCTTCTCCTCGAAGGGAACGAACCCCTCCCACGAGGAGGTGCCGAACGGCGTGAACCCTTCCCATTCGCCTTCACCGGCGGAGCCATCGAAGATCCGATCTCCGGAAACTTCCTCGCCGTCGATGGTGCGGATCGGGATCTTCCCGGTGACATAGTAGAGCGTGTTGCCGTCGTGGTCGGCGTACACGAGGTTCTGGGTCGGCACGTCGAAGTTCTCCGTGGCGTCCACGATGTCGTCGACCCCCTCGCTCCGGCTGAACTCGTAGATCGCCTGGGGGGTCGACTCCGCGGTGTGGCCGGTCCACGCGACCCCGACGCGCGCTCCCTCACGCTCGATCACCGGGCCGTGGACGGTTTTTCTCACAGTAACGTTCCTGTCCTCGCCGCCGTCGACCTCGATCGTCCGCTGGTCGGTCTCGAACTCGCGCCACTCGCCCTCGTATCGGTACTCGCCCTCGCGCGTGTCGTACCGGTAGAAGTCGATCACGTCCGCGCCGGTGTTGGTAAAGCCCCACGCGCCGGCGTCGTTCTCCCCGATGACCACGAACGGCACCCCCGGAAAAGTCACGCCGCGAACGTTCGTCCCTGGGGGACTGAGGTTCATCTCGTACCATACTGGAGGACTCATCAGACTCAAATGGGGATCGTTCGCCACGATCGGCGCGCCGCTCGCGGTGTGCTCGCCCGAGACGACCCAGCTGTTCGAGCCGATCCCCGATGGGGACTCGAACTGACTCAACCAATCGGCGAGCGCTGGGTCGACGGAGTGCGTCGACGACTCGTGCTTCGCACCCGACCGCTGCTGGCTCGCCTGGTCGGTCCCCCCATCGCGGATGATCGGCGAGTCGTGGTCAAGCCGCGATGGGTAGAGTTCCTCGGCGATCTCCTCACCGAGCCGGTCGGCCACGAGCGCCGTCCGGAGCGTCCGGAAGCTCCCTGTGAGCGTCCACGCGATCTGCTTTTGCATCAGAATCGTGTCGACCGGGGTCCACGGGTCGGGCTCGTACTCCAGTAAGGAAAATTCGAGTGCTGACGGATCGTTCGCCATGATCTCGTTGACGCCCGCCGCGTAGGCTTCGGTGAGCGCACCGGTCCGGGAGTCCGCGAGCGAGTCCCACGTTACCTGCGCTGCGCTCGCGAAATCCATCTTCGTGCGGAACTCGTCGGAGTCGAGGGTCTGCTCGCCGACGACTGCCGACAGTTCGCCGCGCATCTGTCGGCGCTGGAGATCCAGCTGGAAGGCCCGATCGCGAGCCTGAGCGTAGCCGACCGCGTAGTAGAGCGCTTCCTCGCTCTCGCCCGTGACGTTCGGCACGCCGTACTCGTCGTAGCGCACCTCGGCCGCGCCGTAGGGACTCTCGATCGTGCGGGAGTCCGGCTGATCGGTCGCGTCCCACGCCGATCCCGAGAGCGGCGCGAACCGTTCGAGATACCCTCTGACCGGCGAGAACGTGCTCGCCCCGACGCCGCCCGCGAGGATCGCCCCCACGAGCGCACGCCGCGTGAGATCGCTGTCCATGCGTGTCACTACATGACGTGTGCCATAAACCTGCGAAAACGGAAATGAACCGGCCGGTGGTTTGATTCAGGCGCTAATGGTTGAACGTCGCTCTTCGACTGCGGTGGCGCGCGGGAGCGCGTCGAAGACGCGCGACTCGTGCGAGGGATGACTGAGCGGAGTGAGCGAAGCGAACGCAGCGAAGGAATCGGTTGGGGAGGGTGTGGCTTGCGGTTTCGAGTGTAGCGTGACTTATCTCGAACAAATCGGTTGTAGTCGTCAGCGACACCGAGAAAGCCGATCGGCCGTGCTGCTCGGCAGTACCGTCAGTGGTCGGCGGCGTCCTCGTAGACCCAGGTCGCAGTGTCGTGCTCCCAGTCGACGAGTTCGCTTTCGTCGAAGAACAGCTCGATCTCGCGCTCGTTGGCCCCTTCGTCCTCGTGATCGGAGCCGTGGATCAGGTTGTGACCCAGATCGTTGCCGAGATCGCCACGGATCGTTCCGGGCTGGGATTCCTGAGCGTCGGTCGCGCCCATCAGTCGACGGACCTGGCGCGTGGCGTCAGCGCCCTCCCAGACCATCGCGAACACGGGACCGGAGGTGATGAAATCGACGAGACCCTCGAAGAACGGCTTGCCCTCGTGCTCGCCGTAATGCTCGTGGGCGAGCTCCTCGTCGATCTGCATGAACTTCCCGCCGACCATCGTGAGCCCTTTCCCTTCGAGCCGGGAAACGATCTCGCCGATCTGCCCACGCTGGACGGCGTCGGGTTTCGCCATCACGAACGTCCGCTCGTCGTGATGACTCATTCGTCCGTTTCCTCGTCGCTGTCGTCGGTATCGCGCACCGTCTCCTCGTTATCGACGGTCGCTTCGGCCTCGTCGGCGTCGGCTGCGGGGGACGTCTTGTCCTCGTCCTCGCGACCGCCGGCCGGCCGGCCCTCGATCTCGTCGAGTTCCTCGGTATCGGCTCCGCCGGCGTCGCCCGCCGACTCGCTTGATCGCGAGCCAGCGTCGCCCGTCGCCGCCGCGACCGCTTCGGCCTCGGTCTCGCCCGGGACCGTGTCGACCTCGTCGGCAACGGTGTCGGTCTCGTCTTCGTCCGGCTCGGCTGCGACCTGCTCGACCTCGTCGGCCGTGCCGGCCTCGTTGCCCGCCATCCGCTGGCCCTCGGCGGTCCATTCGAGATCGCGTGCGGCTCGGCCGAGGTCGGCGTTGTTCTCACACTTCGACGAGCAGTAGTGCACGACGCGCCCGTCGACGTGGACGAACATCGTCCCAGTGCCGGGCTCGATGTCCGTACCGCAGTAATCACACGAACGCGTGCGAACCATCAGCGACCCCCGATGGCGTCGGCCTCGCGGGCGGTCTCCCTGAGCTGGAGCACGTCGCCCTCGCGGACGGGGCCGAGACAGTTCCGTGTGATGATTCGTCCCCGGTTCTCGCCGCCCTGAATGCGGCATTTGACCTGCATCGCCTCGCCGTGCATCCCGGTCTTGCCGACGACCTCGATGACTTCGGCGGGCGTGGAGTCGGACTCCTCTTCTGCGCTCATCGTCCTATCGGAGGTCCTCGACCTTGCTCGTGATGTCCTCTACCTGCTCGTCGGCGTCGCCCGCGTCGACGATCGCCGCCGCGGCGCTGCCGACCTCGAGACCCGCTGCGTGGCCGACGTCGTCCTGGGTCTCGACGAACACGAAGGGAATCTCCTTCTCGTCGGCGAGCTCTGGCAGATGCATCACGATCTCTTCGGGACTCACGTCCTCGGCGATGTAGACGAGTGCGGCGCTGTCGCGCTCGACAGCCTTGGTCGTCTCGTTGGTCCCTTTCTTTACCGTGCCGGTGTCCCGGGCGACTTCGAGCGCCTCGATGGCGTCGTCCTCGAGATCCGCCGGGACGTCATAGGTGACGTATACTGACATTGGTTGGTTCCTCCCGTGCGTAGGCTCTTCGTCCCCCGCCCTCGCCGAGATCACGTCGATCCCGACTGGCCGCCCCGCCGGCGGCCTGAGAGTCCTGTGAGGCTGGGAGCGTCATCAACCCCGCACGGGTTGTAGCGCGGGGTAGCGGAGGCCTGCATAAAAACGCTTTCAACCGCTCACGGCGTGCGAGCCGAGCGCACGGGGACGCTGGTGGCCAGAATTTTATATTCTGAAACCATCATGAGCGGCTATGGATCGGTTTGCCAACGGGCTTCCGGAGCTACCGATCGAAACACGACTCAAACGGGACGGGATGTTCGCCGTCCTCTGGGTCGTTGTGATGGGATTGACTGTTCACGAGTACGTTCCCAACACCGTCACGTATCTGACGTTTGCTGTGGCGGGCGTTCTCGGCGGGTCGTTCGCAATCGGTGTCACGTACTGGCTTCGGCGAACCGAACGCGGCCGAGCCGTCGGAGCGGCGTATCGGAATTCGGCGTTCATCCGACGTCTCCTCGTTGCACTCGTCGTCGCGATCGCGGGAGTGGGAGCAGGATTCGCGCTCCTGGCTGTTATCGGTGTCTCATCGGTACTCGCTCAATCGGCCTTTCTGGGCGGGCTGTTCGCCTACCGCTTCACCGACACGGCGCTACTGTACGCTCGGTCACGCAACGGGTCACGGAGAAACCCAATAGAGCACGAAACCGATAGCTATCGAGAGTAGCCGAAGTCCTCGTACTTTCTACTGCCACGGATTGGCTACCTGTTGAAACCGGCGTGCAAGATTTAGAACAGGAGTCCAGCACTGGTCAGCGATCACATCCGATCCGCATCTTCTGCAACGCTCGGTGCTACCGAGTAGGAAGCTTGAGGGTGACGACAGGAGAGTAGAGACTCATGAGTGTGACCGTCCACGAGGTGCGGAACGCGATTCGAGCGGCGACGGGTCGCTTCGAACGGGAGTTCGAGGCGTCGTTCACGAAGGAGGAGCTACAGGCGATCTGTGTGGCGCTCGAGGTCGACGAGTCGGGGCGACCGTCGACGACGCGGATGCGCCGACTCATCCGGGCACAGATCGGCGTCGCGGAGTCGCTGGAGGCGGCAGACGACTCCACGTTCAGAAAGGCCGACCTCCAGGCGATCTCTGACGCGGTCGGGGCGTCCTCCGAGTCGTAGCCGGCAGTCGCCGGATCGGCGCGCGGAACGAGTTCTGTACTCATGGGAGAGGTACTTCTGCTCTTCCGATATTTGTGGCAGTCGCGGAATTTTGATTTTTGGTTTTGCTAGAAAGGTATAAGCTGTTACGGAACTATTCTACTACCCATGTCTATAACTACTAAGCAACGCCGAAGTTCCTTCGGCTTTGAAGGCGTCGGTCGAGCACTCGTGGTCGTAGCCGGATTGGCTGCGCTCGCCTTACTTCTTGGAACTGTGCTGTTCCTCGTTGGAATAGAACTACTCGCCGTCGTTGGCGTCGAACTTTCGTTCAACAGCGGTTTGACCGTCGGACTGTTCCTGTTCTCAACGCTGACGACGCAGGGAGCGATGGCGCTCACCGCCTACTGGTACGTTCGTCGCTACGGCTTCCAAGTCTCGGCCCACACGCTGACGGCGGCCAACTACAGGCAGATCGTCATCGGTACCGTCCTTGCACTTGTGCTCGCGCTCGGTGGAAACGTCGTGATCGGTGCCCTGTTCCCCACTGAGGCTAGTGGTGCGTTCGGGGGAGTCACCGCACTTGGGCTGCCGACGGTGCTGGCGTTCGGGCTTATCACCATCTTCATCGTTGCGCCGGCCGAGGAGTTTCTGTTCCGTGGTGTCATTCAGGGACGGCTCCGTGAGACGGTGGGTGCCGTGCCGTCGATTGTCGGTGCAAGCCTGCTTTTCGGGGGAGTACATGTTCTCAACTATACCGGGTCGGCAACGTCTATCGTTGCACACGTCGGACTGCTCATCGTCGTCTCGTTCGTGTTTGCCTACGCCTACGAACGGACTGGTAATCTCACGGTTCCGATACTTATTCACGGTATTTACGACTCGACTCTGTTTCTTCTCGCGTATGTTGGATCTGTGATGTGAGTGTGGAACTCTACCGGTAGTGCGTGGTGGAGAAGTCCTTGGCCCGAACTCGTCCATCGAACACCTGATTCGGTCGATTGTGATGGTAGTGATGCATGAACCGTCGCGGCTAGAAACTACGGTATAACTTCACGAGGGGCTGGAAGTCTGGCGGAATACGCATGTGGGTGATGTGTGCAGAAGCCGGTCTCCCAACTGCTGGGGAGGATTCACGCAAAACCATGGATCGCCCCGATATTCCCTGTCGTAGATCGCTACACGTTCCGCATCCCGAGTCCGACGACGACCACACAGATCACGACTGCGAGCAGCGTGACACCGACGAGGACTGGCCAGAGGGTGTCGAGCAGTGCGGGGCCGCTCTCCTGTGCAAGATTCGCCGTCCGATCGATCGTGGTCGAGGCGAAGCTCACGATCGCGCCACCGAACGCCGCACCCACCACGAAGAGCATCTGGAGCACTGCCGCGTACCGCTGCCACGCCGACTCCTCTGACGAGTCGTCATCGTCGGTGGAGCCGTTGGAGTCACCGAACCGGCTCCGAAGTCGATCGAGCGGTGTCGTGGTGGAGCCGTCGCGGTCGTCCATCCTGTCACCGCGTTCGTGACCCATGACATAAATTCTGTCGGTGGTCGAGGGTTCGTGGCGTCCATCGCGGCCGAAATCGACGTTCCCATACCGTCCCGTCGCCGTAATCCGTCATGATCGCCGACCTCGCGGGCCGGCTCCGCGACGAGGCCCGCCGCGCGAACGAGCGACGGCTGCTCGTGCTCGCGGGCGAGCGCGAGGCGTGCTATACGGCGGCGACCGACGCTCTCGACGGCGCGAGGATTCCTCAGTCGGAGACAACAGTGGTCGCGACGGAGAGCGCATTCAGCGGGGATTTCCGTGACTACGAGCGGATCACGCCGAAACGCGCCGACGCGCTTCTCGGAACAACTCGAACGGCGGTCGTGCTCGACTGTCACGACGAGTGCCGGCCGAACGCGCTCGGACGCACGGTCGGCGCGGTCGACGGCAGCGGGCTGGTCGTGCTCTGTACGCCGCCGCTCGATGCGTGGCCCGCTCGCCGAGACGGCTTCGACGAGACGCTCGCCGTCCCGCCGTTCGACGTCAAGGCTGTCGGCGGACGGTTCCGGACTCGACTGGTCGAGACGCTCCGCGCTCACCCTGGGATCGCTATCGTTGACGTCGATTCCGGAACCGTCGAGCGTGACGGCCGTACCGATCCATCGATGGCGACGGCACAGCGGCCGCCAGCGCGACCGGACGACCACACGTTCCCACAGGCGGCCTACGATTCCTGCCTCACGGCCGACCAGGCCGACGCTCTCCGCGCCTTCGAACGGCTGCGCGAGCCGGAACAGGCACTCGTCGTCGAGGCCGACCGCGGCCGCGGGAAGTCGAGTGCCGCCGGCCTCGCCGCGGGCGCGCTGGCTGTCGAGGGCAAGGACGTGCTCGTGACCGCGCCAGGCTACCGGAGCGCCGCCGCGGTGTTCGCCCGGGCGCGCGAACTCCTCGCGACGCTCGACGTGCTTGCCGACGCGGACCGCGACGAGAACCCCCACCGACTCGATGCCGCTGGCGGCGGACGGGTGCGGTTCGCGGAGCCGGCGGCCGCGGTCGAAGACGAAGCGCTCGCTGCGTCGGACGTCGCCATCGTCGACGAGGCCGCCGCGCTGCCCGTCGACCGACTCGCGGCGTTTCTCGACGCCTCGGCAATCGCGTTCGTCACGACCGTCCACGGCTACGAGGGAGCGGGTCGCGGGTTTGCGGTCCGGTTTCGGGACCGACTCGCCGAAAGTGCGTTCGACGTGACCGAGCAGCGCCTCGACGACCCGATCCGGTACGCCGCCGGCGATCCGATCGAGGTCTGGCTCTTTCGCGCAATCTTGCTCGATGCACGCCCGCCCGTCGCACCGCTGGTCACCGACGCCACGCCCGAGACCGTGACTCACGAACGCCTCTCGGCCGACGAGTTGCTCGCGGACGAGGTGCGACTTCGGGAGGCGTTCGGACTCCTCGTCGCGGCACACTACCGAACGGAGCCGAACGACCTCGCGCGGCTGCTCGACGCGCCGAACGTCACCATCCACGTGCTGTGTCACGATGGCCACGTGGTGTCGGTCGCGCTACTCGCCCGTGAGGGCGATCTCCCAGCCGATCTCCGGCGATCGGTGTACGAGGGAAATCGGATCGAGGGCCACCTCCTCCCGGACGTGCTCACGAGCCAGTGCCGAGACCCCGAAGCGGGCGTCACGATCGGCGAGCGCGTGCTCCGGATCGCCACCCATCCCGCCGCGCGATCCCGGGGACTGGGCTCGCGACTGCTCGATGAAATCCACGCAGCGAACGAAAGCGGAGAAATCGACTGGCTCGGGGTCGGGTACGGCGCGACGCCCGACCTCGTTCGATTCTGGGATCGCAACGGGTTCGATCCCGCCCATCTCGCGATCACCCGCAACGACCGCAGCGGTGAACACTCCGCACTGATGCTCGCGCCGCTCTCGGAGCCTGGCCGCGATCTTCGCGACCGCCACACTCGGTGGTTCGTCGAACGCATCGGCGGCCTGCTGACCGACTCACTCGCCGATCTCGATCCCGATGTCGTCCGCACAGTAATGGATGCCAGCCCGGTCGTCGCGCCGCTCGATCTCTCAGCCCACGAGTGGCGCACGATCGCGGCCGCGGCCTGCGGTCCGGGGCTCGCCGCCATCGATCCCGACGCCTTCCGCCAGCTCGCGATCGTCCATCTCACCGATCCCAAGAGCGACCAGCTCTCAGCTCGTGAAGAACGCCTGCTCGTCGCCCGAATTCTCCAGGGCCGCTCGGTCGAACCCGTGGCGGACGACCTCGACTACGTCTCGACCCGCGAGTGCCTCCGTGCGCTCGGTGACGCCTATCGGCCGCTCGTCGATCGGTACGGCGGCGACGCGGCCCACGAGGAGCGCGATCGCTACGACTGATACTCCGGCTCGTCGGTCCACCGCTCTGAGGGTTACCCGAGGACGACTCGCACCGCGAGCCACGCGACGCCGATCGCTGCCAGCGAACCGGCGAGATTCACGGCACCGTTCGCCGCCGCCGCGGCCGACTCACCCTGTTCCACGAGCCGAACCGTCTCGAACGAGAACGACGAAAAGGTCGTGAACGACCCGCACGCGCCAGTTCCAAGAAAGAGGAGGATCTCCTCGCTCGCGCCGGCGAACGTCACGAGGCCGAGTACGAAACTCCCGAGAACGTTGACCGCGAGCGTTCCGAAAGGGTAGGTCTCGCTGTCGACGCGCTGGCTCACGTAGGTCCGACAGAGCGCCCCGAGCGCTCCGCCGGTGCCGACGAGGTAGGCTGGATCGAGTGGGATCACTCGCCAGTCCCTCCGTCGACGCGCCGGGCGAGGCTGCGGCCCGCGAGCACTCCGGCGAATCCGAGCGTGTAGGTGACGAGCACGTTCGCAATCATCCACATCGGCTCGGCGAGCAGCGTGGTCTGGAGTGCGAACGTGCTGTAGGTCGTCAGCGAGGAGAGAAAGCCGGTGGCGACGACGACACGCGTCCGCTCGGCGAGCACGCCGGCGTAGACTGCCTCGTAGAGCACGAACCCGAGCACGAAGCTCCCGACGACGTTGACGGCGAGCGTTCCACCGGGTCCGGGGATCACGCGCGCGACGAGATACCGGAGGTTCGAGCCCGCAAACCCGCCGATGCCGACCAGTACGATCAATTCGAGCGTTCGAAGCGGATGGGTTCCCGACATGGCTGTCTCCGAAAAGGAGTCATCAGCTGGGCAACCAGCGGTTGGGGCAGGCGGACTCCATCGCCCGATACCATCCTCTCTGGGGCGACGGTATATCGACGCTGCGAAATCGTTCGCACCACGGTCGATGCCGAGTCGACACCGGTGTGACTAACCTGCACGCCATCCACGATCCCGCATGGTCGAACTCCTCGCGATCGTCGCGCTCGCGCTCCTCGTTGTCGGTGTCGCTGGCAGCGTCGTCCCGCTACTCCCGGGGGCGTTGCTGTCGATCGCCGGCGTGCTGCTCTACTGGTGGCAGTCCGGGTACGCCGAACCAGGCCCGATCCTGCTCGTCGTCTTGGTGCTCGTGGGTCTCGTCGGTGTGATCGCCGACTACTTCGCCGGCGCGGTCTCGGCCGCGGCGGGCGGCGCGTCGACGGTCACGACGCTCCTCGCGGCGATCGTCGGCGTCGTCCTCTTCTTCGTCGTCGGCCCGCTCGGCGTCATCGTCGGCGTCATGGGAACGGTGTTCGCCGTCGAGTTCTACCGCCATCAAGATCCCGAACAGAGCCTCCGAACCGCGATCTATGCCGCCGTCGGGATGCTCGCTTCGACGGTGGTCCAAGCGCTCCTGACCGTGACGATGCTCGTGACGATGTTGCTCGTCCACTTCCTCTGAGTCGATGGGCGGACACGGCACAACGGTTGTAACGACGCACCGCGTACGTCGCCCATGACGACGTGCGCCGAGGCGGAGTGCGAGGAACCGGCGGCGGTGCGGCTTCACGTCCCGTGGGACGCGAATCGAGAGGTCTGTACGGCCCACGCCCGCGCGCTGGTCCAGCAGGAGGGCGTCGTCGCGGAGCCGCTTGAGGGCGCGGTCGAGGAGTGGCGCTGACGGTCCTTTCTCTCGATCGATTCGGATGGCCGACTACGGCCGTAGCGCCAGCATCACCTCGTCGATGTACTCCTCGCCGATCTTGTAGTGGTCCTCGCGGGTGGCCTCGACCTCGCCGCCGTGAGCCTCGAAGAACGCGATCGCGTCCTCGTTGGTCGAGGGGATCGAGTTGTAGATCTTCTCGTAGCTGTTTTGCTCCGCCCAGCCGAGACCGCGATCGAGCAACCGGCCGCCGATTCCGTGGTCTTGGTACTCCTCCAACACGCCGAGCGTGAGTTCGGCGGTATGCGAGAGCTTTTCGAGTTCGGGAGCGTCGAGGTGGATCCATCCCACCACCTCGTCGCCCACCGTAGCGACGAAGAACATCCGCGAGCGGACCTCGTTCTCCCGGACGAGGGCCTCCTCGTGGTCGACGACATCCGCGACGCTCTCCGCGACGGTGTAGGTCTTCTCGCCGGCGACCTGGCGGATCACACCTACGAGTCCCGACCGATCGGTCTCGATCGCGGGTCGGATGGTGTACTCCACGCCCTCCTGATCGAACGTCTCCTCGTCGGCCGCGTCGCTGCCCTCGAACGCCGCCTCGACCATCCCGGCGAACTCGTGGACGAGCCCGTCGCGTTTCAGGATCGCGACGTGGTGTCTGAACCCGCTGGGATCGAGCCCGAGCGCGTCCCGGACCTCGGTGGCCTCGACCGGATCGTCGGCATCCTCGATGTACTGGTAGATGCTCTTTCGATCCTCGTGGGTGAACTCGAACGCCTCCGACACTTGCATGCGAATCGATACCACTACACGCTACTTAACTATTTGTGTCGGTTTTCGATGCGGATCGTCGTCGGTGTCGGTGTGTCGTCGGAGTCAGCGGAGTCAGCGGAGTCGGGGTCGTCTTCGGGCCGTCAGCGCGACGGAATCCGTGTCAGCAACTGGGCAGTGTCCCGGATGTTGTCGGTGTCGAGAAGCAGTTCGGCCGCGCGCCGAACCGTGACATCGGGCTCCATCTCGACGCCGTAACACTGTGCATAGAGCGCGAGCCAGGCGTTCGTCGCCCGGTGGAACTGTTCGAGTTCCGCGGCCGAGAATTCGACGTCCCACTCGGCGGTTCTTGCTTCGAGATACAGTGCCACGAGTGGGCCGAGTCCTTCCCGGAGAAACGTCATCGCGAGCTCCTCGTCCGGCGGGTCCGACGGGGGGTCGAACTCCCGACGATCGCGTTCTGCCTGCTCGACGAACCCCGCGATCCGGTCGGCGTAGCCCGACGTCATCGGTGGCGAGTATCGGCCCGCGCCAGTGCCGAGCACCGTCCCATCAGCCTTCCCTGAACTCGACACCCTTGCCGCCACGGGGGTGTTCCCACTGGGTGTCGGCGACGATGGCGCAGGTCCCGCACTCGACGCAGGGCTGGGTATCGAGGCTCACGACGCGTTTCTCGTCGCCATTGGCTTGGACCGTCTCGTCGCGGTAACATCCGCCGCCGTAGTCCATCGCGCTCACCGGGCAGGCCGTGACGGCCGCACCGCTGGCCTCGAAGGAGTTGTCCTCGACCACGATGTGGGGGTTGCCCACGTCGGTGTCGTAGGTCAGGTCGCCGATGCGTTCTTCGAGGCTCGGCAGCTCGACGGTGGACTCGGCTTCGACCTTCGCGCCGAGTTCCTCGCCGATGATGGTAGGCAGCGTGACGTAGGGCGTCTTCGTGTCGGGCATCATCGTTGCGAGATACGGCGAGCTGTACGCCTTTTCGAGCAGCCCGGCACGATCGGCCATTCGGACGCCGAGCCGGCCGACCGACGAGTCGAGCGCGCGTTCGGCGAGTTCAGTCGCAGTGTCGTTCTCGCCGAGCGCGCTCGCCACCTCGTATCTGGTGGGCCGGAGCTTCGCCATCACGCCCTCGTCGTGGAGCCGGCGCTCGTAACGCTCGCCCGCCGAGTCGGGCTTTCCTCGGGAACGTGCTTCTACGAACGCCTCCGCCGCCAGCGCGCCCGCAGTCACGGCGTGGTTCATCCCCTTGATGATCGGCCCCTGGGCCTGCATCTGGCCACCCGCGTCGCCGACGAGCACCAGCCGGCCCTTGTGGGGCGAGGGGTTCGCGGCCTTCTTCGAGTCGGGGACGAGCTTCGCTGAATACTCCCGCTCGTCGTAGTCGTCGCCGAGCCACTGTGCGAGCACCGGATGGGTGAGAAGTGCGTCGAGCAGGTCCTGAACCTCGGCTTCCTCCTCCACGATGCTGTCGAGGTGGAACACGTTTCCGATGCACAGCGAGTCCTGATTCGTGTAGAGGAACCCGCCGCCCCGAACGCCGTCGTAGAGATCGCCCGAGAACAGGTGGGCCTCGCCCTCGTCCTCGGCGATCCCGAACCGCTCGTTGATCGCGTCGCCGGGCATGTCGACCACCGCTTTCACGCCCTGGAACCACTCCTCGGGCTCCTCCCAGTCCATCAGCCCCGCCTCGCGCGCGAGTTCGGAGTTCACGCCGTCCGCAGCGACGACGAAATCGGCTTTGATGGGGTCGAGCTCCTCGCACGTCACCCCGACGATCTCACCGTCCTCTCGAAGGAGGCCGTCGACCTTCACCTCCGTCAGGAGCCCGCCGCCGGCCTCGCGGGTGATCTCGTGGACCTGCTCGGCCATCCACGAGTCCATTTTTCGGCGGAGCACGGCGTCGGCCCACTCGGTGTCCTGTTCGTGTCCATCCGTGATGTCGAAGGTTCGAACCTGCTCGCCAGCGATGTTGTGGATGTAGTAGTCCGTTACTGGTCGTTCGGTCGCGTGCTCGCGGAAGCCCGGGAAGATCCCGTCGATCGTGTACGGAGCGGATTCCTCGGCGTAGATCAACCCTCCAGTCACGTTCTTCGAGCCGGCGTCGACGCCGCGTTCCAGTACTACTGTTTCGACGCCGTTGCGCGCGAGCGTCGCGGCCGCCGCCGCGCCGCCTGGTCCTGCGCCCACCACCACCGCCTCGTAGTGCTCGTAGTCCTCAGTCATCGGTTTCCCCTCCGTCCGCCGCAATCGCTCCGATATCTAGTTCGCCCGATTCGAGCGCCGCCGTGAGTTCGGGCAGCACCTCGAAGAGGTCGCCCTCGACGAAGAAATCCGAGAAGTCCCGGATGCGCGCGTCGGGATCGGTGTTCACCGCGATAATCGTCTCGGACTCATCCATTCCGACCTTGTGCTGCACTGCTCCGGAGATTCCGGCGGCGATGTAGAGGTCGGGTTCGACGACCTGGCCGGTCTCGCCGATCTGGCGTTCTTCGGCGGTGTAGCGCTCGACGTGGCCCGCGAACTCGTACGAGCCCGTCACGATCCCACGTGAGACGCCGAGTCCGGCATCTCCGAACGCGTCGGCGAGGTCGATCCCGATCTCCATGCCTTTCGTGGGGTCGTCGCCGATCCCCCGACCCATTGCCACCACCACATCGTGGCCGGTGAGGTCCACGCCCTCGTCTAACTGATCGTGGTCGGTGACCGAGACCCGGAGCCAGTCCTCCTCCAGATCGAGGTCGTGGTCGACCACTTCGCCCTCGCGGTCGTGGTCGGGTTCAGGGAGATCGAAGCTCCCGGGGATCACTGACGCGCCCTGGGGATGGAACTCCCGAGTGGGGTTGTCGAGACAGAGGATGGTCGAGTACTCGAACCCGGAGAAGTCGGGGCGCTTCATGTGCAACACCCGCTCGAACTCCTTTTTCGTGCCCGGTCGCCCGGTCTTCACGGGGTTCGAGATCATCGACTCCTCGATGTAGAGGTCTGAGCAGTCCGAGGCGAGTCCCGAGTCGAGTTCACCCTGGACCAGTGCCGAGAGATCCCGTCCGTTGTTAGTCGCCGGGAACACCGTGTAGCGTGGTTCGTCGTACTCGCGCCAGTCCGCTTCTTCCGGCCCTTTCTCGGCAGTCGGATCGCCGCCCCACCGCGCCATGTCACAGAACAGCTCGGTGTAGGGCTTGTGCTGGAACCGTTCCAGCCGCTTGTCCTCGTGGTGGACCACCACGTCAGCGCCGTAGGCGATCACGTCTTCGACGTGTTTCTCGACATCGCTGCCGATCAGCACCGCCACGACCCGTTCGTCGGTTTCGTAGTCGTCGTTGTAGGTGTCCATCAGCTCGCGGGCTTTCCCGAGCATCTCCTTCGAGACGTCGATCAGTTCGCCCGCCTGGGTCTCACAGTAGACCCACATGTCGCGATAGTCACCGTCCTCGATGGCCTTGACGTACTGCTTGTCCGCCGTCGGGTGATCGAGATCGGGGTGTTTCTCCTCGGGCGGCACGACCTCGATCTCCTCGGGCGCTTCCTCCTCTTGGACCGAGTCGATCCGGTTCTGGATGAGGTTCGTCGCCGCGCTCCGATTCTCGCCGGCCTGCTCGGCATCGAGGACCTCCCGCAGGCGCTCCTCGTCGTCGATCCCCTGAAGCGCGTTGCCGAGCTCCGCGGTCGAAAGGTCGCTCGGGTCGATGTCACCCTCCGCCTCTTCGGCGTCCTCGGTGACTTTGTCGATCCGGCTCTCGATCAGCGTCTTCAGGTTGTCGCGGTCCCCGCCGCTCTCCTCGGCCGCGAGGATGGCTTCGAGCTCGTCGGGATCCTCGACGCCCTTGATCGCGGGGCCGAACTCCGCGATGTCGTACTCCGCGGGGTCGAGCGCGAGATTATCGGCGTTACCCGTCTCGCCGTCCGCTTCGGTGTCACCCTCGACCTCGTCGGCGGACTCGCGATACTCGCCTTCGGTCTCGGTGCCGTCCTCCACGGCATCGCCCTCGGCGGGCCCGACCTCGCGCATCCGCGCGCGGATCGCTTCTTGGGCGGTCTTTCGCTGCTGGCCGTCCTTCTCGGCGTCGAGCATCCCTTCGAGTTCGCGGGGGCTGTCGATTGCGGCCAGTTCGTCCTGAAGCTGTTCGACCGTGTGCTCACCGGGGTCGGTAGTCTCACTCATGAATCAGTCACCCGCCGCCTCCGATCGCCCGTCGGCGAACGGTTCCATCGCCTCAAGCACCTCGCTCATTCCCTCTCCGTCGTCGGGATCGACCATCGTGGCCTCGCGTTCTGCTGGCGCTTTCGGGATCGGGTCCACGGACGAAACGATAGTTGGCGACCCGTCGAGGCCGATGTAGTCCGGGTCGAGATTCAGGTCCGCGTGATCCCACGTCGTCAGGTGCTCCTCGTGGTCTTCCGCACGCGCTTCGGTCTCCGCCTGGAGGTCCTTGAGCGTGAGTCGATGCGAGGCCTTGCGGTAGGTGGGCTCGAACTCGGGATCGGCGACGATGAACGCGGGCATCGGGGCCTCGACGGTTTCGATCTCTTCGATGTCGCCCTCGACGAGACGTTTCGCTCGAACAGTATTGTCGTCCTCGTCGACATCGAGCGCGACGACGTGCGTGATGATCGGCCAGTCGAGACACCAGCACGCTTGCGGGCCGGTGTGGCCGGTCTCGCCGTCGGCGGTTTTGAACCCCGCGAACACCAGATCGGGCTGCTCGTCGAGTTTCTGCAACCCGGTCGCGAGCGTGATCGCGGTCGCCCACGTGTCAGAGGCGGCGAGCTCGCGGTCCGAGAGGAGGTAGAGGTCGTCGGCATAGACCATTTCCATCGCCTCCCGGAGCACGTCGCCGTAGCCAGGCGGCCCCATGCTCATCACGCTGAGTTGGCCCCCGTGACGGACCTTGGTCTGGAGGGCGGTCCGCAGCGCGTGCTTGTCGTTGGGGTTCATCACTGTCGGAGTGTTTCCACGTTCGAGATGTCCGTCCTCGTCGAACGCGACCTGTCCCTCGCGGAAATCCGGTACGCCTTTCGTCAGAACGACTGAGTGCATTGGTATGGATACTCCCGGGTGGCTCTCTCTGGCATAGCCTCTCGCCGACTATTACCGTGTTGGTCTGTCGTAGATTCTTGCCGGTACTCGTCGTCGGTCCGCCGGGAACGATTGCCCCTTAGGTACGGCCTGCCCGACCCGCGTCGACGTCGATCGCGTCGACGGGACAGACGTCGACACAGAGCATACAGTCGATGCACTGGGCTTCTTCTGCTGGGTCGGCCTTGATCTCGCTCTCGGGGTGGTCGGGTGAGTCGACCCACTCGAAGACGTCCACGGGGCAGTCCTCCAGACACGCCCCGTCGGCGATGCAGAGGTCGAAGTCGACCGCGACGTGGGTGCCGTGGATCCCCAGCTCGTCGGGTTCCTCGACCGGCCCCCAGACGTCGTGGCCCTCGTGTTCGTCGACGATCTCGCGGTTCTGTTCGAATTCGGGATCGATGGCCATCGGTACCGAAGGTCACGACAGGAGTCTACTTAAGCTTTGGACCGAGCGATCGCCCGTCGACGGGATCGACGTGCGGGTGACGATCGATCACCGTCCGCGATTCCGGGTCGGCTTGGAACTCGCTACGAACGGGGGAAGCAAAACAGCGTCGACACCCGCGCGTTTTCCTTGAGTCGGATACCACCCGTCGGAACCGACAGCGGAGCGCGTTCGAGCTCCCGGACGAACAGCGTGGGGTGGAACGCGCCCCGATCCCGGACCGCCTCGCGCGTCTGGCACACGAGCGGTTCGTTGGCGTCCACCCATTCGTTGAATCGGACGAGGTACTGGCCCGCGTCGAGCTCCCACCACTCGTAGTCGTCGTCGGGATTTCGCTGCGTGGTTTCGTGTGGTGTGGTCGTCGCGGCTTCGAGTTCACCGCCGCCGAAGTCTACACGGCCCGGTTTCTCGACGACCTGAATCCCCGCAACCGTCAGGTCGAGTCCGTGTTCGCCGACCTGGGTGTCCTCGTGAACGATACCCTCGACGTACTCCGTGAGTTCTGCTCCAGTCATGATCGCCGGTCGTAGGGGCCGCAGGCGGCAAAAGCGTTGGGCCAACGAATCGAACTCTACGGATGCGCGAAGTACGCGACCGTCCGACCGTCGGCGTGGGCGTCGATCCGTGCGAAGCCGATTCGTTCGAACTGGACCATCTCGCCGGACGCGTAGTCGTCGATCCCGGGTTCTGCATGTCCTTCGACATCGCCGTCGGGCGTCCGCAGGCGGAGCGGGCGGTTGTCCTCGGCCGGGACCCAGTGAACCACCGGAACGTCCTCCTCTCGGACGATCTCGATCCCCTCGCCGGTGAACTCGAAGGCATCGCGGGTGTGGCGCACGGGGCCGTAGCCTTTGAGCCAGACCCGCTTTCCGTTCGGCGGCACGTCGTCGGGCTCGACGAGTACCCCACCCTCGGCCGGAATCTCGCGGACGCCACGGTCCTCGTGGTTCGGATGCACAGGGGGAGTGCCGGTTTCGGGACCGCCGATGACGGTCTTTGCGACGCCGTCCCGGACGAGAAAGGCACGGTCGGTTTCGTCGTCGATGCGGTCGCGGTTCGCAGCGTAGATCGAACTCATCGCGAGGTCCACATTGGACGTCGAGGTTCCGAGTTCGCTCATCGCGTCGGTGATGGCTCCGCCGCGAATCCCGCGTCGTCGGAGGCTCGCGATGGTTGGTGCGCGCGGGTCGTCCCAGCCGTCGAGATCGCCCGCCTCGATGTGCTCCTTGATCGTCGAGGTACTCATTTTGATGTCGTAGGCGTCGAGCTGGACGTGACCCCAGTGGGTGACTTCAGGATACTCCCAGTCGAAGTAGTCGTAGAGGAATCCTTGGCGCTTCGCCGAATCCTGAAGGTCGATCCCGCGGATGACGTGGGTGATTCCGAACAGGTGGTCGTCGATCCCCGACTGGAAGTCCAGCAGGGGCCAGCACCGGTACTCGCTGGCTTCCTCGCGGGGGTGGGGTGTGTCGATCATCCGGAAGGCGACCCAGTCCCGGAGTGCGGGGTTCTTGTGCTCGATGTCGGTCCGGACACGGAGCACCATCTCGCCCGCCGAGTATTCGCCGTCGACCATCGCTTCGAACTCTTCGCGGGTCGTCTCGGGATCTTTGTCGCGGTGCGGACACGCCTCGCCGTCGTTCTTCAGGTCGGAGAACTCCTCGGCGGGACACGAGCAGGTGTACGCGCCGCCGTGGTCGATCAGCGCGCGCGCGTGTTCGTAGTACGTCTCCATCCGGTCGGAGGCGCGCACCACCTCGTCGGGCTCGAATCCCAGATACTCGATCGCGTCGAGGATCGCGTCGTAGGCTTCGAGATCGGGGCGCTTGGTCTCGGGATCGGTGTCGTCGAACCGGCAGAGCATCCAGCCGTCGTAGCGTTCCTTGTACCGACCGACGACGGCGGGCATGCGCGCGTGGCCGATGTGCCACGGGCCGTTGGGGTTGGGTGCGAGGCGCATCCGAACGTCCATGTCCTCGTCGACGTTCGGCAGGTCCGGTAGTGCGTGGTCGTCGGCCTCGTCCTCGCTTTCGAGTTCGGCGAGCAGATCCGGGGCGACGACGTCGAGGCGCTTCTCGCGGCCCTCGGTGTCGAGTTCGTTCACCCGTTCGACGACCGGGGCGACGACGCCCGGTACCTCGTCACCGTGTTCCCTGAACTCCGGATTCTCGCCCATTAGGGGCCCGACGACCGCCCCGACATCGGCTTCGCTCCCGTGTTTGACCGCATTGAGCAGGGCGTGCTTCTCGGCTTCGTGTTCGATCCGCTCGCGGAGTTCGTCGTTCATTACCGGGGCCACGGCGGCGCTCGGTGAAAACTACCCGGATCGGGATCGGTCACCAACTCAGGCCGGCGACTGCCAGATCCGTACGCCATCGGCGTGACCGACGCCGACCGCGACGCCGACCGCGACGCCGCCGTCGGCGATCCTGGTCCCCGTGACGTTGGTCGTGAGCGTGCCGCCGATCGGCAGTTCCCATTCCTCTCGCGCGCCGTCCTCGGTCCGCCGGACGGCTCCGAGGTGGGTCCGCGAGTCGTCCGGGACGAGCAGCTCGGGCCGGCCGTCACTATCGAAATCACCGGCGACCGCCCCGTCGAGAACGCGCGAGCCGATGGTGTGCGAGGCGTAGCCCGACACGGAGCCGACGACTCGCAGTGCCTCGCCCTCCCGCCGGTAGAACCTGACTGTGCCGCCGACGTGGGGCGTCTCGACGGCCGCGAGTTCGGGGACGCCGTCGACCGCGAACGGTGCGACCGCGAGCTGGTGCCGCCAGTGATAGCCGCTGTCGAACGCCTGGCCGGCGGCAAGTCGCGATCCATCGGTATCGAACGCGACGACTCGCGCGCCGCGTTCGGCGTCGCCAACGGTGACGATCACCTCGCTGTCGTCGTCCCCGGTGAGTGAGGCGAGTATCGGCGCGGTACCCTCGACGACGCCAGCGGGTTCGATCCGCTCCGTGATCGCGAGGTCATCTGGATCGAGGAGGACGCACCGCTCGGCTTCGATCCCGTCGCCGAGCACCCCGTGGTCGTACCGGGTGGTTCGGCCGGCGAGCACCGCGACGCGCCCGCCCGCGCGGACGGGGCGGGCGTCGGGGAGCGCGTCGATCGTCACGCGCGCCCGTTCGGTTCCCGACTTCCCGGTGAGCACGACGTCGCCGTTCTGGAGGACGGAGAGTCGCCGTCCGTCGTCGAGTACGAGCGGCTGGCTCAGATTCGAGGCGTTCTGTGGACCGGTGACGAGACGCGCGTTCCCCTCGATGACAGTCAATAGCGGCGGTGTCTCCGGCGGAAGGCGTTCGGGTGTGATCGGCGTCGGTGTGGCGTTGCCGTCGCGGACGACGAACGCCTCCGCCTGGCCGCGCTCTCCCACGACGGCCCAGAGGCTTCCGGTGGCGAGCGGGAGAGCGACGAGCCACTGTGGCGTCTCGCCGAGGCCGATCTCCACCGGCTCGGTGTCGGGGAGGGCTCCCCGTCCAGCGACGAATCGATTGCCGCTGGGGCGGACGTACGTGTAGCCGAACGCTCGATCACCGGCCGTTTCGAGCGGACGAGCGGTCCGTGTTCGCCTTCGCTGTGTTGCGTTCGACGTCATCCGATCGGTCGTCGCGGTCGATTCGGACTGGCTGCCACAGCCGGCGAGCACCGACCCCGTGGCGATGGCCGCGAGCGCGCGCCGTCTGGTGTGATCCATTGGCGAAACCAACGGCCAGTGTCGACAAAAACCCCGGCTGGTGGGAAGCGTGTGCCGTTGACGGGCCGTAGTCTGGAAGCGGTGTGGTGGCGGTGCGGGCCTGGTGTCTCGATGAGCGCAGCGAATCGAGGCTCAGGAGAGCAACGCTCTCCTGGCGTCTCGTGTGAGTGAAACGAGCACGAGGCTTGTCGGAGATCTCTCTGACAGCGGATGAAGGGCGAGCGTCGGGCGGTGCGAACGGAGTGAGCACCGCCGAACGCGCGAACGGGGAGGAACGACCCGTGAGCGAGTGAAACGAGCGAGGGCTTCGGCGGTGCTGTGCGGTTTGCAGTCGCGGTAAGCGTCGTATCCGCGCGAGCGGCGCGAGGTGCGAACGGAGTGAGCACCTCGATGCGAACGACGAGGTACGAGCCGTGAGCAAAGCGAGCGCGGTTCGCCGCTCACTCGGCAGAACAGGTTTTCGAGAGGGACCTCAGTCGCTCGCTTCGCTTGCTCCTTCCGGCCCTCTCGAAAAAGTGGGGGGTCCGAAAGGGCTTAGTCCCGGCCCCCGAAACCACCGATCGTTCATGAAGGTGGAGATGCTGACCACCGATTTCCTCGACCGCGCCGTTGAGTGCTACGACGACGTCGTTGGCGTCGTCGCCCACGACGGAACCGAATATACGTACGCCGAGTTCGCCGATCGGGTGAACCAGGTCTCGAACGCCCTTCTGGAGATGGGTGTCGAACAGGGCGACCGTGTGGCGCTGCTCTCGCCGAACACCCACTACTTCCTCGAAACCCTCTACGGCGTGAACCAGATCGGCGGCGTGTTCGTGCCGATGAACTACCTCCTCACGCCCGACGATTTCGAGTACATCCTCAACGACTCCGAGGCAGGGGTCGTGATCGCGGACTACGACTACGCCGAGAACGTCGAAGCGGTCCGCGACTCGGTGCCGGCCGAGGCGTTCGTGGGCTACGAGGCCGACGACATCGAGGGCGACTGGACCGATTACGAGGCGTGGCTCGCCGGGGCCTCGACCGACACGCCGGAGCGACCCGACATCGCGGAGGATGACGACGCCTCGGTGAACTACACATCGGGCACGACCGGCGATCCGAAGGGCGTCGTCAGGACCCACCGGACCGAGCACTGGCACGCGCTCGTGTTGAACCAGCACATGGAGGTCGCGGACGACGACACCTATCTCTGGACGCTGCCGATGTTCCACTGCAACGGGTGGGGGCACACCTACGCCATCACGGGGATGGGCGGCACGCACGTCTGCCAGCGGACGTTCGAACCCGAGGGAACGCTCCGGCGAGTCCGCGAGCACGACGTGTCGTATCTCTCCGGCGCGCCCACGGTGTTGAACCGGCTCATCGCCCACTACGAGGACAACCCCGACATCGTGACGATGGGTGATCGTGACGTTCGGATTTCGACCGCCGGCAGCGCGCCCGCGACCGCGACCCTCCAGACTGTGGAGGACGAGATCGGGTGGCGGATCATCCACCTCTACGGACTGACCGAGACCGCGCCGATGATCACCACGTCGAACTCGCCGCGGCGCCTCGCCGAGCGCGGCCGGGATCTCAAGATCAACCAGGGTGCGGAGATGATCGCCACCGACGTTCGCGTGGTCGACGACGACGGCAACGACGTCCCGGACGACGGCGACACCCTCGGCGAGATCGTGGTCGCGGGCAACCAGGTGATGGATCGCTACCTCAACAAACCCGAGATCACCGAGGAGGCGTTCAACGCCAAGCTCACAGGTTATTTCCACACTGGCGACCTCGCCACGATCGACGAGGACGGGATGGTGTCGATTCAGGACCGAGAGAAAGACATCATCATCTCCGGGGGCGAGAACGTCTCGTCGATCGCGGTCGAGGACGTGCTCTACGACCATCCCGACATTTCCAAGGCTGCCGTGATCCCGACGCCGAGCGACGAGTGGGGCGAGGCGGTGACCGCGCTCGTCGTCCAGAAGGCGGACGCGGATCTGACGAGCGACGCTGTCCGAGAGTTCGCTGGCGACCATCTTGCCCGATTCAAAGTCCCGAAAAAGGTCGAGTTCGTCGAGGATCTCCCCGAGACTGCGACGGGAAAAGTCCAGAAGTACCAGCTCCGCCAGGACTTCTGGGAAGACGAGGATCGGCTCGTCGGCCAGGGCTGAGCCGCCCGTTTAGGCGGTCGCCGTGGACGGACTCGCGGCGTCGGTATCGCTCTCGATTTCGAGGAGTTCGTGGTACCGGTTCCGGATCGTCACGTTGCTCACCCCAGCGACTTCGCTGACCTCGTTCTGGGTGAGCTCTCGGTTGGTGAGGAGTCCGGCGGCGTAGAGCGCAGCGCCAGCGAGCCCGACGGGACTCTTGCCGCTGTGGGCGGCCTGTTCCTGGGCCGTCCGCAGCAGATCACGGGCGCGTCGCTCGGTTTCGTCGTTCACATCGAGATCGGAGGCGAACCGCGAAACGTACTGCTGGGGGTCCGGCGGACCGATTTCGAGGCCGAGCTCCTGATTGATGTAGCGGTAGGCGCGCTTGAACTCCATCTCGTCGACGCGCGTGACCGCAGCGACGTCCTCGACGCTCCGGGGGAGCCCCATCTGGCGGATCGCGGCGTAGAGCGCCGCAGTCGAGACGCCCTCGATCGAGCGGCCAGGCAGGAGGTCCTCCGCGAGCGCGCGGCGGTAGATGACGCTCGCGGTCTCACGGACGTCCTTCGGGACGCCGAGTGCGCTCCCCATGCGCTCGATCTCGCCGAGCGCCTGTTTGAGGTTGCGCTCCTTCGAGTTCCGGGTCCGAAAGCGCTCGTCCCACGTGCGCAGGCGCTGCATCCGCTGGCGCTTGCGCGCACTCAGCGCGTTGCCGTTGGCGTCCCTGTTCTGCCAGCCGATCTGGCTCGACAGGCCCTCGTCGTGCATCAGCTTCGTCGTGGGCGCGCCGGTGCGCTTTTTCCTGTCGCGCTCGGCCGAGTCGAAGGCGCGCCACTCGGGGCCGTGATCGATCTCGTTCTCGTCGACGACGAGACCACACTCGGCGCAGGTGGTCTCGCCGTGTTCGGCGTCGTTCACGAGTCGACCGCCACACTCGGGACAGACTCGTTCGGTCTCGTCCGCGGTGCGTTCGCGCGATTGCTCGTCGGTGTGTTCGTTCGGTTCGTGCGTGCGGGTTCGGGTTGTGTTTCCTTCCAAGATGACTACGGGTGAGCGGGTGCTCGAATGGGTGATTACAGCGGCTATGCAGGGATTGCTACACCAGTAAGTAGGGTCCGAAGCCGTTTAAACCCTCGGCCAAGATCCGCGGGAGGATCGGTGTTTCAGGCCCTGAATCGGCTGAAAACGGCCACCAGTGCGGTAGAGTCAGGTGTGTCAGCCCTCGTACGCGAGCTGCATGATCCACTGGGAGAAGGCGTCGCTCTCGGGTTCGACGTCCTCCTCCCCGACCAGCGGCGAGAGGTTGTTGCCCGCCATCAGCAGGGAGAAATCGAGGTCGCGCGCGGCGGGAGCGATGTAGTAGGTGTTGTGGCCCTCGTAGACGGTGTCCTCGCGCTGGACGAGACCGCGTTCCTCCAGTGATTCGGCGATCCGGCTCCCCTTGCGCGAACTCACGTCGAGTTCTTTCCAGAACTCGCTCTGATGGATGCCCCCGGTCGTGCGGACGAGTTCGAGACCGGCGCGTTCGTCCTCCGAGAGGTCGCCTTCGGCTGCCGTGCTCATGGTCTCTCAACGAACGGGGGTGGGTTAAAGTTGGCTTTCGACCGGCTCGAACTCCGTTCGGCACGGCGGCCCGTCGGCGTACTGGTACTCTCCGGTGCCGTCGGCATCGATCGTGAGCAGCGACGACGACCGGGTGCCGAAGTCGAACTCCTCGTGGTGGACGCACACCCCATAGTCGTGATCGCCGAGCACGTCGGCGGCCCGGTCGCGCCACTCCCGAGCACCCTCGCCTGGTTCGGGCTGGAGCGTCTCGCGGACCTGCCGTCCGTTCGCAGCCTGCTGTTCGCCGCGTTCGGGCCACGACGCCGGGATCGTGACGCGCCCGATCGCGCCGACGTTCATCACGACGTGGACGCCCGGATCGAGGGTCGTCGTCCGAAGCCCGCCGTCCCATTCGAGGAGCACGGCGGCGTTCGCGTCCGCGACGAGGAGATTGAACCCCTCGTACTCGTCGTCCTCGACGGCGCGTTCGGCGAGTCGGGCGGCGTCCTCGGCGGACTCACAGTCGAGCACGTCACGAACCAGTAGGCCGCGCGAGCGCTCGCCAGCGAGGTCGGCGTCGGTCCAGCGGTTGGTGATCGCGACGAAGATTCCATGTTCGTTGTACCCGATCCACGTCCCGCCGGCGTCGGCGTCGCGTGGCGCGATCACACCCGGACCCTCGCCGATCACCGCGGGCGGTTCGGAGGGCCGATCGAGCGCCTCGTCGCGGTTGGCCGCCACGACCACGGGGTGGTCGGCGAAGACCTGCCAGGCGACGACGAGCGTACACATGGACTCCCATTGGCGATGGGGAACCTAAACGCCGCTGGTGCGACGGCGTGCCGTGTTGCTGCGGATGACGGTGCGGGTGGCGCGCGAGAGCGCGCCATCGGCGCGCGACTCGTGCGAGGGATGACTGAGCGAGCGCGAAGCGCGAGTGAAGGAATCGGTTGGGGAGGTGTGTGGTGTAGTGCGGTTATTTGTGACCCGTGGTCCGCGGAGCTCGCCGACGGTATCCCATTTCTCCGTTCCGTTCGCGTTTCGTCGGTCAATCGCCCCGTTCACGGAGGATTTCCCGAACTGCATCGCGCTCGACGGTACCGGAGGCCGTCCGGGGGAGCGAATCGACGAACCCGATCGTGCGTGGAATCTCGAAACCAGCGAGGCGCTCTCGGCAGTGAGTCCGTAGCGTCGCGGCGTCGAGGTCCTTCTCCCTGACGACGAGCGCACCGACGCGCTCACCCCACTCGGGATCGTCGAGACCCACGACTGCTGCGCTGTCCACGGCTGGATGGGCGCGAAGCGCGCTTGCGACCGCTTCGGGATCGACGTTCTCCCCGCCGGTGACGATCCGTTCGTCGAGTCGGCCCGTGACCCACAGCCGGCCCTCGGCGTCGCGGTGGCCGACGTCGCCGGTGTGGAAGCCGTGCTCGGAAAACGCCGCCGCGGTGGCGTCGGGATCGTCGTAGTAGCCCGCGAACACCGTCGGCCCCGAGACGACGAATTCGCCCGTCTCGCCGCGATCGACGCGCTCTCCCGCAGCATCGATCACGGTGAGGTCGGTCCCGACGAGCGCCTGGCCGACAGTACCCGAGTGGGCGAACGCCGTCTCGGGACGAGCGGTGGCGACCTGGGAGGCCGTCTCGGTCATGCCGTAGGTCGGATGCACAGGAACCGTTCGGCGCGCACATCGCTCGATGAGATCCGTCGACGCTGGCGCACCGCCGAGGAGGACAAATCGGAACGAGTCGGGGAGGTCGCCGGCGTCGAGCAGCCGTCGGAGCATGGTCGGGACGAGCGACACGCCCGTGCAGTCGTACTCGACGAGCGCGTGGCGAGCCCTCGCGGCGTCGAACCCCGTTCCGTCATCGTCGACGAGCACGACTGCAGTTCCGTAGAGCGCGGAGCGCACGATCGGCGCGAGCCCCCCCATGTGGTAGACCGATAGCGGGCTCAGCCACCGATCGCCGGGGAGGACGCCGAGCCGGAACGCCGAGGCGACCGCGCTCGCGATCAGGTTCCCGATCGTGAGCACGACGAGCTTCGGCCGGCCGGTGGTGCCGGAGGTGGCGAGCATGAGACACGGATCGTCGCGGGACCACGTCGCCGGCTCGAACTCGACCGTCTCGACATCGGCGAGCGCTGTGACGGCCGCGTGTTCCGTGGCATCGACGGAGGCGACCGGAACCTCGCTCACCCCGACCGCACTCGCTTCGGTGTCGGCCCCACAGATCAGGGCTGCGAGATCGGCCCGTTCGATTCGGTCTTCAAGCTCGTTCGGAGCCAGCCGGGTGTTCAACGGGACGAGCACGCAGCCGAGCCGCAGCGCGGCGTGGAGCAGCCGGACGGCGGCGGGGTGGGTGTCGAGGAGGCAGCCGAGGTGGTCGCCCGGCTCGATCCCCAGTCCCACGAGGTGGCCCGCAGTCCGATCGACCGCCGCATCGAGCTCCGCGTAACTCCACTCCTGTCTGCTGCCAGCGTCGATCAGCGCGGTCGCGTCGGGCGTCGCGCGGGTGCGATGGGCGAGAACGTCGTTCATCGTTCTTCCGAGAGATCAGGGTCCGGAGCGTTTCCAGGGGCCTGCGGGACACACACCTCGCCGCCCGCGATCGGCGCGGGGTCGGGAACCAGATCCTCGGCGAGCCGGTCGGCGGTCGCGAGGCCACAAGCGGGCGGGTTGGAAAGACTCGCGGCGACGTGGACCGCCCCCGTCCGCGCGAGCGCGCCATCGATCGTGGTCGTGACCACCGCGTCGAGGCCGGCCTCGCGAGCGCGCAGTGCGGCCTCCCTCGCGCGATCCGGCCCGCCAAGCACCATCGGTTTCACGACGAGCACGTCCGCCGCATCCGCAGCCAGGACCGTTTCGACGGCGTGCTCAGCGAGCGCCTCGTCGAGCGCGATCCCGACCGACCCACCACGGAGCGCGGCGTGGCCCGCGAGATCGTCCGCGGCGAGCGGCTGTTCGACGAACGCGACATCGAGATCGACGAACGCGTCGAGCGCGGTCCGGGCTTCTTCGCGACTCCACGCGCCGTTCGCGTCGGCGCGGAGCGTGACATTGTCGCCGACCGCGTTCCGAACGGCGTCGATACGGGCGATGTCTGCGGCGACCTCGCGCGCACCGACCTTGATCTTGAGCGTCGAGAACCCCTGTTCGATCGCTTCGGTGGCCTCAACGACGGTCTCCTCGACCCCGCCGTCGCCGATGGTCGCGTTCGCGGGAACTCGTTTCGTGTGTTCGCCACCGAAATGGCGGTACAGCGGGACATCGGCCGCCCGTGAGCGCGCATCGCAGAGCGCGAGCGCGAGACCATGGCGGGCCGCCGGCTCGTCGGCGTTGGTGAGTGTCGTGAACGCCGCGTCCCAACCGTCGGTCTCGGCCGCTCGCCCAGCGCGATCGAGTGCGTCCCGGCAAGCTTCGAGCGATTCCGTCCAGCCTGGCAACGGGGTCGCTTCGCCGATCCCGCGGGTGCCGTCCACGTCGACGAACACCAGAAACCCCTCGCGAGAGTCGATGGTGCCGTGGGCGGTCGTGAGCGGCGTGGCGAGCGCGAGCGAGAACTGCTCGATCCTCATGCGAGCACTCCCGGGATCGCGAGGCCGAGGGCGAACAGGGCGGAGTGGGCCGCGAGCAGCTTCCCCACGCGTTCGAGCGCGGGGTTGAGCGCCGTGCCCTCGGCTCTGGTCAAGACAGTACGAGCGATCCGCGCGGCGTAGGGAAGCGTGAGTAGCGGGGCGAGCGCCAGGGGACTGTCCTCGGCGAGCCAGAAGACGATCGGGACGGCGTATGCCATCCCCGTCAAAAGGAGGAACTCGACCCGGCTCCACCGGTAGCCGATCAGGACCGCGAGCGAGCGCTTGCCGGCTGCCCGGTCGGTTTCGAGATCACGGACGTTGTTGACGACGAGGATGTTCGTCGAGAGCGCCGCGGCCGGGAGGCTGGCGACGACGGCTGCGACCGGCAGCGTTCCGAGTGGGGGACGGAGCGGGAAAGGCGGGGCCGTGGCGGCTGCCTGGACGTAGTAGGTGCCAGTGACGGCAACCAGACCGAAGAAGACGAACACGAACAGGTCGCCCAGTCCATAGGAACCGAGCGGGTAGGGGCCGCCAGCGTAGAGGATTCCGGCGGCGACGCTTGCGAGACCGATCACGACGATCGGGAGGCCGCCGACCCACACGAGGTAGGTGCCGACGAGGATCGAGAGCGCGAAGGTGCCGATCATCGCCCACCGGACCTCAGCGGGGGCGATGAGGCCGGACTGAGTAACCCTGGTAAACCCCTCGCGGTCGTCGGAGTCGACGCCCGATTTGGCGTCGTAGTAGTCGTTGGCGAAGTTCGTCCCGATCTGGATGAGGAGCGCGCCGATCAGCGCCGCGAGCGCGGGCAGCGGGGCGAACGCACCCGTCCCGACGGCGAGTCCGGTGCCGACGACCACCGGCGCGGCGGCCGCCGGCAGCGTCTGTGGACGAGCGGCCATCACCCACGCTTGCCGCCGTGAAACCTCCTGCGTACTCATTGTCGGAAAATCGGCCTCCCGTCGCATAGTGACTGCGGTTTCACGGGGTAGCCCGGATCGTCGACACGGAGTGAGTGGAAGGATCGACACGGGGCGGAGGATAGTAACGACACGAAGACGAAGAGGTTTGTAGCCACCCCGGGAACCACCGGCGTGAGCTACGCAGAGGCTTCTGATCGCCGGTCGCGATACGAGACGGTCGGGCTCGTCGTCGGTTTCTTCCTGCTCTCGACCGCCGCGGCAGCCTACGAGATCGCACCCGCGAGCGTCCTGCCGCTGGTTCGATCGTCGATGGGGATCGACGCGAGCGCGGCTGGCTGGCTGATGAGCGTGATGTACGCGACCGCTGTCGTCGCCAGCGTTCCGGTCGGGATCGCGCTCGATCGGGTTTCGGTGCGCCGGGCGATGACGGTCGGTGGGATCGCACTGCTCGTGGCGGGCGTCTGGGGCTGGTTCGCGGCGGCGGCCGGCGCGTACTGGTGGCTGCTCGTCTCGCGCGTGCTCGGCGGGATCGCGTACGTCCTCTTCTGGAACGCTGGCGCGAACACCGTCGGTCGCGCCGTTGATCCCGAAATCCGCGCGACTGCGGTCGGGATCTTCACCGCGAGCGCACCGGTCGGGTTCGCGCTCGGCCAGTTCGGGAGCCCGCTGCTCGCGCGGCCGTTCGGCTGGCCCGCAATCTTGCCCGCGTTCGCGGCGATCGCCGTCGTCGGCCTCGGCGTCTTCCTGCTGGCGACCCGCGGGCGATCGATCGATGTCGAGACGGACAGCCCCGACCGCGACGGTTTCGTTCGCCTGTTCACCGATACCGCTGTGTGGACGCTCTGTGCCTGCTGTTTTCTCGCGTACTCGCTGTACCTCTTTCTCAACACGTGGCTGCCGAGCTTCATGGTCGAGCAGTTCGGGGTTCCGCTAGCGGTGGGTGGGGTGCTGACCGCGCTCTTCCCGGCGATCGGGGTCGTCTCGCGATCGAGCAGTGGAGCGCTCTCGGATCGGGTGTTCGACCGTCGTCGCCGCCCCGTGGCCGTGGCCGCTTTCGTCGTCGCGACTCCCGCCGTCGTCGCGTTCGCCGTGGTGTCGCGGGTCGCGGTGCTCGTCGTGGTGCTGGTCGTCAGCGGCTTTGCGGTCCAGCTTGCCATCGGTCTGCTGTTCTCGTACGTGGCCGAGGTCGTCGCCGCCGAGGTGCGGACCACGGCGGTCTCGCTGCTGACGAGCGTCGGGCTGTTCGGCGCGTTCGTCGCCCCGATCGCCGCCGGCCGGATTATCGACAGGGTGGGCTACCAACCGGCGTTCCTGCTCGCGGGTGTCGTTTCGGTGCTCGGGATCGTCCTCGCGTGGCGTGCGCCCGAACCGAGTGAGTGAGTCACTAACCCACCCACCGGATCGATTCGGCATCTCTTTTTTGCCCCGGGTCACCGACGGATGCACGATGGGTACGAGCCGAGTCCGGTGGTCGGTAGATCGATGAGCACCCACGCCGAGCGCGCACGCGAGATCCTCGGGTTCTCACGATGGTGGCAGATCGCCGCCGCGGTGGTGATGATGGCGCTCGTGAGCCCCTATCAGTACGTCTGGTCGTCGATACGGGGGCCGCTCGCAAACGACCTCGGCATCTCCCTGCCGGCGCTCGGGCTCGTGTTCACGCTGTACGTCGTCTTCCAGTCGGGATCGCAGTTTCCGGTGGGGTGGGTCCGCGATCGCCACGGGCCACGCGGCCTGACGGTGCTCGCGGGCGTGCTCGCCGGCGGTGGCTACGTCGGGCTCGCCCACGCGACCCAGCTCTGGCACGTCTACCTCCTCTACATCCTCGGCGCGATCGGCGTCGGGATCGTCTACACCGTCGCGGTCAACACCGCCGTCAAGTGGTTCCCCGACCGGCGCGGCCTCACGACCGGTGCGGGGACGATGGCCTTCGCCGCCGGGAGCGCGCTGTTCGTTCCCTACGTCCGGGCGAACGCGACGATCGACGCGTTCTCGGGGGTCTTGCAGAACATCGGCCTGCTGATCGCCGTCGGAGTCGTCGTCGGGGCGCTCGTGCTCCGTGATCCGCCAGCCGACTTCGTGAACGGCGACGAGAGGTCGGCGGCGTCCGGCGACGCGGACACGGCGACCGACGGCGCGGAAACGGAGGCCGACGGCGGAACGAGCGCGCACTCGGGGACGGACGACGGTTCGGATGCCACGACGGACGGCACGGCATCCGGTACTCGCCAGTACACCTGGCGGGAGGTCGTCGGGACGTGGCAGTTCTGGCTGCTGTACGCGATGTTCGTCGGCATCTCCGGCGCGAACCTCATGCTCGCGGCGAACCTGATCCCGTTCGCGGAGAACGTCGGCCTGTCGGCGGTGATCGCGACGGCATCGGCGACGCTGCTCCCGATCGCCGACGGAGTGGGGCGGCTGAGCGTTGGCGGCATCTCGGATCGACTCGGACGGAAACGATCGATGATGGTGGCGTTCGCGCTCTGTGGGATCGGGCTGTTCGCGCTCGTCGGGATGGGTGCGGTCGGAACGTCCGTCGGCTTTCTCGGTGCGGTCGCCGTCGCCGCGTTCTTCGAGGGCACCCAGTACACGCTGTTCCCGAGCCTCGTGGCCGATTACTACGGTCACGAACACTCCTCGACGAACTACGCGGTGCTCTACTCCGCGAAGATGATCGGCGGCGTGTTCGGCGGCACCGCCGTGGGCTGGCTCGTCGCCGCGACCGACTGGTCGGTGGCGTTCCTCGTCGGCGGGGCGCTGGCGATCTGTGCCAGCCTCGGCGCGATCGTGTTGCGCCCGCCCGACGATGCGGCGGCCAGCTGAGAGTCGCCTGGATCGAACTGGAGGTGTTCTCTCGATCGCGGTCGATGTCGGCCGACGGGTTATTCGAGCCACCGGACGACGAACGGTCGTGAGCGATTCGAACTTCGACGACTTCGATCACGAGTCGCACATGCGACGGGCGTTCGAACTCGCCCGCGAGGCCACGGACCGTGGCGACCGCCCGTATGGCTCGGTGCTGGTCCGTGACGATACGGTCGTGATGGTCGACTCGAATCGCGTACTCACCGAGGACGACGTCCGTCGTCATCCCGAACTCAACCTCGCGTATCGCGCGTGTCGGGAGTTCGATCCAGACGAACGCGCAGGGATGGCGATGTACACTAGCACGGAGCCATGTCCGATGTGCGCCGGCGGGATGCGTACCGCGGAGCTCGGCCGGGTGGTTTACAGCGTCGGTGGCGACGAGCTCCCCGACTTCGGCGGCAACGAGCCGTCGGTCCGGTCGGCGACGATCCTCGACGGCGTTACCGACGTCGTCGGCCCCGTCCTGAACGACGAAGGACGACGGATCCACCACGAGTCCGACTGACGAATCCCGACCGCTGCCGACAGCCGGCGGCTGCCGGCGGCCGTCGTCGTGGTTCAACTGGCGCGCTGGTCGTCGTCGATCGTCGTCGGCGTGTCGACGCCGGTTGCCGAGCCAACGCTCATGCGATCCAGCATCGGTCGGCCGAGCCTCGGCCTACGGCGATCGGACGATTCGGAGGCGTCCGGGGTGGTACCATCCCGAGCGAACAGTTCGACGAGGACTTTCAACGTTCCCAGCACGACCGGGCCGAAGAACACACCAAGGAAGCCGAACACGAACAGTCCGCCGGAGATGCCGAGGACGAACAGGCCGGGGTTGAGACCCGCCTCGCGACCGCCGATCATCGGCCGGAGGTAGTTGTCGGCGATGCTCACGAGCGTGGCTCCGTAGACGAACAGCACGACGGCGGCGAGAGGTCGACCGAGGACGAACAGGTAGATCGATGCGGGGAGCCAGACGATCGACGCACCGATCAGCGGCAGAAGTCCGAGCACGACGGTGACGACCGTCCAGAAGACGGTGTTCGGGAAGCCGACCACAACGAACCCGATACCGGTGAGCACGCCCTGGACGGTCGCCACGGCGACGTTGCCGACGATCACCGCCCAGAGCAGGCGGTCGACGCGTGCCACGAGTTCATCCCAGTCGTCCCCGGGGACCGGGGCGACGTCCCGAAGCCACCGAACGAACCCTACACCGTCGGTGAGGAGGTAGTACGAGAGGAACACCAGCACGGTGAGGCCGATGACCACGTTCGAGAGGCCGCCGAACAGACTCGCCGCACGACCGAACAGCGCCGCACCGCTCTGCCCCTCGACCACGCCGAGCACCGCGTCGGGTGTGAGTGTGCTGCCGATCGCGCCACCGATATCGATCGTGACGCCGACCTGTTCGCGGAGGAAGCGTTCGATCGTGTCGATCCCCAACCGGCCGGTCCGGAGGGCCGTCAGCACCTGGACGGCCTGGTTCGCCGCAACGGCGATCACTGCGCCGATCGGCAGCAAGACCACGAGCGCCGTGCCGGCGACGAGCCCGCCCGCAGAGAGTCGTGACCCGATCCGCGGTGCGAGTCGCTCGTGGACCGGGTGGAGAACGTAGCCCAACAACACCGCGAGCAGGACGTACTGGAGCAACGGGAGGACCAACAACAGCGAAAGCGTCCCGAGACCCAGGATCGCCGCGACGAACACCCCTCGTTCGAGGTTCATACCCGCATTCCAGCCGGAGGGATACTAAACTGCGGGGCCGTTCCGAGCGATGTAGCGGTGGTCGCGATACCACGACGATAGCGCACCCGCCGTTCCGGTACGGCGAATCTCGGGCTCAGTCGTCGGCGGACGCGCCGGTCGCCGAACCCTCGCCGATCGCTTCCGGAGCGGCTGTTGGATCCTGATCGAACGTGACCGTCTCCTCGACCTGGGTGTAGACGAGTACCGCGCCGAGGGCGGCCGCCGCGGCACTGGCCGCAAAGGGCGCGGCGAGATCACCCGCGAGCGCGAGGATGACGTCTATCGAGATCGAACAGCCCCACGTTCACAAACTTCCCGCCGAAACGCGAACACCCCACGACCGAGCCACGTCGTCGCGCTGCCTGTCGTTTTGCCGCTCGTCACCGCGGCCGCCGTTGCCTCCTGCTGCGAGCCGATCGAGACGATCGGAACGACCGGACGCCACCGCTTCGTTCGTCCGTCGCTAGTCCATGCTACCTTTTTAACTAACCAGTCAGTCAGTGTTTGATGAGTGCTCCAGCCATCCGTGATTTGAGAGAAAGTAACAGCCTTACGTCCTCTCCGGGACGCGGAGATCACGGAGTACCTGTGCTTCGAGGGCGTCGCGCACTTCGACGGCCATGTTCTCGTGGTCGAGCGTGACGTGATGGACGCGGCCGCCGAGCATGGTCGCGAGCACGAGCGTTGCCGTCTGCTCGGCGTCGACGTCGTGGAAGACGCCCTGCTCGATACCGTCGTCGATGACTGCCGTCAGCATGTCCACCAGGAGCTCGTAGTTCGTGGTGAGCTGTGCGCGGTACGCGTCGTTGTGCGGGGCCTGCGACCGGAGTTCGAGCAGCGCCGCGTGGAACTCGTGGTTGCTCCGGGTCGCTTCGTCGTCGTCGCCAAGCCCGAGCAACAGCTCGTCGACGAGCGCGTCGAGGCGGTCGTTCGGGTCGGCGTCCTCGCCGACGGCGAGCCGTTCGGTGAAGCGATCGAGGAGGTAATCGAGAAAGGCGACGAGCAAGTCGTCCTTCGTGTCGAAGTGATAGTGGATGACGGCCTTGGTCTTCTCGAACTCGTCGGCGATCGCCTGCATCGTGAGGTTCGCGTAGCCGTGTTTACTGAGCGCGCGATACGTCGCAACCATGATCTCCTCGCCGGTATCGACCGCCTCACGATCGGTCCCCGAAGTGCTCATCGCCCGCACCGTGGCGTTCCACGGACATCAGGCTTGGCTACGAGGAGCAGCACTTGCCTGCTCGGGGCCTGAGACGTCAGAATCAGCCGTTTCACGCGATCAGTAATGCCAGGGAACGTCCGAGAAATCCGGTTCCCGCCCTTCCATGAACGCCTCGCGTCCCTCCTGGGCTTCGTCGGTCATGTACGCGAGTCGGGTGGCCTCGCCCGCGAAGACCTGCTGACCGACCATCCCATCGTCGGCGGCGTTGAACCCGTATTTCAGCATCCGGATCGCGGTCGGCGACTTGCCGTTGATCGTCTCAGCCCACGAAAGCGCCGTCGATTCGAGTTCGTCATGCGGCACCGCTTCGTTGACCATCCCCATCTCGGTGGCCTCGTCGGCGTCGTAGGTCTTCCCGAGGAAGAACACCTCACGGGCCTTTTTCTGTCCGATCTGTTTCGCGAGATACGCGGAGCCGAACCCGCCGTCGAAGCTCGCCACGTCGGGATCGGTCTGGAGGAACTTCGCGTGCTCGGCGGAGGCGATCGTGAGGTCACAGACCACGTGGAGAGAGTGGCCGCCACCGACCGCCCAGCCCGGCACCACGCAGACCACGGGCTTCGGAATGTGGCGGATCAGCCGCTGGACTTCGAGGATGTGGAGCCGACCCGTCTTCGGTTGGTCGTCGTCGTTCGACTCACGCTCGTCTTCGGTTCCGTCACTGCCGTCACTGTCGCCGTACTCATAGCCAGATCCACCACGGACCGACTGATCGCCGCCCGAACAGAACGCCCAGCCGCCGTCCTTCGGCGACGGCCCGTTCCCCGTGAGGAGAACACAGCCCACGTCCGTCTGGCGTTTCGCGTGATCGAGCGCGTCGTAGAGTTCGTCCACCGTTCCCGGCCGGAAGGCGTTCCGGACCGCGGGTCGGTCGAAGGCGATCCGGACGGTGCCGGACTCGGTGGCGCGGTGGTAGGTGATGTCCGTGAAATCGAATTCGGCGATCGGTTCCCACTTCTCAGGATCGAACAGGGCCGAAACCATGCGTCTCGTCCGAGCCGACAGCCGAAAAAGGTTGGTCGTTCGGCGGCCGTCGGTAGCGGTACGTGAAACCGGAGTGGGCGCGCTTGTACTTCCCCAAGGACGGCCCGGCAGCAGCGCCGCGTCGGGCCGGATCGCTGCCGCGGGCCGCGCGGCTCCCCGGTCCTCACCCACGAGCCCGAAACCGGATCAGGCTCGTTCGAAAACGGTCCCGTTGCAGTTCCCGCACGTCGACGGGTTCCGGTAGTACTCCTTCCCGCACGACCCGCACCGCCAGTTCGCCCCGAAGAGCCTGCTGAGAACGCTCATGCCAGCCGGTAGTACCGCGCGACCGAAGGCCTATCGGTCGTCGGTCCAGCGGCTCCCGGGGAAGAGTTGTCGAGAGTCACCACCGGACCTCACTCGTCGATCGCGTCGCACGCCCGCTCGTGGACCGTCTCGCGGAACTCGTGGCTCGTCCCAGTATCGAACTCGACCTCGATGATCTGGCTGCCGGCGCTTTCGAGCGATGCCTGGTAGGCGTCCCGAAACGCATCGCGTTCGTCGACTCGGACGAACTCGAAGCCGTAGATATCGGCTGTCGGCGCGAAATCGAGACCGTGTGGGGTCTCGAACTGCTCGGTGAAGGGAGGATCGAACTCGGCGATCGGGAGCATCCGGAAGATCCCGCCGCCGTCGTTGTTGACGACGACGATCGTAGCGTCGACCCCGCAGCGCGAGAGCGCGAGCAGGCCGTTCATGTCGTGGTAGTAGGCGAGATCACCCACCACGAGCACGAGCGGGTCGTCGGTCGTGCTCCCCACGCCGAGTCCCGACGACACGATCCCGTCGATCCCGCTCGCCCCCCGATTGCCGAGCACGGTGAGGCCGGCGTCGCGGGGCCGCCCGAACCGGTCGGCGTCGCGTACGGTCATCGAGTTCGAGACGAACACCGTTGCGGGGTCGGGTGCGTTCGCGATCACGTCTCCCGGAATCGTGCCTTCGAAGAACTGGTCGTCGTGTGCAGCCTCAACTGCGTTCCAATAGTCTGTCTCGGCCGTCCGAAATCGCTCGCGCCACGCCTCGCTCGCAGACGAGTCGGTCCGCTCCGCCCGCTCCGCCCGCTCCGCGAGCTTGCGCGCGAGTCTGTTCGGATCGGCGATCACGAGATCGCTCGCCGTGAAGGTGGCCTCGCGCCACTCGCCCGCCGGGTCGACGACGAACTGACGTGTTCCCGACCCCCGTACCGCGTCGCGGAGGTAGTTTCTGAGGGCCTTCGAGGTGGGCGACGCGCCGACCCGGAGGACGACTTCGGGAGCAGGCCAGTCGTCGACCGTGCGCGCGTCGAGATACGAGTCGTAGCCGCCACACACGGGAACGTCGAGCTCGGTGAGATGGGGACCATATCGGAGCCCCGAGAGCGGGTCCGCGAGCACTGGAAAGCCGGTCGCGCTCGCGAGTGCGGCAACCGCCGATGGGTCGAGCGTCGTGCTCGGCCCGGCGACGACGAGGCCGCGCTCGGTTGCGAGCCCCTCACGAACCCGTTCTATGCTGTGATCGTCGAGTTCGGCTCGGCCGGATTCGGTCCGGACGAACGGTCCGTCACGGCCCGTCGCGGCGAGCGGTTCGTCGTCCTCGAACCCGTCCGGCACGTCGCCCGACACGGGGATGGGTTCGAGCGGCTTCCGGAGCGGGAAATTGAGATGCACGGGACCGGACGGCGTCCCAGTGCTGGCCGCGAGTGCGCGGGCAGCGTCGACCCGGAGCGAGCGGAGCTTTCGGCCGTCGGCCGCGGGTTCGGGGAGATCACGATAAAACCGGACCGCCGACCCGTACAGCTTCTCCTGGTCGATGGTTTGATTCGCGCCGCTGTCGCGGAGCTCGGGCGGCCGGTCGGCGGTCAGCACGAGCAGCGGGACGCGCGCCTGGTTCGCCTCGATCACCGCGGGGTGGAAGTTCGCGGTCGCAGTCCCCGAGGTCGAGAGCACGGGGGTGACCTCGCCGGTACGTTTCGCCCGCCCGAGTGCGAAGAAGGCCGCCGAGCGCTCGTCGAGGTGGGAAAAGATTCGAATTTCGGGGTGGTCGGCGAACGCCACGGTGAGCGGCGTCGAGCGGCTGCCCGGCGCGATACAGACCGCCGAAACCTCTCCCTTCGCGAGTTCGTCGACGAACGTCTCGGCCCAGAGCGTGTTGCGGTTCGGCCAGTTCGAATAATTGCTGGAGTCGCGCTCGTCCCCAGTCATTCGCGTTCGAGTTCGTCGAGCACGGGCCGGAACTTCGGCCCGAGTTCGGCCCACTCCTCGTCGGGATCGGAGTCGGCGACGATGCCGTTACCGGCGTAGAGTCGGGCGTGGCGGCCACCGGCGACCGCCGATCGGATCCCGACCGCGAACTCGCCGTCGCCCGCGGCGTCGAACCATCCCATCGGGGCGGCGTACCACCCGCGATCGAACGGTTCGGTCTCGTGGATGACCTCACGCGCGCGCTCGGGCGGCAGCCCGCCGACCGCGGGCGTCGGGTGAAGCGCCTCGACGACGTCGAGAACGTGTGTATCGTCGTCGAGGGTCGCGGTGATCGGTGTCCGGAGGTGTTGGATGTTCGCGAGCTTCCGAACGCCGCGCTCGCCGACCCGAACCTCGCCGAGCGGCGCGAGCCGTTCGCGGATGGCGTCGACCACGACCCCCTGTTCGTGGCGGATCTTCTCGCTGGTTTCGAGCGAGCGCGCGAGTTCGGCGTCCGCTTCGGGCGTGTCGCCGCGCGCGACCGATCCCGCAAGCGCCTCGGTTTCGACCGCCTGACCCGTGATCTTCACGAGGCGCTCTGGCGGCGGACCGAAAAACCCGGACTCGGCCGTGGGTTGGACGAGGAACCGATAGCACTCCGGATAGGTCCGTCGGAGGCGTTCGAGGGTGCCTGGCACGTCGATCGACGAGGCGAGGTCGACGTCGAGGGCGGTTGCGAGCACGACCTTCCGGAGGTCGCCCGCCTGAATCCGCTCGACGACTGCCGCGACGCCGTCGGTCCACTCGTCCTTCGAGGCAGTCCGTCGAGTGGCGGTGACTCCCGGCCCGCCGCCGCTCGGGCGCATCATCGGCAGATCGGTGATCGCGTCGTGAGCGGCATCGAGATCGGCCGTGACCGTCGCTGGATCGAGGTCCGGCCCGGCTGCCGTGACGGTCAGCCACGTCCGATCGTCGGCTCGAGTGAGTTGGACCCGCGGGACGACGAACAAAGCCCCAGGGAACCCGGTCCACGGCGGAGCGGGTTCGTGCGACGGGTCGAACGCGAGCCCGCCGATGGCCCGCGGGCGTGCGGCAGGTGGTCCGTCGGTGTCGCTGTCGGCGAACAGCGCCGCCGCGTCTTCACGGAGCGTGTCGAATCGGTCGGGCCCGGTGGCCGTGAGCGTGGCCGCCGCGTCGCCGCCGACCAGTTCGAACCCATCGGGTGTCGCCCACGACACGCGCGGTGCCGACTGGCTGGCGAGAAATGCTGAAAAGGACAGATCGGAAACCTCCCGCGTGCGGCTTACCAACCGCCCGCCCGCGACGTTCGTCGGTCGGCCTTCGTTCCCTGCCTGTTCCATTACCGGACGTTCGGGTGGCAAGCCCTTGAGCGTGTCCTTCCACCGCTCTCGCCCGGTTTTCGCCATCTCGTCGCGTATCGATCGAACGATCACGAAAGTCAGCACGACGCCGACCGACGAGTTGGTGTAATTGCCGCGTCACCCTGTGAGAACACGTCGCTTCGGTGCCGGCCGACGACCGATGTGCAGTTCGATCCGCCGTCGCCGAATTTCTCACGGATCGCTCCGACGAAACGAGCCATCGATCGGTCTACGGAAACAGTAACGAATGTTTCCGTTTCGATCGGTGTTTTTTCACACAAGCGAACCGATGTTCCCGTCAGAGTTAAATACCCTTCTGTCGAAGCACGATTGCTCCGATGCCCAAGGTAGAGATCACGATCCCGGAACAGCTCGAAATGCGGATCGCTCGGATGGTCGAGGAGGGAGAATTCCTCAACCGCGAGGAAGCCATCGAAGAGCTGATTTCGGCCGGTATGCGCGCGTATCAGACGAGTGGGCCCACGGACGAGGACGAGGAACCGGGCCTCGAAGACGACGGTATGATGGGTCACGAGGACGAGTACGTCTTCTGAACTCCGAGTGGGGTACGTGACCACGCTTGGGACAACGATTAAACCGAGCCCAATCGTACAGACGGGTAATGCACAAAGACGAACTGCTCGAACTCCACGAGCAGATGGTGCTGATCACCGAGTACGTTCAGGACCGCGAGGAGGTCGATCCCGGACTGTTCGACGAGTACGCCGAACTCGACATCTCTCCCGACGACGTCCACAAGTCGAAAAGTGAACACAAACACGCCGTGTTCGTCCTCGGCAACGCCCTCGCGGAGGGGATGAGCGAGGACGAGTTCTCCGACGCCGGTCGGATCGGCAAACGGATGCGCGAGCTCGCCGACGACACCGAACAGAAGCTCTAACAACCCCACTTTTTACTCCGGAGGGTCGTCGTAGGCGACCCTCCGGAGTAAAACCTGTCTTCGTGAGCCGGAGGCGAACGAAGGCTCGGAAGACGAGCGAAGCGAGTCTTCCGGTGGACTAAAAACACCCGCTCACTCGTTCCTCCGGAAGAGCAAGCTCTTCCGTGCTCCGCTCGCCTTCGGCTCGCGGGAACTCCGGCACTCGTTCGCGGCGAACCGCGCTCGCTTCGCTCGCCGTTCGCATCGAGGTGCTCACTCCGCTCGCACCTCGCGCCGCTCGCGCGGATACGACGCTTTCAGCGACCGCACCGCGACTGCAAACCGCACAGCACCGCCGAAGCCCTCGGCCGCGGAGCGGCCTCGCCCTTCATCCGCTGTCAGAGAAACCTCCGACAAGCCTCGTGCTCGTTTCACTCACACGAGACGCCAGGAGAGCGAAGCTCTCCTGAGCCTCGATTCGCTGTGCTCGTCAGGACGCCAGGCCCGCTACCGCACCGCCACCACAACCACACAGCAACCGCAGCGCATCGCCTACTCCGGGCGCTCCATCCGAAAGCGGCCGTCGGTCCGGCAGTAGTAACTCCCGGAAAGCCGGCCGATCGCGTCGAGTTTCTCCACGTCGAGCTTGCCGTCGGTCGTCACGTCCTCGTCGAGATAGACTGAGACGACTTCGCCGAGCACCATCGTGTTCGAGCCGACGTCGATCGACTCGTAGAGCTCGCACTCGAACGCGACCTCGGCCACGGCGACCCGCGGCGGCGCGACCGTTTCGGAGGCTGTCCGTTCGAGACTTGCGTGATCGAACTCGCTTTCCTCCGGTGGAAGCGTCGCGCTCGTGACGTTCATCGCCTCGGCGAGCGGCTCGGTGACGACGTTGACGACGAACTCCTCGGTGTCGAGCGCGTTACGCGCCGTATCCGAGAGGCCCTCGGGCTGATTCGATCGATCGGTCGGCGCGAACATCACGACCGGCGGCGACGTACTGACGACGTTGAAAAACGAGTACGGCGCGAGGTTCTCGACGCCTTCCGGGGAGAGCGAGCTCACCCACGCGATCGGCCGCGGGATCACCGCGCCCGCGAGCGTACGGTACAGCGAGCCGTCGAGCTCGTCGGGATCGATGCGGGTCACGCTGTTGGGCCGCCCCGCTCGTCCGGCGAGTCGATCTTCTCGCTGCCCGGTTCAGCCTCGTCGACGGTGAACCCCGGGCCATGCGTGGCGATCTCGAACACCAGCCCGTCGGGATCGTTGAAGTAGATGCTCTTGAAATAGGTGCGGTCACGAACGCGCGACACGCGAACGTCGTGGTCCATCAGGTGCTCGCGCCACTCTCGAAGGGTCTCCTCGTTCTCGACCCCGATGGCGAAGTGGTGGGACGCCCCCGGACCGGGCTGGCCCTGCGAGTTCGGGTACTCGAAGTACGTCACCGTCATCCCGGGTTCGCCCTCGGGCGTCAGCGAGAAGTAGTAGTGCGGTGTTCCTGGGTCGTCGTAGTTCTCGGTCATTTTGACGGTATGGAACCCGAGCACCTCCTCGTAGAACTCCTTCGTCCGTTCCATGTCGGTACAGATGTTCGTCACGTGGTGCAGGCCGGTGGTGGGTGGTGTGTCTGGCATAAATCGAAAATTCGGGGTGGCTTCGCGAGCTATTCGTCGGCGGGACCGCGCGAGAGGAAAAAGAGCGCACCGCCGAGCAGCGCGGTGTTCTTCAGGAAGTGGATCACCTGCTGTTCGCGCTCCCCGTCCTCCCGGTTCCAGAAGTCGTGCATCGTGGGCGTCACGCCGACGAGAAACGCCGCGATCGCGCCGGCGGACAGCCGCGGGGCACGACCGAGGACGACCCCGAGACTGCCGGCCAGCAACATGCCGCTCGAAAGCGGCACGAGTCGGTCGGCCGCGGGCACGCCGTTCGACTCGGCGTACGCGGCCATCCCGTCGATGTCCCGGAGGTTGTCGATCGCGGTGAACGCGAGTACGCCGCCGAACAGCGCGCGCCCGAGTGTCGAGAGTCGTCCCATCAGACACTCACCGTCCCGTGAGCCGGCGATCGATTCGCGATGCGTCGTCGGAGAGTAGTAGTCGGTATCACTTCGATACCGGGTTAGCGTCGGGCACGTATATCACTTCCCGGACGCCGATGTAACGAGGTGACATCGATGCCATCGCACCGATTATCTCGATCCGTTTCCACGGGGCAAAACCGCGATCAGAACGCGCCGATGCCGAGCGCGAACGGCCAGTCGACGCCGCCGGCCGCGAGGAAGGCCAGCGCCCCGCCGGTCATGGCGACGTTCTTGAGGAAGTCGGTCAGCTCTGACTGCTGTTCCTCCTCGGAAACCGCCCAGAAATCGTGCATCATGACCGCCGCGATCGGGAGGAACACGGCGATCGCGCCTCCCCCGAGCACGGGATAGATCCCGAAGACGATTGCGAGGCCGCCGAAGAGCAGCTGGCCGCCGCTGAACGGAACCAGCAGACTTGCGGCCGGGATGCCCTTCGCGTCCGCGTAGGGAACCATCTGGTCGGCGTTCATGAAGTGGTTCATACCCATGAACGCGAGCACGCCACCGAACAGGAGCCGCGCGACCAGGAAGACGATTCCAGCGCCCGACGCATCGAAAATGCCAGCCTGGAGCGCGATCACGGATGATTTCCCGTGGAGACCGGCCGATCGATCGTCGAACGATTCCGGGTGTCGTCGGAGTATCCGCAAGTCGGTATCACAACGTTACCTAGTTGGAATCCGAACTTATATATTCTCTCGCGGACACGTATGTAATCAGGTATCACCGATGTCATCCCAGCAATCACGCCACGGCGAGGAGGCGTGCGCCGTCGTGGATTCGCTCGACCAGATCGGGTCGCAGTGGCGTCTAGTGGTCCTCCACGACCTCCAAGACGGCGAGAAGCGGTTCAACGAGCTCAAGCGCTCGACCGACGCGAGCTCACGCACCCTCTCGCGGGTGCTCGATGATCTCCAGACGGCGGACCTCGTGCATCGCCGGATCGAAGAGGACGCCCCGATCGCCACGTATTATCGACTCACCGAGAAGGGCGAGGCGCTGTGTCCCGTTTTCGACGAGATCGAGGCGTGGGCCGACGAGTGGCTCAATGGCGCGGGTCGCTCGTAGCCAGGACTCCGATCAGTCGTAGTTCTCGGGGTACGCGTCGGCCAGCAGGTCGGGCCGATCGGCGAAGCGCTGGCGGATCGGATCGATAGCCGACGAGATGGATTCGGCGGCAGCGTTTTTGAGGTCCTGGGGGTGGAGCTCCTCGCTCACGAAGTCCGCTTCGAGGTCGTCGTAGCTCTCGTAGACGAGATCGCCGCCGTACTCCTCGGGGCGCTCGATGCGAAAGGCCTCCCCACGCTCGTCGAGGATCGGGAAGACGAGGTATTCGACGTACTCGAGCACGCCGTTGTCCTCGACCTCGCCCTGCGGGCAGTACGCCCCTTGGAGTTTCTCGACCACGGTGTCGGGATCGTCGGTGAGGTTGACCTTTGATTGCTCGTCGGAAGCGCTCATCTTCCCACCCGCGAGACCGGAAAGCAGCGGGGCGAACACACAGATTGGCGGGTCCTCGCCGCGGTCGTCGAACAGTTCACGGCTGAGCATGTAGATGCCGCGCTGGTCGATCCCGCCGTAGGCGATGTCGGCGTCGAGCGCGTCGACATCGAGAGTCTGCATCAGCGGGTAGAGCAGCCCGCCGAGGTTGGGGTTCTCCGCCTGGCGAACCACCTCGCTGCCGGCGCGTTGGACCCGCGAGATCGTGGTGTCGGCCGCCATTCGAAGGAGTTCGAGCGAGTAGTCCGCATCGAGTTCGAACTCGCGTCCGCGGACGAACTCGATGTCGTCGGGGTCAGCCCCAGCGGCCTCAACCATCCCCTCGATCGCCTCGCGGTAGTACGCAGAGCGGGCGTCGAGCAGGTCGAACGGGCTCTTCTCGTCGTCGAGGTGGGCGTGGAGGTCCGCGATCAGCACCGTGACGTCGAGATCGGCGCGGAGGAAGTCGGCGAGCTTGCGGATCGTGGTGAAGTGACCGATATGCATCTCGCCGGTCGGCGCGTAGCCGATGTACACCGTGGGATCGTCGTCGGCCAGCAGTCCGTCGAGCTCCTCGTTGGTGACGACCTCGGCCGTGTTCCGCGCCACGAGCCGCTTTCGCTCCGCGTGGTCCATACGCTCTCTGCCCCGTGAGTGCGGTTAAGCGATTCCCTTCGATCCCCGGTAGTAACCAACGGCACCGATAGACACACTATACACTATACTTTAGAACTGAAAACTCAAAAATCGACTGTGAGAAGATGCCGTCGGGAACACCGAGACCGATCGTAGAAATACGTTTTTTGCACGCAATATCCACTTATAGCCGATTTCTGGCTCCATGTCTCCCTCCACCACGTTCGACAAATAAAATTGAATATTCGCTGAGGGAACTTCCACACTTCATCGACTTTAGTTGCTTCCCTGTCGCCTCAGAGTCTTGGCTTCACGATCCAATCGGCAAATCTGCTCTTCAAAAAGATACAAACTAATATATTGCTCTCTAAAGCGATCAGTCGCTTTCGATGAGTGGTTGACGAGCATAGTGAAATTACTTATAATTATCCTGATTCTCCGGCCGCGATCGGCCTCACTTCTCGTCGGGACGAATCTCGAACGACGACTCGAGATCGTTCACCAGGACACGGTACCTGCCGCTTTCGATGACGTGTCCTTCACCCGGTTTGTGGAACCCGAAGTTGGTCACAGGGATCGAGAGGCGTACATCCGCCGACTCGCTGGCGTCGAGATCGACGCGCTCGAACCCCACCAGAAAGCGCCGCGGGCGAACGCGCGAACTCGTCTCCTGGGTGGCGAAGACCTGAACCGTTTCGGTGCCGCGCCGGTCGCCGGTGTTCGAGACCGTCACCGTCACGTCCACGTCGTCCGCCGGGCCAATGTCGTCCGATCGAACCCGGAGATCGTCGACCGCGAACTCGGTGTAGCTCAGTCCGTGACCGAACGGATAGAGTGGATCGTAGGAGTCGGGATGCTCGTCGTCGCCGATGGGAGTGGGATGTGCGAGGTGGTCGTGGTGCTGCGGCAGGTCGCCCATCGAGCGCGGGATCGAGACCGGGAGTCGTCCGCTGGGGTCGTTGTCGCCGAACAGGGTCTCGGCGATCGCGGTGCCGCCCTCGGTTCCGGGGTAGTACGCCATGAGGATCGATGGGACGTTCTGGGCCATCCAGTCGACAATTAGCGGCCGACCAGTCACGAGAACACCGACGACCGGCGTGCCGGTGTCGTGGACTCGTCGCACCAGGTCACGCTGAGCGTCCGAGAGATGGAGATCCGAGCGTGTCGGCCACGAACCAGTCTCGACACCCGCCTGCGCGGACGGCCCGAACTCGTGGAGATACCACCCCTCGCCGAGTGCGAGCACCGCCACGTCGGCCGCCGCTGCTTTCTCTACTGCGGCGTCGATATCGCGGTTCTCGTTCAGTGTCGCCCCTTGCTCGTAAGTCACGCTTCCCTCGCTTTGGTCTTCGATGGCGTCGAGTACCGTATCGCCAGGCACGCCCGCGGACTGGGGAACGCTCCAGCCGCCGAGCTGGTGGACGATGTCGTCGGCGTTCGGCCCCCCGACGAACACGTCCTTGTCCCCGTCGAGCGGAAGGAGCCCGTCGTTTTTCAGCAGGGTCATGCTGTCGCGGGCGGCCTCGCGCGCGATCTGCCGGTGGTCGGCGCTGCCGAGGGTCTCGTGGGCTGCGTCCGCGTCGACGAACGGATCCTCGAACAGCCCCATCTCGAACTTCACGCGAAGGATCCGACGAACGCTCTCGTCGAGTCGCTCTTCGTCGATCTCGCCCGTTTCGACCAGGTCGACGAGGTGGTCGGCGTGCTCGACGTGGCCCACGGAGGCGATATCGAGCCCGGCGGCGTGGGACTGGCGCACGCCGTCACGCTGGTCTGTGGCCGTCCGGTGGTCGTCGGCGAGGTGGCGGACGCCGTTCCAGTCCGAGACGACGTGGCCCTCGAACCCGAGGTCGTCACGGAGGAGATCGCTGAGAAACGACTCGGAGCCGTGAACGGGTTCGCCGTTGATCGAGTTGTACGATGGCATCACCGATTCGACACCCGCGTCGAGCGCCGCCTCGAAGCCGGGGAGGAAGGTGTTCCGGAGCTTGTACGCCGAGACGTCGACCGGCGAGGCGTCCTCACCGCGCTCGGGCTCGCTGTACGCCGGGAAGTGTTTGGCGGTGGCGATGACCGAATCCCCGTGATCGATCCCGTCGCTCTGGTAGCCGCGCACTTTCGCCGCGGCCAGGTCGGCACACAGCCGCGGACTCTCGCCGAACGTCTCGAAGATCCGGCCCCACCGCGGATCACGGCCCACGTCACAGGTCGGCGAGTAGTTCTGGTGAGCGCCCATTCGGCGCACCTCGGTCGCCGTGATTCCCGCGACGGTTTCGGCGGTTGCGGTGTCCCACGTCGCCCCCGTCCCGAGCGCGTTCGGGAACACCGTCGCGCCGGCGACGTACGCGTTTCCGTGGACCGCGTCGACGTTCAACAGGAGCGGGATCCCCAAGTCGGTTTCCTCCATCGCGAACCGCTGGAGGTCGTTGACCGTCTCGACCGTCTCCTCGATCCCCGTACACAGCGCACCGGCCCAGCCGAACGGCGCGGCGACGCCGATGTGGTGGTCGCGGATCGCGGCCTTCGCGTCCTCGCTGTCGTTTTCGTGACGGAGCTGTCCACACCACGTTCCGACGAGCTGGCCGGCCTTTTCGGCCGTGTTCATCCGATCGAGAAGGTCGTCGACACGCACCGACGTGGATTGCTCCGACTGACGGTACGGGACGTTCGCGTCGTTCGAACCCATGGCCCGAAATTCACTCAAATAAGTAAAAACGTTCCGGCGATGTTCCGTCGTCCCGAAATCGGTCCCTGATGGCACCGTTCGGTGTCGGGTCATCGCCCCGGTGGCTTTATCAACGAGAGCCGTGAGTGGCTCGAACATGGAACGTGGACTAGTCGTTGCCGAGCGAACCGACGAACACCGGGCACTCCTTCGGGAGGCCGGGGAGCACGCGAACGGGGCGAACGCCGAACTCGTCCTCCTCCGATTGATGACCGAGGCGGAGTACGAGACCGACGCCGAGACGCTCGCGTCGATCGGTTCGGTCGAGAACGTCAGCTACGACAGTCGAGCCGTCCTCGACGCCGCTGCGAACGACCTCCAGGAGATGGCACGCGACGTCCTCCCCGAGAACGTCGGTGTCGATATCGTCGCCAAAGCGACCGACGAGGACGATATCGCCACCGCCGTCCTCGACACCGTAGCCGATCACGACTGCGATCACGTCTTCGTCCTCGGCCGTCATCGCTCGCCCGCCGGCAAAGCGCTGTTCGGCGACGTCGCCCAGCGAATCGTGCTCGACTTCGATGGGTACGTCACGCTGAACACCGGCTGAAACGAAAAGGGATCCTCGTGGTTCACAGTTGATCTGTTCCAACGCTCGATCGTTCGTCCCGAACGCCGCTCGCGTCAGACGGAATCCGATTCCGCCGTACGGTCGAGGGAGCCTTTCGCGTCCCAGATCGACGTCATGAGGTCCGCAAACACGGCTGCGCGGCGGGGAACCCCCTTGACGTCGGTCTCGTCGCGGTCGATCGCTTCGAGGGTAGCGACGAACTCCCGCTCGAAATCCATTCCTGCGACCGTCTCGTCGACCTCGAAGCTGAGCGTCCCGTCGGAATCGGTGTCGAGCCACCCGACGGCGCGCTGTCGTTCGTCGTATTCGAGGGTATACGTCGCCCCGCCGACGAGACGACGGATGTCGGCCATCGATCCGATTTCGAGCCAGTCGTCGTCGGTCTCGATGTAGAGCACGTCATCCTGAACGTCTGTCTCGTACCGTTTCATGCCCCCTTGTTTGGGATGACAGTAATAAAACCCTCGTCCGATTGTCGGAAGCGAACAAATTCACAGTCCGTGTTCCGATCGGTACCACCTGTATCCCCACGATGATTGGGTGCCGGAATCAGGCGATTTTCCGAGCAGTCGACGCAATCTTTGCCGGTAATCGACGGGGCTATATGATAGATTTCACCACAACGCTTATTGTGAATGATACCCCGAGTGAGGATGGACCATGGCAGACGACGCCAATAGTTACAGCGACATAGTGAGCCGACGCCGGTTCATCGAGATTTCCGGCATCTCCGGTGCCGCCGCACTTGCAGGTTGTTCTGGCGGCGACGGAAGCAACAACGACAGTGGTGGTGGTGGCGGCGGTGGCGGCGGTGGCAGTGGTGGCAACGGAAGCAACGGATCCGAGGGTGGCAGCAGTGGGAGCGGTGGCGGCAGCGGCAACGAAAGCGGTGGAGGTGGCGGCGGCCAAGTGTACGACACGCAGCATCTCACCTACACCAATCAGCAGCCGTCGAACATCCAGTGGAACTCCAGTAACACGTCGGGTCTCGCACAGATTTCGGACGATCTACTGTTCGACCACTTCGCCAAGTACAATTTCGCGCAGAGCGAGTTCGTGCCGTACGCCATCTCGGAGTGGAACTACGGCGGCGACACGTTCGAGATGACGATCCGCGACGGTCTCACGTGGTCGAACGGCGACGACGTGACGTCGGCCGACATCGTCACCCAACTTCGACTCGGGTTGAGTCTTGGCCTCGGGTTCGCGGACTACACCGAATCCATCGAAGCGGTCGACGACAGCACTGTCCGGATGAACTTCGGTTCGGAAGTCAACCAGCAGATCGTTCAGTTCCAGGTACTGAGCGGGAACTGGGTCAACCAGCCGAAAAGCGTCTTCGGCAAGTTCGTCGAACAGATCAACCAGAACGAGGAAGAAGGACTCAGGAGCCTCCAGGAGTTCACGTGGACCGATCCGATCGCCAGTGGCCCGTGGTCGCTTGGTGGCACCAGTCAACAGCAAATACTCCTCGAACGACGCGACGATCATCCGGACTCGGGGAACATCAACTTCAGCGAGTACGCCTGCCGGTTCCTCGACGGGAACCAGGCGGCCCAACAGGCGCTGATCAACCAGCAGATCGATTCGGTGTTCACCCTGTTCACCCCGCCACGGATCGTGAATCAGATGCCCGACGCGATCCAGCAGGTCCAGACGCCATCGGCGTTCGGCTTCGGACTGGTTCCGAACCACAACCATCGGCACGCCGGCGACCGCGCCGTTCGGCAGGCGATCCAGTACGTCATCAACCGACAGCAAGCCGTCAACAACGTCTCGAAACCCTCGAAGCAGCCGACGCCGATCCCGACCGGGATCACACCCGACACCCTCGAACAGTATCTCGGTGACGCGATGGATGACTTCGAGAGCTATGGGATGGACAGTTCACAGACAGAGAAGGCCACGCAGGTTCTCGAAGAGGCCGGCTACTCGAAATCAGGCGGTACGTGGCAGGATTCCGAGGGCAACACGGTCAGTCTTCCGGTCATGGTGCCTGCGGGGTGGAGTGACTGGAACACTGCCGCCCAGACCGTCGCCGACCAGCTCGCTTCGTTCGGCTTCGAGAGCGCCATCGACGCACGCCAGTTCGGCACGCTGCTCGGGAGCACGTGGCCGAACGGTGACTTCGTACTCACTGCAGGTGGGTGGCTCGACGGCGCGCCGTCCGGAGCGTACCCCTACTTCTCGCTGCGCCATCAGTTGGTCTACAACGATCGGGGCTACGGCTACAACTACCCCGCGTCCAACCAGGAACGAGGTGGCTCGAACGCCGACATCACCGTCCCTGCGCGAGGAGGGTCGGGCGAAATGACGGTCAATCCGTCCGACCGAATCGGCGAACTCTCCCAGGCCACCGAGGAGTCCACGATCAACGAGATCACCGTCGAGCAGGCGTGGGTTGCCAATCAGGACCTACCGATGATCCCGGTGATGGAGAAGCTCGAACAGACGTTCCTCACTGGCGGCAACGAGTGGAACATCCCCGAGGAAGGGGCTGAAATCTCACAGGTTCGGTGGGCCAACACGTGGCTCCCCCGACAAGGCGAGATGCAGTACGCTGGCAACTAAGCCGGCTACCAGCGACCGACCACAATTCATATTGCGGATTAGCTGTATCGCGTTACACATGGTCATGGAAAGACCTATACTAGACCGTACGCCGAGTTCGGCACCCGAACGGGTGTCGACGATCGAGGACACGAAACCACCACACACGACTTAATCCATGAACTACTACGTCGAACGGACGATACGTGCACTGTTGACAGTATGGCTCGTCATCACGCTCACTTTCGGCATGATCCGGCTGCTCCCCGGTGGGCCGCTGGTACAACTCCGCGCGGAGTTGAGCCGACAGGGCTACTCGGCCTCGCGAATCAACGCCCTCATCGAGAACTACCAGAACGTCCAACCGGATCAGCCGTTGTACGTCCAGTACTTCGATTACGTCACGTCGCTCTTGCAGGGCGATCTCGGCCAGTCGATCACGAACCCCAATTCGGTCGCCTCTATCATCGGCGACGCGCTTCCGTGGACGATGTTCATCATGATCACGTCGGTGGTCCTCATCTTCGCCATCGCCATCGTCTGGGGGGCGGTCATGGCCTACCGAGAAGGTTCCACGTTCGACGTGGCATCGAGCAGCGTCTCGATCCTCCTCGGGTCGATGCCGTTCTACGTGCTTGCGATCGGCCTCGTCGTGCTCTTCTCGTACAAGTTCCAGATCCTGCCGGCCCGATATCGGACGAGTCCCGGGGTCGAGGCTGGTCTTTCCGTCAAGTTCATCGTTGACGCACTCCGCCACGCCGCCCTGCCGATCGCCTCGCTGGTCATCACTGGCGCGGGGCTCCAGGCGCTCGCGATGCGGGGTAACTCCATCTCGGTGCTCGGTGAGGACTACGTCCGGGTCGCCCGGCTGCGTGGTCTCTCCGACCGACGTATTTCGACGCGATACGTCGCGCGAAACGCCATCCTCCCGATGTACACCGGGTTCCTCACGCTGATCGGGTTTTACTTCGGTGGCTCGCCGATTCTCGAAGAGGTGTTCACCTACCCCGGCATCGGTTACTACCTGTTCCAGGCGCTCGAAAACCGGGACTACCCGCTGATGATGGGGATCTTCCTCGTCATCACGATCGCGCTGGTGCTCTCGGTGTACATCGCCGATCTCACGTACGGCAAGATCGATCCGCGGATCAAATCGGGTGAGTCCAGTGAAACCTACTGAATCCGAATCCGTCAGCGGCGAGTTCTCCTTCGAGACGACCAGCTCGGACGTCGAGGTCACGTGGGGCGAACGCCTTCGTGACTTCTACGAGGAGTTCATCTACAAGCCAGGTCTCGTCGCGTGGAACGACCGGCGAACCAAGATCGGCGGGGCCATTCTCATGGTGTACGTCCTGATGGCGACCGTTGGCGCGTGGTTCTACCGAGTGCCGACGTCGAACCAGGCCACCCGAGGCCTCCGCCCGTTCGAGGTGTGGAGCGCACCGCTCGGATCGACTGCATCGGGTGAGGACATCCTCGCGATGGTGATCCACGCCACACCCTCCATGCTGATCATGATCGCCACCGGCGGGGTGTTCGCCACCGGCGTTGCCGTCCTGATCGGGACCGTCGCCGGCTACAAGGGCGGCATCGTCGATCGAGGACTGACCTCGTTTTCGGACGTGATGATGTCGATCCCCGGTCTTCCGCTGGTGATGGTGCTCGCGGTGGTGTTCAGTCCGACAAATCCTGCAGTTATCGGCATTCTGATCACGATCAACTACTGGGCAGGGCTCGCACGGGCAATTCGGTCGCAGGTGCTCACGCTCCGGGAGAACTCCTACGTCGAAGCCTCGCGGACGATGGGTGCGAGCACGCCGCGGATCCTGTTCAAGGACATCATCCCGAACCTGATGCCGTACGTGTTGGTGAACTTCGCGAACGCCGCCCGCTATGTCGTGTTCACTTCGGTCGGGCTGTACTACCTCGGGATCCTCCCGACCTCGGTGGCGAACTGGGGACTCCAGCTCAACAACGCCTACAAGCAGGCTGGAGCGCTCGTCGGCACCGGCGCGCTCTACCAGCTGATCGTCCCGATGCTCGCGATCATGGGGATCGCGCTGGCGCTCATCCTGCTGTCCCAGGGGCTCGACCGGGTGTTCAACCCCCGAGTCCGGACGCGGCTTGCGGGCGGGTCCGAATCAACCACGAGTAACGAGGACGAAACGACCGCAAGCAACGAGGTGATGACCTGATGTCGATGGAACGAACCCAACAACACGATGCCATCGGTGCGTCCGATCCGATCATCCGGATGAACGACGCGTCGGTGACTTACGACGACGGTGAATCGTACGTGCTCGACGGTGTCTCGCTCGAGATCGAACGGGGCGAGGTCCTCGGTATCGTCGGCGAGAGCGGTTCGGGGAAGTCGATGCTCGCGTCGGCGATGCTCGATGCGGTGCCGAACCCCGGACTCCTCTCGGGCGAGATCGTCCACCGATCGAGCGACGGGACCGAAACCGACGTCCTCGAACTCTCCCAGTCGGAGCTCCGCTCGATGCGGTGGGAGGAGATCTCGATGGTGTTCCAGGGCGCGATGAGCTCGTTCAACCCCACGATGAAGATCCGTGGCCACTTCGTAGAGACGCTCGACGCCCACGACGCCGAGAAGGGAGCGGGGATGGAGCGAGCGCGCGAGCTCCTCTCGGATCTCTACCTCGATCCCGATCGCGTGCTCGACTCGTACCCTCACGAACTCTCGGGTGGGATGACTCAGCGCGCGCTGATCGCGCTCTCGCTCGTGCTCGATCCCGACCTGCTGGTGATGGACGAGCCGACCGCCGCGCTCGATCTCCTGATGCAGCGCTCGATCCTGCAACTGCTGGGAGATCTGCGCGAGAAGTACGATCTCACGATGGTGTTCATCACCCACGACCTGCCGCTGGTCGCGGCGCTCGCCGACCGGCTCGCGGTGATGTACGCGTTCAAGCTGGTCGAGATCGCCGATACGCGCGAGATGATCACGGACGCTGGTCATCCCTACACGCGTGCACTCTTGAACTCGACGCCGAACCTCGACGCACCACTCGAAGAGATGCGACCGATCGACGGGAAGAGTCCGGCCCCGATCAACCTCCCGAGCGGCTGTGCGTACCATCCGCGGTGTCCGCTCGCGACCGAGCAGTGTCGCGAGGAGGTCCCTGGATACCACGAGGTTACAGAAGGACACGGCGCGGCGTGTTTCCACTGGGAGGAGGCGATTGAGGAGATCCCGCTGAACTACGCCGACTCGCTCGGAGACACCGCGGCGACTGGAGGGGGTGCTGCCGATGAGCAGTAACGACGACACTGCGGGCTCGGAGCCAGTGCTCTCGCTGTCCGACGTGGAGGTCCACTTCGAGAACCGACCCGGTCTGCTCGATTTCGGTGACGAGACGGAAACCGTGCGGGCTGTCGACGGCGTGAGCTTCGATCTCGAAGAGCGCGACGTGCTCTCGCTGGTCGGCGAGTCGGGCTGTGGGAAGACCACGCTCGGCAAGACCTCGATCGGGCTCCAGCGCCCGACCGGCGGTAGCGTGAAATATCGTGGTCACGACATCTGGGACGTTCGAGACGGCAACAGCGACGCCGACATCACGTGGGACGAGATCCGCCAGTCACTCCAGATCATCCACCAGGATCCCGGGAGTTCGCTCAATCCGAACCGTCGCCTGGTCTCGATCCTCTCGGAGCCGCTCCGGCTGACGGGTGCGGACCTCAGCCGCGGGGAGCGCCGCGAGCGCATCTACGGGCTCCTCGAACACGTCGGGATGACACCGGCCTCCGATTTCGCCGATCGGTACCCCCACGAGCTCTCGGGCGGGGAGAAACAGCGCGTCGCGCTGTGTCGCGCACTCCTCATGAACCCCGACGTGATCCTCGCCGACGAGGCGATCAGTGCACTCGACGTCTCGCTGCGGGTGGAGATGATGGATCTCATGCTCGATCTCCAAGAGGAGTTCGACACCTCCTACGTGTTCATCAGCCACGACCTCTCGAACGCACGGTACTTCACCCAACACGGCGACGGCAAGATCGGTGTGATGTACCTCGGCGAGCTCGCCGAGATCGGTCCCGCCGAGGACATGGTGAACGACCCACACCACCCATACACCAACGTGTTACGGTGGGCGACGCCGGATCTCTCGCTCCGAGAGGCGGGCGAGCCGCCGATGCGGAAGATCGACATCCCGGATCCGGTGAACCCGCCGTCGGGCTGTCGGTTCCACACCCGGTGTCCGGAGGCCCGCGAGGCCTGTTGGCAGGCATCGCCGCCGGACTACCAGCACGACGGCCAGCGAGTAGCGTGCTTCCGCGAGGACGAGGATCACGAATACTGGGATAGTCCGGAACTCACCGACTGATCTTCTTCGAGTCGTTCTCAGTCGACCTGCGGGCGAAGCTTCTTTGCGACGGCGCGTCGATACGGCGAACATGTCGTGGCGTGACGAGTTCTGGACGCTGGTTTACGAATCACGGGAGTACTTCCGATTGCTCTGGGCGTTTTTGGTGTTGATGATGCTGCTGAGTGCGATCACGTTTGCGTTCGGGCAGCCCGGCACCGAGTCGCGAGCGATCGCGTACGTCAATCTCATCCTGATCGTGGGATTGGGGGTGACCGCGATCGGGACGTACTGGTACGCCGCGCGTCGCCAGCGCGAGCCCTGATCTCAAGCGGCGTCGCGAGCGAGCCAGTCGGCGGTTTCGGCGGCGAGCGCACGGAGATCCTCGTCGGCTTCGGCGTCGTTCGCGACCTCCCGGAGCGGACCGACTGCGCTATCGTCGCCGATGTATCCGAGTGCGGTGACGGCGTTCGCTCTCACGGCACCGTCGTGGGTGTCGAGACACGCACACAGTGGGTCGGTCGCGTCACTCACAGCCTCGGGATAGTCCTCGGCGACGCTCGCGATCACGTCGGCGCTCGTCGTGACCAAGAGGGTATCGTCGCTGTCGAGGAGATCGACGACCGCCGGGACGTGTTCGACCAGCGCACCGCTGTCGGCCTCGGCGACCGCCACGACGACGTTCGCCGCGACCGCCCGCGCAGCGAGCTGTCGCTTCCGTCCCTCCTCGCCGATGGCACGGTACTGCTCGAACGTCGAGAGGCCGCCCATCGGTGGCTCTTCGAGCCCCTCGACGAGATTCGTGATCTCGCTGTCGAGCGTCGCGAGGAGGTCGTCGAGTTCGGTCGCGAACCACTCGGGGTGCTCGGCCGCGAGCGGACGGACGACGCGTGCGGCGAACGTCCGCACTAGCGGGAGGTCGTGATCGAGTAGATCGACGAGGGCTGGCACTCCGTCGGTGAGTTCGGCGGGCCGTTCGTCGGCGACGAGAGCGAGCGCCGTGAGGCTCTCTTTCAGGACGACCGAGTGATCCTCCGCGAGCCGATCGAGAAGCGTCGGCACCACGGGAACCACCACGTCGGGATCCTGGTCCGCGAGCGCGCCAGCGATTTTGGCGGCGTGGGTCCGAACGAGGTTCTCCTCGTCGGTGAGTCCAGCTCGAACGCGTTCGATGTCGATGTCGGCTGGCGTGATTTCGTCGGGATCGAGCTCTCGAACGTCGTCCGCGGTTGCGTGTGTCATTGCCACGAACGGCGGCGGCGAGAGACATATGCGTAACGGTCGGTGGCGTCGATACGACGATTCGACGGCTGGTGGATAGCCCGTGCCGCGACGGTCCTATTCCGCGTCGTCGAGCGTCGGCGAGAGTGCACCCGATTCCACCATCGCTTCGAGCGGACTGTCGTCGACATCGAGTGGGAGGTCGACCCGTCCTCGTTGGCGGACCGACTCGTAGCCGCCGAAGAGGATTTCGGCAGTGTTGAGGCCGATCCGGCCGGCGAGCTGTGACTCCTCGTCGCTCCGGAGCGCGTCGATCGCGTCGCCGATCGAACGGTCGTGGAACCGCGAGCCGAACCGATCGCCGTCGTCGGCCGTACCGTGCATCGTCTCGCCGCCGACGTCGATCGCCTCCCGCCGGCCATCCTGTTTGAGTTCGAGCATTGGACCGTCGTCGACGTCGATCCGGAGCGTCCCGTCGGTCCCTCGAAGCACGATCGCGGCGTCGGTCAGCGACGCGCCAGGGCCGGTCGAGAGCACCCCGTGGATGCCGTTGTCGTAGCGCCACTGGGCGAACATCTGGTTTTCCTGGTGTGCGCCGAACCGGACGTCCTCCTCGCGGTAGTCGAGCTGGGCGATGACCCACTCGGCCGGTCGGTCGTCGTTGAACATCCCCGCGAGATCGACGGTGTGTGCGCCGGTGTCGAAGAAGTCGCCCCACCCGATCTCGATCCGCCGGAGTGCGCCGATCTCACCAGCGTCGAGCAGCCGGTCGGCCTCGGTGAACGGTCGGCCGAACCGACGCTGGCGGTTGAACGTGAGCTGGACGTCGCGCCGCCAGCAGGCCTGGACCATCCGCTCGGCGCTCGGCCACGTCAGTGCCATCGGTTTCTCACAGTGGACGGCGTCGACGACACCGCTCTGCGCACAGTCCACGACGACCTGCTCGTGGATCGCGGGTGGCACGGCGACGCTGACGACGTCGGGTTCGACCGCGGCGAGCATGTCCTCGTAGTCCGCGTAGATACCGTCCTCGTCGACACCGAACTCATCGGCGAACGCCCGAGCGTTCTCGGGAACGAGGTCGGCGCAGGCGACGAGCCGGCAGTTCTCGTTGTTCCGATACGCCTCGGCGTGTCGATACCCCATCGCGAACCCTTCGACAGTGGGGTTTCGCGGGTCTGGGCCAGTACCGACGATGGCGACCGTGTACTGATTCATTTCGTTTGCAGACAGCGAGGACTAGTGACATAGTGCTTTCGTTCGATCGATGCAGGCGATGTGGGCCGGCGATCGACATCGACGGATGCGATCCCGAGATCGCCGAGACGTTTATCCGGACCACGATCGAGGTCGATACGTGCACATCCTTGTCATCGGCGGCACGGGGTTGATCAGCACGGGAATCACGCGCCAGCTCGTCGACGTCGGGCACGACGTGACGGTGTACAACCGTGGCCGCACCGACGCCGACCTCCCGCAAGGCGTCGCGCACGTCACCGGCGACCGAACCGACTACGACCGCTTCGAAGAACAGATGGCGGATCTCGACGTCGACTGCGTGATCGACATGGTGGCCTTCGAGCCGGCGGACGTCGAATCCGCGATCCGTGCGTTCGAGGGCGAAATCGAGCAGTACGTCTTCTGCAGCACGATCGACGTCTACCATCGACCCGTTGCGGACATGCCGATCGTCGAGTCGGCGGCACGCAGTCCCGCGGTCAGCGAGTACGGAGCCGACAAGGCCGCCTGCGAGGACCGGCTGTTCGAAGCCCACAGCGCCCGCGGATTTCCGGTGACGGTGCTCCGGCCGTGGCACACCTACGGTGAAGGTGGAACGCTGATCCACACGCTCGGCGACGGCACCGCCTACATCGACCGGCTTCGGGAGGGAAAACCGATCGTGGTCCACGGCGACGGCACGTCGATCTGGGGGCCGTGTCACCGCGACGACGTCGCGAACGCGTTCGTCGGGGCGCTCGACAACCGAGCGGCGATCGGCGAAGCCTACCACGTGACGTGCGAACGGCCGATGACGTGGAACCAGTACCACCGCCGCGCGGCCGATGCGCTCGACGCGCCCGCCCCCGATCTCGTCCACGTTCCGACTGACGCGCTCACCGCAGCCGTTCCCGACCGGACCGGCGGTCTCGAGGATCATTTCCGGTTCAGCACGGTGTTCGATACGTCGAAAGCCCGCCGTGATCTCGGGTTCGAGCAGACCATCGGCTGGGAGGAAGGCGTCCGTCGCACCGTCGATTGGCTCGACGAGCACGACCGGATCGACGACGCCGAGAACGACCCCGAGTACGATCGGGTGGTTGCGGCGTGGCGCGACGCCGAGGCGTCGTTCGTCGACGCGCTCGACGGCTCTTAAGTGCCACGTCGAGTCGTTCGATTACTCAGTCACTCGACCGAGAGCCCACCGCAAGACCCTCAGAACCGTTCCAGCACGTCCGCACCGTGGGCGACCGACGCCATCTGATCGTCGGGATCGTCGTGCTCGTAGATCGCCCACTCGACGTCGTGCGCCCGAACTGCTGCCGCACAGGCTTCCACGTCGAGCACGCCGTCGCCGACCTCCACGGACGACCGCGTCTCGTCGGCGTCGGAGATGTGGACGAGCGACACTCGGTCACCCCACCGATCGAGGACGGCGGTCGGGTCCACACCCGCGGCCGCGGTCCACCCGCAGTCGAGTTCGAAGCCGAGCGGTTCTCGGGTGGCTTCCGCGAGGTGCTCGAACGCCGGCCGGCCGTTCACCGCGGCGAACTCGTGGTCGTGGTTGTGATAGGACAGCGCCATGTCGTGGTCGTCGACCGTCTCGGCCACCCTCAACAGCCGATCCGCGGTTGCCTCGATGTCACTCTCGGTCTCGAAGCATTCGGGATCGAGCCACGGCACCACGAGGTGGTCACAGCCGAGCGATCGGTAGAATTCGATGGTGGCCTCCGGATCGTCCTCGATCTCGTCGATCCCGACGTGGGCCGCGACCGATTCGAGGCCCGTCTCGTCGAGCGCGGTCCGGACGGCGTCGGCGTCCGCATCGCCGATCCGGTTGGCGTACTCCACGCCCTCGAACCCCGCGTCACGGACTCGGGCGAGCAGTTCGTCGAGCGGTTCGTCGAGCGCGCGCAGCGTGTACAGTTGGATGGCTGATCGTGCCATAGTCCTGCATCTCGGGTCGGCGGTAAAACGGTTTCTCCCGATGGTCAGTTAGTGAAGCGACGGAACCGAGCTACCCGGTGTTCTTCATGCCGGCGGCGATCCCCTTGACCGTCAGGCGCAGTGCCCGCTTTTCGGTCTCGGTCCGGTGCTCACGATCCAACAGGTGGGTCTGGAGCACGTTCAGCGGGTCGACGTAGGGGTTCCGGCGACGGAGGCTCTCGCGGAGCCACCCACGGTTCACGAGGTCGTCACGGTCGCCGATGGTCGTGGCGAGGTCGGCGGCCCGCTCGTACTCCGCCTCGAACACCGGGAAAAAGCGTGCTTCGAGGTCGTCGTCGGCGACCGCGGCGTACTCACCCGCGATCTCCATGTCGGTGCGCGCGAGCGCGAGCGCGGCGTTGTCGATCGTCGTCCGGAAAAAGGCCCAGTCGTCGTACATCGCCTGGAGCGTGTCCGTCGAACCGCCCTCGTCGAGGTAGGCCTCGATCCCCGCCCCGAGGCCGTACCAGCCAGGCAGAATGCACCGCGACTGGGTCCACGAGAACACCCACGGAATCGCCCGGAGGTCCTCAACGGTGCGCTCGCCCGACCGCGACGCCGGCCGCGAGCCCATGTTGAGCTCCTCGATCACCGTGATGGGCGTGGCCTGCTCGAAGTACGAGACGAACCCATCCATGGTGAGCAGGTCCTGATACGCCGTCCGCGCCGCGTCGGCGATCGTCGCGGCCGCGTCGAGCCACTCCTCCGGCACGTCGTCTTTGGGCTGATCGAGCGCCTGCGCCCGTGCGCGAATCTGGGCGTTCAGCATCTGTTCGAGATTGCGCTCGGCGATGCGTGGGTTGGCGTACTTCTCCGCGATCGCCTCGCCCTGCTCGGTGAACTTGACCTGGCCGGTGACGGTCTCGTTCGGCAGCGCAAGCAGCGCCTCGTTCATCGGGCCGCCACCCCGCGAGATCGAGCCACCACGGCCGTGGAACAGCCGGAGGTCGACATCGTGATCGTCCACGATGTCGGCGAGTCGGCGCTGGTTGCGGTAGAGGTCCCAGTTCGCCGCGAAGAAGCCGTTCTCCTTGTTCGAGTCGGAGTAGCCCAACATCACTTCCTGGAGGTTGCCGCGCGCGGCGAGCGCCTGGCCGTACGCCTCGTTGTCGAACAGCGTCTCCATGATCTCGCGCGCGCCGTCGAGGGCGGCCTCGGTTTCGAGCAGCGGCACGACATCGATTCCACAATATTCGGGGAGCTCGACCGCGCCCGCCTGATCGGCGAGGAACAGGACTTCGAGCACGTGACTCGGCTTCTCCGCCATCGAGATGCAGTAGGTGTCGATGGCGTCCGCGCCGTACTCGCGCTGCCAGTCGTTCAGCCGGTCGAACCGTTCGAGCACGCGTGCAGCGGGGTCGAACAATCCCTCGCGATCGGTGACGTCGATCAGCGGCGCGTCCTGGAGGATGGCCTCGGTCAGGAGTTCGACGCGCTCGTCCTCGTCGAGCGATTCATAGGCGATGTCCTCGCGGCCGAGTGCCGCAGTGATCGCCTCGGTGTGTTTTTCCTGGTGATCCCGGAGGTCGAGACCCGCGAGGCAGAATCCAAATGTGTGGGCCTGGCGTTCGAGCGGGTCGACGTGGACCGCGGCGATCCGCTCACCGCCGTTCGCCTGGAGGCTCGTCGCCAGCGCGTCGAGATCGGCGGTGAACTCGGCCACCTCGTCGTACCCGTTCGGGCGGACGTCGCCGATGCGTTCGAGACGCTCGCCCATCAGTCGGAGGTGCTGACGGTAGGGTTCGTCGGGGTAGCGCTCGCGGGCCTGATCGGCGAGCGTGGGGAAGCGCTTGCGGTTCGCGGCGAGCCGATCGTCGAACGCCTCGCCCGTGTCGAGCCGGTCGGCGTCGTGGGCGAGCACGCTCGACAGATCGGCGAGCGCTTCCTGATACTTCTCCAGAACACTGCGGCGCTGTCGCGCGAGGGTCTCGCTCGTCACCTCGGGGGTGACGTAGGGGTTGCCGTCGCGGTCGCTGCCGGCCCACGATCGGAATTCGAAGAGTTTGGGCACTCCGATATCGTCGAACTCCGCCCCGAGCGTGTCCTCGATCTCGCGGTAGACCTCGCCAGTCGTATCGAAGAGAGTGTTCTCGAGATACCAGTGGACGTTTCGCGCCTCATCGAGCGGTTCGGGCTGGCGCTCGCGGATCTGGCGGGTGCCCCAGAGGCTCGTGACCTGGGCTTCGAGTGCGGCCTCGAGCTGTGCGCACTCGGTGTCGGTCAACCGGCGCTCGTCGAGTGCGACGAGGTGGTCGGCGATGGTCCGGAGTTTCGCTTTCACCGTCTTGCGGTGGGCCTCCGTGGGGTGAGCAGTGAAGGTCGGCTCGATCAGCACGTCGCCAAGGATCCGCTCGACGACCTCGGGATCGCGGTCGGCGAGACTCTCGACGGCGGCGCTCAAACTGTCGGCGAGCGATCCCTCTTGGGAGGCGGTCCGGATGGCTCGGACCCGCTCGCGTTCCTCGGCGAGGTTCACCATCTCGAAATAGGTCGTGAACGCGCGCGCGACCGTGACGGCGGTCTCGGGTTCGAGGCCGCCCAGTGTGCGATCGAGGCCGTTGCGCGAGTCGATCTCGCCGTTGCGGTAGTCGATGGCGGTGGTACGGAGCTCTTCGACCGTCTCGAACGCGTCGGTCGAGGTCTGTGTTTCGAGCACCTCGCCAACCAGCGCGCCGAGTTCCCGAACGTCCCGCTCAACCGTGCGATTGTGTAGCGTCATCGTGTTGTTAGAGCACGATACTCTTGTATCGAATGAACCCTTCGATACTCGTCCCGATGCCCTCGCGCCCGATCCCCGAGTCCTCGTTCCCGCCGAACGGGATGTCGCCGAGACCGTGGGAGGGCGCGCCGTTGATCCGGACTGCGCCGGCGTCGATCCGTTCGGCAACCCGGAGCGCGCGGTCGTACTCAGTCGTAAAGACGCAGCCGTCGAGTGCGAGGTCGGTGCCGTTGGCGATCTCGATGGCGTGGTCCTCGTCGGCGAACGTCGTCACCGGGATCACGGGGCCGAACTGCTCCTCGGTGACGAGGCGTGCGGTCTCGGGAACCCCGCCGAGCAGCGTCGGCTCGACGAACTGGCCGTCGCGCCCGCCGCCGCGAACGATCTCGCCACCCCGATCGGTGGCGTCGGTGACGAGCTCCTCGACCCAGTCAGCCTGCTCGTCGCTGATGAGCGGTCCGAGAGCCGTTTCCTCCTCGAACAGATCGCCGGTGGGGTAGGCGTCCATCTCGCTCTCGATCCGCTCGACGAGATCGTCGTGGATCGACTCGTGGACCAGCACGCGGCTGACCGCCGAACACCGCTGGCCGGCGTACTTGAGCCCGCCTTTCGCACACGCCGCGGCGGCTGCATCGAGGTCGGCGTCGGGAAAGACCACGGCGGGCGCGTTGCCCCCGAGCTCCATGTGGAGGTTCACGATCCCACTCTGGCGGGCGACGTGTTCGCCTGCGCCCGACGAGCCGGTCATCGCGATCGCATCGATCTGATCCGAACCAGCGAGCACGTCGCCGATCGTGCTCGCGTGCCCCGGAACGAAGTTGAACCCGCCTGCCGGAACGTCGGTCGCAGCGATGACGTCGGTCAGGATCGCGGCGCTCACGGGGGTTTTGCTCGCAGGTTTGAGCACGACGCTGTTGCCGGCCGCGAGCGCGGGCGCGACCTGGAGCGCGGTCGTCGAAAGCGGGTAGTTGTACGGCGTGATGCAGAGCACGGTTCCGCGGGGTTCGGGCTTGGTGATCGCCTCCCAACCCTCGTGCCCGGCGGTCGTCCCCGGCCGGAACTCGCCCTTTAGCCCTCGGGCCTCCTCGACCGCGCGCTCGAATCGCTCGGCGGCCGACTCGACCTCGCCGCGCGCGCTCGCGATCGGCTTGCCCGCCTCGCGAACGATCACGTCTGCGAGTTCGTCCTTCCGGTCGCGCAGGCCTGCGGCGATGGCTTCGAGCCACGCCACCCGCTCGGGAATCGTCGAGGCGGCCATCGATGGCTGTGCACCCTCTGCCGCATCGAGCGCTGCTTCGGCCTGGAGCGGGCTCGTTGCGGTGATTCGGGCGAATACGCCACCCTCGGCGAGATCATTTACTTCGATGACGCCGTCGCCGCTCTCCCACTGCCCGTCGATGTAGGCCCGTTCGTCGTGCGCCGTTGATGTGGTAGCCATGCACGATGGTTGGGGTCGAATCGGTAAAAGATTTACTTTGGACCGAATAAATGCCGTGGCAATCGACTGACCCGCCGCGACGTTTTTTTGAATCGAGATGTCATGACGGGTGTGTCTGTGTGAGTGGGCTCTATTGAATCCGCCGACGGCGTCGGGGTGAGTCGTCAGAACGATTGAGACGAAGCGGAAGAGGAGTCTTTGTGCAGAAGATTCTCTTCCGCTTCGTCAAACAGGCTGTCTCGATCGCACGAAAACTTACTGATGCAGCGCTGATGCAGATCAGCCATCCCGCCGGCAACGGAGTTGCCGGCTGGAAGCACGCCGTCTTGCACTTTCTCCGCGAACACATGGACGCGACACTCGTCGAAGTCCTCGATTGGGCTGAAGAGATGGAACGCGTACGAGCCGCGCTCGTCCTCGAGCGCGGCGAGTTCCTTGGTCCATCTGCGCTGTGCAGGTCCCTTGATCGAGCGCCGATGACTGTCTGGCGAGAGCTGCTCCGACTCTCGTCGGAGCTGCTCGACCAGTCCGGTCACGCCGCCATCGATGCCACCTACTTCGACCGCAGAGAAGCATCGAGTCACTATCTCAAGCGGTGTGAGCGAGATGTACAGACCGTTCAGGCCACGTTTCTCGTCGATACCGCGCAGGGCGCGGTTATCGACGTTCACTGTAGTGCGAAGTGGCCCAACGGAACGAACGTTGGCCCGCAGGTCGCCCTGCGGAACGCAGGCGACCTGCTCAGTCTGGCCGCCGACAAGGGATACGATGATATGAGCTTCCGCGAGGAGTTGCATGCCGAAGACGTGCGTCCACTGATCAAACACCGTGTCTTCGCGCCGTACGATCACGCACACAACGCGCGGATCGAGGACGAACTCTACAACCAGCGGTCGATCTGTGAGACCGTGAACTCGGTGATCAAGCGCTCGTACGGCTCCGCCGTCCGAGCGCGAGCATGGTACCGCCAGTTCCGCGAGATCACGCTCACCGCCGCGGTCTACAACCTCGAACTAGCCCTCAAACCGTGAATCCCGTTGCCCTCTGCGGATTCAATAGAGCCGTGTGAGTGTGAAGCCCTTCCAGTTCGTTTGATATTGGCAAACAATTTTCGAACCTCGATGGTCGAAACCCGTATTACGCTCGCTCCGGAGGTTCAGCTATGACCGAGGACACGCTCGAAATCGGGGTCGCGGGGCTCGGGACCTACGGTCTCCTCCGGGCGGAAATCCTCACCGAGTTCGGCCACACCGTCTACGGTTCGGACGCGAGCCCGGACGCCCGCAAGGAGTTCGAGCGCCGCGTCGGTACCGGGGTGTTCGAACGCCCCGCCGAACTCTTCGAACGCGACCTCGATGGCGTTCTCGTCACGACACCGAACAAATTCCACGAGCCGGTCGCCACGGCAGCGATGGAGCGCGGGTTCGACGTGTTTGTCGAGAAGCCACTGGCTCACACCCTCGAAAGCGCCGAACGGATCGCCGAGATCGCGCGCGAAACGGACTGTCTCTGCATGGTCGGCTTCCAAAACCGATTTTTGAACGTCTGTAAGGTCCTCAAGTGGTACATCGACGAGGGATACCTCGGAGAGATCAGGCACGTTCAGGCGGCGTACATCCGGCGGCGTGGGGTGCCGGGTCGCGGGTCGTGGTACACCTCCTCGGAGATCGCCGGCGGCGGCGCGGTGATCGATATCGGCATTCACTTGATCGACCTCCTCGACCACTTTCTCGACGCGCCGGTGATCGACGACGTCGCCGCCACGACGCGTCAGGACTTCGGCCACCGCGAATCCTACGCCTACCTCGACATGTGGGGCGAGGACGCCGACGCGAACATGTTCGACGTCGAGGACTCGGCGTCGGGATTTTTGACCTACGAGGACGGGACCACCGCAACGCTCGAAGTCGCGTGGGCGGCCAACGCCGAGTCGGTCCACAGATACCAGCTCTACGGCACCGAGGGTGGCGCGGTACTCGACATCACCGATCGCCTCAACGGTATGGCCGAGGTCGACCAGAGCCTCCGATTTTACGGCGCAAACACGGGCGGCATGGATCACTACCTCGACGCTTCCGTCACGGTGAACTCGAACGATCCGTACCGAGAGCAGTTGCGCGCGTTCACGACGGCGATCACCGAGGACGCTCCACCATCGATGAACACCACCGAACAGGCGCTCGCCGTCCAGCACATCGTCGACTGTATCTATGCCGAAAGCGAGTGAATCACGACCCGCGACGAGGGCCGGATATTTATATCGACACGCACAACCCCCGACATGACCCCGGACGCCGACGGCGCGAAGACGATCAACTCGGTCGACAACGCGGTTCGCATCCTCGACGAACTCCTCGCTCGGGAGACCGCAGGGGTCACGGAGTTGGGCGAGGCGGTCGGTCTCTCGAAGGCCACCGTCCATCACTACTTGACGACCCTCCGGCGACACGGGTTCGTCCAGCAGGTCGATGGAACCTACCGCCTCGGCCTCCGGCCGCTCTCGTATGGCGGCGCGGCCCGCGAGCGCGAGGCGGTGTTTCAGTCCGGAAAGGAAGGCGTCGACAGGCTCGCGGCCACCACCGGCGAGACCGCCCGACTCGTCGTCGAGCGCAACGGGTACGCCGTCACGCTGTATCAGTCCTCGGAACGCCCTCCCGAGGAGATCCCAACCACGCTCGGCACGCGCGAGGATCTCCATAGCACCGCCGCGGGGAAGGCGATGCTCGCCGCCCTTGACGACTCGTCCCTCGATGGGTTCCTCGAACGAGGAGAGCTGACGCGACACACCCGAAACACCATCGTGGACCCGGCGACCCTGCGCGCGGAGATAGCCGACGTCCGTTCCCGGGGGATCGCGTTTGACGATAACGAACAGTTCGAGGGCGTCCGGTGTGTTTCGACCCCCCTCGTCACCGACGCCGGGGGCCTCCTCGGCGCGCTCAGCGTGAGCAGTTCCACCGCGAACATCTCGGACGAAATCTTTGAGGAGGAGTTCCCCCAGGCTCTCCAGAACGTCGCCGGCGTCATCGAGATCAACACCGCCTACCGCGGCTGGGTTGAGTGACGCCACGCGGTCGATGGCGAACCCGTTCACCAGGACCGATCAGCGGAACGCTCGGTGAGGATGTCAGTGATCCAGTAAGTCCGTACCAACTCCGACACGATCCTCGCGGTCACCAGTCGGCGATGCTGCCGTCCTCGTGCCGCCAGATGGGGTTGTGCCAGTCGGTCTCCATCGCGGATTTCTCCGCGACCACCGACTCGTCGATCTCGATACCCAGTCCAGGGCCGTCGAGCGTGTCGAGATAGCCGTCGTCGAACACGAACGGCGACTCTCCCGCGAGGTACTCGTGGGCGGGCCCCCGCGCGTCCGAATGGACGTCGAACCCGTGATCCTGAACGAGGAAGTTCGGGGCGTGGGTCACGACCTGGAGCGAGGACGCGAGCGCGATCGGCCCGAGCGGGCAGTTGGGCGCGACCGCGACATCGTGGGTCTCGGCGGCGCTCGCCAGTCGACGCATCTCGGAGATGCCGCCAGCGTGGGAGACGTCGGGTTGGATCACGTCGATCGCGCCGTCCTCGAACACCGGCTGGTAGTCCCACCGCGAGTAGAGCCGTTCGCCCGCGGCGAGCGGAGTGCCCGACTGGTTCGCGATCACGGGGAGGTATTCGAGGTTCTCCGGCAACACCGGCTCCTCGACGAACAGCAGGTCGAACTCGGTCAGCCGGCGGGTCAACGTCTTCGCCATCGACTTCGAGACCCGACCGCGACAGTCGACCGCCATGTCCACCGCGTCGTCGACCTCGCTCCGAACGTGCTCGATCCGCGAGACGATCCCCTCTAGCACCTCGCGCCCCTCGACGTGGCGGGTCTGGTTGGTTGCGTCCATCTTCAAGGCGGTGTAGCCGGCCTCCGCGAGCCGGGTCGCCTCGCTTGCGACGTCACCCGGTCGATCCCCGCCGATCCACTTGTACACCCGAATCCTCTCCCGGCTCTTGCCACCGAGCAGATCGTAGACCGGAGCCTCGTAGTGACGACCCTTGATGTCCCAGAGCGCCTGGTCGACGCCCGCGATCGCGCTCATCAAGATCGGGCCACCACGGTAGAACCCGCCGCGGTACATCGCCTGCCAGTGGTCCTCGATGCGGAGCGGGTCCTTGCCGACGAGGTAGCTGTCGAGCAGTTCCTCGACCGCCGTTCGTACCGTCTTCGCGCGCCCCTCGACGATCGGCTCGCCCCACCCCACCAGCCCCGTGCTCGTCTCGATCTTGAGGAAGAGCCAGCGCGGCGGGACTTCGTACAGTTCGTAACCGGTGATTTGCATACGGGATGGTCTGCCCATAGTGTCTTAATGCTACGGTGTTCGACCGACATCGCTGCGACGGCCATCGAGTCCGCCCTAGCGTCCGGAAGGAGGTGCGTTCAGCCGAACGGGTTCGGCGGTAGCACAGTCTCACAGTAGCGCGAACCGCAGCGGCGTGCGTGGCGATCCCCGTCGTCAGTCAGGACCGCCGGTTTCGGGGACCGCTGCCATCGCTTCGATCTCGACGTCGATATCGACGGGGAGTTTCACCACTTCGAACGCGCTGCGCGCGGGATACGGCTCCGAGAGGAGCTCGCCGTAGACGTCGTTGACCTCGTCGTAGTAGCGCATGTCCTTGAGATAGACCGTCGTCTTCACGATGTCGTCGAGGCTGGCGTCCGCAGCCCGCAGGACCGCGTCGACGTTTTCGAGCGTGCGTCTGGTCTGTTCACCGGGCGACCCTTCGATCACGTCGCCGGTGTCGGGATCGACTGGTCCCTGTCCCGAAACGTAGATCGTGTCGCCCTCGACGATTCCCTGCGAGAACGGGCCGATACTTGCCGGTGCGTCGTCGGTTTCGAGTTCGTGCATGGTGGGTCTGTCGCGATGCGACAGTGGATACTCTACCAGCGACACGTCCCAAAACGCTACCGATCCGTGGCGGCACGATCGATGACCGGTGGCTCGCACGGAGGCGAGATAGCCGGCGGTTCACACAGGCGTGAGATGGCCGGCAGTTCACCCGAGATACTCGCGCGCACGCTCGTGGAGCGGGGCGAACCCTTCGGCGCTCCCGACGCCGGTCCGTTTGCCGAGCACGACCCCCTCGGCGTAGATCCCGTCGAGGAGGTTGTCGAACTCGGCGTCGATCCCGCCGTGTTCGGCGAGGAAGGCGATCTGGGATTCGTGCTGTTCGATCGCTCTGAGCTTCCGATCGATGTGCTCGCTGATGTCGACGAACGTCGATGGCTCGAACTCGGCAGTGGGTTTCCCGAAGTAGTAGACGTTGTCCGGATCACACGGTTCGTGGTCGGTTTCGGCGAGCGGGAGCGACGCCATGTAGTACGCGTCCGTCACCAGCCGGGAGGTGGCTCGATGATCGGGATGCATATCGTCGCGGAAATGCGTGAGAACCACGTCGGGATCGTACCGTCGGAGCGCGTCGACGATCCGCAGTCGGTTGTCGAGCGAGTAAGTGATACGTCCGTCCTCGAACCCGAGGAACTCCACCGCGTCGGCCCCGAGCACCTCGCCGGACGCGCGAGCCTCCTTCTCGCGGGCGTCGGCGATCTCCGCCTCAGTATCGGTCCCGAGACCGCCGTACTCGCCGCGGGTCATGTGGGCGATCGATACCCGGTCGCCGCGGGCTGCGTGTTTCGCGAGCGTTCCACCACAGAAGATGTCGGCATCGTCTGGATGGGCGACAACTGCTACCACGTGCATACAGTGAATGCGGAAACCGGCACCAAATAGTTTGTGATCGACGAAGCGTTGGGAGAATGGGTTTCGATCGTGGATTGACGCTACTCGACGTTCGCGACGATGCGATCGATCACGTACTCGGCCTCGTTCTGATCGAGACACATCGGATTCACGACGATTTCGCCGTCAGGGAGATCGTCGGTGCCGACGTACACCCGAGGATCTTCGTCGCGGAGCGTGCGTGCGAGTTCCGTGGCGTTCGTCCCGATACCGGTCGCCTCGACGTCGACGACGATCTCCGGGGCGACGCTGGTGCCGTTGGGGCTCGTCACATGCACACCGAGCCCGGTCTCGGCGAGTCGCTCCGCCATCGCCTCGGCGAGATCGATCCACCCCGCTTCGAGCTGGCCGTGATCCTCCGCGACGAACAGTTCGAGTGCGCGGATCGCGCCGACGAGCTCTTCCTTCCCGACCTTCAGCGGTCGGCCGATTCCCTGACGCGGCACGCCGTCGAGCCGTTCCCGGTCGATGAGGTCGGTTGGCGGATCCCAGAGATCGTTCGCGACGTGCATGTCGAGGTGCTGGGCCGCGATCGACGCGACGTACTCGCGCTTGCCCGCGACGAATCCAGTAGTTTGGGGGCCACGGATCCCCTTGCCACCGCTGAACACCACCATGTCCGCACCCGTCTCCACGAACGCCGAGAGGTTCTCGCGCGGCGGGACCTCCGCTGCGGCGTCGACGATCACCGGGACGTCGTTCTCGTGGGCGACCGCGACGACCGACGACAGCGACGGCTGAGTGTAGGATTTCTGCATGTAGCCGACGGCGACGGTTTCGTCGGTGATCGCGCGATCGAGCTGCCACGGCTCGACGTCGGTTGCGCCAGTACCGAGGTGGCGATCGTTGGTCCCGACGTCGACGATCGTCGCGCCAGCGGTCCGGAACGCGTGGTCGTAGCCCGTCCGGTGAGTGCGGGGCATGACGATCTCGCTCGGCACGTCGGCCGTGTCCGGGAGGGCGTTCATCACGCCGACGTCACGGCCCACGATGGCGGCCGCCGCACACAGCAACAGTCCCGCGCTGGCCCCGCTGGTGACGTAGCCGGCCTCCGCACCCGTGACGTCGGCGATCGCCGTTGAGGCTCGTGCTTCGAGATCGCCGATCTCGACGAACTCGTCGGCAGCCCGCCGCATGGCGTCGAGCGCGCCAGGTCGAATCCGGCTCCCACCGATGCGGGTCTTCGTCCCCGCTGCGTTCACGACGGGCGTCACGTCTAGCTCGCGGTAGATGGAATCGTCCTCACTCATTGTTGATTGCGGTGTACACACTCATACTGCCGGTAATCATAATCGTTGTGATTGGGGTAGTCGGCACCGAACGACCCGAAAGCCGCTGCGCTCCGACGACAGTAATCCACCCCACGAGACGTTCGCCATCGTGACCGAGGTCAATCCCATCCCGTCTACGTCCCGATCGTCGATCGGCTCGTTCGATCTCGTCTCCCCCTCCAACCAGTCGGTGGGGCGAACGACCGACCCGTAGACGCGGGTTTCGACACGTTCGTCCACACAGGGTGAACGGTAGTCGATGGCACGAACCCCGATCGTTCACGATCGATGTCGTCCATGAGATAGGGGTTCCCCGAACATCTCCGACACAGGAGCTCCGGCATCCACCAGGGACTACCGTAAACGATCGTTTCTCGATAGTGGACGAGCACCGCCGAGACGGGAACACGGTCGATACAGTACCGTTTCGAACCGTGGATCGTGCGTGTCGCGCCACGACACTCCGATCCGAAGCAGACGCACCCGTTTGAGCGACAAACAAGTCGGCTGGTTCGTCGATGATCGACTCAAATAACAGCTATATCATTGTTACTCTCTGGGTTCGCGTTACGATATCGACCTGCGGAGGGCTCTCGGCCAGTTGTGTGTTGGCACGTCGTACGTTCACACTGTGTGTACGATCGGATCGAGCGCTCCGTTCGCTATCGGAGTTCGCCGTGCTGCTTGAACACGGTCATCGCTGCGTAGTGGTTGGCGATCGGATGATAGCCGGGTTCGACCGCAGTTCCGTGGTTCGGTCCGTCTCGACTCCAGTCGGAGTCCAGGCGCTCGTACCAGTTCCCGAACCGTGGGTTGACGACGTGCTCGGTCGCACACCGCTGGAGACGGTCGTACCACTCGAGATACGTCTCGTCGTGAACCGCGAGACGAGCGGCTGCGCCGATCCCTTCGGCCAGCGCCCACCCGTACTTCTCGGCCACGACCGGTTCGCCGCTCCGATCAACCGTGTAGTGGAACCCGCCGTGGTCGTCGTCCCAACCGATTTCGACGGCGGTGTCGAACAGCTCCATCGCGCGCGGTACGAGCCAGTCGTCGTCGCGGTGTTCGGCGAGGTGACAGAGGAGCTTCGCCCATTCGGCGTGGTGGCCCGGCTGGTACCCCCACGGACGAAACAGGTGGTCGGGCTCGTCGCGGTTGTACGCGAAATCGGGCTCCCACTCCGGGGTGTAATGTTCCCAGACACGGCCGGCCTCGTCCGCACGATCGCAAACGAGCGATCGGGCAACGGTGGTGGCACGATCGAGGTGAGTCTCGTTGCCGGTTGCCTCGTACGCCGCGAGCATCGCCTCGCACGCGTGCATGTTCGCGTTCTGTCCCCTGTAGGACTGGTAGTCGCTCCAGTCCCCGGTCGCCGCGTCCGCGTAGAGCCCGTACTCGGGTTCGAAGAAGCGGCCGTTCAGAACGCCGAGGGCGCGCTCCAGTTCCGCGTCCGCATCGGGGAGTCCGACCTCGACCGCACGCGCGGTCGCGAGGACGGCGAACGCGTGGCCGTAGCAGTGGCGCGTGTCGTCGGCCGTCTCGCGCCCGGAAAGAAGCCAGTCGTACCCCTCGTTGTCGGCGTCCCACAGGACGTGCCGGAGGAAGTGGAGCCCGTGCTCGGCGGCCGCACGACAGTACGTCGGCCCGTCGATCGCGACGCCGATCGCGAAGTTGTGGATGGCGCGGCACGTCGCGACGAGGTGTTTCGAGCGACCATCGTAGACGTGGCCGTCGCGTTCGTCGAGCTGGGCGATGTAGCCGCCGAACCGTCGATCCACGACGTCGGGCCAGTAAAACTGAAGCACTCGACACAGATTGGAACGGATCCGTTCCGGATCACGGTGTGTGCCTATCATACGTCGTGATCGAACGGCCGAGGGATAAGTGCCAGGTCGACGGGAAGCGCGGACGGCCGTCCACTCTTCGTGAACGTTATGCGTCCGGACGAGAAACCACGGTATGGAATCGAACGGGTCGCCAAACACGGTCGGTGCGGTGCGGACAGCGTTTTCGCTGCTGGCGACGGTCGCCGAACGCGGCGGCACCGCCGGCGTGACGGAGGTGGCAACTGCGTGTGAGATGCCGAAAAGCACCGTGTACAAACATCTCAACACGCTCGTGGAGCTCGGATATTTGGAGCGTGACGACGGAACGTACGCACTGGGAGCCCGGATGGTGGATCTCGGGCAGCACTCGCTCGCACGGACCGACCTCTACCCCGCGGCGAAGCCACAGATCGAACGATTGGCGGAGCTAACCGACGAAACGGCCGGTATCGCGGTCGAGAGTCGGGGTCGCGTGGCGGACCTCTACTGGGATTCGCGCAGCGATAGCGCGATCAGCGCGGCCGGCACCTCGAAACACCCACACTGCAGCGCTCCTGGGAAGGCGATACTCTCGCAGTGCTCGGATTCATACGCCGAGTCGATCGTCGCGGAGCTCGGCCTTCCGCCGCGGACCCAGAACACGATCACCGATGTGGAACACCTCATGAACGCCGTCCGACGCGTCAGCGAGCGTGGCGTCGCCATCGAACGCGAAGAACAGTACGAGGGCGTCAACAGCGTCGCCGTACCGCTCACCGATCTCACCCCGAACGTGGCGATCTACGTCGCAGGCAGTGCCGAGCGACTCTCGAGCAAGCGTATCGAGGAGGACATCCCCGGGATTCTCCTGAGCGCGGCCAACGAGGTGACGAAGCGCTTTCTCGCCGCGGAGTAGTTGTCCACTCATAGTGAACAACCGATCGACAGGCGGCCGAAACGCCGAGGCAGTTGTGAACGGGACCGGTTGACGAAGTACGTGTTCGTCGAGCGAGGAAGCAGCGGCGGTGGTCGGGGAAGCCGCCATCGGACCCGTTCACCCTGTCGAAACAGACGCGGTGAACACGACGTTCCGCATCCGTTCGATGGGAGAGTCGGACGTGATCCGTTCATCCCGCCATCGTCAGAGGATTTATTTGTCGGTACGCGGAACTGGGCACGATGGATGGTATCACGCATGCGATGTACCGAGCAGTGTGGGGTCAAGAGTGTGCGAGGAACGGTGACGACGGATGAAGGCCGTCGTCGTCCGGCAGGGCGAAACCGAACCCACGGTCATCGAGGTCGACGAGCCGACGCCCGAGCCGGGGGAAGCGCTGCTTCGGACGCTGCGGGTCGGCATCGACGGGACCGATCACGAGGTCATCGAGGGCAACCACGGGGGGTTCCCCGACGGCGACGAGTATCAGATCCTCGGCCACGAGGCGGTTGCGGTCGTGGCGGACGCGAACGGCACCGATCTCGACGAGGGGCAGCTCGTGGTCCCGACGGTCCGCCGTCCCCGCGAAGATGGCAACGAGTACTTCGAACGTGGCGAGCCCGATATGGCTCCCGACGGCCAGTACGTCGAGCGCGGGATCGTGGGCGCGCACGGCTACATGACCGAGCTCTTCACGAGCGCACCACGATATCTGGTTCCGGTGCCGGATGCGTTCGCCGAATCGGGTTTTCTCGTCGAACCGATCAGTAACACCGAGAAAGCGCTCGAACACGCCCACGCGACGCGGTCGGCGTTCGAGTGGACGCCGGAAACCGGCCTCGTGCTCGGGAACGGCCCGCTCGGACTGCTGACCCTCGCAATGTTGGCGAGTGAACCGACGGATTTCTCCCGGACGTACTGTCTGGGACGGCGGGATCGTCCGGACCCCACGATCGACATCATCGAACGGCTCGGCGCGACCTACGTCGATTCGCGCGAGACGCCGGTGGCGGCGATCCCCGACGCCCACGAACCGATGGATTTCGTGTACGAGGCGACCGGTTATGCGAAACACGCCTTCGAAACCGTCCACGCGCTCCGTTCCAACGGTGTGGGCGCGCTGCTCGGGATTCCCGACGACTGGACGTTCGAGATCGATGGGGGTGCATTCCACCGCGAAATAGTGCTCCAGAACAAGGCCCTGTTCGGCAGCGTCAACTCGAACGTGCGCCATTACGAGGCCGCGATCGACTCGCTTTCGGCGTTTCCCGACTGGCTCGTGGATGATCTCATTACCGGCGTCCACGAACCGGCAGCAGCCCCGGCCGCCTTCGAAACCAGCGACGAGACGATCAAGACCGTCGTCGAGTTCGACACGGTCTGAACGGCAGACCGCAATTTCGGTGGCCCACAGGATGATCGGAAAGCACGAACGGAAATTCGGCGACAGTACCGTAAGCACCAACGTTATACGAGCGATCGCCGGAGACGTGGTATGACGGCTACCGTCGAGCGACTCACGGATCGTGCGGCGATCCGCGATGGCATCTCGCTCTGGAACGACCAGCACCCGGACCTCCGGATCAGCGATCGTCTCACGGCTAACGTTTTCGCGCCGTTTTCCGGGCTCGATGTCCGGTGTTATGGAGGATACGCCGGTGAGGAACTGGTCGCGTTCGGCGTGCTGAAACGGCTCACTCGCTCGGTCGACGGCTACGACGTGACCGATACCGCGTGGCTCTCGCTGTTCGCGTTCGACGCTGATGCCGATCGTGGTCGACCGATCGCCGAGGAGCTGCTGACCACGATCGGCGAGACGGCGATCGAGAGTGGCGCGGCACGACTCCGCTTCGGCGGCGATCCACAGAACTTCGTCGCGGGTGTGCCGAACACCGCCAATCCGACGTATCGCGACGTGCTGACGGCGGCCGGGTTCGCGATCGACACCGACGACGTCGTGTACGACCTCCAGCGGACCATCACCGAATTCACGCCGCCGGACGCCGCTCTGGCGACCGGCCGCGAGTGGCCCGGACTGGGGGTCGAACGGGCGACCGATCACGAGTCGGCGCTGCAGTCCTTCCTCGCCGATCAGTTTCCCGGTCGATGGCACTACGAAGCAGGGAACATCTGTCGGGTTCCAGGTGGCCCCGAGGACTACTGGGTGCTGCTGTACGAGGGCGGCGTGGTCGGTTTCGCCCGCTCGAACCGCCACGACGGCGCGTATCGCGGCGCGAACGTGAACTGGGGGTGGCGACTCGCCGACGCGCACTGCGGTGTCGGCCCACTCGGGGTTCACGCGGACTACCGCGGTCGCGGGTGGGGACTGTACATGATCAGCGAGATCGTCTGTCGGCTGCGGGACGCGGGCTACGAGGCCGCGGTGATCGACTGGACCGATCTCCCCGGCTACTACGAACAGTTCGGTTTCGAGCGGTGGATCGCCTACGATTCCGCCGTTCGCGAACTGTCCGGCACGAACTCCGTCTGATCGCACACGTCATCTCGACTGTATCCTGCCCGGGGCGAACCACTACACACGCATGCTCGGAACACGAAGCAGCGACTGCTGACGGTGGGCACCACACGATACCAGTCACCGTATCTCTCCGTGGTGTACGGCTGAGAGAGGGGGTGTCTTCTCCGCTCCATCGAAACGACAACGATCGACAATCGTTCGGCCGTAAGCACAGCAGTGACAGCAGTGACAGCAGTGGCCGTCTCTCCCTCAAAAATGCAGCCAGTACAGCGATAAACTATCTATCTATCCATGGAAACGATTATATACTAGTCGGTGGTATATCGTACTGTGTTAGCATGTCTGTGCTCGTGGTCACTGGCCGCACGATCAGTGCGGTTCGCCGGTGTAAAGCTTCGGAAGCACCACTGACCGCCACGAGCTACTGTCGGAACCGGAATCGAGCCACCGTAGTTGTTCGTCCTGTGACCGCTGAACGAAGATATAGGACAAGAAAAAATTGATTCTATAGCTAGAAAAACTATTTATTACCTGGCCGTGTACGAAGGATGACGGGGGCAAGCAAGCGGACCGGATGCGAGTTCGGCGATCGTGAATCGGACGACGACCGATCCGATGCCGCCGTCTCGATCGACCACAACCATGTCACGACAACCAATCGAACGAACCAGGCGCAACATCCTTCGGACGACGTCGGCGCTGCTCGCCGCGGCTGCCGGCACAGGTGCGACGGTCGCCGCACAGTCGCAGTACCCCGCATGGGACGCGAGCACTGCGTACAGCGGCGGAGATCGCGTTACCCACAACGGCTCCGTCTGGGAGGCGGAGTGGTGGACCAAAGGTACCGAACCGGCCGAGAGCGCGGACGCGTGGACGAAAACCGATCCCGCCAGCGGTGGAGGGAACGAAAGCAGCGGGACCACGGACTGCAGCAGCGTCTCGGCGTACGACTCGGGGACTGCCTACTCCGGCGGCGATCAGGTGACCTACGAGGGGTCACTCTGGAGCGCCGAGTGGTGGACGAAAGGTACCGCACCTGCCACGAGCGAAAACGTCTGGACCAAACAGGGCGACTGTGGGTCCGGCGGCGGCGGCGGTGGCGGTGGTGGCGGTGGCGGCAACACCGCGCCGAGCGCTACGTTCACCGCATCCGAGTCGTTCCCCACGCCAGGGACGTCGGTCACGTTCGACGCGTCGGGTTCGTCGGATGCGGACGGCTCGATCGGCAGCTACGAGTGGAAGTTCGGTGACGGCGCGACCGCTACCGGTCAGTCCGTGAGTCACACCTACAACTCCGCGGGTGAGTACACGGTGACGCTCACGGTCACCGACGACGCGGGCGCGAGCGCGACGTTCACGAGGACGGTCAACGTCCAATCGAACAGCGGCGGTAGCGGCAAGAAGCGCGTGATCGCGTACTGGCGGCAGTGGGCGCAGTACCAGCGCGAGTACACGCCGGACATGATCCCGTACGACAAGGTCACCGACGTGCAGTACGCATTCTTGCGTCCCGAGAAGGACGGGTCGCTGGAGTTCCTGCACGCCAACGGCGGCCAGGACTTCTACGGCTCGCGGTTCATGCACAACGGCAACGAAGGGAGCTTCCTGAAGCAGGGAGCGGTCGAGGACTGGCAGAACGTCGGTGACAAGGCGTTCAGCGCCCAGGCCCAGATGCGCGACAACACCAACTTCATCGCGTCGGTGGGCGGGTGGGGTGACTCGGAGTACTTCTCCTACGTAGCCCAGGACCCCGACAAGCGCAAGATATTCGCTCAAGACTGCGTCGAGCTCGTGGAGAGCTACGGTCTCGACGGTATCGACCTCGACTGGGAGTACCCCGGCGGAGGTGGCTGCACCTCGGCGTCACCGGTGTGTGACATCGATAACGTCTCCCAGCCCGGCGATCAGAAGGCGTTCACGAAGCTGGTGAAGGCGGTTCGGGACGCACTCGACGAGGCCGCGGCCAACGATCCCAACCGGAGCGAGCCCTACGTGCTCTCGGCGGCGATGAGCGCGAACCCAGAGATCGTGAAGGGGCTCGAGCACGGGAAGCTCTCGAACCTGCTCGACTACACCAGCGTGATGACGTTCGACTACCGGGGCATCTTCAGCCAGTACACGGGCCACCAGTCGCCCCTCAAGGCAAATCCCAACAGTCCGAACAAGAACCCCAGCGAGTTCAACGCCTCGTCCGCGCTCAGTTGGTACGAGGCCCAGGGCTGGAATCCGGCCCAGCTCAACATGGCTGTGCCGTTCTACGGGCGGAGCTGGTCGGGCGTCAAACCACCCAAGGGTGACTTCGGGAACGGGACGGACGACGGGCTGTTCCAGGAGTACACCGGCGAGGGCAAGGACGCCAGCGGCGACGGTTCGTACCCCACGTTCGGCGACGGCGGGACGAACCTCGGCGGGATCTGGGAGGCGTTCGATCTGATCGGCAACGGGCGGACCGGGAGCAATCCGGTCGACCTCGGCAGCAGCGACTGGACGACCTACTACGACGACGTGGCGGTCTCGTCGTGGAGCTACAACCCGAGCAAGGGGCTGATGATCTCGCATCCGACTCAGAAATCCATCCGGAAGAAGATGGAGTGGCTCAGCAGTTCGAGCTACGGCGGCACGATGCTGTGGGCCATCGGTGGGGACACCAAGGACGGGAAACTCATCACGACGCTCTGGAACACGCTCAACAGGTAATCGAACCCGGCCGGGCCTGCCGTCGTCGGCGTGACGGCGGCCGGCCAATGGACGACGTATCACCCGACAAACGACACGACGGCAGGAGACAACGACCATGACACAGACACGACGAAACGTGCTACGCAAGGTAGCGGGGCTGTCGGCGCTGGCGGTCGGTACCAGTGGCGTGGCCTCGGCGGCCGACTGCGCCAGCTATCCATAGTGGGAGTCGGGGGCGACCTACAACGGGGGTAACAGAGTCGTTCACGACGGCGCGCTGTGGGAGGCCGAATGGTGGACAAGAGGTCGGGAGCCGGCGGTGAGCAAGAACGTCTGGACGAAGGTCGGCGACTGTAGCGGTAGCGGTGGTGGTGGCAACGGTAATCAGGCTCCCACCGCCGCGTTCACCACCTCGTCGGCGACGGTGACGCCCAACGAGTCGGTCACGTTCGATGCGGCCGGCTCGTCGGATGCGGACGGCTCGATCACGTCCTACGAGTGGGCGTTTGGCGACGGCGCGACCGCGACCGGCCAGACGGTTTCGCACGCGTACGCGTCAAGCGGTAACTACACCGTCACGCTGACGGTCACCGACGACGCCGGCGCGAGTGCGTCGTCCTCGTCGACGGTCACGGTCGAGACCGCGGGCGGTGGTGGCGGCAGCGAGCCGACCGGCAAGACCGTGTTCGCGCCGTACGGGCACATGACGACCCAGCCGGGCACGAGCCTGGTTGACCACGCGAAACAGGCCGGAAACGACGCTGTGACGGCGGCGTTCGTGCTGTCGGACGGCAACGGGAACGCGGCGTGGGACGGCGCGCCCGACATGCTGGTCGGCGAGGCAGGCATGAAAAGCGAGATCCAGGCCTACCAGGACACCGGCGGCACAGTGATCATCTCCTTCGGCGGCGCGGTCGGCACGCCGATCGCACAGAGTATCACGAGCGTGGGCGCTATCAAGGCCGAGTACCAGACGGTGATCGACACCTACGGCGTGACTCACCTCGACTTCGACGTGGAGTCGGTCAACGAGGCCGCCGTGGATCGGCGCAACCAGGCGCTCGCCGAACTTCAGAAAACCAACCCCGATCTGAAGGTGTCCTACACACTCCGGGCTCGCACGACGGGACTGACCAGCCACGGCACGTACATCGTCGAGAACGCCAAGAGCCACGGGGTCGATCTGGAGTTCGTCAACGTGATGACGATGAACTACGGCTGGGTCGCGCCGACCGCGAGCACCGTCAAGGACACCGCGAACGGCACCCACGACGATCTCATGTCCATCTTCCCCGGCCTCTCGTCGGCGGCGGCCTGGAGCATGGTGGGCATCACCCCGATGATCGGGGTGAACAACGCGGGCGGCACCCACCACCTCGACGACGCGCGCGAGGTAGCGTCGTTCGTGCAGAAAAAGGGGATCGGTCTCGTGTCGTTCTGGTCGCTCGATCGGGACAACGGCGGCTGTGCGGACGGCTCGGTTTCGGCGACCTGTAGCGGGATCTCCCAGAACCCCTACGCGTTCTCGGGGATCTACAACGGCGTCTCGAAATAGTATCGCTCGCCAACCAACCACGACAACCACAAAACACGAACCACGAATCATGAACGATTCACGACGCGATCTGTTGCGAAAAGTATCGACAGTTCCCATCGCGGCATACGGCCTCAGTGGGATCGCAGCGGCGGCCGACTGCAGCGGCATCCCGGCGTACGACTCGGGGACCGCCTATTCGGGTGGTGATCAGGTGACCTACGACGGATCGCTCTGGACCGCCGAATGGTGGACCAAGGGTACCGCACCCGCCGCGAGTGAGAACGCCTGGACCAAACAGGGCGACTGTAGCGCCAACGGTGGCTCCGGCAGTGAGGCGAGCGCCACTGACTGCAGCGGCGTTTCGGCGTACGATGCGAACACTGCCTACTCGGGCGGCGATCAGGTGACCTACGAGGGGTCACTTTGGAGCGCCGAATGGTGGACCAAAGGGACTGCACCCGCCGCCAGCGAGAACGTCTGGACCAAACAGGGCGACTGCGGGCCCGCCAACGAAATGCCGATCGTCTCGTTCACGGTGAGTCCATCCGCACCCGGCCCGGGCGCGTCGGTCACGTTCGACGCGTCGGGCTCCTCGGACGACGGCTCGATCGCGTCCTACGAGTGGACCTTCGGCGACGGCACCTCGGGGACCGGAAAGACCGCGAGCCACACCTACGACGCCGTCGGGAAGTACACCGTCGAACTGACGGTGACCGACGATGGCGGCAAGACCGCATCCACGACTTCGACGCTCACGGTGGGCGATCCCAACGAGGTGCCGACTGCGTCGTTTGCGGTCGATCCATCGATGCCCGCGCCCGGAAAGGCGGCCACGTTCGACGCGTCGGGCTCGTCGGACCCCGACGGCTCGATCAGCAGCTACGAATGGGATTTCGGCGACGGGTCGACGGGCTCGGGGAAGACTGTGAGTCACACCTACAGCTCGAAGGGGACCTACACGGTCTCGCTGACCGTCACGGACGGCGCGGGTGCGAGTGCGACCACCACGAGCGATGTGACGGTCGGGACCGGTCCCTCGGACGAGTTCAAAGTCATCGGTTACTACCCCGGCTGGAAGGCCACGCCGGAGTACGACTACTACCCCAAGGACATCCCGTGGAGCAAGGTCACGGACGTGCAGTACGCCTTCCTCGGCGTCGACGCGAAGAAGGCCGTCCCCACGATCATGAGCGAACAGGATCGGAAGAACCTGAAGCGGTTCAAGAAGCTCAAATCGGGTCCGGCGTCGGACACTCGCGTGAAGGTCTCGATCGGCGGGTGGGCCGACTCGGAGGGGTTCAGCGACATCGCGGCGAGCCAGAGCAAGCGCCAGACGTTCGCCGACCGGAGCGTCGAGATCGTCCGGAAGTACGACCTCGACGGCGTCGACATCGACTGGGAGCATCCCGGTAGCTCCCAGGGCAAGTGCCAGTGTGGTCGCAACGCGGACTACGAGAACCACATCAAGCTGCTGCAGGCGCTGCGCGACGCGCTCGACGCCGCCGGGAAGGAAGACGGTCAGAAGTACTACCTCTCGGTCGCCAACGGTGGCTCGGACTGGAACGCGGGTGGGCTCCGTCACGGCAAGATCGGCGAGATCTGTGACTACACCATGATCATGGCGTACGACTTCACCGGATCGTGGATGGACGTCGCCGGACTGAACGCGCCGCTGTACGGCTCGGGCCATCCGACCGAGAACTCCCAGTACGGCGAGACCTACACCGCTCAGTACTACGTCGAGTACTCCGTGGACAAGCTGTACGCAGGCAATCACGGCGAGACGGGCTACTGGCCCGGCCAGTGGAAGTACCCGCCCGCCGAGCCCGCCGCCCACAACGAGCTCGTGCTCGGGCTGCCGTTCTACGGACGCGGGTTCAACGGCACCGAACTCTACGGCAGCTACAGCGGACTGCCGAAGGGGACGTGGCACGACCAGCTCGAAAAGGGTGCGGATCCGACGGGCGCGTTCGACTTCGGCGATCTGGAAGCGAACTATCAGAACACGAGTGGATGGACGAAGTACCGTCACCAGCCCGGCTCGGTGCCGTACCTCGTCAACGAAGCCGAGAACACGATCATCAGCTACGACGACGAGCAGGCGATCGAGGAGAAGGTCAAGTTCGCGAAGAAGCGCGGCATGCAGGGCGTGATGTTCTGGGAGCTCTCCCAGGACTGGAACGAGACGCTGCTCGACGCGATCCTCGCCACGATCTGATCGCTGGCCGGCGGTCGTCGATCGATCCACCGATGAACCACACACGACGCGACACGCCCGATCGGCGGTCGACGTGCCCGCCGATCCAGCGGGGTGTGCCACCACCCGTGACGAACGACGGACGATCGAGGATCGGGATTGCCGATTCGAGCGGCGTTTCGATCCAACGGACTCGTCGCGACGGGCGTGTGCTCGGCGCACAGCATTCGACGAACGATGCGGAAGACGACACCACGAACACGAACCATGAACCATACACGACGGAACGTACTGCGCAAGGCAGCGGGACTCTCGGCGCTGGCGATCGGCGCGAGCGGAACCGTTTCGGCGGCGACTGACTGTAGCGGCGTGCCACAGTGGAACGCCGATACCGCCTACTCGGGCGGCGATCAGGTGGTCCACGACGGATCACTCTGGACCGCCGAGTGGTGGACTCGTGGGAGCACGCCCGCCGAAAGCAAGAGCGTCTGGACCCGCGAGGGGACGTGCCGCGGCGGAGGCGGAGGCGGCGGTGGCGGGAGCGCCGGTGGGATTTACTCCCTCTACGCGGGTACGTGGATGAATCCGGTCGACGGTGTGACGAGCCGGAACCTCGATCACGTCTACCTGACGGTCCTCGGCGACGCCACGGACGACGGCAAGGTGAACGCCGGGTGGCTCTCGGGCTGCAACACGGGCTCGTGCAGCCAGAAGCCACTCTCGACACAGACCGACACGATCCAAGCGCTTCAGAACAACGGCGTCGAGGTGCGAGTCTCGATCGGCGGCGCGGACGGGCGTGTCGTGGCTCGGGACGCGAGCAGCGCCACCGAACTCAAAAACGCCTACGCCAACATCCTCGACACGCTCGGCGTCAGCACGCTCGACATCGACGACGAGAACGCCGACCAGCGCTCCGAGACGCTCTACGGGATGCGCAACGAGGCGCTGGCGATGCTCAAAGCGGAGCGACCGAACGTCACGGTCGGCTTCACGGTCTCTGCGACCGCGGATGGCATCGTGAGTTACGGCCACTCGCGTGGCAAGACGTGGATCAAGGACGCCGAAAAGAAAGGCGTCGGCCTCGATTACGTCCAGCCGATGACGATGTACTTCCAGGGCGACGAGAACTTCGGTTCGATCTCCCAGTCGCTCGAAGGTACTGTGGACTTCCTGGAGACGGTCTACACCGGGAAGTCCCGGAGCGCGATCTGGTCGATGGTGGGCGTGACGCCCCTGCTCAGCCAGATATCGACCCAGGACGCGACGCAACTGGTCGATTACGCCGAGCGAAAGGGCATGTACAGCATCGCGCCGTGGGCACTGAACAAGGATACCAACGGCAAGTTCTCGGACATCTTCACGCAGTTCGGGTAACTGACGGGGACTGAGCCGCTCGAACGGGATCGAGGACGACCTCGATTTCCCCGGTTGGCTCCCGATGGCTCGCCGAGGAAGTCGCCACGACGATCCCCGATCCCATCACTTGCCGCCGGATCGCACACGAAACGAAAGACGACACGACGAAACAACGATGAAACACACACGACGAAGCCTGCTCCAGAAGGTATCGACAGTACCCATCGCGGCGTACGGCCTCAGTGGAATCGCAGCGGCGGCCGACTGCAGCGGCGTCCCGGCGTACGACTCGGGGACCGCCTATTCGGGCGGTGATCGGGTAACCCACGAGGGGGCGCTCTGGACCGCCGAATGGTGGACCAAAGGCACCGCACCCGCCGCCAGCCAAAACGTCTGGACCCGTGAGGGCGCGTGTGGACCCGTGAACGGAGGGCCGACGGCCTCGTTCACGGCGAGTCCGTCCGCGCCCGACCCGGGTGCGTCGGTCACGTTCGACGCATCGGGCTCGTCGGATGCGGACGGTTCGATCGCGTCCTACGAGTGGACTTTCGGCGACGGCGCAAGCGCGACAGGCAAGACCGCCACGCACGCGTACTCGTCGAACGGGAGCTACACCGTGACGCTGACGGTGACCGACGACGCCGGTGCGAGCGCCGCCACATCGACGACGGTCAGCGTCGGCGGTACCAGCGGCGGAGGCAACGTCTCTGCCAACACCACCCTCTCGGAGTTCTACTCGGCGTACGACAAGGACTTCTACCCGAAGGAGACCGAAGGCGGCGTTCCCGGGCTGCTCAAAAACGAGCTGCCCGCCGACGCCAGCGAGCACGGCGTGGATCTCAAGGCGATCCAGAACAACGCTGACGACGGTTCGATGCAACTCGCTGCGCTCGGTGGCCGGGGGCTCGGGTTGGTCAAGCGGTTCACCGCCGACGGGGTGCCACGGGAGACCACCGCGCGGCTCATGCCGTGGCTGACGTCGCTGCCCGAGAAGACCGAACCGATCCCGTTCAACGACGGGAGCGGACGGGATGGTGGCCTCACGGCCGACACGGGACCAGTTTCGGCAACGAACGATCCACCGGTGTTCGTGCAGGACGCGTGGCCGAGTGGATCACAGTTCGACGACGTCTACCACCAGTCCCAGCGGTCCGACTGGAGCAGCGGTGTCAGCGACAGCCAGTACGAAAACGCCGGCAATCCGATCGTCGACGCCACTACGAAGAAGAACCATCCGGTCACGGGTGCGTCGCTCGGGAGTGGATTCACCGCGAACGCGCCGTTAAAGGGAACTGCCGAACTCCACGGCGATGGCTGGATCTTCGACCAGTCGCTGGTATTCGAAAACACCACCAACGTGCCGCTGCTGATCGATGGCGCGGTCGTCTGGTGGGTCGGTGCGTCGAAAGACGGACGGGGTCTGGATCAGTTCTCCTACGACAACGCACAACGGAAGAACTTCTCGGTGGGCCACCCACAGCGCGACGTCATCGAGGTAAACCTACCGCCAGCGGACAAACCAGGTCCGTTCCAGGGAACCGACGCACCGCTCTCGGCGTACGGGGTCCGTATCGCACAGCACAACAACCCGTACATGTACAGGACGTGCTACCCCAATCAGAAGTTCTCGATGACCTACCACAACGTCACGGGCCCCGGCCAGTACGACTGGCCGCTCACCGACCTGGTCGACGTGATGCTCGACACCTGCCACGTCGAGTTCCGTGAACAGATGTCCAGCATCGACCAGAACACCGAGCTGGTCGCCACGCTCGATATGAAGAATCGCTACGGGAACTAGCGGCCCGTCGGCGGACGTTTTTTGAAGCGTCGATCCCGATTCGCAAGCAGCGCGACGACGAACGGTTACTCCGCCGGAAGCTCGTCGATGTACGCGTTCCAGACCGCCTCGGGGTCCTCGCACGCGATATCGGAGATGATCCGGCAGGCGTCGTAGCCCCACATGAACACGCTGTCGACGTCGCTGTCGGCGACGGTCCGGGTCGCGGTGTGGACGTCCTCGATGGTGGCGTCGCTGCCGTCGAGCCGGAACCCCTGGATCCAGATCTGGCTGCGCTTGTCGTACTCCTCGGCGAGCGACTCCACGAGATCGGTGAAGTAACCGACGAACTCCCCCGCCTCGTCGGGAGCGTGGATCGCCCAGTAGGGATCGGTCGCCAGCACGTCGAGCGCATCGTTCGCGGCGAGGCGTTCCCAGTCGGAGAGCCCGTGATCTGCATCTTCGCTCGGCAGGAGACAGACCGCGTTCTCTGCGCCCTCCTTGTGGGTGAGCGTCATCATCTCGTCGAGGAAGTCGAGTAAGGCGTCCTCGCGGAACGCAGTGACCCGGTCGGTCTGTTCGTCAGGCATCGACTCGCCGTACTCCTCCTCGTAGGCGGCCTGGCAGTGCTCGCATCGGCAGGCCCACGCGTCCTCGGGGTACTCCTCCTCGTGCCAGCTCGCGATGAACCAGTGGGGTTCGTCCCAGAACAGCACGTCGGCTCCGATTCCGGCGGCGTCACGAGTCCAGCCCCGCATATACTCCCGGAACTCGGGCGCGTTGAAGCAGGCTGCGGGGATGCGCTCGCCCGTCGAGAGCACCTGGCACGCATCGGGATGCTTGCCGATGAACGCCGAGAGCGCTTCGCCACCGAACACCCGGCCGACCGACCACGGATTGACGTAGGTCTCGAACCCACGGTCGTGGCTCGCCTCGATGATGTCTCCCATCGTCCCGGTATAATACTCCCGATCGCGCTCACTGAACGTGTGGAGGATCGCATCGAGACCCTCGTCGGCGAATCGATCGAGATCGCTCGTGACGTGATCTACGTCGCGGACGCCGAAGTAGCTCGTTCCGGTCTCCATACCACTCCCACCGAGGGGAGGGGCAAAAACCACGAGGTAGCGGCAATCCCGGTGGAACGAGGGGTTTCGGTCCAACGAACGTGAAGGCGTCAGCACGAACGACGCTCGACCGAGTGAAGCAAACTGTCACGAGGGAGTCTCGTCCGCCGATAGTTTTTTGCTGCCCAACTCCGCAGGGTGAGACGACCTGTCATGAGTAATGTCGATCTCTCGGGGGTCGCAAAGGTGTACGACGACGATCTCCTCGCGGTCGAGGACGTCGATCTCGCGGTCGAGGACGGGGAGTTCCTCGTCATGGTCGGCCCCTCGGGCTGCGGCAAGTCGACGACGCTACGGATGATCGCCGGTCTCGAAACCGCCACCGCGGGCGAGATCGAGATCGGGGATCGGGTCGTCAACGACGTCCGGCCTCAGGACCGCGACATCGCGATGGTGTTCCAGAACTACGCGCTGTACCCCCACATGACCGTGCGGGAGAACATGAGCTTCGGGCTCCGCCTCGCCGAGCACGACGACGGCGAGATCGAATCGCGTGTCGAGGAAGCGGCCGAGCTCCTCGAGATCCCGGAGCTGCTCGATCAGTTGCCCAAACAGCTCTCTGGCGGCCAGCAACAGCGCGTCGCGCTCGGCCGCGCGATCGTCCGCGATCCCGACGTGTTCCTGATGGACGAACCACTCAGCAATCTCGACGCGAAGCTGCGAACCCAGATGCGGACCGAGCTCCAGCGCATCCAGGAAGAGCTGGGCGTGACGACGATCTACGTCACGCACGACCAGACCGAAGCGATGACGATGGGCGACCGGATCGCCATCCTCGACGACGGCGAACTCCAGCAAGTGGCCGCACCCAAGACGTGCTACGACAGGCCGAACAACGAGTTCGTCGCCGGCTTCATCGGCTCGCCGAGCATGAACTTCTTCGACGTGACCGCGACACCGACCGACGACGGCGTAGCGCTCGCGGGAACGGGGTTCGAGACGAACCTTCCGATCGACCTCCCGGCCGGCGAATACACGCTCGGTGTCCGCCCGGAAGACCTCGCCATCGCCACCGGTGACGGCCATATCGATACCGTGGTCGATGTCGTGGAACCGATGGGAGCTGACAACTTCATCTATCTCCAGCCCGCCGAGGGCAGCGGCGAGATCACCGCACGCGTCGACAGCGAGTACCACCCCGAGCCGGGCAGCACGATCTCGCTCGGTTTCGATCCGGCCGACGTGCATTTCTTCGGCGAGGACGGCGAACGTGTCCCGCTCGACGACGAACCGAAGACGGTGACGACGGCCTGAAACGCCCTCGCCGACGATCGACGTGGATCAGTCCTTCACCGCACCGCTGGTCATCCCAGCGACGATGTACTCTTCGAGGAAGGCGAACAGGATCAGGAGAGGGACGATGCCGATGACCGACACCGTGAGCATCATCCGCCAGTCGGTCTGGAGCGCGCCGACCATCGAGAACACGCCCCGTGGGACGTTGTACTTGCCCGCGTCGGTGAGGAAGGTCAGTACGAACAGCAGGCGATTCCACGCGTAGAGGAACGTGTAGGTGATGCTGGCGACGAGCGCCGGCTTCGTCAGCGGCAACACGATCTTCGTCAGGATCTGGAGTTGGCTCGCACCGTCGATCCGCGCCGACTCCTCCAGGGAGACCGGGATCGTCCCGAAGTAGCCGTACAGCATCCAGACGTTGAACGGAAGCGTGAACGCCGCGGCCGGGATGATGACCGCGAGATAGCTGTTGAACAGCCCGAAGCCGGTGACGACATCGAACAGCCCGACGATCAACACCACCGGTGCGAACATCTGCCCCACCAGCACGGCCAGCAGGAACGTCCGCTTGCCCACGAAGTCGTTGCGCGCACACGAGTACGCGGCCGGGATCGCGAGCAGCAGCGTCAGGACGACGGTCCCGCCCGAGATCAGGAAGCTGTTCGCGATCCAGAGCAGCACGTCGGTCTGGCCCCACACTGCGAGATAGCTCTGGATCGTGGGCTCGGTCGGGACGAGGGTTGCAGGGGAGGCGAACAGCCCCGACTCGGGCTTGAGCGTACTCGAAAACATCGTGTAGAACGGGAACATCATGACCCCGAACAGCACGAGCAACACGCCGTAGAGACGCACTTTCCGCAGTCGTCCTCGGTCCTGGCCGGCCATCGTCACAGCTCCTCACCCCCGCTGGTGTAGACCCGGAGATAGACGACGGCGAACGCCATCAGGAGGAGAAAGCCGATGACGCTGTAGGCGGCACCCATCCCGAGATTGCCGTTTTCGAGCCCGGTCTGGTAGATCCACGTCACGAGGGTGTGGGTCGTGTCGATCGGCCCACCGCCGGTCATCGTCCAGATCACGTCGAACGAGACGAACGTCCAGATCGTCGAGAGCAACGTGGCGATCAGGATCACGCCTTTGAGCTGGGGCAGCGTGATGTGGCGGAACTGGTGCCACCGCTCGGCCCCGTCGACCGCGGCGGCCTCGTAGAGGTCCTCCGGGATCGACTGGAGGCCGGCGAGCAGGATGATCGCCATGAACGGCGTCCCGATCCAGACGTCCGCGGCGACCGTCCCGATCCACGCGATTTCCGGGCTTCCGAGGATGCCGATCCCTTCCTCGATCACGCCCAGTTTGATCAGGATGGCGTTGAAGTAGCCGTACTGTGGATGTTCGATCCACGTGAACACCACCGCCGAAATCGCGTAGGGGATCCCCCACGGGACGAGGAAGGCAGTCCGGAAGAACTTCCGGCCGGCGATATCGCCGTTGAGATGGACGGCAATGAGGAGGCCGAGCAGCGTCTTGGCCGCGACTCCGACGACCACCCACCGGCCGGTCTGCCAGAGTAGCTGATAGAAGACATCGCTGTTGAGAATCTCGACGTAGTTCTGGAGACCGACGAACGTCTCGATGCTGGTCTCGGAGGGAGCGCGGAACAGCGACAGCCGGAACGTCTCCAGGATCGGATAGCCGATGACCGCCAGCAAGAACACGATCGTCGGCGCGATCAGCAGATACGCGCGACTGTTCTGCTGGAGGTGATCGAGCCCCCGTTCGAGACGCGAATCCGACGTAGGTTCGGTGTAGTCTTCGGCGAATCCCATGTGATCGTCCTCACCCGGTCAGTTCTTCGAGATCGCTCTGGGCGTCGTCGAGCGCCTTCTGCGGCGATTTCTGGTCGCCCAGCGCCTCCTGAATCGCCTGGACCACCCGGCTGTTGAACTCGTTGAAGTTCGTGAGCTTCGGCCGGGCACGTGCGTACTGTCCCGCCTCGATGTACGGAGCCCAGTTCTTCGAGTCTTGGAAGTAATCGCGCTCGCCGACCGCCTCGATCGTGGGCATGAACCCCTTGTTTTTCGCGTACTGGAAATGACGATCCTCGTCGAAGTAAAACCGGAGGAGGTCCTTCGCAGCGTCCTCGACCTCCGTCTGGGCGAACACCGATACGGCGTCGATGGTGTTCAGGCTGAAGCGGCCTGTTGGCCCCTTCGGCACCTGAACGATGCCGTAGCCGAAGTCCGTATCGCTATCGTCGATGTTGATCCCCGTGTAGACGTGAGCGATCACCATCCCGAGATCGCCACCCTCGAACAGCTGACGGATGTCCTGACGGGTCGAGGACAGCGGCGAGGACTGGGTCACGCCGTGCTCGAGATGCAGATCCGAGAAGAACGTCAGCGCCTCGACGCCCGCGTCGGAGTTGACCACGGGTTTCCCATCATCGTCGACGAGGTCGGCACCGTGCGACCAGTGGTAGTGGTAGTACTGGGAGCCGGTCTCGATCGCGTCGGCACCCGCGAGGCCGAGCGCCGGCGTGTCGGTCTTCTCGGTGACCGTCTGGGCCGCCGCAAGCATGTCGTCCCACGTGTCGAGCGAGGGGTTCTCTGGATCGAGACCTGCCGACTCGAAGACGTCCTTGTTGTAGTAGAAACACTTGTTCGAGGCGGCCCACGGGGCCCCGTAGTACGATCCCTCGTACTTACAGCCCTCCGCCATTCCCTCGTAGAACTTCCCGCCGAAGTCGCCACCCATCATGTCGTCGAGCGGGACCAACGCCTCCTTGCCTACGAGCTGTGGGATCCACCGAGCCGGCCAGCGACCGACGTCCGGTGCCTTGTCGCCGTCGACGCGGTTGTTGACCGTCTGCTGGGCGTTATCCCACGTCACGCTCGTGAACTCGAGCGAGACGTCGTTTTCCTCCTCGAATTTCTTGTTGTTCTCCGTGAAGAACTGCTTGATGTTCTCGCCGACACCCATCGTGAGGAACTGGAGCGAGTTGCTGCCATCGCCTCCACCACTACCGTTCCCGTCACTACCGTTGCCACCGCCACCGATGTCACCGAGGCAGCCAGTGATGACCACCGCACCGCCGGCGCCGAGAGCGCCAAGCATCTCCCGCCGGTCGATGCTACGTTCGGCTCTACCCGCTGTTCTATCAGACATCACGGCTGTGAAACTCACCCACGCATATAAAACTTGGTTATACTGTAGCCCGCGTAACGTTTGTCGGCGGGAGAACGGACCATCTGTCCGGCCGATCGTCAGTAGCGTGCACTACCGAGTCGTTTCGTTTCGACTCGATGATAGTGCCGGGCCGTCGACGAACAGTACTATCGCGACCCGTCGGCGGTACAGTTAAGATTCTGCCGGGTGGCGCTCTCGGTATCGACCAATGACCGACATCGAAGGCGTGCTTTCGAACGAGACGGCCGTCGTCACCGGCGCATCGTCGGGGATCGGCCGAGCGATCGCCGAGCGGTTGGCCGAGGCCGGCGCAAACCTCGTCCTCTGTTCGCGCTCGAACACGGAAATTCAGGCGGTCGCCAACGCGATCACCGACGCCGACACGCCCGGCCGCGCACACGGCGTCGTCTGTGATGTCACCGATTCCGGGGACGTGGACTCGCTCATCGAGGCGGCCGTGGAACGGTTCGGCGGCATCGATGTCCTCGTGCCGAACGCCGGCGGGATGATCGACGACGATGCTCTCCATCGCATCGACGAGGACGTCTTCGAGGCGAACCTGGATGTGAATCTCACAGGTCAGTTCCGGACGGTCAAGGCGGCGCTGCCGGTCATGGTCGACGGCGGCGGTGGCTCGATCGTGTTCATGGGCACCGCGAACGCGCTCACCGGTATCGGCTTGACTGGCTACACGGCGGCCAAGGGCGGGATCCTCTCGCTCTGTCGGCTGATCGCCGCCCAGTACGGTCGACACGGCATCCGGGCGAACGTCGTTTCTCCCGGTACGATCGAGACCGAGGCTCGTGCTGACGAGATGGACGTGGGCGATCGGGACGACGAGCGGAGTGCGCGCGAGGAGTGGCTCGACCAGTACCCGCTCGGCCGGTTCGGACGGCCCGACGAAGTTGCTGACGCGACCCTGTTTCTCGCATCGGAACGATCGTCGTTCGTCACCGGGTCGAACCTCGTGGTCGACGGCGGTCTCACCGCCGGTCTCGATCAATCGTTCCACGAGCGCGTCTACGATGCGGACGAGGCACCGACACGGGAGTAGCCCGGCTCCGGTGTAGTGGACGATCGATCTCCGGCGACACCACACCGAGCATCTATGTACGCCCCGGTGGTCGGTCGAGTATGGAGTTCGCGATCTGGGCGTACCCGTGGAGCCTCGTGGACGAGGGTGTCGAACGGGCTGCGAGGCGATTGGAACGCATCGGGATCGACGAGATCACGCTCGCGACGAACTACCACGCAGTCCAGACGTACCACCCCCGCCAGCCGGGCCGCAGCACGTTCTTCGCGCAGGCGAGTGCGTACTTCCAGCCGGACGGGGAGTACGGCCGGCTCGAACCCGTACCGAACGAGCAGATGAGTGAGGACGATTGGCTGGCCGAGATCGTCGACGGGATCGCCGACACCTCGCTCGCACTCAACTCGTGGACCGTCGGCTGTCACAACTCACGGCTCGGGATGGCAAACCGCGACCTTGCGATCGAAAACCCGTACGGGGATCGACTCGTCTTCGGGCTCTGTCCGTCGAAGCTGGCGGTGCAGCGGTATCTCACGACGCTCGTTGCGGACCTCGACACACGAGCCCCGTTCGAACGGATCGAGCTCGAACAGTTCGATTACTTCTATGGAACCGGGTTCGGCTGGCACCACCAGAAGATCCACGTCGACCTCGGAGATCTCGGCGAGTTCCTGTTCGGACTCTGTTTCTGTGATGCGTGTCGAGCGAACGCGGCCGACGCCGGTGTCGACGTCGAGCGAGCGCGGGAGCAGTGTGTCGAGACCCTCGACGCCATTGCAGCAGGGAAGCGCTCATCGGACATCGACGTCGCCGCCTGGCTCATGCACCACCAGGCAGTCCGGTCGTACGTGGCGGTTCGCTGCGAAACCCTTGCAGACGTGTTCGCCGATCTTCGCCAGGAAGCCAACGCGGATCTCGGGTACTACCTCCCGAACCTCGCACCGGAGAACGCGTGGAAGTACGGGGCCGATCCCGACCGACTCGCGGCCGATCTCGATCACCACGTAGCCCTCGCATACGGATCGGATCGAGCAGAGATCACCGATTGCGTTCGTACAGCCCGATCACTCACTGACACGCCGGTTCACGCCGGCGTCCTCGCGGGCCATCCAGCGATCGAGAACCGAGCGGCGCTCGTCGACGTCGTGGACGGCCTCGCCGACGCCGGCGTCGAGCGTGTCTCCTTTTATAACGACGGGCTGCTCCCGGAACACAGCCTCGACTGGATCGACGCGGCGACCGAGTCGTATCGGTAGCCGCTACGGGATCGGCGAACGTCGAAGCGGTCCGCTACGGATAGACTCTCTTGAACAGAAAAGGTTGTATTTAGCCCAGCTCCTGCTCGTGCTTGGCTGTGTCGCGACTGAGCTCTGTCACTCGCGGACGGCGATGGGATCGACCGTGGAACGACGATAGATGGACTTTCGGGGAGGAGGTAGACAGAATAATTCGTATTCATCATCGAGACACAACAAGCCGGTCAAATCAACTGTGGTGTCTGAACGGGGTCAAGCGACGTAGGAAAACTCCGTCACAGTTTCTAGCAGATTTCGGGCAGAGTTTTGTACAACGACTTCTGAGTATCAGTCGTTTTGTACTACGACGAAGGATCCGGTGCCGGTTCCTCGCCCTGGCGGCCGTTGCTCAGCCGCTGGCGGTGGACGATTCCGACGTTGTTCGCGGTCCGTTCAGTGAACTGTCGGAACGCGTCGCCAGTCTCGCCGTCGTCGAGCACGATCGGTGCGCCATCGTCGCCACCTTCCCTGACGCGTGGATCGAGCGGGAGTTCGCCGAGGAACGGCATCTCGACCTCGTCGGCGAACGCCTCGCCGCCACCCTCCCCGAAGAGCGCGTGCTCGGAGCCGCAGTCGGGACACCGAAAGCCGCTCATGTTCTCGACGATCCCCAACACGGGCGTCTCGTGTTTGCCGAACATCTCCAGGCCCTTCTTGGCGTCGTCGACGGCGACCTCCTGGGGTGTGGTCACGATCACTGCGCCCGCGATCGGCACGGTCTGGAGGAGGGTGAGCTGGGTGTCGCCCGTTCCCGGCGGAAGGTCGATCACCATGTAATCGAGCGATCCCCACTCGACGTCCTCGAACAGTTGGGTGATGAGCTTGTGGACCATCGGACCGCGCCAGATCACGGGATCGTCCTCACCAGTCAGAAAGTCCATGCTCATCAGCTTCATGCCGTACTTCTCCGGCGGGATGATTTGCTCTTCGGCGGTGGCCTGGGGCCGCTCGTCGGCGTCGACCATCCGCGGGACGTTCGGGCCGTACACGTCGGCATCGAACAGTCCCACGCGCGCGCCCAGTTGCGAGAGGCCGGCGGCGAGATTCACGGCGACAGTGGATTTCCCAACTCCGCCCTTGCCCGAGGCGACCGCGATGACGTTCTTGACGTCGGGAAGGACATCTCCCTCGGCCGGCCGGTCGACGTTCGCGGTGAGTTCACACTCGATCCCCTCCTCGCTCAGCACCTCGCGCACCTCGGCCGCGATCGCGGTCTCGTTCGGGGAGTAGGGCGCGCCGAGCGCGAGCGAGACGTGGGCGACTCCTTCCCGCATTTCGATGTCGTTGACCAGGCCGAGCGAAACGATATTGTCACCGAGATCGGGGTCCTCGACGCCGCGAAGCAGCGATCGCACGTCGTCCTCGTTCATGGCCAGGGTAGCTCCGCCCGAGCGATAAGGGTTGGGAACCCGCCGATCGATCGAAGACGGCGGCTCGACGGTGCGTGGTGGATGGCTGGCCGCTGGTGGAGCGTCGGTGGATGGTTGGGCACCCGCCGCAGCGCCGGTTCCCGATCCCGACCCGGGTTTCGTTGGGGTTAAATACCCGCGTCGAATTAGTCCGAAACACGTACTGCAGGGGGTCGGCCCCGAGTTCGAGAGAGCGAGACTAACAGCGTGGGTCGTGGTAGCCAAGCCTGGCCCAAGGCGCAGGGTTGCTAACTCTGTGGCGCACAGCCTCCTGGGTTCGAATCCCAGCCACGACGCTCCGAACCACAGCATATGAGCGCAGAAGACCCAGACACACCGGCCGAGGACGAAGAGGAGGAGGACATCCGCTACTTCGTCCGAATCGGCCAGACCGACCTCGACGGGACGAAAAGCGTCGAGCGGGCGCTGACCGGCATGAACGGTGTCGGACGGCGGGCCGCTCGCATCATCGCGGCGGAGGCGGAGGTCGACCGATCGGCGACGCTCGGTCGACTCGACGACGACGCAGTCGATTCGATCATCGAGCACGTCGAAGGGTTCGCCGAGGACGTGCCGGCGTGGCTCACCAACCGCCCGGCCGATTACTTCACCGGCGAGACCACCCACGAGGTCGGCAACGACCTCTCGCTGACTCGTCAGCAGGACATCAACCGCATGCAGATGATCAGTTCGTACAAGGGCGTCCGCCACGAGCGCGGCCAGAAGGTCCGTGGCCAGCGCACCAAGTCCACCGGCCGCTCGGAAGGGACGATCGGCGTGAACGTCGAAGCCATCCAGGAAGAGATGGAAGAGGAAGCGGAGGGCGAATAGATGGCACTCGGATCCAACACCAAGGCCTACGAGACGCCGAATCATCCGTACCAGGGCGAGCGCATTTCTGAGGAGTCGAACCTCGTCGGGCGCTACGGCCTGAAGAACAAAGAGGAGCTGTGGAGAGCGCAGTCCGAACTTCGCGGGTTCCGCCGCGAGGCGCGACGACTACTCGGCGACGCTCAGGGCGATGTCGACGCTGCCGAACGCGAGGGCGAACCGTTCCTCGCGCGGCTCCGACGGCTCGGCATTCTCGACGAAACCGACGGGCTCGACGACGTGTTGAGCCTCGAAGTCACGGACGTGCTCGAACGCCGGCTCCAGACCATCGTCTACCGCACAGGCCTCGCGAACACGGTCCAGCAGGCCCGTCAGTTCGTTTCTCATGGACACATCGTCGTCGACGGCGCGCGGGTAACGACGCCCTCGCGGAAAGTCGACGTGAGCGAGGAGGATCTCGTGGGATTCGACGAGACGAGTCCGATCGCGGACGAACTGCATCCCGAACGAGCGGAGGAACAAGAATGAGCGCCGAAGACGAGGAACGGTGGGCGGTCGCACACGTCCACGCCTCCTTCAACAACACGATCATCACGATCACCGACCAGACCGGGGCGGAGACCCTCGCCAAATCGAGCGGCGGGACCGCCGTGAAGCAGAACCGCGACGAGGCGTCGCCGTATGCTGCGATGCAGATGGCCGAAGGCGTCGCCGAAGAGGTGCTCGCCCAGGGGATCGAGGGCGTCCACGTCAAGGTCCGCGGCCCCGGCGGGAACCTCCAGCAGAGTCCGGGACCGGGCGCACAGGCGACCATCCGGGCGCTCGCGCGCGCCGGACTGGAGATCGGCCGGATCGAGGACGTGACGCCGATCCCGCACGACGGCACGCGTGCCCCCAAATCGAGCGGGTTCTAACCAGTGAGCGCCGCGTACGACGTCGCGTTCATCGACCGCGACGACCGCGACGCTCGCTTCCTCGTCAGAGGGATCACGCCAGCGTTCGCCAACGGCATCCGGCGGGCGATGGTGGCCGACGTTCCCACCCTGTCGATCGACACCGTGCGCGTGGTCGAGAACTCGTCGGTGATGTTCGACGAGCAGATCGGCCATCGGCTCGGAATGATACCCTTGAACGCGCCGCCGAACGAGTTCGAGTCGGGCGAGGGCGTCACGCTGGGGATCGACGTTTCGGGCCCCGACACAGCGTACTCGGGCGATCTCGTCAGTAGCGATTCGGTCGTCGAGCCCGCCGAGGACAACGTCCCGATCATCGATCTCAAAGAGGACCAGCGCCTCGAAGCCGAGGCCGAGGCCGTGCTCGACACCGGGAAGACCCACGCCAAACATCAGGGCGGCGTGGCGGTCGGCTACCGCCACCTTCAGAAGGTGGAGGTCGTCGGTGACCGCGAGGAGTTCGCCGACGAGGAGCCGAACATCCTGCGAGGCGTCATCGAGGAGGACGACGAGCTCGTCCTCACCGAAGAGTTCGACAACGACCTCACGAACCGGTATCCCGGCAAGGAGGTCAGCGTCGAGGACGTGCCGAACGCGTTCGTCTTCCACGTCGAGACCGATGGCTCGCTGACCGTCGAGGAGCTGGTGACGGCGGCAGTCGACTCGCTGGAAACGCGCGCGAACGAACTCAAAGAAGCGGTCCAGTTGTAATGTATCGCCCCACAAACCACGGACGGTCGCGTGCCCGCCGCCGAGTCACGGCAGTAGGCATGCACCGGCACGACTCCATCGCGCGGACGCGTCGGCACGACGAGCGGACGCCACGCGTGCGACCCCTGAGTGACGTGCCGTCGATCGAAACTGGTTTGTGGGGACGGAAACGAGTGCAGTTCGCGTGCAGGGATAGCCAAGTCAGGTCAACGGCGCAGCGTTCAGGGCGCTGTCTCGTAGGAGTTCGCAGGTTCGAATCCTGCTCCCTGCATGCTCTTTTGGGAGACAAGTTATGAGCAAGACCAATCCGAGGCTCACGAGTCTCATCACTGAACTGAAGTCGACGGCCCGCGAGTCGGACAGTCCCGTCTGGCGGGCGGTCGCCGACCGTCTGGAGAAGCCCCGGCGCACCCACGCCGAGGTCAACCTCGGTCGGATCGAACGCTACGCCAAGGAGGAGGAAACCGTCGTCGTGCCAGGCAAGGTCCTGGGCAGCGGCGTGCTCGAAAAGCCCGTCACCGTGGCGGCAGTCGACTTCTCCGGTACGGCCGAAACGAAGATCGACCAGGTCGGGGAGTCGCTCGCACTCGGAGAGTGCATCGAGCAGAACCCCGAGGGGTCGGACGTCCGGGTGATCCGATGAACGCCGCGGAGTTCGACCCCGATATCGTGGTCGACGCCCGGGACTGCATCCTGGGGCGGGTCGCGAGCCAGGTCGCCGAACGCGCCCTCGATGGCGAGCGCGTCGCCGTGGTCAACGCCGAAGAAGCAGTCATCACGGGCGGGACCGACGACGTGATGGGCGTCTTCGAGGACCGCGCCGAGCTCGGCTCGGACAGCGGGCCGTACTACCCGAAGCGCCCCGACCGGATCATGAAGCGCTCGATCCGCGGGATGATCCCGTACAAGCGCCCGCGCGGGCGCGAGGCGTTCGAGCGCCTTCGTGTCTACGTCGGTGATCCCTTCGAGGACGATGCGGACGTTCTGGAGGGAACATCACTGAATCGGCTGTCGAACACCAAGTTCGTCCAACTGGGCGACGTGAGCGAGAACCTCGGAGCCAACGTCACATGGTAACGAACACCTCAGGCAAGAAGAAGACCGCGATCGCGCGGGCCACCGTCTCGGAAGGCGAGGGCCGCGTCCGCGTGAACGCGAAACCAGTCGAACTGATCGAACCGGAACTAGCGCGGCTGAAGATGGTCGAGCCGTTCCGTATCGCCGAAGAGCGCCGCGAGAGCGTCGATATTTCGGTCGACGTGAGCGGCGGCGGCACGGTCGGTCAGGCCGACGCGGTGCGGACCGCGATCGCGCGCGGACTCGTCGAGCACGCGAACGACGCCGAACTCCGCGACGCGTACATGGAGTTCGATCGGTCGCTGCTCGTGAACGACGTCCGCCAGTCCGAATCGAAGAAATGGGGCGGCCCGGGTGCACGGGCGCGCTACCAGAAGTCCTACCGTTAACATGATCGGGACACCAGTTTCGGGAGGACGACGGCCATGATGGTTCCCGTGCGGTGTTTCACCTGCGGGAAGGTCGTCGGTGAGCACTGGGAGCCGTTCGAGGCTCGGGTCGAGGACGGCGAGGACCCGGCCGAGGTGCTCGACGACCTCGGCGTGGACCGGCACTGCTGTCGCCGAATGCTGGTGTCACACTCCGACCTCGTCGACATCGTGGCCCCCTATCAGTGATGGCGCAGCGCTACAATCGGTACGAGAAGGCACGGATCATCGGCGCACGGGCGCTCCAGATCGCGTACGGCGCGCCCGTGTTGGTCGGGACCGATAGTACAGAGCCGATCCTGATCGCGGCCGAAGAGTACGACGCCGGCGTGCTGCCCTTCACCGTCAATCGGGGGAAACAGTGACGCTGATCACCGAGGTCCGGCTCCGACGAGTGCTCGACTCGCGCGGGAATCCGACCGTGGAGGCCGAAGTCACCACCGAATCGGGCGGGTTCGGTCGGGCGGCCGCACCGAGCGGCGCGAGCACCGGCGCGCACGAGGCGACATCGCTGCCCGCGAGCGAGGCGATCGCGAGCGCTCGCGAACACGCCGTCCCGCGGATCGAGGGCCAGGTGTACGCCGGCGATCAGCGCTCGGTCGACGCCGCGCTGCGTGCAGCCGACGGCACCGACGACTTCGGTGAGATCGGCGCAAACAGTGCAGTCGCGATCTCGATGGCTACTGCAACCGCCGCGGCCGACGCACTCGGTGCGCCGCTGTACCAGCATTTGGGTGGGGCGTTCCGCGGGAACGAGTTCCCGACGCCGCTCGGCAACGTGATCGGCGGCGGCGAGCACGCGAATGAGGCGACCCACATCCAGGAGTTCCTCGCCGCACCGGTGGGCGCACCCAGCGTCGCGGACGCGGTGTTCGCGAACGCACAGGTCCACGCCGCAGTCGGCGAGATCCTCGCCGAGCGTGACGTCCCCGCAGCGAAAGGGGACGAGGGCGCGTGGGCACCCGCGATCGACGACAGCGAGGCGTTCGAAATCGTCGCGGAGGCCACAAAGCAGGTCGCCGACGAGGTCGGCTTCGACATCGGGTTCGGCCTCGACGTGGCGGCGACCGAACTCTACGACGCCGACGAGGGGGTCTACCGCTACGGCGACACCGAGCGGACGCCCGACGAACAGATCGAGTACGTCGCGGGTCTCGTCGACGAGTACGACCTCGTCTACGTCGAGGACCCGCTCGACGAGGAGGATTTCGAGGGATTCGCCGAACTGACTGACCAAGTCGGAACGGAGACGCTGATCTGTGGCGACGATCTGTTCGTGACGAACGTCGAGCGGCTCGATCGTGGGATCGAGGCGGGCGCGGCGAACGCGCTGCTCGTGAAGCCGAATCAGATCGGGACGCTCTCGGACGCGTTCGACGCGACCGAGCGCGCCGTCGAGAACGGGCTCGCACCCGTGATCTCGCACCGATCGGGCGAGACCGAGGACACCACGATCGCACACCTCGCCGTCGCGACCGCCGCACCGTTCGTCAAGACGGGCGCGGTCGGCGGCGAGCGCACAGCCAAGCTGAACGAACTCATCAGAACCGAGGAAACCGCATGAGCAACAACGAAGAGGGTCTCGACGCGGCCGAACGCGACATCGAGGAGGAGCCGACCGGCGAAGCCGGCGCGGAACCCGCAGAAGACCCCGCAACCGACGTCAGAGACGAATCGATCGAGGGCACGACCGACGCCGACGAGGCGGCCGCGGACGAGGCCGAAGAGGATGACGGCCCGGCGTTCGACGAGGACGTCATGTCCGGCGACGAGGCCGACCTCCTCATCCCCGTCGAGGACTACCTCGGCGCGGGCGTCCACATCGGCACCCAGCAGAAGACCGACGAGATGGAGCGGTTCATCCACCGCGTCCGGACCGACGGGCTGTACGTGCTCGACGTGGGCCAGACCGACCAGCGAATCCGAACCGCTGCCGACTTCCTCGCGAACTACGACCCCGAGGGAATCCTCGTGGCCTCCTCGCGCCAGTACGGCCGATTCCCGGCAGAGAAGCTCGCCGACGCCATCGGGGCGCGCGCCCGGACGGGCCGATTCATCCCCGGGACGCTCACCAACCCCGACTACGACGGGTACATCGAACCCGACGTGCTCGTGGTGACTGACCCGATCGGCGACGCCCAGGCCGTCACGGAGGCCATCACAGTGGGCATTCCAGTGGTCGCGATGTGTGACTCGAACAACTCCACGAGCAACGTGGATCTCGCGATCCCGACGAACAACAAGGGCCGCCGGGCGCTGTCGGTGGTCTACTGGCTGCTCGCGAACGAGACGCTCGACCGCCGCGGTGCTGACACGATGTACGAGCTCGACGACTTCGAAGAGGGCATCTGAGCCTACGTTCGTTTTTCAGCGCTCCACTCCACCAGCGACGGCGTTCGAGACGGATTCGTGTCGCCAGACATCGTCTCTGACCGTAGCGCCGATCGGCGAGCGTCGAGGCCCGATTCTCACTCGACGGCCGGGTACGGAACGACATCGACCGGCTCGTCGGGTTCGAGTGCGGTTTCGGTGAGAACGAACCCGTCGGCGAGCGTCGCTCGCGTGCTCGCCGCGACGAGCCCTGGCGCGAATCGATCCTCGTAGAGCGGGAGCGACGAGTCGACGTGACCGAGCGCCGTTGCGCGCCCGTCCTCCATGACAACCGGTACCGCGTACTCGCGGTCGGCGTCGGGCATTGCGACGTGGTGTTCGGGGGTAGTCGTGACTGTCGAAAGATCGGTTTTCCCGGTGAACAGCGGTCGCGCGACCAGCACGGCAGCGGTGTGAGCCGCGATCGGTTTTCCGGGGAGTGCGACGACGGGAGTACCATCGACCACGGCGGCCATCACAGGGCGACCAGGTCGGAGACGAACGCCCTCGAATAACGGGTCATGATCCGCGAGGGTGCTCGAAACGTGGTCTGCTGTCCCGACGCTCGTCCCGCCAGACGTGAGGACGACATCGTGGTCCGCGGCCGCGCTCTCGATCGTTTCTCGAACGGCAGCGGGATCGTCGGGCACGGTTCGTGGCTCTGCAGGAACGTGCCCCCACGATCGGACGAGGTTGGCGAGGAACTCGGAGTCGCGGTCGGGCTGTCGACCCTCGTGGATCTCGGTCCCGGTCGCGACGATCCCCACCGCAAACCGCTCGCGGACCGGAACGGTGTCGATACCGACGTCGCGGCAAAGCGCCGCGTGTCGCGGCGCGAGTCGATCGCCCGCGGCGAACAGCCGCTCGTCGGCCGTGGCGGTGGTTCCCCGACGATGAACGTTCGTTCCGGCGGCGAGTTCCCAGTCCGCGAGTCGTCCCTCCGCGACGGTCGCGTTCTCGCGTTTCAGCACTGCGTCGGTCCGTGGCGGCAGCGGTGCGCCGGTGGCGATCCGTACCGCAGTTCCAGGGCCGATGTCGGGTGGCTCGTCCTCGGGAGCGATCTCGTCGACGACATCGAGCGGTGGCTCGTCGGCGGCCGCAGCGGCGTAGCCGTCCATCGTGGCGTAGTCGTGCGGCGGGACGTCGCGGGGCGCGTGGACGTCCTCAGCGAGCACTCGCCCGGCGATCGCATCCAGTTCGACGTGCGCCGTAGCGATGTCGGCGAGCGCTGTCGATCGCGCCTCGACGACCCGTTCGACCGCCACCGAGCGGGAGACCAGCTCGCGGTTCGGCATACCGTCCCGTGGCCCGATCACGTCATATCCCTTCCGCCGGTGTCGGACGATCGGGTGATGGTATCCGGACGATCGTGCGCGCGCGACGCGAAACCATGGTAATCTTTTTCATTACATAGCGACACGCTAGGGTGAAGGTGTCTCGCACGCCTTTCGGGAGCAACTCGACACATGGAATTCAGTGGAACGTTCGAACTCGAGGACACGACCACCGAGGAGGTGTGGCTCGCGCTCTCGGATCCGGTGATGATCGAGAGCGCGCTTCCCGGATGTGAGTTTCTCGTCCGGGTCGACGAGGACGACGTCGGTTTCGACGCGCTCCGCGAGGAGCACGCCGACCGAGACGTCGAACCGACCTCGGACCCGGAGGTGATCGCCGAACGGGCGTTCGAGGAGGGAGGACGCTACGCCGCCGTCATGCAGATCAGCATCGGGCCGGTGAATCCGACGTTCGAGACGACCGTGACGATCGATCACCGCGAGCAGCCCGAGATGGAAGCGTCCGGCGAGGGCTCGGCCGGTGATAGCTCGTTCGAGATGACCTCGGGAATGGAGCTCTCGGAGACCGACGACGGCGTCGGCGTCGACTGGAAGACCGAGGCCGACGTGTTCGGCCGGATCGCTTCGATGGGCCAACGGGTCATCAATCCCGCGGCGAACCAGGTCGTGAAGCGGTTCTTTTCGTCGATCCAGGACGAGATCCGTGAGCGCGAAATCGCCGAAGGCGGCGAGGTCGAAGCCGCAGAGTCGGCCGAGGAGTCTGGTGACGATCGCGGCATCGTCGACCGAATTCTCGGTCGGTCGGAGGGCAGGTAACACACATGACAGAACACGACATCGAGGTGACGGTCAACGGCACAGCACACGAACTCACGGTCGACTCCCGGACGCTGCTGGTCCACGCCCTGCGCGACGAGTTGGGGTATACCGGGACGAACGTCGGGTGTGAAAGCTCGACCTGCGGGGCCTGTACCGTGCATCTGGACGGCGATGCGGTGAAGTCCTGTACGCTGCTCGCCGTGCAGGCCGACGGGGCCGAAATCGGGACCGTCGAGGGACTCGCCGAAGACGGCACGTACGCCCCGATTCAGGAGGGGTTCCAGAAAGAACACGGTCTCCAATGTGGGTACTGCACACCAGGGATGATGCTCTCGGCGAACGATCTCTTGGAGCGCAACCCCGATCCCGACGAGGAGGAGATCAGGGAAGCGATCGAGGGCAATCTCTGTCGGTGTACCGGCTATCAGAACATCGTGAACGCGGTCGAGTTCGCCGCCGACGAGATGAGTGCGGCGGCAGCGACCGACGGCGGCGAGGACGTGACCGAGACGACCGCCGCGGACGGTGGAGGTGACGACTGACCATGGGAATCGAAACCATCGAATCCGACGAACTCGACGTGGAATCGGTGCTCGGCTCGGCGGTCGAGCGCCGCGAGGACCCCTCGCTCATCACGGGCGAGGCCGAGTACACCGACGACATCCAGCGGCCGAACATGGCCCACATGAGTGTTCTCCGGAGCCAGTACGGCCATGCGACGATCGGCGATGTCGATACCAGCGACGCCGAAGAAATGGACGGCGTGATCGGCGTTTACACCGCCGACGACCTCGACGTCCCCGGCGAGATCCCCGTCGGCTGGCTGCTCGACAGTCTGGAGACGCCGGTCCATCCACTTCTCGCGGGCGAAACGGCGCGGTATCAGGGTGACGGGATCGCCGTGGTCGTCGCCGAGGAGCGCTACATCGCGAGCGACGCAGTCGACGCAATCGACGTCGACTACGACCGCAAGGATGCAGTCATCGACCCGAAAGAGGCTGTCGAGGACGGCGCACCAGTAGTCCACGACGATCTCGACGACAACACCGCGTTCGACTGGGAGATCGGCGACGCCGACGAGACGGATGCAGCGTTCGACGAGGCGGCCCACACCGCCGAGGTCGATCTGACGAATCAGCGGCTGATCCCGAACGCGATGGAGCCGCGAGCGACGGTCGCGGAGTACAAGCCGGGCACCGAGGAGCTGGAGGTTCACATGACCTCCCAGAACCCCCACCTCCACCGCCAGCTCATGTCGGGGGTGCTCGACGTGCCCGAACACAAGATCCACATCGTCGCGCCCGACGTGGGCGGCGGGTTCGGCTCGAAGATCCACCACTACCCTGACGAGGCGCTCGCGTCGTGGTGTGCGATGGAAACTGGAAGACCGGTGAAGTGGACCGCCACCCGTACTGAAACGTACCTCACCGACGCTCACGGCCGCGATCACATCACCCACGGCGAGCTCGCGATGGACGAGGAGGGGACGATCACTGGGATGCGCGTGAAGACCCACGCGGGAATGGGCGCGTACCTCTCGACGTTCGCGCCCGCCGTGCCGACCTATCTCTACGGCACCCTGCTCTCGGGGCAGTACGACATCCCGGCGATCCACTGCAACGTGGTCGGCGCGTTCACCAACGGCGCACCCGTCGACGCCTATCGCGGGGCCGGTCGTCCCGAAGCGCTGTACGTCGTCGAGCGGCTGATCACCCTCGGTGCGCGCGAGATGGGGATGGACCCCGCGGCGTTCAGACGACAGAACTTCGTTCCCGACGACGACTTCCCCCACCAGACGCCGGTGGCGGTGGAGTACGACAGCGGAAACTACGAGCCCGCACTCGACAAGGCGCTGGAGGCGGTCGGCTACGACGACCTCCGAGAGCGTCAGGAAGAGCTCCGCGAGGAGGGGCGGTATCTCGGGATCGGACTTTCGAGCTACATCGAGGCATGTGGTCTCGCACCCTCGGAACTCGCCGGCCAGCTCGGTGCGCAGGCCGGCCTCTGGGAGTCCGGACTCGTTCGGGTTCACCCCACCGGGAAGGTCACGGCGTTCTGTGGCACCTCGGGCCACGGTCAGGGCCACGAAACGACCTACGCCCAGATCGTCTCGGACGAGCTCGGGATCCCCTACGACGACATCGAGATCGTGGAGGGCGACACCGACGAAATCCCACAGGGGATGGGGACCTACGGCTCGCGCTCGGCAGCCGTCGGCGGCAGCGCGCTCGCGACGAGCTCGCAGAAGGTGGTCGAGAAGGCGAAGAAGATCGCCGCCCACCAACTGGAGGCGAGCGAGGAGGACGTCGAGTTCGACAACGGTGATTTCTCGGTCGCTGGCGCGCCCGAGCGCTCGATGCACATCCAGGACGTGGCCGCCCAGTCCTACCTCGCCCACGACATGCCCGACGGGATCGAGCCGGGGCTGGAGGAGACCTCCTTCTACGATCCCGACAACTTCGTGTTCCCGTTCGGGACCCACATCGCAGTCGTGGAGGTCGATCCCGACTCGGGCGAGATCGAGTTCGAGAACTACGTGGCCGTCGACGACGTCGGCCCACAGATCAACCCGAAGATCGTCGAGGGGCAGGTCCACGGCGGCGTCGCCCAGGGGATCGGCCAGGCGCTCTACGAAGGGGCCGAGTACGACGACAACGCACAGTTGGTGACGGGATCGATGCAGGACTACACGGTGCCGAAGGCCGAGCACATCCCGACAATGGAAACCGATTCGACGGTGACGCCAAGCCCGCACAACCCACTCGGCGTGAAAGGCGTCGGCGAGGCGGGGACCATCGCGGCCCCCCAGGCCGTCGTCAACGCGGTGACGGACGCGCTCCAACCGTTCGGCATCGACCACATCGACATGCCGCTCACGAGCGAGACGGTCTGGCAGGCAGTGAACGACGGCGCTGCGGCCGACGAGGGCGGGGCTGGTGGCGAGGCGGTTGCAGACGGTGGCGAGCAGAGCGAGTCATCCGGGGGTGAGGACTGATGTACCCCGACGAGTTCGACTACTACGAGGCCGGAAGCGTCGGAGAGGCGCTCGACCTGCTCGACGAGCATTCGGGGGCGGAGACGGAGCTGCTCGCCGGCGGTCACAGCCTGCTCCCGGCGATGAAAACCGGTCTGTCGAGCCCCGACGTCCTGATCGACATCAGCGGCATCGACGCGATGAACGGCATCGAAGTCGACGGGGACACGCTCTCGATCGGCGCGATGACCCGATACAGCGATCTCGTCGAGTCCGACGCAGTCGCCGAGCACGCGCCGGCGCTGGCGGAGGCAGTCCGCCAAGTCGGCGATGTGCAGGTTCGCAATCGGGGAACGATCGGCGGCAACCTCGCCCACGCCGACCCGGCGGCGGACCTGCCGGGCGCGGCGCTCGCCTCGGATGCGACCCTCGTGATCGAGGGCTCGGATGGGGAGCGCTCGATCTCGGCCGATGACTTCTTCTTCGGAATGTACGCCACCGATGTCGGCCCCGACGAACTCCTCACACGAGTGGAGATCCCGTCGGCCGACGGCAGAGTCGGCGCGTACGCGAAGAAGCCGAGTCCCTCGTCGGGCTACGCGATGGTCGGCGTCGCCGCGTTGATAGAGGCCGACGGCGGGACCGTCGAATCCGTCAGGGTCGGCGCGAACGGCGTGATGGACCACGGGGTTCGACTCGGCCCCGTCGAGGACGCCCTTGCAGGCGGGTCGCTCGACGCCGATACGATCGCGACCGCCGCAAGCCACGCTGGCGACGATCTCGACGAAGACATGATGATGTCGGATCTCCAGGCGTCGAACGAGTTCCGCGCCCAACTGCTGGAGGTGTACACCGAGCGGGCGCTGACCGCAGCGATGGATCGCACCGGCGGATCCGCGGCGGCCGACTGACGCCCGCGTTCAGTTCAGTCCGTCGCTTCTCGTCGCCTGCTGGCGACGAACCGATTATACGTCTCGATCCCTTGTGATAGGTGAGAACGCGTGTCACTACCGACAACCGACACGAGTCGACGTGGAGCCGCCCCCTCCCACCCGAGTCGGTTTCGGGAGTCGAAGCTGCGAACGGACCGTCGTCAGCGATCCACGATGCCGAACCGGGTGATCGGATGACCGACGATCGCACCGCCGCGTTCGCCGACGCGACCGAGGCGGATGTCCGGGCAGCGTTCGACGCGGAGAGCTACGTCGCGGGCGACGAGATCAGTACGACCGTTTCGCTCGCGCTCCGGCTCGGCAAGCCACTGCTCGTCGAGGGCGAGCCGGGCGCGGGGAAGACCGAACTCGCGAAGGTGCTGGCCGGCGGGTTCGACGCCGACCTGATTCGCCTCCAGTGTTACGAAGGGCTGACGGCCGAGAGCGCGCTCTACGAGTGGAACTACACCAAACAGCTGCTCGCGGTGCAGGCCGCCGGCGGTCCCGGAGCGGGAGCGCCGGGTACTGGCGACGGGACCGAGAACGACCCGGAACGGGCGGACGACTCGGTGTTCGCCGAGGAATACCTCCTCGAACGGCCGCTGTTGCGCGCGCTTCGCGGCGACGAGCCACGAGTGCTCCTGATCGACGAGGTCGATCGGGCCGACGAGGCGTTCGAGGCACTCTTGCTCGAAGTGCTCTCGGACTTCCAGGTGAGCGTTCCCGAACTCGGCACCGTGCGGGCGGAAACGCCGCCGATCGTGGTTATCACCTCGAACCGGACCCGTGGCCTCTCGGACGCGCTCAAGCGTCGGTGTCTGTACCTCCACGTCGCGCCGCCATCCATGGAGAAAGAGCGGGCGATCCTCGAACGCAAAGTGCCGGAACTCGACGGGAGAGTGGCCGTCGAACTGTGCGGGATGGCGGGTCGGCTCCGCGAGGAACCGCTGCTCAAGCCGCCCGGTGCGGCAGAAACCATCGACTGGGCCAGAGCGGTCGCTGCGCTCCGTCACGATGGTGCCGATGGATCGATCGACCGCGACGAGATCAGAAACACGCTCGGCTGTCTCCTGAAGGAAGTGGAGGACATCAAGCGCGTCGACGACGACCTGCTCGCAACGCTGCTCGACGCCGCCGAGACGGCCCGTGCGGAGGCCGACTGATGGCCGACGAACCGCGGGCCGACGAGTTCGACATCCCGGATGACGGTCCCACGATCGACGGGGTCGGCCTCTTCGAAACGAACGGTGCCGACGTTCCGGATTTCGTCGCCGCGCGCGATCACGTTCGCGACGAACTCGTCCGGTTCGTGCGCGCACTCCGACGAGCAGGTGCGGACGTGCCCGCGAACGCCGCGACGACCGCCGCCCGGGCGCTGGTCGTCGTCGGATTCGACGACCGCGAGCGTGCGCAGACGGCGCTCCGGGCGTGCCTCGTCACCGATCACGCCGATCGGACGACGTTCGACGACCTGTTCGGCGAGTTCTGGCGACGGCTGACCGCGGGCCTCGATTCGAGCGGGCCGGCAGAGCGAGCCGACGACGGCCCCGACGGTGGGTTCACCCCGCCCGACGCCGAACCTGCCTCGGAAGATCCCGAACGCGCTGGCGAGGAGAGCGACGACGAGACCGAGGAAGGTGACCGTGATCGAGAACGGTGGGACCACGGTGCGGTCGTGGGGCGCGGCGAGAACGCGGCCGACAAGGAAGAGACGACGACCGCGCACTACAGCCCGACCGGCCGGCGAACTGTGGTTTCCGTTCCCGGTGTCGCGGATGGGGGACTCGGCGGTGCGTTCCAGGGGTTGACGGACGCGCTCGCCGAGCTGGCGGGCCGGCAGTGGGGGCGTGGCGACGACACGCCCGATGTCCGGCGCGCGCTCCGGGCCAGCGTCGGGACCGGCGGAACGGTCGTCGACATCCCCGAACGCGAGCGCCGCCGGACTGCGGTCCGGGCGTGTCTCCTCGTCGACGTGAGCCGATCGGTGCTCGACGTGCTCGATCGATCGTTTCTGATCGAGTTCCTCCGACGAGCCACGGCAGAGTGGCGCGACGTGCGCATTTTCTTCTTTGACGAGGGCATTCGCGAAGTCACCGAGTCGTTCGACGCTCGAAGTTCGAAAGCGGCGCTCGACGCGCTCGATCGCGCCGAGACCGAGTGGGGCGGTGGGACCAGGATCGGCGCGTCGCTCGTACAGCTCCGCACGGATTCCCCCGAGGCCGTCTCGCGCGAGTCGGCGGTGTTCGTGCTCAGCGACGGGCTCGAAATGGGTGACGTCCCGACCCTCGAACGCGAGGCGGCGCAGCTCTCGCGGCGCGCCGGTGCGGTGTTCTGGCTGAACCCGCTCGCGGCCTCCGTCGAGTACGAGCCGACCGCCCGTGGAATGGCCGCTGCACTACCGTACGTCGACGGGCTGTTCGCCTTCAGCGGTCCCGACGACCTCGGCGAGATCGCGCGCCAGCTCGATCGCCGGGGCCAGCATGGCCGGATCGGCTACGAGTACGACCCCCGGCGCACCGAATCGAACCACCACTCGACGACACACTACTCGACGACACATCCCACATCATGACCGACACGAACTGGAGCGTTCCCGAGACCGAAGTCCTCTCCGCCGTCGGCGACGCGCTCGCCGCCGGCCGCGAGGCCGTCCTCGCGACGGTCATCGACGTCGAGGGCAGCGCCTACCGACGGCCCGGTGCGAAGATGGTGATCGAGGACGGCGAGAGCGCGGGCTCGGTCACCGCCGGCTGCCTCGAAGACGAGGTTCGCTCGATCGCCGCCGAGGTCCGCGCTGCGGGCGAGCCACGTGTCGAGACGTTCGATCTCACCGGCGACGACGGGACGTGGGGCCTCGGCATGGGCTGTAACGGAATCATCACGATCCTCCTCGAATCGATCGACGAGAGCCACCGGCCGGTCGTCGAGCGGGCCGCTGACGGCGGCGACGTCGGCGTCGTCACGGTCGTCGATGGCGACCGCCCGCGCGGCGAGCGCGGGTACTACACCCCCGAGGACGGATTTGCGGGCGACCTTCCCGAGTGGCTCCGTGCGGAACTCTCCGAACCGACCGCAGCGCTGCTCGATCGGGGCGAGGCCGACACGCTGCAGATCGATTGCGACGAAGGATCGGCCGAGGTGTTCGTCGACGGGATCGAGGCTCCGCCACACCTCGTGGTGTTCGGATCCGGCCCCGACGTCGGCCCGGTGGTCGATCTCGCGAAACGGGCGGAGTTTCGGGTGACGGTGGTGGGGTTCCGCGGTGCGCAGGCGACTGCCGATCAGTTCCCCGCCGCCGACGCCGTGCTCGCGAGTTCGCCGGCGAGCGTCGAGAGCGTGGTCGCGTTCGATCCCGACACCTACACGGTCGTGATGACGCACAACTTCGTCGACGACCGGATCGTGCTCGAAGCACTGCTCGACACGCCGGTTCCCTACATCGGGCTCATGGGTCCCGAAGAGCGCTTCGAAGAGCTACTCGACGCGTTCGCCGAGGATGGTGCTACGCTTCCGGAGGACGCTTTCGATCGGATCTACACCCCGATTGGCCTCGATCTCGGCGGCGACTCACCGTACCGGATCGCCTACAGCATCGTTGGCGAACTCCTCGCGGTCGCGAACGACCGGACGCCCCAGCATCTCTCCGAGCACGAGGGGCCGATCCACGACCGCATCACGGCCGATCCGGAGACGGCGGACCGAACCGCTCCCGAGTGACCGGTCGGACGATCGTTCGACCAACCCATAGACGATCACGCTTCGGTGGAGTCGCAAATACTGTTAGGCCCCCCACCAGAGGGAGTGCATGGCTGTCTCCAGCGCCCCCGGGAAGGTCTATCTCTTCGGCGAGCACGCGGTGGTCTACGGCGAACCCGCGGTGCCGTGCGCGGTCGAGCGCCGAGCCACGGTCGACGTCACCGCGCGCTCGGACGGGCGACTCCGGGTCGATGCCGCCGACCTCACGCTCGACGGGTTCACTGTCGAGTACGGCGGCGACGGCGCACCCGATGTCGACGTTCCCGAATCGCTCGTCGAAGCGGCGACGGGCTACGTCGACGGCGCGGTCGAACAGGCCCGTGAAGCGGCCGACGCACCCGAGATCGGCTTCGACGTCGCCATCGAGAGTGCGATCCCGCTCGGAGCGGGATTGGGCTCGTCCGCGGCGGTGGCCGTCGCCGGGATCGACGCCGCGACCCGTGAGCTCGGCGTCGAACTCCCTCCCAAGGAGCTCGCCGAGCGGGCCTATCGGGTCGAACACGCGGTCCAGGACGGCGAGGCCTCGCGCGCGGACACGTTCTGCTCGGCGATGGGCGGCGCGGTACGAGTGGAGGGCGAGGACTGTCGGCGGCTCGACGCGCCCGCGCTCCCGTTCGTGATCGGGTACGACGGCGGCGCGGGGGACACCGGCGCACTCGTCGCGGGCGTGCGCGAACTCCGCGAGGAGTACGACTTCGCTGCCGACACCGTGAGCGCGATCGGCGACCTCGTCCGCCAGGGCGAGCGCGCGCTCGATGCAAACGATCTCGACGAGGTCGGCCGACTGATGGACATGAACCACGGTCTGCTGAACGCGCTCGGGGTTTCGGCGCGCTCGCTCGACGCAATGGTGTGGGCCGCCCGCGAGGCGGGTGCGCGCGGCGCGAAGCTCACCGGCGCTGGCGGGGGTGGCTGTGTGGTCGCACTCGACGAGACCGAGGCCACCCGGACCGCGCTCCACTACACCCCAGGCTGTGAGGAGGCGTTCCGAGCGGAGCTCGATACTGAGGGCGTGCGCCGGGAGGACGGATGACCGATTCGACGCGACGGCCGCCCCAGCCGATGCGGGCGGTCCGAACGGTCCCGGCCCGCGTTTCATCGCGAGTCGAGGGAGAGGATGGGAGCTTCGAGCGCGTATCGGCCCGGAGGGCCGACCGCGCGCATGCGGGCCTGGGGCCCCCACGAGCAAAGCGAGCGGGGGCTCGTCGGACGAGCGTAGCGAGTCCGACGGTGGAATCGCAAAGGGCGAGCGGGCTCCGGGAAGCACGACGACACAAGCACCGGAGCGAGGGAGCGAAGCGACCGAGTGAGGAGCGCAGCGAGAGCGAGGCGCGACCGCAGGGAGCGCCTCGGAAAAGCGAGCGGCGTAGCCGCGAGCAGCCGCGCAACTGGAGCGCGCGAGGGATTTGCCACACCGTCGTCACGTCGAACATCAGAGCAATCACAGCCGGAGTTCACACGCCATGACGACCGTCCTCAAACTCGGCGGAAGCGTCATCACCGACAAGGCACAGCCCGAAACACTCGACGAGGCAAACCTCGCTCGTGCCGTCGATGCAGTGGCAGATCACGACGAGCCCCTCGTTCTCGTCCACGGCGGCGGGAGCTTCGGTCATCACCACGCGAGCCAGCACGGCCTCAGCGACACGACCGGCAGCCACGACCCGGAAGCGGCGCTCGCGGTCCACGGCGCAATGGGGGAGTTGAACGACGCCGTCGTGAGCGCGCTCAACGAGTGCGACGTTCCCGCGCTGCCGATTCATCCGCTTTCGGCCGGCGCGCGCGACGACGCGGGGGAGTTCGCGTTCGCAACTGACAGCGTCAAGACGCTGCTCGCCGAGGGGTTCGTGCCCGTGGTCCAGGCCGACGTGATCGCCCATGCGGGCCGCGGCGTGACGATCATGAGCGGCGACGAGCTCGTGGCCGTGCTCGCGGAGCACGTCGAGGCCGACCGAGTCGGGCTGTGCTCGGGGGTTCCCGGCGTGCTCGATAGCGACGGCGACGTGATCGACCGGATCGCGTCGTTCGACGCGGTCGCCGAGGCGCTGGGTGGCAGCGATGCAACCGACGTGACGGGTGGCATGAGTGCGAAAGTCCGGACGCTGCTCGGTATGGAGACGCCGGCGTGGGTGTTCGGGATCGACGGCTTGAAAGGGTTCTTGGACGGCGAATCGCCAGGAACGAAGATCCGAACGGACGGATGATTCGTCGGTGAGCACCGTCGCTACGACTGCGACGAATCGGCGGTCGGATCCATCGTATCGAGGCCCGCAGCATCGGCCACCGAGACCAACTCGGCGTCGGCACAGACGAACGAGAGGCTCTCGATATCGTCGTACACGCTCAATGCAGCGGACAGTTGCAGACTGTCCAGCGTGCGGAGGTCGTCTTCGAGAACGAGGGCGAACGAATGGTCGAACAGCGCCTCGTCCATCGGGATGATCCGGAAGTCGGCGAGGGCCTCGTGGAAAAACGTCGAGAGGAGACCCTCGACAGCGTTCTCGGGGATCTCGTTCCTGTTTTGCTTCCGGCGGAACGCGGAGACCGTTTCGATCACCGATAGCGACGTGATGACGACGGTGATCTCCTCGTCCTCGATGAGTGTGTCGACGACCGGCGTTCCGGGTTCGTCGGCGTAGCGCTTGACGAGGCGGATGTATCGAAGAACGCGTGCTCCACGACAGTTATACCCGTTCGTCGCGGTTCCGACGGACGGTCTCCGCGAGCGACTCGTCGGTTGCCGTGCGGCGACGGAGTGTCTTCAGGTCTTCCGGCCGTTCGTGCTCCGCAACGAACGATTCCATCCGTTCTCTGAGGGCTGCGGTCCGTGACTTCTTCGACAGCTGTCGCCCCAGGAGCTCGAACTCGTCGACAGCATCGCTCATACGCTTCGTTCTCGCTCCGATCGCAAACCGCTTTCGCCACGATGTGTAGCGCACTCGGACGGTTTGGCTCTCGACCCCGCGCTGCGATCGAGTGTCGCCGGAGTGTGTCACGTGGCAACGATAGCATCAAGCGCCTGTAGTCGAGCCACGGGGTTTATACCATCACCGGCCCGTAGCTACCCGCATCCGAGAGACCGCCCCGGGTGCGGTCGGGGCGGCCGGGCGGGTCACGCGACCTCGCCAGCCGGCATTCGAGACTGTTCGCGGGGCGGCTCGGGAGTGATAACTATGGAAATCGATATTGCAACGATCGGCGGCTACGAGGAAGTCGGCCGACAGATGACGGCCGTGCGGGCGGGCGACGACATCGTGGTGTTCGACATGGGCCTCAACCTCTCGAAGGTCCTGATCCACGACAACGTCGAAACCGAACGGATGCATAGTTTGGATCTGATCGACATGGGCGCGATCCCCGACGACCGGGTGATGAGCGATCTGGATGGCGAAGTCCAGGCGATCGTCCCCACCCACGGCCACCTCGATCACATCGGGGCTATCTCGAAGCTCGCCCACCGCTACGACGCGCCGGTGGTCGCGACACCGTTCACGATCGAGCTCGTCAAACAGCAGATCGAGAGCGAGGAGAAGTTCGGGGTCGGCAACGACCTCGTGAAGATGGACCCCGGCGAGTCGATGGAGATCGGCAACGGGCTCGATCTGGAGTTCGTGAACGTCACGCACTCGATCATCGACGCGATCAACCCCGTGCTCCACACGCCCGAGGGTTCGATCATCTACGGCCTCGACAAGCGCATGGACCACACGCCGGTGATCGGCGATCCGATCGACATGGACCGCTTCGGCGAGATCGCTCGCGAGGGCGAGGGCGTGCTGTGTTACATCGAGGACTGCACGAACGCCGGTCGGAAAGGTCGGACGCCGAGCGAGCAGCACGCGCGCAATCACGTCAGGGACGTGATCTACAGCATGGAGGACTACGACGGCGGGATCGTCGCCACCACCTTCTCCAGCCAGATCGCGCGCGTGACGAGCCTCGTGGAGTTCGCGAAGGACATCGGCCGGCAACCCGTCCTACTCGGCCGGTCGATGGAGAAGTACTCTGGTACTGCGGAACGCCTCGACTTCGTCGACTTCCCCGACGACCTCGGGATGTTCGGTCACCGCCAGTCGGTCGATCGAACGTTCAAGCGGATCATGAACGAGGGCAAGGAGAACTTCCTGCCGATCGTGACGGGCCATCAGGGCGAGCCGCGCGCAATGTTGACCCGGATGGGCCGGGGCGAGACGCCCTACCAGCTCGACGAGGGCGACAAGGTCATCTTCAGCGCACGGGTCATCCCCGAGCCCACCAACGAGGGCCAGCGCTACCAGTCCGAGCAACTCCTCGGAATGCAGGGCGCACGGATCTACGACGACGTCCACGTGTCGGGCCACCTGTCCCAGGAGGGCCACTACGAGATGCTCCAGACGCTTCAGCCCCACCACGTGATCCCGGCGCACAACGATCTCGAACATCTCGCGCGCTACATCGACCTCGCCGAGGAGCAGGGCTACGAACTGGGGCGTGACATCCACGCCTCGCGCAACGGCAACGTCATCTCGCTGGTCGAATGAGCAACGAGGCGGCGGTGCTCGACGCGGTCGCAGCCCGGCGTGAGCTGATCGACGATGCGCTCGTCGAGCGCCTGCCGATCCAGGAGCCTGAACGCCTCTATCACGCCTCGCGTCACCTCATCGACGCCGGCGGCAAGCGCCTCCGTCCCGCCGTTACCCTGCTCGTCGCCGAGGCACTCACGGGTATCGAACCGTCGAACGCGAACTACCAGGCGGTTCCGACCTTGGATGAGGCCAACGCCGAGAGCGTTGGCGCTGAGACGGGCGTCGGCACCGGCGATGGCGCGGACAGCACGACCATCGACGTGATGGCTGCGGCGACCAGCATCGAGACGATCCAGTCGTTCACCCTGATCCACGACGACATCATGGATGCGGACGACCTCCGGCGGGGCGTTCCGTCGGTCCACCGGGCGTACGACGACGAAACAGCGATCCTCGCCGGTGACACGCTCTACGCCAAGGCGTTCGAGTTCATGCTCGAGGCGGGCGCTCCCCCCGAACGCACCGTCGAGGCGCTCTCGGAGCTCGCTCGCACCTGCACGCTGATCTGCGAGGGGCAGTCGCTCGATGTCGCCTTCGAGAGTCGGACGGACGTGACGACCGACGAGTACATCCACATGGTCGAGCAGAAGACGGCAGTGCTGTACGCGGCGGCCGCGCGGGCTCCCGCCGTCCTGCTCGGAGCCGACGACGCGACCGCCGACGCGCTCTATCAGTACGGCCTCGACGTCGGCCGTGCGTTCCAGATCCGCGACGACGTGCTGGATCTCACGGTGCCGAGCGAACAGTTGGGCAAACAGCGTGGCAGCGATCTCGTGGAGGGAAAGCGGACCGCAGTCACGCTCCACGCGCGCGAGCAGGGTGTCGACGTCGAGAGGTTGATCGACGCCGACGACCCCGAGGCGGTGGACGAGGCGGCGATCGACGCGGCCGTGGCACGCCTCGAAGACGCCGGCAGCATCGAGTACGCACGGACGCTCTCGCGCGATCTCGTCGACCGCGGGAAGGAACGGCTCGACGTCCTCCCCGACTCGGCTGCCCGCGATCACCTCCGCGGACTCGCCGAATACCTCATCGAACGCGGCTACTGACCGAAAACAAGCAGTGGCAGGGTGGAGTTGCTCGGATCGAATCGCCTGCGATTACCCTTCGACTGCACTGCCCGCTCGCACGATCTGCTCCTCGCCGAACGCCGGACCGATGAACTGAACCCCCACAGGAAGCCCGTCAGCGGTCCCGGCGGGCACCGAGATCGCGGGGAGGTCGGCGAGGTTCACCGGGACGGTGTTGGCATCCATCAGGTAGAGCTGGAGCGGATCGTCGAGGCTCTCGCCGAGTTTCGGCGGCAGAACGGGCATCGTCGGACTCGCGAGCACGTCCGCATCGGCGAGCGCGCCATCGAAGTCCCGCTTGATCCACGCGCGGGCGTCCTGGGCTTTCTTGTAGTATTTGTCGTGGTAGCCCGCCGAGAGGGCGTACGTGCCGAGCAGGATCCGGCGCTTGACCTCCGGCCCGAAGCCAGCCTCGCGTGAGCGCGCGAACGCGTCGTTCCAGTCGCCGTCGAACCCACCCGATCGCCCGTACCGAACGCCGTCGAACCGAGCGAGGTTCGAGGAGGCCTCCGACATCGCGATGACGTAGTACGCCTGCACGGCGTGAGCGAGCGATTCGAGTTCGATCTCGCGGATCTCGGCTCCCTGGGCGGCGAGATCGTCGATGGAGTCCTCGAAGACCGACCGCACCCGGTCGTCGGCTCCCTCGACGAGATCGGTGAGGACGCCGACGGTCATTCCTTCGACATCGTCGTCGGCAGCGGCCGCGTAGTCCGAGTCGTCGCCGCGATCACGGGTCGTCGCGTCGCGCTCGTCCGCTCCCGCGATGACGTCGAGGAGTTCGGCGGCCTCTTCTACTGTGGGCGCGAGTGGGCCGATCTGTTCGAGGCTATTGGCGTAGGCCACGAGCCCGTACCGCGAGACCAGGCCATATGTGGGCTTGATTCCGACGACGCCGCAGAACGCGGCGGGACACCGCACCGAGCCGCCGGTATCGGTGCCGAGCGCGAGATCGGCCTCGCCCGCGGCGACCGCCGCCGCGCTTCCGCCGGACGAACCGCCAGGTACCCGCTCGTCGTCGACGGGATTCGTCGTTGGCCCGAAGTGAGAGGTCTCGGTGGTAGTGCCCATCCCGAACTCGTCCATGTTGGTCTTTCCCTCGATCGTCGCGCCTGCCTCTTTCACCCGTTCGACCACGGTGGCGTCGTACGGTGGGACGTACTCTTCGAGCATCGCCGAGCCACAGGTGGTTCGCACACCGTCGGTCGAGATGTTGTCCTTCACCGCTATCGTCCGGCCGGCGAGCGGTCCCGACGATTTACTCTCGATTTCCTCGCGGGTGATGAACGCGTCGTGGCTCATCCGACGGGTGGCCCCTCGAAGTAGCCGTCCTCGGTGTCTGGTGCGTTCCGCAGCGCCTCGTCCTGGGTGAGTCCGGTGCGCACCTCGTCCGTCCGGAGAACGTTCGTGAGATCCGGTTCGGATTCGACCTCGGGGACCTCGTCGAGCGTCTCGAAGTAATCGAGGACTGCGGCGAACTGCGTGGCGAACGCCTCGACCTCGTCCTCGGCGAGATCGACCCGCGCGAGGCCGGCGACGTGGCGGACCGCGGCCGGGTCGACACTCCCGTTGCTCATATCCTCACGGGAACTGCGCCGGCACTAAGGGTTTCGATAGCGCCGGCCGGTAGTGTTCAGATAAGCGATGCTGATCGAGGAGACCACGGCGGGTGGGACTGAGCGGAGCCGAAGGCTCCGCGAGGGTCGGAAGACGCTTCGCGTCTTCCGGGACTGAAAGGGGCGGCCGGCTCAGGGAACCCAGATGAAGCAAGAACCGCAAGGAGCGAAGCGACTGAGGATCGTGGTTCGAGAGAGCTTCGCTCTCTCGTCATCACGAAAGACGCTACGCGTCTTTCGAACGACAGCGAGTCCTTGGACTGAGCCGATCGGGGCTTTCGAACCGGTTGCGGTTGCTGTCGCTGTCTCAAGCTCCACTGCTTATCTGAACACGACCACCTCGTGTTGGGAAAGGTATTTACGACAGGGGTATCACTGGTTACTCAGAAGCTGAGTAACTATGGGATCGCAAGCAACTACCGAGGACGATGCGTCGGAGGAAACGCCCGACGACCGGCATCTCGACGGCGTCGCGGACGGCTGTGGGTGTACCGAGATCTGGGAACACCTGAGCGAACAGCGTGCGGCCGACGACTGACTGGTTTCGGATAATGGCATGACCGAGCGTGAGGTGGACAGCAATCGGGAGACGACAAACGTCCTTCCACTGCTCGACGAGCTCCGGATCATCGCGCGGAACGGGTTGACCTATGACGGCGACCCGCACGATTCCTACGACAAAGAGCGCTACGAGCGGATACTCCACCTCGTGAGCGAGTGGTACGGCAAAACGCTGAAACTGCCGCCCGACGACGTCCACGAACGACTCACCATCGAGGAGTTCGGGGCGATTACGCCGAAAGTGGGAGCCACGGCCGCCGTTTTCGACGACGATAGTCGAATCCTACTGATCGAACGGGTGGACAACGGTAAGTGGGCGGTCCCCGGTGGACACGCGATGTCCGGTGAATCGCCGACGGAGACGGCGATCCGTGAGCTGCGTGAGGAGACGGGTTTCGACGCTCGGATCGTCGAACTAGTCGATGCCTATTGGATCGACGCACCCGACGCCTACGGTCCACACGGCGCTGTCACGCTCCTCTATCGGTGTGAGATCACCGGGGGAGAACGACGAACATCGCGAGAAAGCGACACCGTCCGCTATCGCGATATCGAGAACGTCTCGGTCTGGCACGGCAAGGCTCGTCGGTACGCGCTTGACGCACGCGAAACGTGGCTCGATGGCTGAAGCGACCACCGATCGGGAGCGGTAACAAAGGCTTTTGCGCGCGCGCCGCCGAACCCCGGAAAATGGTCGATCGCGGCGAGGTCTGTGTGTTGCTCCCGACATACGAGGAAGCCGCGACCATCGGCGACGTCATCGCAGCGTTCCGTGATCGCGGTTTCTCGAACGTGCTCGTCGTCGACGGCCACTCGACCGACGGAACACAGGAGATCGCTCGCGAGCACGGCGCGCGCGTCCTCACTCAGTCAGGTCGTGGCCGCGGCGCTGGCAAAGGCCAAGCGGTCCGAGAAGGGGTCGCCCGCGCGGACGCACCGTACGTCCTTCTGCTCGACGGCGACGGCACCTATCGGCCGGAAGACGCCGACGCGCTGCTCGAACCCCTGCTGAGCGGGGAAGCCGAACACGTCATCGGCGATCGGTACGCCGACATGGCCGACGGCGCGATGACCCGGCTCAACGGCGTCGGCAACCGGCTGATCAACCGTGCGTTCCAGTACATCCACGGCCGCGATCTCGGCGACATCCTGAGCGGCTATCGTGCGTTCACGACCGCCTCCTTCGAGCGGTGTAACCCCGCCTCGGAGGGGTTCGGTATCGAGACCGAGCTCGCCGTCGAGTGTGTCAAGCGTGGAATCGCGACCACGGTGGTCCCGATCCGGTACCGGGCGCGCCCCGACGGCTCGGAAACCAACCTCAGACCCGTTCGCGACGGCGGGAAGATCCTCTTGACGCTCTACCGGCTCGCGAAGACCAACAACCCGCTCTTTTATTTCGGCAGTGCGGGCGGTCTCGCGGGGCTCGTCGGAGCCGTCGTGGCCGCGTACGTCGCCATCGAGTGGGTCACGCTCGGGATCTCCCACGAGGTGCTCGCGGTCGCGTCGGCCTTCGCGATCATCGTCGGCGTCCAGCTGGTGATGTTCGGTGTGCTCTCGGACATGATCCTCGCGATCAACCGCGAGCAGACTCGGCGGTTCGAGGAGCTCGTCGGTCGCCGTCGTGCCGACCGTCCACCGTCGCCAGCACCGCCCACACAGTCGAAGGCCGATGACGACGACAACGACAGCGGTCCCACCACCGAGTCGGGTTCCGGCCGTCCGCTAGTCACCGAACGTGGCGAATCGGGGGACGAACATCACCGGAAACGCCGAGCACGAAACGACGGTGGCGAGAGCGAGGCCGTCGAGCCGGAAACGGACGGTGAGCAGCCGACCGACTAAAACAGCGATCGGAGCCGTTCGAGGAGTCCCGAGGGGCCGGACTGACGGCGTTCCTCGAAGACGGGATGGAGCGCGTCGAGTAGTTCGTCCTCGGAGTCGAAGCGATCCTGAGTGACCTGCTCAAGCGCCGCGGAGAGCGCCATCGAGCGGCCGGATGGATCGTACGGCACGTCGGGATCGTCGAGCGCTCGGACGATCTCGCTCTCATCGGCGGGAAAGGCGAGATCGGCACGATCGAGCCGGTCGTCGAGCGCGGCGATCCCGAACGCGAGAGTGTCGGGCTCCTCGGCATCGTCCTGTGGCGGTCGTGCGGCCATACCCGGCCATACCGGTCGAGCGACGAAAGTCCTGCGTCCCAACCCAACGACTATCCCCCGCGGTCGCCTTTCCTCGCCGTGACCGACTACACCACCGTCTCGATCCCGAAGGATCTCGCCGATCGGGTCGAGGAGACCATCGAGGGGACGAGCTTCCAGTCGACCAGCGACCTCGTGCGATTCTTACTTCGGAGCATCGTGATCCAACACCAGAAACAGGGCGAGCTTACTGAAGCTCAGTTCGACGAGATCGCCAAACAGCTCCAGGATCTCGGCTACCTCCAGTAGTCACTCGGGGAACTCCGCGGGCGGCGCGCCGGCGAGGCGTTCGAGCGGCTTTCGCGTGCCGACGCGCGAAAACACCGCGAGCGAGTCGGCCTCCCACGGCGGCACCGCGACGAACACCACTCCGTGGAGGTCGTCGGTTCGGGTGAGTTCGAGGCTCCCCTGCGGATGCGAGACGAACCGCCCCTGGGTTTGGCCCGCGGGCGTGCCGAGATCCATCCCGAACACTGCTGATACCGACCCGCCCGCTTCCGGGAAGTAGAAATGCGTGAACACGGGCGTCTCGGGCGGGAGTTCCGGTTCGGTCGCGGACCGCTCCTCGCCTTCGAGATCGTCGGCTGGCGTGACCGCAAGCCCGATCGTTACCGATTCCGGCTCGGCCTCGCGCGCGAAGCTCAGCAGTGCCTCGACGAGCCCGTGAGTCGCGTACACCACGTCGTCGGGTCGATCGGCGTGCGACATGATCTTGATACCTTACCCCGAGAGGAACAGCCGCGCAGTCTTGGCGTACAGCGACGGTGCACGCCGCCGCGAACCGTCGAGTGCCGTCGAGAGCGCCCGGCTCGCGTCCTCGTGGACCCCAGCGCCGTGACCGACGAGAACACGATCGGGCGCGAACCCCCGAAACGACCGCCGCGGCGGGAGTAGTCGTAGCGCTGGGTGGACACCGAGCCGCTCGGTGTCAGTCCGGACGTACTCCGCAGTACCGAGCGCTTCCGAAACCACGAGCGTCCCCTCGTCGGCGTGATACAGCGCCGCCTCCTGCCACAGCGGCGTCGAAACTTTCCGGAGCCGATAGCCCGAGTCGCCGAGCTGGCTCGAAAACCGCTCGACGGGTGCATCGATATCCGATTCGACCCCGGTCATCCACGACGGGACGTGAACCGACACGTCGTGGCGTCGCGCGAGCTTCGCGGCGTCGCGTTTGTGGCGATCGAGCAGGATCACGACGCCCGCAACCGTCCCGAACTCCGCGAGGAGGTCGTCGAGACCGGCCGCATCGACCGGATCGACGAGCCAGACGCCATCGTCGGTCGCGAGCGCGTGGCTCGCACGCTGCATTCGTTCGTCGGGGTAGGCGATCCAGCCGACGCCGCCGTCGAAGCGGTCGATCTCTTCGTACTCCGCCCGGCCGGAGCCTTTCATCGACATGGACCCGCTTGGAACCCGTGGCGCATGAGAGCGTCGGTGGGTGGGACGTTTATGTCATCCCGGACCGTTCGCCCCGCATGATCACGACCATCGAGTGGCTCGCGCTCGAAGTCAAATACCTCGATCGCGCGAGCGCGTTCTATCGTGATCACCTCGATCTCGATACTGTCGTGGAGCGCGACGACGAGATCGCGCTCGCCGTCGGCGACACTGACTTCGTGCTCCGCCGGCCTGCGGCTCTACCGCGCGGCGGCCTCCACACCCACTACGCGCTCTCGATCCCTGCCGCCGAGTACGACGCGTGGTACGACCGACTCGCCGAAACGTTCGATCTCGACGAACACACGTTCGGGAGCGCGCGCTCGCTGTACTTCTATGACACCGAGGGGAACTGCGTCGAACTCGGCGAGACCGAGGCGGCGGGCACAGGGGTACTCGGGGTGTTCGAAGTCGTTCTCGAAGTCGCGGATCTCGACCGTGCCGAGGCGTTCTACACCGCGCTCGGGATGGAGCCAGTCGATCGTGGGGGCGAGCGCCGGCGGGTCCGACTCGATGCCGGCCCGTTCGCTCTCGAACTCTGGGAACCCCAGTTGGGCATCGCCGACGCGCGCGGTGGCGTCCACGTCGACTTGGGACTCGGCGTCGACGACCCCGAGACGACACTCGAACGGGTCGAGGATCGAGTTTCAGCCGTGGAGCCCACCGACGAGGGGATCCGGGTTCGGGATCCGAACGGACACGTACTGACCTTCGTGTGAACCGGTCGTCGCCAGGCGAGCTACCCGAATCGGTCCCGGAGATCCCCTCTATCGATCTTCCCGGTCGCAGTGAGTGGAAACTCGTCGACGAACTCCACCCGATCGGGAACCTCGTGGCTCTCCAGTTCCCGCTCGCAGGCGCGCTTGATCTCGGCCGCCGACACCGACCCCTCGCTGCGACGCTTGACGACCGTCGTCACCGACGCCCCGCGGACATCGTCCACCGTATCGATGATCGCGACCTTCTGGACGGGGTCGATCTCGTAGATCACTTCCTCGATCTCGCGCGGCGAAACGTCCCCACATCCCGTCGTGAACATGTCCTCGATCCGGTCGACGACGAACAGGAACCCGTCCTCGTCCATCCACCCGATATCACCGGATGCGAGCCACCGCTCTCCGTCGCGTTCGACGAAGTTGTTCTCGGTGACCTGACGCTTGTTGTACCGGGGAGTGACCGTATCGCCGCGCCAGAGCAACTCCCCGCGTGCGCCACGTTCGACCGCATCGCCGGTTCGTGGGTCCTCGATACGGAGGGCGACCGCTTCGGTTGCCGGCCGGCCGACGCTGCCTGGCTTGCGCCCCGCCGATCCGGGATGGTTGAACGCCGACAGTGGCGTCGTCTCGGTCATGCCGTACCCTTCGAGCAGCGTACAGTCCAGTGCTCGTTCGACTTCGTCGATTCGCTCTTTCGGCATCGGTGAACCACCGACGCCGAGCGCCTGTAGACTAGAGACGTCGTACCCGTCGAGTCCCTCGTAATCGAGGAGCTCGACGACCATCGTCGGAATCAGAAAGGTGTAGGTGACGCCGTAGCGCTCGATCGCGGCCAGCGCGGCCTCGATGTCCCATGCTTCGAGTAGGTGATTTTCGGCCTCTAGGGCGATGAACGGCGTCGTGGTGACGTTGAGCCCGGTCACGTGAAAACAGGGACACACCGTCAACGCCACGTCCTCACGGCTCCACTCGTTGTAGTTGATGAAGCCGTTGGCGTTCGCGTCGAGGTTGCCGTGGGTGTGATAGACGCCCTTCGGTGCGCCGGTCGTTCCGCTCGTGTACAGCAATTCGGCCAGTTCCTCGGAGCGCCGGGGCGTCACGTCGTACTCCGACGCCCCCCTGTCGAGGAGATCGGCGTAAGCGTGGGTCGTCGGTTCGCCTTCGCGATCCGCGGTCCGACGATCGGCGGTGACGACGCCGACCGCGTCGCTGTCGGACAGTACGTACCGGGTCTGCTGGTCGGTGAACCGCGTGTTGACCGGTACCGGGACGGTCCCGCATTTCATCGCGCCGAGATAGGCACAGACGAACGCCACGCCGTTCGGCATATCGACCGCCACCCGGTCGTCGGTTTCGACGCCGCGTCGCTCCAGCGCATCGGCGACGCGATCCGATCGCTCGGAGAGCTCCCGAAACGTGAGCGATCGGGTCCGGTCGCCGACCGCCAACGCCTCCGGCGCGTTCCGCGCCGCGGCGTCGGCGTAGTTGGCGAAGTTCACGTTCCTTCTGTTTGGTACGTGTTGGCAAATGTTTTTCGCGCATTCGTTGATACGTAACACAACCCACAACTATATCCTGTGTCAGCAAGACAGAACGGTGCTACCGATCGTCGATTTTTGTCCGGCAATACCGGACAGACGAGTCACGAGAACGTTCCGAGCCGACCCTCACTTCTGGGCGAAGATGAGGTTCGCCCGTATCTCGTCGGCAGACTCTCGCACCGTATCGACGAGTGCGGAGTCCCGTGGATCGGTCGCGAACTGGTCGGTGGTGCTGTAGACCGCGATGGAACCGTGGACCTCGGTGTCGGTGACGATCGGTGCGGCGATGCCCGTCATGCCCGCGATCAGCTCCCCGTCGTCGACGGCGTAGCCGTCCTCGCGGATCCGCGCCAGCTCGGTGGCGAGGTCGGTCTCGTCGGTGATCGTGGCGGGCGTTCGCGGCGGAAGCCCGTGTTCGGCGAGGACGTGTTCGACTTTCTCCTCGTCGAGATGTGCGAAGATCGCTTTTCCCGGTGCGTTCGTGTGGAGGTGGGCGTGACGCGGATACGTCGTCGCCTGCTGGGAAAGGGTCTCTCGCTGCCAGCGCGACGCCAGCAACAGCGCACAGCGGCCGTGTTCTACCGTGACCAGCTGGACGTGGTGTCGCTCGTCAGTGGTCTCGAACAGGCCGAGCGTCTCCTCGCGGCCCTGAACGAACAGATCGTGGTGGTTGCGGGCGATCTCACCCACGTGGAGGAACTGCATGCTCAGTCGGTACGTTCCACCCTCGTTGACCACGTCTCCGACTTGCTCTAGCGTCCGGAGGTGATCATGAGCCGTACTCTTGGGAACGTCGAGCGCCGTGGCGACCTCGGTCACCCCGGCCCTTCCTCGGTCGACGAGTAGCTCGATGACGTCGTGAGAGAGCTTGACCGCTGCGACGGGATGGGATGTCACGGAGAATGTCAGGCTCCGTTCCCGCTTAGTCTGTTCGGTAATACCGGACAGTTTATGGCGTGATGATTAGACAAATTTGACTAAAATACTCATATCTGATGTGACTGAATATTTTTGTTTCGGACGTTTAGCACGTCGTAGCTCGTGATAATTTCCTTCTATATTCTGACGACTTTTTCTGGCGAAAACGCACTACGTAGACGACTTTTATCGTCTTCAAATCGGTTCACCTCGGAACCAGATCGAACGTACTAGAATAATCAACAAAAATCTTATCTATGGGGCTACCATCACCGGAACTGGAGAAGAACACACGATCGATAATGAACGAAACAAACGACACAGCAGCTACACGACGTGGGGTGATGAAGGGCATCGGCGGGCTCGCCGCGTTGTCCATGTCCGGCGCGACGATCGCAGAGGCAGAGGACGTTTTGAACGACTCGGTTCCCAGCGACCCGCACACGCTCGACACGTACCGCTCCATCGTGGACGCCATCGTGCCTCGCACGCCACAGCTGGAGAGCGAACTCGGACCGGAACACGTTCCAGGCGGTCTCGACGTCGAACTGGAGAAGTTCCTCGTCTGGGACTTCAATCACTTCCAGGAGATCCGTGCCGAGATGGTCACCGAGAAAGGACTGCTCGACGGTCCATCGGACGCCGAGATGCCGCTGGAGATGTTCGAGTCGGTGCTCGACCTGACCAACCTCGGTGGCCTGTTCGGTCCCGACTCGCCGCTCGATGCCGTGTTGAACCTCGCCGATCTCGACCTCCTCGATCTGGATCTCGGGCTGGACGATGATGCGCTCGAAGAGGCACTCACGTTCGGGCCGGTCGAGCGCTACGACATTTCCTTTGCCGACGACGTTGCCTCCTCGTCCGGTCCTGCCGCGTTCGAACTGCTCGTCGAGACGGCAAACGAGACGACTCATCAGGTGGTGCAGAACTACCCCTACGCACCGGCGTTCACGCTCGTCTTCGACATCGTGGCCGCCGAGTTCATCGCCCGTGGCGAAAACGAGGACGCCATCAAGCGCGACAGAAGCAAGTTCCCCGCCGGCGGGACGTTCGTCCAGCTCTCCCCGGAGGACCGACTTCGGTGCCTGTGGACCATCGTCGATGGCGGTGCGATAGACCGTCTCGACGACCTGCTCTCGCCGCTCGTGCCCGACGTGGGCATCCTGAAGTACGTCGTGATGGCTGTGAATGGCCTGCACGGCTTCGGCTACTACACCGAGTGGTCGGGGCTGGGTGAGACGAAAACCAACAACCCGACCGAGCGCTCGCTGTCAACGCCGGCCGGCGAGGTCCAGAGCCGGCAACAGAGCGGCTATCCGGGCCCGGCCGACGGCTACGCCGCCAACTGGCGACACGCCGTCGATGGCGGGTTCGCCGACCCCGACGTGGAGGAGTTGAACCTGCCGAGCAACCTGGAAGGCGATGACGTCATCGAGGGCATCGGGGGTGGAACATGAACGACCCCGACGTGGTCATCGTCGGTGCGGGTGCGGACGGCCCGGCGACGGCGTGGAAACTCGCCCACGATCATGGTATCGACGTGCTTCTCCTCGAAGGCGGCCCGTGGCACGGCAACGAACAATGGCCCAAACCACACGCCGACTCCGGTGGGACGATAAGCACCGACCCCGATGACTTGGATGGCAAACTGCTCGACGAGCAGTTCACCCACCGCGAGGCCGACGCGAACGACCCGACCTACGGCTATCTACGCGTGGGCCCCGCGGACCACTCGCGTGCGCCGTGGTTCCGCAACCTCCACCAGAACGCGTTCATCTGGCAGGTCGGGGCCGTTGGCGGCACGTCGCTGCATTACTTCTCCAACCACCCGCGTGGGTATCCGACCGCCTTCAACGACCAACCCCACTGGCCAATCGACTACGAGGAACTCGTTCCCTACTACCAGCTGAACGAGGAGCTGACGAGCACCCAGCAGGCCCCGATGACCGCCAAGGAGGAGGTGTTCATCGAGGGCGCGGACGCTCTCTACCCGCTCATCGAGAGCAAAAACGTCACCGAGACGGGCTGGCGGCCGCAGGCCAACGCCGTCGAGGTTCCCGGTCGAGAGACCGCGACCGGCGAGCCGCTCGACGCCGACTACGAGGGCTCGTTCAGCTACGACGACGGGTTCCGCGGCGACACGCTCGTCGGCGATCACTTCCAGGGATCGTCGACACCCGTCGACGCCCCCGTTCGTGACAAGGCGCGCAAGTCGAGCAACGTCGGCTACGTGCCCCGCGCGCTCGACACCAACAAAAGTTCCGAGCAGGGCAACGTCGCGCTCCGGCCGAACGCCTACGTCACGGACATTCAGACCAAGGAGGGTGCGGGGACCCTCGAAGCCACAGGTGTCACGTTCCGCGACTCGTGGTCGGGCCAGTCCCAGACCGTCACTGCCGATACGGTCGTCCTCGCGGGTGGCTGTATCGAGACGCCTCGGCTCTGGCTCAACGCGGGCCTGCCGGACGACGGCTGGGTCGGCAAAGGTCTCACCACTCACTGGTTCGACTGGATCGTCGGCGTCTACGACGACGAGACGGTCGCCGACATCAACCCCGAGGTCGAGCACATGGACCCCTACGTCGGGCAGAACTCCGCCGTGCGCTTCGACAAACCCGGTGTCGGCGGGATGGAGGACATCGGAATGAGTCCCGGTCTGGTCTCGTACGCCGACTACCTGTTCAGCCAGGCGGGCTACAGCTTCGACACCGAGGTCGATCCGAGTGAACCGTGGGACACCCGTGGCTACGTCGTCGGCGAGGAACTCAAGCGTCGGATGTCGAACTACAAGCAGACGAAGGCGCTGCTCATCCTCACTGACGACCTCCCGCGCCAGAGTAATGGGGTGTCGCTCGACAACACCTTCAGCGACGAGCACGGCCCGGTCCCGAAGGTGAAGTGGGAGCCACACCCTGACGACGACGCGAAGCGCGACGAGCTGTCGAGGATCGCGGCGAACATCCACAAGGAGGCGGGGGCCGACCACGTCCACCGGTGTGACTGGCCGCCGCTGCTCCTCCACATGCAGTCGTCGATGCGGATGGGGGAAGTGCTCGACGAGAACGCCGAGGCGAAAAACGTCAACCGACTGTTCGTCGCCGACCACTCGGCGATGGCCAACGGCGTCGGCGGCCCGAACCCGACCAACAGCGGCCAGGCGCTCGCGCTGCGGACCGCCGACAAGATCGCCGAACGCTACTTCTGAGTTCGGCTCCGGCTCTTTTTATCGAGCTGAAGAACCAGCCCGTCTCGCAGTCAATCCAATCGATCGGTGTCGATCGTGACACCGGACGGCGTGACGAGCAGGAATCGGCGGAAGTGAATGAGTTCGCCACCCATCTCGCGGATATCGGGCGCGAAGCCGGCTGCGAGCCGCTTCATGTCGCCCTCGACGGCGAGAACGAGCACCGCGCCGCCGTCGACCTCCGCGACCCACTCTTCGTCGGGCGTCCGGCCGTCGAGCACCCCGAGGACCACCCGACCGGTGCCGTCGGCGTCCTCCACGTCCATCTCTGATTCGATCGTCTGGAGATCGAGGTCGAACTCGCTCATACCGGGTCTCACCGCGGTCGAAGAAAACGCTTCCGTCAGTCGTCGGCCGGCTCCGCCCGCGGCACGTCGGACGTTCGATCGGACTGCCGGGAGAAGTACGTCGCCAACGCGGGGCCGGTGACGTTGTGCCAGACGCTGAACAGCGCGGGCGGGAGCGCGGCGAGCGGGCTGAAGTACGCCGTCGCGAGCGCGACCGCGAGCCCGCTGTTCTGGAGGGCGACCTCGAAGGTACACGCCCGGACCCGCTCGGGGCTCATTCCGCTCGCGCGCCCGACGCCGTAGCCAGCCCCCAGCCCGATCGCGTTGTGGGCGACGACCGCGAGCAACACGACCGCGCCCGCAGTCAGGATGTTCTCGACGTTGAGCCCGACGACCGCCGCGACGATGGCGACGATGGCGGCGACGCTGATCGCGGGAAAGATCGAGAGGCCCGCCGTCGCGAGCCGCGGCGCGTAGCGATCGAGGGCGATGCGGAGCACGAACCCGGCGATCACGGGGAGCAGGACGACCTGAACGATGCTCGTGAACATCTCGGCGAACGTGACCTGGAGCTGTTCGCCGGCCAGCGCGACGACCCACGCCGGCATCACGACCGGTGCGGCGATCGTCGTCACGGTGGTGATCGCGACCGAGAGCGCGACGTCACCCTTTCCGAGATACGTCATCACGTTCGATGCCGTGCCGCCCGGCGCAGCACCCAGCAGGATCACGCCGATCGCGAGTGCGGGCGGGAGCGAGAGCGCGACCGTGATCGCCCACGCCGCGATCGGCATCACGATCCACTGGGTGACTGCGCCGATCGCGACGTCGCGCGGACGCTCCGCGATCCGCGCGAAATCCGCGGGCTGGAGCGTCAGCCCCATTCCGAGCATGATGACGCCCAGCAGCGGCGTGATGTACGGCTCGATCCAGGTGAACGTCGCGGGCGAGGCGAGCGCCGCACCCGAGAACAGCAACACCCAGACCACGAAGTACGTGCTCGCGAACCCCCCGATCCGTTCGAGTCGGTCGAGCAGGCTCACGCCCTCGGCTCCTCGCTCACGGAACGGGCGGGATGGCGGTCCCACCACGCGAGTGCGCGAGACGATCCGCCGGCGCGGTCGATGTCGTCGGACATACCACGGCCGTCACCACGCCCCAATAAAAGTCCTCGGCCGCGTCGACTACGCGTACTCCTTCCGGAACCCGCGGAACTCGGTGCGGTGGGCCTCCTCGTCGGTGAGGATCGTGACTGCGATGTCCTCGGTCACGGGATCGTCGGCGTCGCGCGCGGCGTGGATCAACGATCGATAGGTGTCGATGGCGTCGTTCTCGGCTTCGAGAACGCCGTCGATCACCGCGGGCACGTCCGTCGAGTCCTCCGGGGGCTGGAGGCTATCCTGGTGCATCTCGAAATCGGCCGACGCCGGCGGGCGCTCGTCGAGCTGTTTCAGTCGCTGGCCGAGCATCCTGGCGTGATTCAGTTCTTCGTCGATGTCGACCTCGAGGCTCTCTTTGATCTCCTCGGCCCGAACCCCGTCGAGCACGATGGAGTTCGTGAGGTAGTTCATCACGGTCTCGATCTCGTCGCCGTAGGCCACTTTGAGCAGGCGAGTGACTTCCTCGCTCGTCATGGGCCCCGCTACACGCTCCGGGAACTTCAGTGTAGCTGCCGTCCGTCGGATCGGCGGTCCTCGCGACGCCGCCGGATCGCGCGCGAGCCTCGTTCTGTTGTATTCCGGCTATTCAGGGCGGAAATATCACTCCGACGGCGGCCACGTTGCGACGGTTCGCTGTGATCTGTGCTGAGGAATATAAGGAATTGGCGACAAATGATATACGTTGATTGCTGTCGGTTTTGGGGTCGGTCGTCGTGTGGGTCGTCCCATGCCGTGTGGTGGAGCGACAGGTTTATGAGTGTCATGCGCATCGGAGTCGATTGCAATGTCCCACCACAACGTGGACACGGAGGACACATCGTCGGAGACCCCGGCGGGTCGAGTTCTTCCAGGGCACACTAGAATCCACAACTGAAGTCGACACGGTTCGAATTTTCGACACGACGCTACGTGACGGCGAGCAGTCGCCACGCACCTCGTTCAGCTACGACGACAAGCGCGAGATCGCTGCAACGCTGGACGAGATGGGAACCCATGTAATCGAGGCTGGGTTCCCCGTGAACTCCGATGCGGAGTTCGAGGCCGTGAGCGACATCGCCGCGAGCACGAGTGTGACAACCTGCGGCCTGGCACGCGTCGTCGAGGGCGACGTCGACGCCGCGCTGGACGCCGGCGTGGAGATGGTCCACGTCTTCGCGTCGACCAGCGACGTCCAACTGGAGGACGCGATGCACGCCAGCCGCGAGGACATGAAAGAGCGCTCGGTCGAGGCGGTTGAGCGCGCGAAGGAAGCCGGCGTCGAGGTGATGTTCTCGCCGATGGACGCCACTCGTACTGATGGGGAGTACCTCGTCGACGTGGTCGAGGCGGTCTCGACGGCCGGCGCGGACTGGATCAACGTTCCCGACACCTGCGGGGTCGCGACCCCCAGCCGGTTCGGCGACCTGATCGAGACCGTCCGCGCGCACACCGACGCCCGGATAGACGTCCATACCCACGACGACTTCGGCCTGGCGAGCGCGAACGCGCTTGCAGGTTTCGAGGCCGGAGCCGAGCAGGCTCAAGTGAGTGTGAACGGCATCGGCGAGCGCGCCGGTAACGCCGCCTACGAGGAGGTCGTGATGAGCGCCGAGTCGCTGTACGACGTCGACACCGGGATCGACACGACCCGGATCACCGAACTCGCGCGAGTAGTCGAGCGAATGAGCGGGATCGAGACGCCCGCGAACAAGCCGATCGTCGGCGCGAACGCGTTCAGCCACGAGTCGGGGATCCACGCCGCGGGCGTGATCGAGAACTCCGACACCTTCGAGCCGGGCGTGATGACTCCCGAGATGGTCGGCGCGGAACGCGAGCTCGTCTTGGGGAAACACACCGGCCAGCATTCAGTCCGCGAGCGGCTCGTCGAGGCCGGATTCCAGCCGACCGACGACGAGGTGCGCGAGTGCACCCGCCGAGTGAAGGACTTCGGTGCCGAGAAGGAGCGGGTCACGATGGACGTGCTGACCCGGTTCGCGAGCGAGGTCGGCATCAGTCGATCGGAGCGGATCGTCCGGACGGAGGCCGACGACTGAATCATGCGCGCTTCGAACGCTCCATCCCATCACCGGCGGGTAGCGCCAGCCCGTGCGAGCGGAGACGGTAGTGCGATCGGCCCTCGCCAGAACCCCGGCCGGCGCAACGCTTGCAGCGCACGCAAGGGTTATTACCGTCGGAATGGAGGATGTGGATACGATGTTCCGATCGACTGTCGCACGAGGGCCGCAGCCTCGGAGCGGCGCGGTCGGCGTGCGTGTGTCGATTATTGTAGGGGCGTAGCCCCCTACACCACCTTCTCCCCCGACCCTGCTGCACCGACCACACAGCGACCAGCACGCGCGACACTCGACACGCGATCCATGCACGACCGACAGCGACCACGACAACAACGACCGACCCGACCACGCCAGACGTATCGCCCACGACGGATGCACGGCTCACCGCCCACACCGCGAACGGGGGGTGTTCCGTGAGCGAACAGCAACCGACTCACCGCCCCGACGCGGACGAGCCGGCCACCGAAGCCGCGACGGCCGAGGAGGTGGCTGCCGAAGGGACGCCCACGGAAGAAGCGTCCTCCGAGGACGCAGGTGCTCGGCCCGTGACGACCGGCTCGGAGTCGGTCGTGCGCGCGCTCGAAACCGCCGGCGTCGAGCATCTCTTCGGGGTTCAGGGCGGCGCGATCATGCCGGTGTACGACGCGCTGTACGACTCGGCGATGGACCACGTCACGATGGCCCATGAGCAGGGTGCAGCCCACGCCGCCGACGCCTACGGCATCGTCTCGGGCGATCCCGGCGTCTGTCTCGCGACCTCGGGACCGGGGGCGACGAACCTCGTGACCGGGCTCGCGGACGCCTCGCTCGACTCGGACCCGATGATCGCGCTCACGGGTCAGGTTCCGACTGCGATGGTTGGCTCGGACGCCTTCCAGGAGGCCGACACCACCGGGATCACGAGTCCCGTGACGAAGGAGAACTACTTCGCGAGCGACGCCGACACCGTGGGCGACGCGGTGGGTGAGGCGTTCGCGCTCGCTGACGAGGGCCGCCAGGGGCCGACGCTCGTCGACCTCCCGAAAGACGTGACGAACGGCGCGACCGACCGTGAGCCAGACGAGGGGAAAACGCCGGAAACCTACGATCCGCCCGAACGCGCCGACGAGGAGGCGGTCGAAACGGCCGCAGACGCGATCGCCAGCGCCGAGCGGCCCGTGATCCTCGCTGGCGGCGGCGTGATCAAGGCCGAGGCGTGCGACGACCTCCGGCAATTCGCCACCGAGTACGGCGTGCCCGTGGTGACGACGATGCCAGCAGTCGGCGCGTTCCCCGAAGACCGCGACCTCGCGATGGAGATGGCCGGAATGCACGGCACGGGCTACGCGAACATGGCGATCACCCACTGCGACGCGATGTTCGCGGTCGGCACCCGCTTCGACGATCGACTGACCGGTGGTGTCGAGACGTTCGCCCCGGAGGCCGAGATCGTCCACGCCGACATCGATCCCGCGGAGATCAGCAAGAACGTCCACGCCGACTACCCGCTGCTCGGCGACGCCGGCACGGTGATCGAGCAGGTCCACGCCGCGCTCGCCGAGGAGCGAGACACGGACATGGCCGCGACCGGCGAGCGCTGGCAGGAGTGGCGCGAGCAGTGCCTGATGTGGAAGGACGAGTACCCGATGGACTACGCTGCGCCGGCGGATGCACCACTAAAGCCACAGTTCGTGGTCGAGGCCGTGGACGCGGCGACGGCCGACGACACGATCGTGACGACGGGTGTCGGCCAGCACCAGATGTGGGCGGTCCAGTACTGGACGTACACCGAGCCCCGGACGTGGGTCTCCTCGCACGGTCTCGGGACGATGGGCTACGGGCTGCCCTCCGCTATCGGCGCGCGCTTCGCAGCCGACGACGACCAGTCGGTGGTCTGTTTCGACGGCGACGGCTCCTTTTTGATGACGCTTCAGGAGCTCGCGGTCGCCGTCAGGGAGAACCTCGACATCACGGTGTTCGTCCTGAACAACGAGGCGGTCGGGATGGTGCGGCAGTGGCAGGACGGGTTCTTCGAGGGCCGGCGGATGGCCTCGGAGTACCCGTGGGTGCCCGACTTCGAGACGCTCGCCGAGGCGTTCGGCGCGCGCGGGTACACCATCGACGACGAGGGCGAGGTCGAGGACGTCGTGAGCGAGGCGCTCGCGCACGACGGACCGTCGGTCGTCGACGCTCATATCGATCCGACCGAGAACGTCTACCCGATGGTGCCGAGCGGTGGCGCGAACGGCGAGTTCGTCCTCGCGGAGGATCAGCTATGACGGAAGGACTCCAGGGACCGGCTCCCGACGAGCGACCACAGCCGTCGGGCCGGCGCAACGCCCAGGGCATCCGGATCGATCCGGCGGTCGCGGCCGAGCCCGCGTCGCGACGCACGGTCATCTCGGCGCTGGTCGAGAACGAGCCGGGCGTGCTGGCGACGATCTCCGGGCTCGTCTCGCGCCGGCAGTTCAACATCGAGTCCCTGACCGTGGGCACGACCACGAACCCCGAGACCTCCCGGGTCACGCTGGTGATCGAGGAGCCAGAACCCGGCGTCCGCCAGGTCGAAAAACAGCTCGACAAGGTGATCAACGTGATCTCGGTGCGCGAGCTGGGCGACGACGCCGTGCGCCGGGAGCTCGTGGTCCTGAAAGTCCACGGCGAGGAGCCCGACAAGGTCCATGCCGTCACCGAGATGTACGACGGAACCACCCTCGACGCCGGCCCACGGACCGTTACTGTCCAGATCACCGGTGACGAACAGAAAATCGACGACGCGATCGACGCCTTCCGGCAGTTCGGGATTCGCGAGCTCGCTCGGACGGGACAGACCGCGCTCGCGCGCGGCGAGGAGTGGACGACTCACGCCGAAGAGGAGCGGTACGAACGAACCCAATCATGACAGAACACGCGACGATCTACTACGACGACGACGCCGACAGCACCGCCATCGACGGGAAGACAGTAGCCGTGATGGGCTACGGCTCCCAGGGCCACGCCCACGCGCAAAATCTCGCCGAGAGCGGGGTCGAGGTGGTTGTGGGGCTCCGCGAGGACTCGAATTCTCGCGACGCCGTCCGTGCCGACGGGCTCGACGTAGAAACTCCCGTCGAGGCCGCCGCGCGCGCGGACATCGTCTCGATGCTCGTCCCCGACACCGTCCAGCCGTCGGTCTACGACGACATCACCGAGGAACTCGACGCCGGCGACACCCTCCAGTTCGCCCACGGGTTCAACATCCACTTCGGGCAGATCGAACCGCCCGAGGACGTGGACGTGACGATGATCGCCCCGAAGAGCCCGGGCCACCTCGTCCGGCGCAACTACGAGAACGATCAGGGGACGCCAGGTCTGCTCGCGGTTTATCAGGATGCGACCGGCGAGGCAAAGGACGAAGCGCTCGCGTACGCCCAGGCCATCGGCTGCACCCGCGCGGGGGTCGTCGAGACAACGTTCCGCGAGGAGACCGAGACCGACCTGTTCGGCGAGCAAGCAGTGCTCTGTGGCGGCGTGACGAGCCTGATCAAGCAGGCCTACGAGACGCTCGTCGATGCTGGATACAGCCCCGAGATGGCGTACTTCGAGTGTCTCAACGAGATGAAGCTCATCGTCGATCTGATGTACGAAGGTGGGCTGGGCGAGATGTGGGATTCGGTCTCTGATACGGCCGAGTACGGCGGTCTCACCAAGGGCGACGTCGTGGTCGACGAGCACGCCCGCGCGAACATGGAGAACGTTCTCGAAGACGTCCAGAACGGTGCGTTCGCCCGCGAGTGGATCGCCGAAAACCAGGCCAACCGACCCGCCTACCGCCAGCTCCGGCAGGCCGAGAAGAACCACGAGATCGAGGACGTGGGCGAGCGCCTGCGCGACCTGTTCGCGTGGGCCGAGGACACCGAATCGAGCGAGGAAGAAGCCGACGCAGAGCGAGTCCAAGCAGATGACTGAGAACGCGACACGACCGATGACGAACGAAACGACACGGCAGACGACGGACGCGACGAACCGAACGATGAACGACGTGAGCCACACTAACCCGCAGACCGGCCGGCCGTTCGGCGAGCGCGTGGTCTTTGCACGCGGCCCGACGGTGGCGGCGGACGGCGGTGAGAGAAACGGTGATTCTCGAACGACGGCAGACGGGACGTCTGCCGGAAGTAAGCCGGACGCGGAGCGGGCCGCGGACGACGCGGCCGAAGACGCCGACGACGAGACGGATGATCGCATGGAGGACGTCGATCACGAGCCGCCGAGCGAGACCGAGGCGAACCCGGTCTTCGAGCGCGGCCGCGAGGGTCGCGACGACGATCGATGAGCGATCGCACCCTCTACGACAAGGTCTGGGATCGCCACGCGGTCACGGAACTCCCAACCGGCCAGACCCAGCTGTTCGTGGGGCTCCACCTCATCCACGAGGTGACGAGCCCCCAGGCGTTCGGGATGCTGCGCGAGCGCGATCTGGAAGTCGCCTATCCGGAGCACACCCACGCGACGGTCGACCACATCGTCCCGACGGCCGACCAGTCTCGGCCCTACGGCGACGACGCTGCCGAAGAGATGATGAGCGAGCTGGAGGAAAACGTCCGCGAGGCCGGGATCGACTTCTCAGATCCCACCACGGGCGACCAGGGCATCGTCCACGTCGTCGGCCCGGAGCAGGGGCTGACCCAACCGGGGATGACGGTGGTCTGTGGCGATTCCCACACCGCGACTCACGGCGCGTTCGGCGCGCTCGCGTTCGGTATCGGGACCTCCCAGATCAGGGACGTGCTCGCCACGGGCTCGATCGCAATGGAGAAACAGCAGGTCCGCAAGATCGAGATCACCGGCGAACTCGGTGCGGGTGTCGAGGCCAAGGACGTGATCCTCGCGATCATCCGTAAGCTGGGTACTGACGGCGGCGTCGGCTACGTCTACGAGTACGCTGGCGACGCGATCGAATCACTCGGGATGGAGGGGCGTATGTCGATCTGCAATATGTCGATCGAGGGTGGCGCGCGAGCGGGGTACGTCAACCCCGACGCGACGACATACGACTGGCTTAGTGAGACCGACGCCTTCGCCGACGACCCCGAGAAATTCGAGCGGCTGAAGCCCTACTGGGAGTCGATCCGCTCGGAGAGCGATGCCGAGTACGACGACGTCGTGACGATCGACGGCGGCGCGCTCGAACCGATGGTGACGTGGGGAACGACGCCCGGCCAGGGAATCGGAATTTCGGAACCGATCCCCGCGCCCGAGAACCTCCCCGAGAGCGAGCGCGACACCGCACGACGCGCCCAAGAGCACATGCGCGTCGAGCCAGGCGACCGGATGGACGGGTACGAGGTCGACGTGGCCTTCCTCGGATCGTGTACCAACGCCCGCCTGACCGATCTGCGCCGCGCGGCGCGGATCGTAACCGGTCGCGAGGTCCACCCCGACGTGCGTGCGATGGTGGTCCCCGGGAGCCAGCGCGTCCAAGCGACTGCCGAAGAAGAAGGGCTACAGGACGTGTTCACCGAGGCGGGCTTCGAGTGGCGCAACGCGGGCTGCTCGATGTGTCTCGGCATGAACGAGGATCAACTGGAGGGCGACGAGGCGTGTGCCTCGTCGTCGAACCGGAACTTCGTGGGTCGCCAGGGATCGAAGGACGGCCGCACAGTCCTGATGAACCCGCGGATGGTGGCCGCAGCAGCCCTGAAAGGGACGGTCACGGATGTTTGTGAGATCGAGGAACGGGAGGTGCCTACCGCATGAGCGCTGGCGATGCCGACGGTGGTGTTGCGGACGCCGACGCTGACGGCGGGGACGGCCCCGTCGAAACCGTCGAGCACGTCTCGGGAACGGGCGTCCCGATCCGGGGCAACGACATCGACACCGACCAGATCATCCCGGCGCGGTTCATGAAGGTCGTGACGTTCGACGGGCTGGGCCAGTTCGCGTTCTTCGATCAGCGCTTCGACGACGATGACGAACCGAAGGACCACCCGATGAACGAGGAGCGCTTTCAGGAGGCGTCGGTGATGGCGGTCAACGCCAACTTCGGCTGTGGCTCCTCGCGCGAGCACGCCCCACAGGCGCTCCAGCGTTGGGGGATCGACGCGCTGGTCGGCGAGTCGTTCGCCGAGATCTTCGCGGGCAACTGCCTCGCGCTCGGCATTCCGACCGTGACCACCGACGCGGAGGCGGTCGCCGATCTTCAAGAATTCATCGAGAACAACCCCGACACGGCGATCGACGTCGACGTGGCCGCCGAGACGGTGCGCTACGGCGATCGCGAGATCGACGTCGCGGTCGACGACGCCCAGCGCACGGCGCTCGTCGATGGCGAGTGGGACACGACCGCACTCATGCGATCGAACGCGGGTGTCGTGGACGAGACTGCACAGGCGCTCCCCTACGTCGATGACTGATCGGATCGCGGTGATCCCCGGCGATGGGATCGGCAAGGAGGTCGTCCCGGTCGCGGTGAAAGTGCTCGATGCGGTCGGCGACTTCGTGTTCGAGTACGCCGAAGCGGGTGACGAGACACGCGCCCAGACCGGCAGTGCGCTTCCCGAGGAGACTCGAGAGCTGGCCGCGGCGGCCGATGCGACGCTGTTCGGCGCAGCGGGCGAGACTGCCGCCGACGTGATCCTCCCGCTCCGTGAAGCGGTCGGGTCGTTCGCGAACGTCCGCCCCGCGCGTGCCTACCCGGGTGTCGACGCGCTCCACCCCGAGACCGACCTCGTGTTCGTTCGGGAGAACACCGAGGGCGTCTACGCGGGCATCGAGAGCGAGATCACCGAGAGCGTTCGGACGCTCACGCGCGTGACGACGGACGCGGCCTCGCAACGAATTGCGGAGTTCGGCTTCGACTACGCTGCCGAGAACGGGTACGACGTGACCATCGCACACAAGGCGAACGTCATGCGCCGTACCGATGGCCTGTTTCTCGACGGCGTCGCGGCGGTCGCCGACGAACGCGGGGCCGACTACGAGACGGCTCTGATGGACGCCCTCGCGATGCATCTCGTGATGGATCCCTCCGATTACGGGGTCGTGATCTGTCCGAACCTCGCGGGCGACGTGCTTTCCGATCTCGCGGCCGGGCTGGTCGGCGGGCTGGGACTGCTTCCGAGCGCGAACGTCGGCCCCGACCGCGCGCTGTTCGAACCCGTTCACGGTACTGCGCCCGACATCGCGGGCGAGGGAGTCGCCAACCCCGTCGCGACGGTGTTGAGCGCCGCAATGTGCTGTGAGTATCTCGGCTACGACGCTGCGGGCGAGCGCGTGCGCGGGGCCGTGCTGGAGGTGCTCGCGGACGGACCCCGGACGCCGGATCTCGGTGGCGACGCGACGACCGAGGACGTCGAACGGTCGATCGTCGACCGGCTCTGAGCACGGCCGCCGCAGTTAAGCGCCTCGCGTGCGTTGGGCCGTTTGCCATGCCTGATGTCCATCTCGACGAGGACACCGCCGACCGACTCGATCGGCTTCGAGTCGACGAGGAGTCCTACGACGAGATCGTGACCGAACTCATCAACATCTACGAGACCGAGGAGCGAACGCTGTTTCGCGGTGGCAGTCCCTAATTTCCCGCGCTCGCGCGGATGTCGTCCCACTTGCCTCGGTCTTCGAGGCGTTGCTGGAGTTCGTCGGCGTAGCGTTGGGTCAGTCGCTCGGCGTCGTCGATCCGCTTCTGATCGGTGCCGCCGTCGCCGCCCATCCCGAGCGCGTTCTTGATCGAGCCGAAGACCCCACCATCGTCATTTCCGCCCGATCCCTCGCCGCTCATTGCACCCATTCCGCCCATGCCACCGCCGACGTTGTCGAGCTCGGGCATGATGTGTGGGAGATTGTCAGTGTTCGCGACGAGACGATCTTCGCCCCCTGCCGACCCTTCGACCTCGAACTCGACGGCGGTCATGATGAGTCCCCACTGCTGGCGGGAGAACTGGGAGTTCTCGACGGTCGAGGCGAACTCCTGGTCGACAGCCATCCGATCGCCAGCGATCCTGTCGCTCCACTCGCGGTCGCTCATGAGCGGGGTTGTACGGGGGTGCGTATCAGGCTTCCGTGCGTAGCGGCGCGGTTGCGGAGCGGCTGCGGTAGCGGCGCGGTTGCGGTGCCTGGCGGATGAAGGGCGAGGTCACAAGCGCAGCGAGTGACCGAGGGCTTCGGCGGTGCGGCGGCGGTACGGTGCAGTAGCGGGCCTCGGTGGATCGAGGGCGAACGAGCGACGGGAGAGAGGGTTCGCGCGGTGCTGTGTGGTGGCAGAAAGTACCAGTAATTCTTCCGCGAGTGAACGGAGTGAACGAGCGGGTGTTTTTAGTCCAGGTTTTTGCAAGCCGAGCGGGACGGCGGAGCCGTCCCGCTGGCCGTGCGAACGGGCGCGAAGCGCCCGTGAGCAGACGGGGGTCGCCGCAGGCGACCCCTCGCAGTAAAAAAGTGGGTGTCTTAGAGTACCTGCTCGATGCTATCGTAGTTCTCGATCGTGACGCCCTCCTCGGTGACTTCCGAGAGGGTGATCCCGTTGCCGCTGGCGGTGTCACGCTCGACTGCACTTTTGACGGCGCGGGCGGCGACCGTCTCGGCCTCGTCCATGCTCAGGCCGTCGTCGTACTCTTGTTCGAGCACCCCGAGTGCGAACGGCGATCCAGAGCCACTCACGGCGTAGTCCTCCTCCATCACGCTGCCACCGATGTCGATCCGGTAGATGTGACTGCCCTCGTCGTCGACGCCGCCGAGCACCGGCTGGACGATGAAGAAGGCCCCGCTGCGGAGGAAGTTGCCCGTGAGTGTCGAGAGCGCCTGCATGCTCATCTCCTCGCCGCGGCGCGCCTCGTAGAGATCGACCTCCGCCTTCAGGTTGCTGATGAGTGCTTGGGCCGCGCTGACCGCGCCCGAGATCGTGAGCGCCCCGCGAGGGTGGATCTCCGCGATCTTCTCGGCCTGCTTGCTCGCGACCATGTTGCCGGCGCTCGCGCGGCGGTCGGTGGCGAGCACGACACCCTCGCTGGTCGTGAGGCCAACGGTGGTCGTGCCCGTCTTCGTCATCTCTCCTTTGTCCATCTCTGGCTCGGGGAGCGTGCCGAGCTCCGGGCCGTAGACGTCCTCCGATGGCTGCAAATCGGGCTGAGAGAGGTTCTGGCCGTCGGGAAGCTGAGGCATACGCCTCGTTCGGCCCGGATGCTGATAAAGCCAGTCTTTCACACTCGGATTGCCGATTCGAGTCGAAGAATCGAGTGGTGCTACCCGTCGATCGCGCGCTCGTGGGCCTCGCCGAGCCGTTCGACGAGGGTATCGACCGGGAGAGACATTCCAGCTCGCTCGGTGAGCAGCGCGAGCGGGAAGGTGACGATGCCGAGCGCGAGGGCGGCCTGGTAGGCGGCGAACAGGGTCGTGCGGCGCAGCCGTTCGATCATGGCGTCATCCGAGGGGCCGACAGAGACCTATATAACTATTTCGAGTCGCTGGACCGCTCGTATCGAGAGTACACCGCCGCTGTCGTGCGATTCAACTATTTTTGATCGTATCGCAAGTTCACTTGACCTCGATGGTGTACGATCCGAATCGCCGGGGTAGATCACTGCTGTCGTCGCGATAACTTATGGAACGCATCGCGTTCACGTGCGCGCCGGGACGATCACGTCGAATCGGATCGTCATGGCCGGCGACGGAACCGCAAGGCACGTCACGCCCCGGGGCAGATGGGAGGTATGAGCGATTATCTCGTGGCGCTGGAGGCGGCGTGGTTGGTCCGAGACGTCGATGACGTCGACGACGCGATCGGGGTCGCGGTCAGCGAGGCCGGCAAGCGACTCAACGAGCGCGACAAATCCTACGTCGAGGTCGATGTCGGTGCGACCGGCTGTCCGGCCTGCGGCGAGCCGTTCGATTCGGCGTTCGTCGCAGCCGGTACCGCGATCGTCGGTCTCGTCCTCGAAATCGAGATCTTCAACGCCGACGGCCGCGAGCACGCCCAGCGGATCGCGAAAAGCGAGGTCGGCGGCGCGCTCCGGGACGTCCCGCTCGACATCGTCGAGACCATCGAACACGATCCGGAAGACGAGTAGCGCGCTGTGCGGCGGCGGTGCGGACCTTGGTGGATCGAGGGCGAACGACCGAAGGGAGTGAGGGCTCGGGCGGTGCTGTGCGGTGGCGGCAAGCGCCAGCAGACCTACCGTGAACGAGCGCCGCAGGCGCGAGTGAACGGGTGTTTTTAGTCCACCGGAAGACTCGCTTCGCTCACGGCTCGTTCCTTGCCGTTCGCATCGAGGTGCTCACTACGCTCGCACCTCGCGCCGCTCGTCTTCCGAGCCTCCGTTCGCCTTCGTCTTCGCGCGGCTCCACCGCGCGAACGGTCCGCGGGACCTCCGGTCCCGCGCTACTCACGGAGACAGGTTTTTGGAGGGGTTCGAGGGAGCGCGCGACCGAGGATCCCGTGTAAAAAAGTGGGTCTTCAGGACAAGTGAGCAGCCACATCGGCTTCGGTGATGATCCCAGCCATTCGCCCGCTCTCGACCACGATAACCGCACCGTGGTGATCGAGGTGGGTGTCGACCGCATCGAGCGTCGCGTCGGGGGCCACGGTCGTGATCGACTCGCGCATCACGTCAGCCACGGGGAGTTCGGCGGCATCGTCGGTCCCGGCACGGCGGATGTCACTGTTCGAAATGATCCCGACGGGATACTCGTCGTGGACCACCGGCAGCTGGGAGTAGCCCGCCTCACCCATCCGTTCGATGGCCTCCCGAACGCTGTCGTCGGGAGCGACGTGAACGACCGACTCGCCCATCAGGTCGCTCGCACGGCGAATCTCGCCTTCGGCGGCGTCGAGCGCGGTCACGATCCGCCGGAGCGTCGAGAGTCGGGGATCGACGTCCCCGCTCTCGATCCGCGCGATCAGCGGCTGGGAGACCCCTGCCCGCTCGGCGAGCGCACTCTGGGTGATATCGACCTCGTGACGACGTTCACGGAGGTCGTCGGGCGTCGGCAGGTCCATGTTCGGAGATAACCACGGGTAATCAAAAGCTTTCCGGGGTCCTCTTTTGACTTTGCTACGAGACGGCGACAGCGAGGCGCTACGCGCCTCGGGCCGTTCGTGCGGCGCAGCCGCGCGAAGAAGCTGCCGCGGCATCTCGGAAGAACGGCATTCTTTCGGACCACATCGGATGTCTTCACGCGACTTCCGCAGCTCCTTCGCGATGGAGTTGCGACGCTTCCCGCGACCGCAACCGCACAGCACCGCCCGAGCCCTCAGCCGTTCACTCACTCCGTTCGTTCACGGTCTCGCCCTCGATCCACCGAGGCCCGCTTCCCCACCGCACCGCTACCGTACCGCCGAAGCCCTCGCCGCGCGCTCCCTTCGGTCGCTACTCACTCGGCCTACGGCCTCGTTCGTGCGCCTCGCCCTTCATCCGCTGTCAGAGAAACCTCCGACAAGCCTCGTGCTCGTTTCACTCACACGAGACGCCAGGAGAGC